>CAWENP010000009.1:0-244581 GCA_963810495.1 uncultured delta proteobacterium
AGTGGATTCGAACTCTCGGTTCCGTTGCCCCACGTGGGGCAAACTGTACCGAAACAGCCACTTTGGGACACATTTCGGGCCAAAAAATCTAGGGTTTTCCGGGCTTTCTTTGGGGTTCAAATCCCGTGAACACCATACGCCAGGCACTGGATCGAGGCTCGGCGGCCCCGTCAAAACTTCGTTGGCGCGGCAAAGGTGCGAGGCGGCAGAGTCGAACGACTTGTTCGACATGCACTGGAAGAACCGCGGCAACCATGAAGTACAAAAGCGCTCCCGCATTTCGTCAGGCGCTCGAACAGCGCCTGCTCGACAGATCGCGCGACGCGAGCACTTCTCTCGTTCGCCTTCGAAAAGCGGTTGTCTTCGATCGCTTCCTTGCGCGGCTTGCCCTTGCTGCTCCTAGAAAATGGGTTCTCAAGGGTGCGCTGGCTCTGGACTTCCGGCTCGGTGAACGTACGCGAACCACGAAGGACATGGATCTTATTCGCAACGACAATGAGACGGCAGCCACCTCCGACCTCATAGCGGCTCAAGCGGTCGACCTCGATGAGTTTTTCAGGTTCGATGTCAAGAAGGTAGACGCGCCGGTTGAAGAACAGGAAGGCGTTGCGGTCAGATACCGCGTGAAGGCGGAACTGGGCGGGCGACGGTTCGAGGAAGTCATCGTGGACATTGCTTTTTCCGATCCACTGAACTGGGAACCTGAGGAAATTATTTGACCAGATCTTCTGGAGTTTGCCGGTATCAAACCGATCGCCGTGCCGGTCCTGGCTCTGGAACAGCGAGCTCGGTGAACGTGATTTTCGTTTTCGACAATCGACGAGATCAATGTGCCCAATTTTGTGCCCTGTGTGCCCGAATTTGTGCCCTATCACAATATCAGTTCATGTGACTCGGTAATGATGGATCGCATCCTCGGATAATGCAGAAACTCCTTCTCCTCCAAGGCTTTCCGTGCTATCTGTCGATACCGAATGATCTCTAGTCGTATCGGGGTTTTCTGCTCGTAACACAGCTTACAAGCCGAGGGTCGCAGGTTCGAAACCTGCACCGCCCACCAATGAAATCAGGTACTTACGCGGCTCTCAGACTTTCCAAAATCGTCTGGTGCCGGTTTTGGTGCCGGTTGCGCTACAGATGATTTGGACATCCGCGGACCGCATCGCCTCGTATATTAGGCGTGATGACACCTCGCGCGGGCGCCGGGTCAACACCTCGGCGCATCCGCGCAACTCTAACTTGAAGCACGCTATATACGGGCTTGAGTACGAAGCCTCGATGAAGGCAAAATTGCGAACCTCAGGTGAAAAATAGCAGAGACTGTCGGACGATTGTTGACGGGACACTTCAGATCATAAGGCAGCTTCGGCGCGACGCTGGACTAGCTCTGGTTCGGCCTGCGGCCGTGGGCCTAGAATGCGGTTGAGTTCGTGGAGCTCGACGGTTTCTTCCTGTAAGAGAGCCTCGACGAGACGATCAAGCGACTGACGCGCATCGGCAAGCAGGCGCTGGACTTCCTGGTGAGCTTCCCGGAGCAGACGGCGAACTTCACCATCGATTTCGGCGGCGGTTGCTTCACTGTAATCAGGTCTTTGCGAAAGTTCGTATCCCAGGAACGGCTGCTGTTCGTCCGCTCTGAAAGCTATCGGGCCAAGTTTTCCCATCCCCCACCGCGTGACCATCCGGCGAGCGAGGCGAGTCGCCTCGACCAAGTCATTCTCGGCGCCGGTCGTAATCTCGCCGACTGCAATCTCCTCAGCAGTCCGGCCACCCAACATTACGGCGAGGCGTGCCTTCAGATACGCCCGATTGAAATTGTGCCGTTCCTCACCAGGAACCTGCTAGGTGACGCCTAGAGCCTGGCCATGCGGCACGATGGTCACCTTTTGCACTGGGTCGGCGGCAGGTGTGAACCAGGCAACCACAGCATGCCCTGCTTCATGGTAGGCGACCACGCGACGCTCTTTCGGATCGATCAATTGCGGATGCGCCACGCCCAGCCGCACCTTGTCATGCGCCTCCTCGAAGTCGACCATTGTGACCAAGCTTTGATTGTGGCGAGCGGCAGCGAGGGCTGCCTCGTTGCAAAGATTAGCCAGATCGGCGCCGTTGAGCCCAATGGTCATTCTGGCGAGCAGCGAGAGATCAACGTCGCTGCCCAGCCGCAACAGGCGCGCATGAATCCGCAAGATTCCCTCCCGCCCCTTGCGGTCGGGGAGAGTGATGACTACCTGCCGATCGAAACGTCCTGGACGCAGAAGCGCCGGGTCGAGCACATCAGGTCGATTGGTCGCCGCCAGTATGATAACGTCCAGCCGCGGATCGAAACCGTCGAGTTCGCCGAGCAACTGGTTAAGAGTTTGTTCTCTCTCATCACTTCCACTTCCGACTCCAGCACCTCGGCGGCGCCCGACCGCATCCAGTTCGTCAATGAATATGATGGCGGGTGCCGCTTCCTTGGCTTGACGGAAAAGGTCGCGGACGCGGCTGGCGCCGACACCGACGAACATTTCGACGAATTCGGACGCATTGATGCTGAAGAAAGGAACACCAGCTTCACCGGCCACAGCTCGCGCGAAGAGGGTCTTACCGGTTCCTGGTGGCCCGACTAGGAGCACCCCCTTCGGAATGCGAGCGCCCAGGTCGCGGTATTTCTTTGGATTTCTAAGAAAATCAACTTCTTCCTGCAACTCGATCTTGGCCTCGTCCGCTCCCGCTACGTCACTGAAGGTCACCTTCGGCTGGTCGCTGGAATAGCGGCGAGCCTTCATCCGGCCGAAGCCGAACATTCCGGCTTGACCCCGGCCCGCATTGGTAGCCATCCACCAGAAAAACCCGATGAGCAGCAGCATTGGGAACCAGTTAATGAGCACATCAAGAAGCCAGGGTCTGGATGGCGCCGACACGTCCACGGTGATGTGATGGGACTCGAGGAGGTTGATTAGATTCGGATCTCCGATGGTCGCCGGGAACACAGTGCGGAATTCGTAATAGTAGGCTGACGGCGGCTGATTTGGCGGTTCGGACTTGGCTTTAGAGGAGGGTAATGCGCCAGAGTTCGATTTTTCCGAAGCTGTCAACGGCCCGGGCGATTTTGATTCGACATTTGGCTGCGGCTTGGGCCATAGTAGCGGCTTGGTAAGAGTTCCGGTGATGGTATCGGCGATGATGTGGATCTTTGAAACGTTATCGGCTCGTACCTGTTCTCGAAAGGTCGAATACGGAATATTTGCGACCTCGGAGGACGGTCCCGCGAATAGGTTGAACAGGCTCCAAATCAGCAAGGCAGCAGAGGCAAACCACCAGAACCACAGGCTTTGAGAAATTTGCGGCTTCGGCCGCGGTTTCTTGCTCTGTGGTTCGAAATCTGGCATCGCTGTCGAGTTTCTCTCGCCATCGGCAGCCTATCACGGCTGGCCGCAACTCTCCCAGATGGCTAATCTCAGTCGCCAGGAGCCGGCCAAAACATCCGGGACGCGCGACTTGCGCACGACTCTTTCGGCGACACTTCCAAGCACGAGATGCTTAAACCTGTTCCGGCTCAAGCGGTTCGTAGCAGCACCACGACGGATCTGGCTTCGACCTTGTAATCGAGCAAGGCCAGGGGCTCCTCGCTACCAATTTCGAGAAGATCAAAAGGACTCGGCTTACTGGTGTCGACTACTCGCTGCCACTCTTTTGCCTCTCCTTCCTGAATGGCGAAGTTCAGAGCCTCCCAGTAGGCATTGATCATCACATAAATATCCCGGTCCTGCTGCGAGGTACCGCGCAGGCAGAATGCGAGGCTGTGTGAAGAGTAACTAAGGTCAACGTGCTGGTCGACGCCGTACCAGCGTATGTCGTCACGCCAGAATCGACTGCGCCCCAGCGACGGATGTGCTTTACGAAAGGCGACCATTCCCTTGAAAAATCGGAAAATGCCCCGGTTTGTCTCCAACCGATCCCAGTCAAGCCAAGTGGTCTCATTATCCTGATTCCACGGATTATTGTTGCCGCCCTGGGTGTTCATAAACTCATCGCCGGCGCGGAACATCGGTGTTCCGTTGGAAAGCATCAGGATCGCAAAAAAATTCCTGATTTGCTGCTCCCGTAGCCGCATTACCTCCGCGGGGACATTGAGGTCTCCTTCCCAGCCGCAGTTCCAGCTCAGATTACTGTCGCTCCCATCTCTGTTGTTCTGACCGTTAGCCTGGTTATGCTTCGCATCGTAGGCAACCAGATCGTAGAGGCAAAAGCCGTCGTGAGAAGTCACGTAGTTAATGGTCTGGAAGGGGTGGTAAGCATTGTCGCGGTCGTCGGGAAACAAGTCGCTGCTGCCATAAAGCCGACTCATCATATCACCGACCTTGCCGAGGTCGCCTTTGACGAAGCCCCGAATGTCGTCTCGGAACCTGCCGTTCCACTGGCTCCATGATTTGCCGGGAAAACTGCGCCCGAGTTCGTAACTTACGGGATCCCAGGCTTCCGCGATATGGCGAACCGAGGCGAACTCCTCATAGCTCGTGATTTCCGAGATGATCGGCGGGTCTTGAAGGTTTAAAGATCCGTCATCATTGCGACTGAAGATCGACGCGAGGTCGAACCTAAATCCGTCGACGTGCATTTCCGTCACCCAAAAATGGAGACTGTCGACTATCATGCCCCGCACGATTGGATGAGCCGAGCGAAGCACATTGCCCGCGCCGGTGTCGTTGCGGTAGTGCGCCATGCTCTCGTCGAGTAAGTAGTAGCTGCTGTTGCAAATACCGCGATAGCTGTAGGTCGGTCCGTCGGCGCCAGCCTCCGTAGTGTGGTTGTAAACCACGTCGAGAATCACTTCGATGTCTGCCTGGTGGAGAGCCTTCACCATGCTTTTGAATTCGCGCGCGGCTTCAGCGGCGTTCGCAACTGCGGCGTAACCCTGATGCGGGGAGAAGAAGCTCAAAGGCATATAGCCCCAATAGTTGCCCTCGTCCGGGTCGTACTGAAACACCGGCATTAATTCGACCGCGGTGATTCCGAGCTCTTTCAGATACGGAATCTTTTCGACCAAGCCAGCATACGTGCCTCGTTTGTCCGCGGTGACGCCGGAGTTGCTGCGTTTTGTGAAACCCCTGACGTGCAATTCGTATATGATCGCGTCCGAGCCATGACGGGGCCGGGTTTCGCCGCTCCAATCGAAAGATGAAGCAGCACTGGGCAGCAAGCAAAGCGGCGCTCGACCGGCGTTCGATCCGCGCCCGATTGACGCGGTCCGGCTGAAGATAGGTGGGAAGAAGATCGATCTCGCGTAAGGATCCAGGAGTAGCTTGTCGGGATCGAAGAAATGACGCTCTCCATGCGGATCGTTCGGTCCTTCGACTGAGTACGCGTAGTAACAAGCATCGGCGACCTGGTCAGCGGCGAGCCGACAATGCCAAATCCGTCCGGATTTGTGAATTAGATAATTTAGTGGAATGCGCCGCACCGGATTCACCAGGTCGTGCGTCGTATACAGCAAGAGCGTTACGTCCGTCGCGTGTCTGGAGTACAGCGCGAAGTTGTAGCTTCTTTCCTCTCCAAGCCAGACACCGCCAAGCGGCTGCGGTGAGCCCTCAATTTGCGACCAGTTGGTCATGGCTCCTTTCCCCACTCATCGCGTAGCGACAAACTGCAGCCTTTAGTCATCCGCACCTCCTCGTGCCCAGGAGCCGCGCTGAAGAAAGCACATTAGCGGAACCACAGGATGTGAGCGTCCTCAAGCGGAATCTTCGCTCCAGAATGCGACGGAACGATACGAGGTGTGTAGTCCGATGCCGGGCGCGAAGCGGGGACTTCGGCGGCATAGATGCTCCATCCTCCGGAAGGCTCATCGCTTTCCCTGCAATTCATTTCCGATACAAACGGCGGTTCCCCGTCGAGCGGATCTGCATAGACTTGTACTTGTACCCAGTCGGTACGCAGCTCCCCGAGATACACCTCGACCTGTAGCGAGTGCTTTTTTGGAGAAGTCTCGACGCGAAGCTCACCGAACCTAAGCGACTCCCAGTGCCCGGCCAACACCTGTTCCCATTGGATCAGGGATCGGCCGTAGGCTCCCCGATCGTGCGCCCGCTCATTATATGCCGCAGCGGCCGGGACATAATATTTCTCCGTGTATTCGCGCACGGCGCGATTGGCCGAAAACCGCGGTGTCAAGCGTGACATACTTTCACGCATTCGTGTGACCCACTCCGTGGCGATGCCATTGTTGTCGCGGCTGTAGAACGCCGGAATAACCTGCTTTTCGAGGATATCGTAGAGTTCTTCCGCTTCGGCCGCGTCCCAGGCCGGGTCATTGTCGTGCTCCTTGCCATCGCCCAATGCCCAGCCGACCTGCGGCGAATATGCCTCGGCCCACCAACCGTCCAGCTCCGAAAGATTGAGGCCGCCGTTCACGAGCACTTTCATCCCGCTCGTGCCGCATGCCTCCCAAGGCCGGCGTGGAGTGTTGATCCATAGATCGGCGCCCTGCACTAGCCGCTCGGCCAGCACCAGGTCGTAGTCGCTGAGAAAGACGGCGTAGCGCCTCACGTCGGGGCGCTGGACGAACTCAACCCAGGCCTTGATCATTGCCTGGCCGGCATCGTCTTGCGGATGAGCCTTGCCGGCGATCACCAGCTGAACTGGACGATGCGGATTCGTCAGAATGCGAACGAGACGGTCCGGGTCATGCAGAAGCATATTGGGGCGCTTGTACGTTGCAAACCGGCGGGCAAAGCCCAGTGTCAGGGTGTCTGGATCGAAAATGCTCTCGGCGGTTTTTGGATCTCCGCCGCGAGCGGCAAGTTCGCTGGCGAGGCGCTCCCGCACGAAGCGAACCAGCGCAAGACGGTTCTTTGCGCGAAGTTCCCACAGCGCGCTGTCCGCCGCACAACAAATGTCATCTCCGACGGTCTCCATGGTGCCGCGCCAACGCTCGCGGCCACAGGCCTCTGTCCATAGCGCATCGGCAGCTGCGGAATCCCAGGTCGGAGTATGGACGCCATTGGTGACATACCCAACCGGAATCTCTGCCTGGGGCCAGCGCGGAAACAGACACCGAAAGATATTACGACTGACAGCGCAATGCAGACGGCTGACCCCGTTGATCGTTCCACTGCCGCGGATAGCGAGATAAGCCATGTTGAAGGGTTCATTTGGATCGTCAGGAACCGCGCGACCCAGTGCCAGGAACTGCGACAGGCTGATGCCGAGGCGCTCTCGTGCGTATCGCTCGAGATGCCGGCCAATCAGGCTTGGGGCGAAGCGGTCGAAGCCGGCTTCCACGGGAGTGTGAGTCGTAAACAGGTTCCCGGCTCGCGTGACCGCCAGGGCGGCCTCAAACGGCAGTGCGCTGTCTTCCATGAAGCTGCGCGCGCGTTCCACCACCGCGAACGCCGCGTGTCCTTCGTTCAGGTGGCAGACTTCCGGATTGATGCCGAGGCCTCGCAGCAACCGCCAACCGCCGATGCCGAGCACGAGTTCCTGCGCCAGCCGCAGTTCGGGCCCGCCGCCATATAGTTCGCTCGTGATGCCGCGGTACGCCGGCGGGTTTGCAGCGTCGTTGCTATCGAGCAAATAAAGTTTCAGCCGTCCGACCTGTGCCTGCCAGGCGCGCAGCCAGAGTTTTTGACCCGGCAGGATGACGCTCAGCCTGAACCATTCGCCGTCTTTGTCCCGCACGGGCGCGATGGGCAATTGGCCGGGGTCGTTGTAGGGATATAGCGCCCGTTGGCTTCCGTCGGCGTCGATGATCTGGCGGAAGTAACCCTGCTGATACAGAAGTCCCACCCCTACCAGCGGCACGCCCAAATCGCTCGCGGCTTTCATCTGATCCCCGGCCACGTTGCCCAACCCGCCGGAATAGATGGGCAGCGCTTCGCTGAGTCCGAATTCCATGCTGAAGTAGGCAACGCAGCCGAGCGGCGAGTCACTGTGCGTGCGCTGAAACCATGCCTCGCCTTTCAGGAGTTGCCGCTGTCGGTTCAGGAGTTCGCGAACGTGCTTGCCGAATTCGGGGTCGCTTTCGAGGGACTTTAGCTTCGTCCGTGAAGCCGTCTGCAGCACGACCCAGGGATTGTGGGTAAGCGTCCACAACTCCGGCTCGATCTTGCTCCATACCGGATCCGTCGTATGATCCCAGCAGTTGCGAAGATCCAGGGACAGCTCCATCAGCGGTTTCAGAGCCCTGGGTTCGGATTCGAACGGAGCGGCGCTTAGGTTCCTCATGCACCTATTCCCTTACCGAGAGATGGACGCTTCCGAGATCTCGGAACGTTCGGCTCGCCGGGCCATATTCACCGTCCAACCGTCCGCATCCGCGCTGAGCCGCAGACACGGGACTCTCAGTCACTTTGTTTTGATGCGGCTGCGCAGATATGCGACACAACCATTAAGTGTCGCCATCTGAGGATAATCCGCTTCGGGAATATCCACTCCCGTCGCCTCGTGGATGGCGATCATAAGGTTCAGCAGATCCATCGAATCGAGGTCGATCTGCTCGCGCAAATCGATCGCCGGATCGATCTGATCCGCGTCGACTTCGGGGGCGAGCTTTTTCAGTTCGCCCACGACCAGCGATTTGATTTCATTGTCCGTCAAGTTTCTCCGGCTCTCGTAGCAGGCGCTCAAGGGCGGCGAGGAAGAGTCCGCCACGATGCCCGTCACTCGCCCGATGATCGGCGGCAAGCGTCCCCATGATGACCGGCTTCGCTCCGACCATCCCGTTGCTTGCCCACGGACGCTCGGTGATCTTGCCGAAGCCGACCAGCGCGACCTGCGGCGGGTAAATGATGCCAAAGACGGTTTCGACGCCCTGGTCGCCCAGGCTAGTGACGGTAATGGTGGCGTCGGCGATCTCCGAACTCCGCAGCACGCCGGCGCGCACCCGTTTCACTAGGTCGTACAGGTTGACCATGATTTCATCGAGGCGCTTTTTCTCGACGTCGTGGATCGCCGGCGCGATCAGCCCGCCCTGGCGCAGCGAGATTGCCACGCCGACGTGCACCGCGCCGCTCGGCTTGAACGCGCCGTCGATCCAGAAGCCGTTCATCTCCGGTATCTCACGAGCCGCCAATGCGACCGCCTTGAGCAGCAACACCGAATACAGCAGCCGTTCGGTTACCGGCCGTTTCAGGTTTTCCGCTTGCAGCCAGGCCATCGCGCGGCTCATGTCGATTTGCGTGCCGAGGTAGTAATGCGGAATCTCGCGCTTCGAGCGCGCCATCGCGGCCGCTATCACCTTGCGCATAGCGGCCCTGCGCTCCTCACCCGAGAGCGCAGGCCTGGGCGGCGCTGCCACCTTGGGCGCCCCGGCCGCCGCCGCCGGTGTCACCGCTTTGACCGCAGCGGGTGCAACAGGAGGAGCAGCGGCTGCCTTGGCCGCGCGTTCCACGTCCGCCTTGGTGATCGCTCCTTCGGGGCCAGTTCCTTTCACCTTGGAGACGTCGACCCCAAGGTCGATTGCGATACGCATCGCCAGCGGAGACACGCGCAGGCGATGAGGCGCGGCGGGCGCCGCCATTGCCGGCGGCTTCATTTCCGCGCGCGCAGGTGCCCGCATCGCGGCAGGCGCGGCAGGCGCTGGTGGCGGCAATACGGCAGGCTTCGGCTTCTCTTTGATCGGAACCGCTGCCGCTATGGGTTTTGGTTTGACTTCGGCCGTCGGCGCGGCGAGTTCACCCTCAGCACCGATCATTGCCAGCACCGTGCCGACCGGGACCTTTTCGCCTTCCTGTACAATGATGTTCTGAATGACTCCGGTTTCGAACACCTCGACTTCGATCGTCGCCTTTTCAGTGTCCACGACCGCCACGATGTCGCCGCGCTTTATCGCGTCGCCGGGTTTGACAAGCCATTGGAGAACGGTGCCGACCTCCATATCGGCCCCCAGCGCCGGCATTCGGAACTCAGCCACGATCCCCCACCATGGCGCGCACACACTCCACGATCGCCGGCACCTGCGGCAGCGCCGCGTCCTCGAGATGCTTCGCGTACGGCATCGGCGCCTCGGCACTGCACACGCGCGCCACCGGGGCGTCGAGTTCGTAAAAAGCGCCTTCCACGATGCGCGCGCTGATCTCGGCCGAAATGCTGCCGCTGCGCCATCCTTCGTCGACGATGACTGCGCGATGGGTGCGCGTGACCGAGTCGAGAATTGTTGCGGTATCGAGGGGCCGCAACGTGCGCAGATCGATAACCTCGGCGCTCACACCCGCTTCTGCCAACTCGTCCGCCGCCGCGAGCGTCTTGGCCAGCGTGCCGCCGTAGGTAATCAGGCTCACGTCGGTTCCGGAGCGCTGCAGCACGGCCTTGTCGATGTTCACGGCGCCCGCGTCAGCCGCCAGCTCACCCTCCATGTTGTACAGGCTGCCGTGCTCGAAAATCAGCACCGGGTCGGGATCTTCGAGCGCTGTCCATAACATGCCGCGTGCGTCTTCCACGGTCGCCGGGGCGAGGACCTTGATACCCGGAATGTGCGCGTACCAGCCCTCCAGGCTGTGCGAATGCTGCGCGGCGAGTTGGCGGCCGGCGCCGGTCGTCATTCGGATCACCAGCGGAATGTTGAACTGGCCGCCAGACATGAAAAGGATCGCCGCCGCGTTATTCACGATCTGGTCGAGTGCCAGCAGGCTAAAGTTGACGGTCATGATCTCAACGATGGGCCGCATACCGCCCATCGCCGCACCAATCCCAGCGCCCACGAAAGCGGACTCGGAAAGCGGGGTGTCGCGGATCCGCTCAGGGCCGAATTCCTCGAGCAGTCCCTTGCTCACGGCGAAGCATCCGCCGTAGCGGCCGACATCCTCGCCCATCAGGAACACTCTCGGATCACGCTGCAGCGCATCGCGTATAGCCTGGCGCATCGCTTCGCGATAAGTCATGCGCACGGTCTTCGCTTGCGCGCTCATGACCGGGCCTTGTCCGAATAGACGAACCGGGTCAGCGTCTCCGGCGGCTCCCAGGTCCCTGCCTCGGCAAACTCGACCGCTTTGGCGATTTCTGCGGCGATCGCCGCTTCGATTGCCGCGAGGTCTGCGTCGTCGAGCAACTCCTGTTCCTTCAGGCGCGCCGCGAAGGTATCGATCGGGTCGCGCTTCTTCCACTCCTCGATTTCCGCCTTGCTGCGGTAGAGCTGCGGGTCGTACATCGAATGCGCGCGGAAGCGGTAGGTGCGGAACTCCAGAAAGCAGGGGCCCTCGCCCGAGCGCACGGCGAGGACCGCGCGCCGCGCCGCCGCTTCGCACATCGCAACGTCCATCCCGTCAACCGGCCACGCGGGCATCTCGTAGCTCGTCGCCTTCAGGCACAGATCGATTTCCGATTCCGACCGTTTCAGCGCAGTACCCATCGCGTAGAGGTTGTTCTCGCAGCAAAACAGCACGGGCAATTTCCACAGCGCCGCGAGATTCATGCTCTCGTGGAACTCGCCTTCGGCGACCGCGCCCTCGCCAAAGAAACACGCGGTTACGCGCGAGCGCTGCTGCAGCTTGTCGGCCAGTGCCAGGCCGACAGCGACGGGCAGTCCGCCGCCGACTATTGCGTTGCCGCCGTAAAAGCGCGTGGCAGCGTCGAAGAGATGCATCGAACCGCCTCGCCCGCGGCTGCAACCTTCCTGCTTGCCGTAGAGTTCGGCCATGATCTTTTCGGCCGCGACGCCGCGCACCAGCGCGTGCCCGTGCTCGCGGTAGGTCGCGACGATCGCGTCGTCGGCCTCCAGCGCCTGCATCGCGCCCGCGGCGACTGCCTCTTCGCCAATGTATAGATGTAGGAAGCCGCGGATCTTGGCGGCGCTGTAGAGCTCAGCGCATTTTTCCTCAAGTCGGCGGATGCGCACCATCTGGCGCAGGAGCTCCAGCGCATGCTCCCGTTTTAGGCGCGGCCTCAACTCCTCGTCGGCTCTGCTCTGCGGCGCAGCCATCACTCACTCTCCAGCGTGGAAATGTCGCCCTCGGGCAGTCCGAGCTCGCGCGCCTTGAGCAGCCGGCGCATGATCTTGCCGCTGCGGGTTTTGGGCACGTTGGCCACAAACTCGATCTCTTTAGGCGCCACCACCGCTCCCAGGTGCTTGCGCGCGAACCCGAGCAGCTCCAGGCGCAATTCTTCACTCGACGAGTACGCCGGCTTTAGTGAAACGAACGCTTTCACCACCTGGCCCGCGACCGGGTCGGGCTTGCCGATAACACCGGCTTCGGCGACGGCAGGATGCTCGAGCAGAAGGCTCTCGACCTCGAAGGGACCGATCAGATGACCGGAGGATTTGATCACGTCGTCGGCGCGGCCGACGAACCAGAAGTAACCGTCGCTGTCACGCTTAGCGAGGTCGCCGGTGAGGTACCAACCACCGGCAAAGCATTTGCGATAGCGCTCGTCCTCGTGCAGATAGCCGCGGAACATCGAAGGCCATCCCGGCCGCAATGTGAGTTCGCCTTCGATTCCCGGCTCGTCTACCGTTTCAACGCTTCCGTCCTTGCGGAGACGGACGATCCCTGCTTCGATGCCGGGCAGCGGGCGGCCCATCGAACCCGGCCGCACGTCCATCGACGCGTAGTTCGCGATCATGATGCCGCCGGTCTCGGTCTGCCACCAGTTGTCGTGGATCGGCATCCCGAATGCCTTCTGTCCCCACACCACGGCTTCCGGATTCAGCGGCTCGCCGACGCTCGCAATAAAGCGCAGGCTTCGAAGGTCGTACTTGCCGATCACTTCCGTCCCGACCTTCATCATCATCCGCACTGCGGTCGGCGCGGTGTACCAGACGGTGACGCGATGCCTTTGCAGAATCCCGTACCAGCGCTCGGCGTCGAACTCGGCCTCATCGACGATACTGGTAATCCCGTGAGTCAGCGGGGCAATGATGCCATAGGAAGTTCCGGTTACCCATCCCGGGTCGGCGGTACACCAGAAGATATCGTCGGGATGAAAGTCGAGAGCGAAATAGCCAGTCATGTAATGGGCGACGACCGCCTCGTGAACGTGCATTGCGCCTTTGGGCATGCCTGTCGTCCCGCTAGTGAAGTGCAGCAGCGCGAGATCCTCAGGATCGGTCGGCGGGATGGTGAAATGGTCATCCGCCTCGGTCATTAACTGGTTATAGTCTAAAGTTCCGAGGAGTGTCCGAATTTCGTCGCGGTTGCCGATCAACAATACATGCCTAAGCCCGGGTAGCGTAGCGCGCAGCTCGGCGACTTTTCGCTTGTATAGCGCCGCCGTGGTGACGAGGACACGCCCGTCGCCGATACTTATGCGCTGGCGGATCGGCTCAGGGCCGAAGGCCGAGAACAATGGGCAGAAAACGCTGCCATTCTTGAGGGTGCCGAGCGCACTTATATAAAGATCAGGGATACGCCCGGCCAGCAGAAATACCCGTTCACCTTTGCCGACACCAAGGCGCCTGAGCACGTTGGCGAAGCGATTGCTGAGTACCTGCAGATCGCCGTAGGTGAAATCGCGCACTTCACCCCGCTTGCCCAGCCAGCGCAAGGCGAGGTTGTGGCAGTGTGGCCCTGCGGCGCGGCGATCGACCGCTTCGTAGGCGATGTTGAGTCCGCCGCCGGGAAGACCGTCGAGTCCGCGCCGGGCCGCGTCCCAGGAAAACTCTGCCCGACTCCGTTCATAATCGAGCAGATTCGGGACAATGTCCCAGCCCTGCCGGGGCTTCTCAATGGTTTTCCAAGTCATGTGGGGAACCTCGACTACCGCTAATGCGCCTCTCTCCGATGCGGCCTGTGATGCACTGTTCTGTCTGCTGGTCTTGCCTTTTCCCTTAAGCAGCCGGGTGGAGGCGCATGCGTCCGTGGTGAATCGACAGGTGCACCTCCAGCACCAGGTTTCTCAGTTCGTCATTTACCCCGCCGCGAAGCGCCCGCGCGGCTTCGCAGGCCAGATCGTCGAGCGACAACAGCCCGACCAATGCTCCGTTGCGATCTATCACGGGAAGTCGACGGGTGCGGTGTTGCCGCATCAGTCCGGCCGCGGCGCCCAGCTCATCCTCAGCCACGCAGGACACAACCTTCCGGGCCATGGCTGTCTCAACCCGCAACTCCTCCAGCGGCTTGCCTTGGGTATAGGCGGCCATGCAGATGTCCCGGTCGGTGAGAAAGCCGACCGGTTTGCGCTGATCGTCAACCACCGGCACAGCGCCGCAAGGCTCGTCCCACATTAATTGCGCAGCCTTGTTCAGCGAGTCTTGCGGGCGACAGACTTTGACATTGCGATTCATGATTTGCTCGACCTTCATGGGCGCCTCCCTGCGTCACGCGTCCTACTAAGCGCCAACGGCTTTCAGCGTCTGCTCGGATTCAGCCGCCGCCACATGCTTCTTCACACGCATGAAACTGTCCGGACTGACCGAGATCGAATCGATTCCCGCATGCACGAGGAAACGGGCGAATTCCGGGTGGTCGCTCGGCGCCTGTCCGCATAAGCCAACCTTGCGATTAAGCTTATGCGCTGATGGGATGACGCTCGCGATAAGCGTGGTGACGGCTTCGTCCTGTTCGTTGAACAGCGGAGCGAGTTGCTCGGAATCGCGGTCGACGCCAAGAGTCAGCTGCGTCAGGTCGTTGCTGCCGATCGAAAAGCCATCGAAACGCTCGGCGAACTTTTCAGCCAGAATCACGTTCGATGGAATCTCACACATAACGTAGACCTGCAGGCCATTTTCGCCGCGGCGCAGACCGTTGTCCGCCATAGCCTGCAAAGTCTTGTCCGCTTCCGCAATCGTCCGGCAGAACGGTATCATCACCACGATGTTGCGCAGACCGATTTCCTGTCGCACCTTGCGGATGGCACGGCATTCCAGCGCGAAACCTTCGCGATAGCCCTCGCTGTAATATCGGCTCGCGCCACGCCATCCGAGCATGGGATTCTCTTCCTTTGGCTCGAACTGCCTGCCACCGATGAGCTGCGCATATTCATTGGTCTTGAAATCGCTCATTCGGACGATCACCGGATTCGGATGACGTGAAGCCGCGATCCGGGCGATTCCGAAGGCAAGCGTGTCGACGAAGTACTGCGTCTTATCGTCGAACCCCTGCGTCAGTCGCTCAATCCACTCCCGCGCCGCGACATCCTTGAGTTCCCCGAACTTCACCAGCGCCATCGGATGGATCTTGACGATATTGTTGATGATGAACTCCATTCGCGCGAGGCCGATGCCGTCCGCAGGCAGCCGCCACCAGCGCATCGCCGCTGCCGGGTTGGCCATGTTGAGCATTACCCTGGTTCTGGTTGCGGCGATGTTTTCGAGCGCGAGGTCGCGCACCTCGAATTCACCGACGCCGTCATAGACGTAGCCCATGTCACCCTCGGCGCAGGACACTGTGACGTCGCGCCCGCTCTCAAGCACGACCGTGGCCTTGCCGGCGCCGACGATCGCGGGCAGCCCCAATTCGCGACTGACGATCGCAGCGTGCGATGTGCGCCCACCATGGTCGGTGATGATGGCTGCAGCCCGCTTCATGATAGGCATCCAGTCCGGGTCCGTAGTTTCGGTCACCAGGATCGCGCCGTTCTTGAATTTGGCGATCTCGGCGGGACTTTTCAGTCTGCACACCGCCCCGGTGGCGACTGCGTCGCCGATCGCGAGACCAGTGAGCAGGCGCTCGCCCTTGCGCTTGAGGGTATACGTCTTCAGCGAGCCGGCCTCCTTGCGCGACTGAACGGTCTCCGGGCGAGCCTGAACGATGAAGAGTTCGTCGGTCTCGCCGTCCTTTGCCCATTCGATGTCCATTGAGCGTGCGTAGTGTGACTCGATAGCAACCGCCCACTTCGCAAGTTTCAGGATGTCGGCATCGTCGAGAACGAAGCGTGCTCGCTCATCCTTCGGAGTGCTGATGGTGCGCGTCGTCTTCTTGCCGCCATCGGCGTAAACGACCTTCTTCTCCTTCTTCCCCAATGTCTTCTCCAGAATCGGCGCAAGTCCGTCTTGCGCGAGCAGAGGCTTGAACACCACGTACTCGTCCGGCTCGACTATTCCCTGAACCACTGCCTCGCCAAGTCCCCAAGACGCGTTTATGAGTACTGTGTTCGGAAACCCTGTCTCCGTATCGATGGAAAACATCACTCCGGCACTACCTCTGTCGGAGTGGACCATTCTTTGAACACCGACCGACAGGGCAACCTTCATATGATCGAAGCCATGGTTCTCGCGGTACACGATGGCCCGGTCGGTGAACAACGACGCAAAGCATCGGCGGACCGCATCGAGCAGATTCTTCTCACCGCGGATGTTGAGAAAGCTTTCCTGCTGGCCGGCGAAACTTGCATCGGGCAAATCCTCAGCCGTCGCACTACTTCGCACGGCAACATCCAGGTCTTCCTTCTGGGCGCCTTGCGAAAGCCTCCGATACGCGGTGCGTATCGCCCCGGCCATCGCAGGCGGAAACTTCGCGCGTGCGATCATCTGTCGTATCCGCTTCGCACCGGCCGCAAGCGAGAGCTTTCGTTCTCTAATGGCCTGCAGTTCCGCGCCTATTGGCTGGCGCAGTTCGTTGGCGTCCACGAATATCCAATAGGCGCCTGCCGTCACCGCAAAGCCGTCGGGAACGGGAATGCATTGCCCGTGCATCTTCCGGGTCATTTCGCCAAGCGAGGCATTTTTACCCCCGAGCTGAGCAACCTCGGATGAACTCTCGTCGGAAAACCAAGTGATATAGTTCTTGTCCATTTTCCCGTCTGCTCCTGGACCTCACGATAGAGCTCAGGATCGCGAGGTCATCCGCGGACCGTCAGCACCGGAACGGTCGATTCGCGAACCGTACGCTCCGCCACGCTTCCTAAAACCAGGTGGCTCAGTCCGGTCCGTCCATGCGTAGCCATTACGATCAGGTCGGGCCGCAGCTCCTTTTCAACTTCGAGTATCGCGCCAGCCGGGTCGCCGCTGCGCACCAGCAGATTGCACTTGGCTTTTGCGCCAAGATTGTCGGCTGCGACCTTTACGAGCTGAGCTCGGGCGTCTTGCTCCCACTCAGGTGTTGTCGGTTCTACAGGGACTTCTGACGCCTCGAAGGGCACGCGGACTACATGTAACAGGCTTATTGCGGCCCTGTATTCCTGGGCCAGGCGCCATCCAAAGTTCAGCGCGGCGATCGAGTTTGAATCAAAATCAACCGTGCAAAGAATCTTCTTTAAGGCTCCCAGAGCGGTTCCGGGACCAAAGCTCAGGACCGATCGCTTCGACGCGCGAACCACGTGTTCGGCGATACTCCCAAGAAACAAACGGTTGATGCCGGTCCGTCCGTGAGTCGCCATAACAATCAGATCAACGTCAAGATCCTGGGCGGCCTTTTCGATTACTTCTGCGGGCCATCCAACTTGCACGACAAGCTCGTGCCGCACCTTGGCCAGGGGTTTTCGCGCGATCTGCTTGAGCCGGAGCTTGCCAGGTTCCGTCGAAACCGTGACGTAATTAGCAAGTTCGCCGGGGTTACCCATCGGTACGAACTCTACGTACATCAAGTACAGCAGCGCGTCGCCTTTTCGAGCGAGCTTCGCCGCCTGGTCAAGCGCGGCGATAGAATTATCGCTAAAGTCGATCGGGCAGAGAATTTTACGGAATATCGTCGCCATGGATCAGGCCACGTTCCATTGAGGTTGGATTCTCAGACGGCTCAAGACGTCGATCACGCGGCTGGCTCGCCGAGATCGCTCCACTCGCACCGGCCGCACGTCGAGTCTCTGCACAGCACTTAACATCAGGATCGCAGGCTAGCCTCAATCTTCGCGGAGTCGATGATGAAACGGCGCTGTTCGCGCATGACAACGCCTTCGGCAACGAGCTTCTTGAGGCACTCGCTCGCTTTCGGCCGCGAGCACTCCACTAGGTCCGCTATGTCCTGACCACTTAAGTGCAGATCTATGATCATGCCGCGGTCGTGTCGCACACCGAACTTGCGACCGAGGTCGAGCAAGGCGATCGCAATTCTTTCTCGAACGGTGTGGTTAAGAAAGTTTGAATGGCGCTCCAGAAGCTTCCACCATCGGCCGATCGTCAAACTGAGCGCCTCATTGAACTCGCGGAATGGAATGCCGACGATGCCCTCAACCAGCTCGGTTGGGCTTATCAACCCGATTTGACAATCGGTGAACGCCTCCAAGGATAGTTTATGATGAATATCGGGCAGCAATGAGGGAATCTCGATCACGTCGCCCGGTCCCAGAACCTCTAGCAGGTTGCGCATCCGTTTTCGGCTGAGACAGACAAGCCGGGCGATGCCCGAGAGCACGACGTATACGGCGCGTTCCGAGTGACCCTCCTCATAGATGATCGAGCGCTTGGAAACCTGACGAACCTTCATCCTCGCGCGCAAAGCTTCTAATTTGCTCAACGGAAAGCCCGCCAGCCCTTCCAATTTAGCCAAATCTTGAGCGCTAATTGCCCGAGGTCGGGGAGGCCTGGCAGCACTCTGCCTGATCGATGCGTCGCGTGGCGCCATGAGTACGAAGATTTCGGTCTCCTTTCAGTCTAAATCACGCCCGATAAAATGGCGATGCTCCTGGCGTAGAGCGCAGTCGCCAAAGGTAACGACAATACCGTCCGAAAAAACAACTGAAGATTCGTTCCCGATGTAACGGAATCTGCCTTGAACGTGACTTTTTTTCCACAGAAGATGGTCCGTAGTCGAGCTTATTTCGATGTGCGCGAGGTGAAGCCCACCCGCTTGCCACCGGAGCAGAGCGCCCGCGAATTCATGCGCCATGTCGATTTGGCCTTCGACGCGGTCGGGTCGCGGCCGGAGTTGACCGCCCTGCTGGGGATCACGCCGCACGCCGCGGAGTCCGGATATGGCTAGATCGAGCCGGGCGAACTCGTGGTCAGGCGCGCACCGCTCTTCCGCGTGCGCCGGTTTTGGGAGAAACCTCGCAGCGACGTCGCGAGCGAACTGCTGCGTGCTGGTTGCATGTGGAACAGCTTCGTAATGGTGGCGCGGATCTCCACGCTGATCGGCCTGATCATGGTCGCATTGCCCGAACTGTTCGCTTCGTTCTCGAAAATTCAGGACCGGCTGGGTACAGCGCGGGAACCAGGCGGCATCGAAAGGCTGTACGAGCGCATCCCATCGGCGAGTTTTTCGGTTGAAGTGCTGGAGCGTTACTCGATTAACCTAGGCGTGCTTCCGGTTCACGGCATCGAATGGAGCGACCTTGGCGAGCCTCAGCGGGTCATGGCTGTTTTGTCTCGGCTGGGAATTCATCCCGAATGGGACGCTGCGTAACCGCCTCGGATTCAGGAAAAGGTCCCGATGATTTCGCGCGTTCCAGTTGTGAGTTTTGCGGCCTGGGGCTCACAACCCTGTAGCACCTGTTTTCGGGAACCAGCGCGGCTTTACGCAGCAAATGTGCCGCGGCCCCTGCTCGGGATTCCAAACAGTCGATGCCGACTGTCTGACTCCAGATGGACCAACAAAGCAGCCGGATGTTTCCAAGGGAAACATCTCACAACAGCGCCCACCAAAGTGGCTACTCCCCGAAGGCGTCAAAGTCGATGAGCTGGAGGCTCAGAACACGGCCCGATCGTTGGCACGGACAATGCGGTTAGACCTTTGCAACTCAAGCAGGACGGACTCCAAACAATGGCGACGAAGATAGCGATCAATGGCTTTGGCCGTACCGGTCGTATGTTTTTTCGCGCCGCGCTTCACCACTCAGACCTCGAATTGGTCGCGGTCAACGATCTCACCGACGCTGCGACCCTCGCGCATCTGCTGAAACACGACTCCGTTCACGGTGCGCTCAAATACGAGACGAAGGTCGAGGGCGACTCGATCTTCGTTGCCGGAAGGGCGATCCAAGTTCTCAACGAGCATGATCCGGCGAAGCTGCCTTGGCGGCGGCTGGGGGTGCAAATTGTCATCGAGTCCAGCGGCAGGTTCCGGACACGCGACAAGGCCGCGCTCCATCTCGGGGCCGGGGCTAGCAAAGTCCTCATCAGCGCGCCCGGCGATGGGGCCGACGTGACGCTCTGTTTGGGTGTTAATCAGCAGGCGTACGATCCCCGCCGTCACCAGATTATCTCGAACGCTTCATGCACGACCAACTGTCTGGCGCCAATTGCGAAAGTGCTTCACGAAAGTTTCGGGATTGCGCACGGCTTCATGACCACCGTGCATGCTTACACGAACGATCAGATGCTACAGGACGGTCCGCACAAAGATCTGCGCCGCGCCCGAGCCGCGGCTCTTTCGATGGTGCCCACCTCGACCGGAGCGGCCAAGGCGATAGGGCTCGTGCTCCCCGCCCTTGAGGGCAAACTCGACGGTATCGCGGTTCGCGTGCCAACCGCCAACGTTTCGGTTGTGGACCTCACTGCAATGCTCGAGAAGGATGCGGACGAGAAAGCAATTAAGGCTGTGATGAAGCGGGCGGCTGACGGCGAACTCAAAGGCATCCTGGAATACTGCGAGGAACCCTTGGTCTCGACGGATTTCAATGGGAATTCGCATTCATCGATCTTCGACGCCGCGCTGACAAAGGTGTTGGGCCACCGGATGGCAAAGGTCTTTTCCTGGTATGACAACGAATGGGGTTACGCATCGCGTCTGGCTGACGTGGCGGCACTGATCGCACGGCAGTTGTGACCAAGGAGGAAACTGCGATGGAGGAAAATGCGTCGGCTCGGGCTCTTCCGGAACCCGAGATCAGTAGCATTCGACTGAACGTGAAAGCTTTCGCAGTGACCTGCGCGCTGATTTGGGGAATCGGACTCTTTGTGCTGACGTGGTGGATCATGGCTTTTGACGGGTCCACGGGCGAGGCGACTCTCATCGGCCAGGTTTACCGCGGCTACCGCATCAGCCCCTTGGGTAGTCTCATCGGACTCGTGTACGCAACTCCAGACGGACTCATCGGAGGGGCCATATTCGCCTGGCTCTACAACGTGATCGCGGACCATCTTCGATAGAAGAGGAAACGACCGCCCGCACGCTATTGAAATCGGCGCGCGAAAGCATTTGCCTACGAGTTCTTGAGGGAAATGTCTATCCACCCACGGAATCAGGTCGAAGACTAGAAGGAGACGAAGATGGCAGAGAAAAAAGAGGCCAAACAACAGTCGGTCATTGGGGAGAACCCGCAACCCACCGAAGACGAGATCCGTAGGCGCGCGTACGAGATATATTGCGCCCGCAATGGCGGTCCCGGCACCGAGGTGGACGATTGGCTGAAGGCGGAAATCGAGCTCACAGAAGCGCGCGCGACGGCTCGGTAGTTCCAGCGTGAATCCTTTGCGCCTGGTCTTTGCCAGGGTAAACGGCCGCCAGCGCAGGCACGAGCGCGGTTCCACAGCGAGCCGTGACGAAGAGGGCTAGCAGTGACAGGTTCTTCAAGAAGATATTGTGTCCCATCGATTTTGACGACAACTCGATCGCGGCACTTGATTACGCACGCGATCTCGCAAAAGAGCACGACGCCATTCTCTGCGTCCTGCACGTGGTCCTTGTTCTGCTGCCCGGTACGGGGTTTCCGCTCGAACCGTATCCGGTGGTTTCCGACGAACCCAGCAAGCTGGAACTCCAGAAGATCGCGCGCGAGCGTTTGGATGGCAAAGTGCAATATGAGCTCGTGGCTCGAACCGGCCACCCAGCCGAGACGATCATACAGGTAGCGGAAGACTTCAACGTCGATTTGATTGTTATGGCCACTCATGGCAGAACAGGTTGGCAGCCGGCTGTTCTTGGGCAGCGTCGCCGAACATGTGGTCCGCACATCGAAGCGACCGGTGCTCACAATCAGACCGAGAGATCGTTCCGTTTAGGCGTATGGAAATGTCCGGACGGCAATCATTGCTAACCGGTCGATTTGAACCGTCTGATTGGCAAGACCGCGGGGATCCTGAGAGGACGCTGAGCGTCGAACAGGCTCGGCAATTCTACGATTGGTTCGGCGCCTGGCAGGATTGGCAATCGTTCTATGAAGACCCCGTCGTCAGCGCGATGGTTGAAGAGGGCGAGTTCCAAAACGCCAAGTCCGTTCTCGAATTTGGCTGCGGTACCGGGCGATTCGCCGAGCGGCTTCTGTCCGAGGTCTTGCCGCAGACCTGCCGCTATGTGGGTGTGGATGTCAGCACGACCATGGTGAGGCTTGCGCAGCAACGTCTGCAGCCCTGGGCGCCAAGAGCCGAAGTGCGGCAGTCAGACGGCTCCTGCTCATTTGTTGAAAAAAACTTTTCCGTCGACCGAGTGGTTTCGACTTACGTCCTCGATTTGATGGCGCCGGAGCAGATTCGTCTTTTCCTGAAGGAAACCCACCGAGTGCTCACCGCCGATGGGTTGCTATGCCTTGTAAGTCTCGCGGACGGAGTGGGCCCCGTGGGGACCTTGGTGTCATGGATGTGGCGAAAGATTCACGCACTGTCTCCGTATCTGGTTGGTGGATGCCGTCCGCTCGACCTCACCGCGTTCGTCAAGCACGCGGACTGGCAGATTCGATACTCGAGGCTCATTCGATCATTCGGCCTAACTTCCCAAGTGATGATTGCCTCGCGCAAAGAGCGCCCAGGACAATAGGCAATGTCTGCAACGCCCGACGTCTTGGACAGCGGGCGGAAAGTGCGTTGTTCTTCCGAGAGGCCGCTATGCCATTCGCGGATAGAATCGCTCGACGTAAAATACGCGCGGAGACGGGGATGAACTGGCGCGAGGCTCGCCATGCATGAGTTGTCGCTCGCACGTGACCTGCTGGGCGCGATCGAACGAAAGCTTGATCGCGGCAACGAGCGGGTCGTGCGCGTCAATGTGTGCGTCGGGTCGGCGGCGGGAATCGTGCCAGAGTCGCTACGCTTCGCATTCCGCGTTGTCTGCGAAGGCACCCGAGTAGATGGCGCCGAACTGTCAGTCACAACCATCGCCGCTCGCAGCCGCTGCGTCGACTGTGGCATAGTCTTCGAGTTTGACGGCTTGATCGGCCGATGCCCCGGCTGCGGACGGCTCGGCGGGGAGCTTCTGTCCGGCGATGAAATGATCCTTCGGACAATCGAGGTGGCCGGTGTGTGACACTTGCGGTTGCGGCATCTCATCGGTCCGCACTATCGACTTCAATGAGCGCCTGCTCGCATCGCACGCAGCGCAAGCCGAACACAACCGCGCTCATTTCGCCGAGCGGGAAATCTTCGCAATCAACCTGATGGGAACGCCGGGCGCGGGAAAAACCGCGCTTCTGGAGGCAATGATCGCGAAGTGCCGCGGATCCCGGCGTATCCTGGTGATCGAGGGCGACCAGGCGACTGATCGCGACAGCGCACGCATCCGTGCCTCCGGTGCGATCGCCTGCCAGGTGCAGACCGGGTTCGGCTGTCATCTCGATGCGCATCAGATCCACGACGCACTGCATCGGCTCGATCTCCGTGACGGCGATCTGCTGTTCATTGAAAACGTCGGCAATCTGGTTTGTCCCGCGCTGTTCGATCTTGGCGAACGGCTTCGCGTGGTCGTGACCAGTCCCACCGAAGGCGCTGACAAGCCGCTGAAATATCCGCCGATGTTTCGCGCCGCAGATCTCATCGTGCTGAACAAGTGCGATTTGATTCCGCACGTGCCGTTCAAACTCGACGAATGGACTGAATACGTTCGTGCCATCAATCCGCGCGCGCGGGTTCCCAGGACGTCCGCGCTTAGCGGCGAAGGTATCGGCGAATTGCTTGCCGAAATCGACAATCTGCGACGCTCCTTTCTCACGGGCATTTCCGCATGAGTGAAGCGCTGCACATGCCCAAGGCCGCGCTGGAGGAGCTTATCGCGATTCTGTGGAGCGAGGGGTTCAAGGTGCTGGGCCCGGTCGCGCGTGACGGCGCGGTTGGATTCGAGGAGGTGCGCCAAGTCTCCGACCTGGCGGTCGCGATGCGCGATGCACAGCAGCCCGGCCGCTATCGGCTCGAGCAAGGCGCGGCCGACGAGATTTTCGGCGTGGTGAACGGGGCGGGCTCGCTCAAGCCGTTTTTTTTCGCGCCCGAGGAACCGCTGCTTGAAATAAAGCGCGAACGGCGCGGCTTCAAGGTCAGCGAAGTAGAGCCGGTAGCACCACGGCTCGCATTCATCGGCGTGCGGGCGTGCGACCTCGCGGCGCTTGCCGTGCAGGATCGCATTTTTCTGCACGACCGCTTTCGCGACACGCACTACCAGGCACGGCGCAAGGATGCGTTTCTGGTCGCCGTCAACTGCACCCGCTCAGCGCCGACCTGTTTTTGCGTGTCGATGAAGACCGGTCCGGAGGCGGCGGGGGGTTTCGATCTTTCGCTGACCGAGCTGGAACAAGGCTTTGTGATTCGAGTCGGCTCAGCCGCTGGCGGAGCGATCGCCGCGAAGCTCGGCTTGAGCGCCGCGGGGAACGAAGAAGTCGTGTCGGCAAAAGCGCGAATCGATGGATGCGCCGCGAGCATGCAGCGCAGCCTGAACACCGCGGACCTGCCTCGCTTGCTTTACGATGAAGCCGAGAACCCGCGCTGGAAGGACGTCGCATCGCGATGCCTTTCGTGCACGAACTGCACGATGGTCTGCCCGACCTGCTTCTGTCATACCGTGGTCGACCAGGAAGAGATAGACGGCAATATGAGCCGTCGCGTGCGCAAGTGGGACTCGTGCTTCTCGCTCGAACATGCGCATATCCACGGAATGAACTTCCGCCCGAAGATCGAGAACCGCTACCGCCAATGGCTCACCCACAAGCTGGCTTCCTGGATCGATCAGTTCGGCACGTCAGGATGCGTCGGATGCGGCCGGTGCATCACTTGGTGCCCGGTAGGCATCGATCTGACCGAAGAAGTCGCCGCGATTCGCGCCCATCCAGTCAAGCGATGACTCCTTACACGACATATCCGGCACGAATTACTGCGCGTCGAACCGAGACCGCGGGCATTTACACGTTCACCATGCGCTTCGTCGACAATGACGTGCGACGCGCGTACAGCTTCAAGGCAGGACAGTTCAACATGCTCTACGCCTTCGGCGTCGGCGAGGTGCCGATTTCGATCGTCTCCGATCCTGCCACTCCCGATAACATTGAACACACGATCCGGATTGCTGGGCGCGTCACGGGCGTGATGGCCAGATGGAAAGTCGGCGACGTGGTGGGAGTACGCGGGCCCTACGGCAACGGATGGCCGGTCGAAGAGGCGCGCGGCCGCGACGTCGTGATCATCACCGGAGGCCTCGGATGCGCCCCGGTCGTTGGACTTATCAACTATATATTCCGCCGCCGCGACCAATACGGCGAACTGCATGTCCTGCATGGCGTGAAGACGCCGAATGATCTTCTGTACCGCGAGCGCTTCGACGAATGGCGTCGCGCACCGCGCACCAAGGTGTACCTCACGGCGGATAAGCCCGATAAGAGCTGGCACTACAAGATCGGCGTGGTGACAGAGCTTTTCGACGAGCTCTCCGTACCCCCATCGTCGATGGTGATGATGTGCGGTCCGGAGGTGATGATGCGGTTTGCGGCTCATTCGCTTCGGCATAAGGGTATCAGCGACGAAGCGATCTATCTCTCGATGGAGCGGCGGATGGAATGCGCGGTCGGGCTCTGCGGCCATTGCCAGTACCGTGAGCATTTTGTGTGCAAAGACGGGCCCATCTTTTCATATCGCACGGTGCGCGAGCTGTTCGGGATATCTGGCATATGAAGCCTCGCGTCGCAGTATTCAAGTTCGCCTCGTGCGACGGCTGCCAGTTGCAGTTTCTGAATGCCGAGGACGAACTGCTGAAGCTCGTGGGCCAGATAGATTTCGTTTATTTTCCCGAAGCGCGAAGCCGCACTCTCGAAGGGCCGTACGATATCGCCTTCGTCGAGGGCAGCATCACAACCCCCGACGATGCGCGCCGCATCATCAAGGTCCGCGAAGAAAGCCGCTATCTCGTGACGATCGGTGCATGCGCGACGGCGGGGGGAATTCAGGCGCTGCGCAACTGGGCCGATGTCGAGCAGTACCGGCGAGTCGTCTATCCGAGTCCGGAGTTCATCTCGACGCTTTCGACGTCGACGCCTATTTCTGAGCACGTTCGCGTCGACTTCGAAGTGTGGGGCTGCCCCGTCGACAGACAGCAGCTTCTTGCCGTGGTGCGATCGCGCTTATCGAAGGCGCAGCCGGTTCTACCGGCGTACAGTGTGTGCATGGAGTGCAAACGGCGCGGCAACGTATGTGTCGTCGTTGCCCGGGGCGAGCCGTGCCTGGGACCCGTGACGCGCGCGGGATGTGGCGCGCTGTGTCCGGCGTTCAATCGCGGATGCTATGGATGCTTCGGACCGTCTGATGATCAGAACATAGAGTCGTTCGCGGGATTGCTGGCTAATCAGGGCGTTACGGGCGACGATGCTATGCGCCGCTTGCGCGGAATAAACGGTTACGTGCGGCCATGGCGGGAGACCGCGGATGCCATCGCGGCGGGCAAAAAGTAGAACCATCCAGGTCAACTATCTGACCCGAGCTGAAGGCGAAGCCGCCCTGCGCATTCACATGCGTGACGGCGAGTTGATCGATCTTCGTCTGGAGATTTTCGAACCGCCACGGTTCTTCGAATCCTTTCTGCGCGGACGTGACTCGCGTGAGGCGCCCGACCTCACCGCGCGCATTTGCGGCATCTGCCCGGTCGCATATCAGATGAGCACGGTTCACGCTTTCGAACGGCTGTACGACATCGCGATCGATCCAGCCGTCCGGGAATTGCGGCGTCTCTATTACTGCGGCGAATGGATCGAAAGCCACGCGCTGCACATCCATATGCTGGCGGCGCCAGATTTTCTCGGATGCGACAGCATCATCACGCTGGCTGACAAGAATCGTGAGGCGGTGGAGCGCGGCCTGAGAATCAAAAAAGCCGGCAACGCAATCGTTGCCGCACTCGGCGGCCGATCGGTGCATCCGGTGGGCGCGTGCATCGGCGGCTTCACGCGCGTCCCGAGGCGCGATCAGCTCGCCGATCTGCGCGAGCAGCTTCTCCGCGTGCGCGACGATGCTATCGAATGCGTGCGATGGGTCTCGCGTTTCGACCTGCCCGCCGTTACCCGGGATATCGAATTCGTCTCGCTGCGGCATCCGGACGAATATCCGATGAACGAGGGGCGAATATTTTCGAGCAAGGGTATCGACGCGGCGCCAGAATCCTTTGACGATCTGTTCGAGGAGTATCAGGTGCCTTACTCGAACGCGTTGCATTGTAAGGTGAAGGGCCGCGGGCCGTACTTCCTGGGACCGCTTGCGCGGGTGAACCTGAATTTCGATCGGATGGGCTCTGACATAACCTCGGTCGCGCGCGAAACCGGGGTTCCCTGGCCCAACTCGAATCCTTACACCAGTATCGTCGCGCGAGCGCTCGAAATCCTGTATGCGATCGACGAAGCGGTCAGAGTAATCGATGCTTATCATCCGCCACCCGCGCCTGCCGCGTCGTTCGAGGTACGCTCCGGCGTCGGACGTGCGATTACCGAGGCGCCGCGCGGTTCGCTCTACCACGCATTCGAAACCGACGAGCGCGGCCTGATCCGCTCGGCGCGCATCGTGCCGCCGACGTCGCAGAACCAGGCGCGAATTGAAGCCGACCTGCGTGAGCTGGTTGCTGACGTTATCTCGCGCAGCCAGGCCGAGGCTACGCGCATGTGCGAAATGGCGATTCGCAACTACGACCCATGTATCTCGTGTTCGACGCATTTTCTGAAGCTCGAGATCGAACGGCATTGATTCGGATCGTCGGAATCGGCAGTCCCTTCGGCGACGATGCCGCGGGGCTGGAGATCGCAAGAATGCTGGCGAAGTCGCCACCGCCGAATTGCGAGGTGATCGCGGCCGACCGCCCCGGTACGGCGCTCGTGGATTTGCTGGAGGGCGCCAACGCCGCGATTCTTATTGACGCGGTGCGCTCGGGTGCGCCGCCCGGAACGATCCATGAATTCTCGTTCGATGAACTTGGCGGCTGCGCGGTGGGCTTCGTCTCTTCGCACGATCTTGGTGTCGCTGCGGCAATCCAACTCGCACAAAAGCTGGGACGCGCGCCAGCCGTGGGCAGGATCATCGGAATTGAAATCGCGCCCGCGAGCACGCAGCATCTCTGCGAACTGAGCCCACACACGCGAGAAGCGGTGCGCCGAGCAGTTGAGCGGGTGCTGTCGGTCGCCATCGAATTCGGCGACGTGGGCCGCGAGCGTCTCATGATCGCTGGGACCGTTCAGGGCGTCGGCCTGCGGCCGTTTGTGTGGCGGCTCGCGAAATCGCTGAGGCTCACAGGCTTCGTGCGTAACGTTCCCTTAGGGGTCGAAATCGAGATCGAAGGCCGCCGCGCTCCTCTGCGCGAATTTCGCCACCTCCTGCAGGCAGAGCTTCCGCCCGCCGCGACGATTGAACGCATCGAGTCCGAGCAGTTGCCGCTTCGGAGCGATACAGATTTCGCCGCGATGCCGAGTGAGCGCGGACGCGTCGCGACGACCATTCCGCCGGACCTCGCCGCTTGCGCCCAATGCCTACGCGAAATCCTTGATCCCGCTGACCGTCGTTATCGCTATCCATTTACCAACTGCACTTCATGCGGACCACGATTCACCGTGGTCCGCGCGCTGCCCTACGATCGCGCAAACACCACTTTGAGCGACTTTCCGCTTTGCGACCAATGTAGGCGCGAGTATCTGGACCCCTCGAATCGGCGCTTTAGAGCCGAGCCGATCGCGTGTCCCGATTGCGGTCCGCGAACGTGGCTCGAGGTGGGTGCGCCACAAGTGGAAAGACCCGGAGGCGGGCGCAGGATTGCATCGCGCGCGCGGCCGCAATCTTGCGCGCAGGCGGTATCGTTGCCGTTCAGGGCATCGGCGGCGTCCACCTCGCGTGCGACGCTGCCAATGAGCCAGCCGTCGTACGTCTGCGCACGATCAAACGGCGCGCGCATAAACCGTTCGCCGTGATGGTCGATACAGTCGAGTCAGCGCGAAGTCTCGCACATGTCTCAGCTGATGAAGCCGCGCTGCTCATGTCGCCGCAGGCGCCAATCGTGCTGCTGCGCAGGCGCGAAGGCGCTCAACTAGCACGCGCGATCGCGCCGGGTAACGACCACGTCGGGGTGATGATTGCCTACTCGCCGCTGCATCACTTAATCATGCGCGATGCCGCTCGCCCGCTCGTCATGACCAGCGCCAACCTGCCGGGAGGGCCACTCGCTCGGACCAGCGATGAAGCGCGCGCCTTATTCGCGGGCCAAGTCGATGCGTTCCTGATGCACAATCGGCCAATTCATCAGCGTTGTGATGACGGCGTCTGGATCGTCGGACCGCGAGGACCGCAACCTGTTCGGCTCAGTCGCGGAAGCACGCCGCGCTCACTCACGGTGCCGGTTACAGCCCCAGTTCCCATTCTCGGTGTGGGCGGCGACATCAAGAACAGTTTCTGCATCCTGTTGAACAGCAACGCGATGATGAGCCAGTACATCGGCAGCCTGGAGAACATCGAGACTCAGGATCACTTCCGCGATTCGCTGCAGAAGTGGATCGCTATGAGCGGCATCTTGCCGCGCATCGCTGTCCACGATTTACATCCGCAATCGTTTGGACGCGAAATAGCCGTGAGCCTGGGTGTGCGAACTTTGGGCGTGCAGCATCATCATGCACACATCGCCGCGTGCATGGCTGAAAACGGCCATAAGGGTCCCGTGATTGGCATCGCATTTGATGGGACCGGCTATGGCCTCGATGGCTCAATCTGGGGTGGCGAGGCGATGATCGTTGACTACCAGGACTTCCGCCGGGTTTCGCATCTCCAGTATCTGCCGCTCGCCGGAGGCGATGCCGCGGTTCGTCACCCGGCGCGGATCGCCGCAGCATTCTTGCTCGCGTTGTTCGGATCGAAGTCTGGCGATCGAATATCCGGGCTCGTGGGCGAAGAACATGCACGCATTCTCGCGGCCATGGTCGCTCGCGGCATCAACACGGTTCAGACTTCGAGTTGCGGCCGGCTGTTCGATGCGGTTGCCGCGCTGCTTGCTGTGCGTGATGAAATCACCTATGAAGCGCAGGCCGCGATCGAACTGGAAACGCTGGCGCGCAGTTCGGCTCCGGCGAATCACATCTATCCGTTCTCGATCCGCGACCAGTCCATCCAGACCGGGGACATACTCGCCGCGATTATCAGCGATTTGGAAAATGGAACACCGAAGGCGAAAATCGCGCGGGCCTTTCACGACACGATGGCAGGGGTCGCGGCGCGAATGGCTTTGGACGCGCGCGCGAACAGCGGCATCGACGTCGTGGCACTGAGCGGTGGATGTTTTCAGAATCGCCTGCTGCAAGCAGCAGCGATCGAGCGGCTCGAGCGCGAAGGATTCATCGTCCTGGTGCATCACGGGGTGCCAGCCAATGACGGCGGATTGGCTTTAGGACAGGCGGTCATCGCTGCCGCTCGCCATGAACTCTGAATCGTGGGAGGTTTCTCATGTGTCTCGGCATACCCGGCAGGATAATCAGAATCCTCGATGAACAGGGACTCCGCATGGGCGATATCGACTTCGGCGGCGTCACACGCAAGGTGTGCCTGGCCTATGTGCCCGAGGCGATCGTCGGCGATTACGCAATCGTGCACGCGGGTTTCGCGATCAGCAGAGTAGACGAGGACGCGGCGGCGCGAACGCTGGAACTGGTTCGCGAAATCGAAACGGAGTTCGCGGAGGAAGACGAGTCATGAAATTCCTCGACGAATTTCGCGATGCGGCTGTCGTCCGTACGCTGATTGAGCAGATTCATCAGACGATCACGCGGCCCTGGACCATCATGGAGGTTTGCGGCGGGCAGACCCACACCATCGTCCGCTATGGGCTCGATGAATTGCTGCCAAGCGAAGTAACGCTGGTTCATGGTCCCGGATGCCCGGTGTGCGTGACGCCGATCGAGATGATCGATCTTGCGATCGAGCTGTCGAAACGCCCGGGCCTTACGCTGTGCTCGTTCGGTGACATGCTGCGCGTGCCCGGCTCCGCTTGCGACCTGTTCGACGCGCGCGCGGCGGGTGCGGATGTGCGCGTGATTTATTCACCGCTCGATGCCCTCGACCTTGCGCGCCGCGAGCCGATGCGCGAGGTAGTGTTCTTTGCGGTGGGTTTCGAAACGACGGCGCCGACCACTGCGATGGCGGTGCATCAGGCCGCGCGCCTCGGGGTCCCCAACTTTTCCATCATCGCGGCTCACGTACGCGTTCCGCCGGCGATCGAGGCGATACTTTCTTCCGACGACAATCGCGTGGAGGGATTTCTGGCGGCGGGCCACGTATGCACCATCATGGGAATCGATGAGTACCGGCCGCTCGTGGAGAGATTCAAAGTGCCGATAATCGTCACCGGCTTCGAGCCGGTAGACCTGGTGCAAGGCGTGGCGATGTGTGTGGCGCAGCTAGAACAGGGCCGCGCCGAGGTTGAAAATCAATACGCTCGCTCGGTGAGGAACGAGGGCAACGTCACTGCGCGCGATCTGATAGAGGAAGTGTTCACCTTCGTCGATCGCAGATGGCGCGGCCTCGACACTCTGCCAAAAAGCGCGATGGCCCTGAGCGATCGTTACGCGGCTTACGATGCGATTCGACGGTTTGGTCTAACGCACACGCCCGCCAGTGAGCCGATAGAATGCCGCGCCGGCGAGGTGCTGCGCGGCTTACTCAAACCTCCACAATGCCCGGCTTTTGGAAGCCGGTGCACGCCGGATCATCCTCTGGGCGCACCGATGGTTTCAGCGGAAGGCGCGTGCGCCGCGTATTTTCGCGCCGGTCGCGTTGCAGCAGCGTCGACGGAGACGAAATGAGCGATTCGAATCGGAACGGCTCTCTGGCCTCACTCAGCTGCCCTGTGCCGGCACCAAAGGGCGAGGTCATCGTGCTTGGCCACGGAAGCGGCGGTCGGCTGACGGCGGAATTGGTGAGCAGAGTTTTTCTGCCGGCGCTTTCCAACCCACTACTGGATCGCCTCAACGACAGCGCCGAAATGAAGATCGGCGCGCGTCGCGTCGCGTTCACGACCGATTCGTTTGTGGTGAATCCGCTCCGATTCCCGGGCGGCGACATCGGCTCGCTCGCGGTCAACGGCACGGTCAACGATCTGGCGATGGCGGGCGCGCAGCCGGTCGGCTTGTCGGCCGCATTCATTCTCGAAGAGGGGTTTCCTATCGAGGAACTCGAAGCGATCGTGCAATCGATGCGCACGGCGGCCGACCGCGCCGGCGTTGCGATAATCGCAGCGGACACGAAAGTCGTGGAACACGGCAAGGCCGACGGCCTCTTCGTCACGACCAGCGGCATCGGCGTTGTCGCAGGCAGTATCGAGCTCGGAGCCGAGCGAATCCAGGTTAGTGACGCAGTTTTGGTTAGCGGCCCGATCGGAGATCACGGAATTGCCGTGATGTCGGCGCGCGAGGGGCTTGAATTCCAGACCACGATTGTCAGCGACAGCGCTCCGCTGAACGGCCTCGTTTCCTTGATGCTGCAAAGCGGCGCGGCGATTCGATGCATGCGCGATCCCACGCGCGGCGGCGTCGCCACGGTGATCAACGAGCTGGCGAAAAGCGTCGGCGTCGAAATTCTCATCGAGGAAACGGCGGTGCCGGTGCGCGACGGCGTCCACGCAGCGTGCGAAATCCTCGGCCTCGATCCTCTATACGTCGCATGCGAGGGCAGGCTGGTTGCGATCGTGGACAGTGCGGCTGCGGACAAAGTGCTTGCTGCAATGCGCCGTCATCCGCTCGGCAGCGAGTCGTGCCGCATCGGCACCGTCACGCGAAGCGGCGCGCCGCGCGTGCTGCTGCGAACCGCGTTCGGAACAATCCGTCTCCTCGACGTGCTCGCCGGCGCGCAACTCCCGCGCATTTGCTGAGAGTACTTATTCGCACGCACGAGCAGGGCGCGGGGATCGTCGCCACCGCCTTCAACGCCACCAGTTGCTTCCGCCACCTTCCGGCACAAGCCGAGCGGTCATGGAGTGCGCTCGAATGGGCCGAGACTCGGCACGGCTGGCTGTTTCTAAGCTCCACCGAGGAATCGCGCGAGGCCGCGCTTCCGCTACAAAGCGTATGGCTCGACTGCATCGTGCGCCGTTTGATGGCGGCCGACGAGCATCGCGGCCAGGTGTGGATCATCGCCGACGAGTTGCCGGTCCTCAAACGTCAAGCCGAACTGGAAACGCTGGTCGTGCGAGGACGCAAACGCGGCCTCTGCGCGGTGCTGGGCTTCCAGGCGATTACCCAGTTGCGCGCCATCTACGGCCACGACCAGACCGCGACGCTCGCGGCGGCTCCCGCGACCAAACTCATCCTGCGCACCGGCGAAGCAGAGACCGCGCGCTGGTCCAGCGCGCAGATCGGCGAGCGCGAAGTGATGCGCCGCGAGGTGGGACAGAGCATCAACCGACAAAGCGGCTTCACCATTCATCCGCGTCGCCAGGTCGAGAGCGTGGTGCTGCCAAGCGAGATCCAGATGTTGCCGCCGTTCGAAGGCTACCTCTGCATCGCCGGCCATCATCGCGCGCGGGTTCGGATTCCGTACCTCGCTCCGCTCCGGCGCCATCGCGGCTTCACTCGGAGAGTCGAAGCGGCGGTCGCGGTGACCGAGCCCGTCGCGCGGCCCAACGAGGGCGTTATCAAGCTTCCTCCAGCGACGGCGAACGGGGGTCCGCCGCGCCCTCCCCGACTTCGAGCATAGACCATGCTGGTCATGTCCAAAGGCGCGCTCTCCGCGGCGCAGGCCGAGACCTATTACGAGGAGAAGTACGTCCATGACGACTACTACTCCGAAGAGCGACGCGTCGTCGTCGCGCTCAGTTTCGCTTGCATCAAGGCTCGCGTCGTACTCTAGCTACGTAGCTAGTTATCGAACTGCCCTCTTTTTCTGTACGGTGCCCGCCCATGAGTTTCACGCTTAAGTCCGAACGAGAACGCAATGGTCTTGCCGCAAGGCATGTTCGCAGCACCCAGGGGCGGACTCATCCAGAACCTCAAGCGATACTGGTACCCTGCCCTTCGCCACGCCGGCCTCGAAGACTTTCACTTTCATGATCTCCGCCACACCTTCGCCTCGCGGGCGGCAATGAGCCGCGTCGATCTCTACACGCTGCAAGCGCTGATGAGACACCGAAGCTCCCTGATGACGCAGCGTTACGCGCATCTGAGCGCCGCCCACCAGCGCGAGGCGATCCGCCGCCTTGATGGCTGGCGTGAGCGCCGTGATTCGATCGCGGAACGCCAATCGTAGCCGATTTCAGACGGCTCGTATTAATATCGCCCATCCCACAGCGCGTGCAAAAATTCCGCGCAGGGTACGATTGACACCGCTCCTACCTTGCGCGCTCGCGCTTCCAGACACACACATAGCAGCGAGCGGAATTTCCGCTCTTCGGCGAGCGCGAGCAGTGACCTGAGATCAGCACCCGAAACATTCTCCTTGGCCTTGACCTCGATAGCGGTACGGCTGCCGATTATGAAATCCACCTCGAACCCAGAGACCGATCTCCAATAGGCTAGCGGCTCTCCCGAGACGTAGTCTCGATGCGCGAGCAGCTCGTGGAACACGATCGTTTCCAGTGCCTGGCCGAATTCCGGGGTGCCGCTGCGGATCAGACGCCCCTGCAACGCGGCAGCCACCCCCACGTCGAAGAAGTAGTATTTTGACGAGCGCAGCGGCTTGCGCTTGACTGATTTCCGCCACGCCGGAAGCTCATGCAGCACAAGCGTGTCCTTCAAAATCTCGAAGTACTCATACACAGTGGTGCGCGGAACCTGGGCATCGTTGGCGAGATTGGTGAAGTTCACGATCGTTCCGTTGCACAGCGCCGCTACCTTTAGAAACCGGCTGAACGCAGGAGCGTTACGGGTCGCTCCCTCGGCGACTATCTCCTGTTGCAGGTAGGTACCTGCGTAAGCGTCCAGATCCGCCCGCGCGTCGTCCGAGAAATAGATCGACGGCAGCAGACCGCGCTCCGCCGCGCGTGCCAGGTCGAACCGAACACCTAGTTCGTGCGAGGTCAGCGGGTGCAGGTACTGGGTTCGTGCCCTCCCCCCTAACAGGTTGACCCCGCCCCCGCGCAGTTTGCGCGCGCTCGAGCCGGTCAGAAGGAAGCGCAGCCCGCGCAGTTCGATCAGGCGATGAACCTCGTTCAGCAGCCCCGGCAAACGCTGAATCTCGTCGATGACCACGATCCCTTCGTCGTCGCTGATCTCTTCCGCAATCCGCCCCGGATTTCGGCTGAGCGTTAGATAGGTGGCGCTATCGAGAAGGTCGTACAGCCGCGCGCCGGGCAGGGTATGGCGCACCAAAAACGACTTGCCGGTTTGCCGCGGACCCAGCAGAAAATAGGACTTCTTCGCCAGAAGCGAGCGCAGATTGACCGCGCGTTGAATGACTGGATGCTCTGTCGGCGGCATCGTCAGATATTATGTTAAATGACGAAAGAAACGTCAACCGGTTCGTACCGCCTGTTACAACCTGAACCAGCCGTCGGCCGTGCTTAAGATGACGGCCGCTCTGCCCGAGTCGGCCCGCAAGCCGCGTCAATTGGTCGACGATCGAGTTTGGCCGCCCACGTCGTCGACCGGCTCTGTCTGCACGCTGTGCAAATCTACGAACCTGACGAAGAGGACGCCGTATGCATAGAGCAGCGTCGCAAAATGCGGCGAGGTGCAATGCGCAGATAGAACAAGACTGCGAGCAGGACGATCCGACGATCACGGCGAGCGCCGGGCCTGGGAGTCGCTTCCAGGGTCGGGCGTGGCAGCGGCGGCAGGGCTTTGCTGGAAATCCGTCCTGTGACCCGTAGGGGCGAGAGCCAGCCTGTCGTACCAGTGCGCCAGCAAGGCGAGTAGGACCAACACCCCGAAGACCGTCACGATAAAGGGCCAGATGACAAAACAGACTCTGAGAAACGAGCGGTGCTCACGGCTCACGGTTGGAACGCTTAGACACCAAGCCGTGCAGATCGCACCGATCAGATAGACGACTAAAAGAACCGCTTTCACCGCCATATCCATCGACCGAGCTGCGCGAGCTGACGGGCCGTGAGCGGTGGCATTTTCGGAAAGGGGGGGAGTGGAACCAAAAGTTCCGTCTTAAGCGGCCCGTCCACCGCGATTTCATTATCACAAGCAGTAAGATGATTTTCGCGTATCTGATAACGTAATTTCATCTATCAGCCGCTATTCGATAACGATGGCTAACTTTGGATTCAGCTTTCCTTGACCGGGGCCTGTAGCCGGAACCTTTCAGGATTTGAACGAGGTGGACAGGAAAGCCAGCGCGGTGTTACGTTTCGATCATCGCCTGCGGGTGAGGGATTGTGGCTTCGGTGGAAAGGAGTTCAGATGAAAAGTGAAGATGCCGCCAAAACGTCCCACTATACGGGGCCGATCAACGTCATGACCGTGCGCGAAGTGTCAGCTTATTTGCGCGTGCATCCAACCACGATCTACCGGCTGCTGAAGCACAATCAGATTCCGGCCTTTCACGTCGGCAGTGACTGGCGCTTCAACATCGAAGCCATCGACCACTGGCGCTTGCAGCAGGGGAAGCCGGGCGATTAGTCGGCTCTCCATTGTGTGAGTCTATGGTTCGCAAGCCACGTGGCATGTCGACAGCGGAGTACGGGCTGATCTTGGCGGCCATCGCGATGATGGTCTATGGCAGTTACCTCGCGCTCGGCAGCAACGTTCGCTTTCTCGTCAGCGGCGACGATTCCGCTCTGACTACGGGGTACCGCGGGGCGTCGGCGGCCGAGGCGACACCCAAGCCATAGTCGCCACTGGTAAGGCCGGTCCACTTCCCGCGGTTCGGTCATCGCTTAGACCCCGGTCCTAGCTGCGAACTGCGGCAACAATCGCCGCCAGCATGGCGATGATCGCGACCGCCAGAGTCAGTTCACCGATGGCCTCGTTTCGTCGCCTTTCCAGCCACTCCTTTGCTTCGTCGCCTCGGAGCGCCCCGCGACCGCCACCGGCTACATAGGGCGTGAATCGCTCGATGAGGCCGAACCTCTCCAGCAGCTCTCGAAGCTTGATGTCGTCGTTGGGAACGGAGCGGAACAGGAGAACCAGCTTGATACGGAGCATTCTCATCGCTCTTCTTCGTACTTCGTCCCTTGAAGCAGCGCACGCCCAAGGCCAGGAGACACGCGCCAATCGCAACTTTTCAGGGTCGGTTCGACTGAAAAGGATTGTAATGAGGCGCTTCAAAGTGAAGCCACAGATATGCGACCGCTAGAGCGATCACGACGTACAAGATTCCCTTCATTACTCGGTCCATCTTCAGCCTCAAGCGGCGGCGGCCTAATCAGGCTTCATGGCTGCCATCTAGCAGCCCCAGACGGCAAAGAAAAACGGGGCGAGCCCTCATCAGGTGGAAGCCTCCCGCAAGGGTATGCGGGTCCGCCCCGTCTCGAGTCTCGATGGCGAAGTCAGGCGGCAGCGGGGCGTGAACGAGTATGATAAAAAGCGTCCCCGGGGTAAAACCGCTATTAAATGGAGATTCCGGTTCGATGAGAATATTGCTCGTACTACCGATGATCGCACTGACCGGATGCCTGGCGTCAAGGATGCAATCGACGCAGTCGCAAGGAACCGATTCATCCTCGTCGCGCTTTGATCCAGCACAACGCCTGAGCCCGACCGCGTTCGAGCAAAACGCCACCATGAAAGATTCATCCGTGCACGAGGATCCAAGTCTGCTGAAAGTCGGCGTGTCGCGGGATAAGATCATCGCCGCGTTCGGGACGCCGAACCAAATCAGCAACGAGGGCGGCCAGGAACAGGACGTTTACGAGTTCAATCCGGATGGTTCAAAATTCGTAAAGCCGAAAACCTACGCACGCAATATAGCGGCCGGAGTATTCACGGGCGGGATCGCGACGGTCGTGCACCAGGCAAGAATCCATCACACCGAGCAGCAGCTCACCGTCTACCACCTCACCTACGGGCCCGATGAGACTGTGCAATCAGTTCAAAAGGAATCGCGTAGCGACGCCAGCCATGAAGGGGAGGCACAAGACTAATCTGGTGACACCGGGTTGCCTTCCTGGGGGCGAGCAGGAACGCGAGCCACACCATCCACGAAGCCGAGGAGCGCCGTATCTTCCATCCTCGGCAAAAGCGCGCTGGTGTTCGGCCTCGAGACCTCGCGACCTCGCGCCAAGCGCGATCGTATCGCTTGGGTGCAACCAGTCAAGGTCTGCGCGAGCGAGCTATTGACAGAGCGCGGTTACTCAAGCTTCCGGCGACTTTAAGCAGATTTCGCCAAGTTATGCACAGTTAATCCACTAGGCGATTGTCGATAAAACATCGACGTTCGGGCGCTTAGCCTTAAGCCAAGGCGCGTGTCGATCGCATAGCTCGCGCTGTTTCAGTGGCCCGCCTTGGCATCGGCGGACCTGGCGAGCATGGTCGCGCGGGCGCGGCAACCGCGGACGGAGCACCGTGCCGAATAGCCGCAGGCGATTAACTGGATCTCAGCAGCCACGCCTAGGGGGCGCCGGTGCGGGGTGAGACTTCATCATTTTGCCTTGAGGCGCGGGTCGTCGGAGGCGACGCACCGTTCCCATGGGTTGGCGCGGTGGGCCTCGCATCCCTTCTGGGTAGGGAAGCTCCTAACCATCTTCCATCCCCGCAGAGCTGCGGCGGTGTCGTTGTGGACGGCATGAGTGCTGAGGTGCGGCAACGGCGGTCGCATCAGATACCAGACGACCAGGGCGAGCGCGGCGGCCTTGCAGGCCTTCAGGCGAGCTTGTCGGCCGGCGATTGCGATCCGGCGGGCGGCTTGATGTTGACGAACGTATGCGGGCACCGGGTGAGCGTGCACCTGAAGTCCCTGAGTGTGCAATCCCGAATCAAAAGGCAGGCTGGGCAGCGCAAGGGATCCGGCCTCTGCACTCCGCTATCGCGTCGATCGATGTTCTTCATCTCCACCACCACTCCGCCTCCGCTTTGCGTCCCTACTTTCGAAAGTAGACGATCACGACTTCGACTTACGAGCCCGGTTGCGCTTGCGTACCGCCGCGCGCCGCTTCATCTCGGCGCTGCGCTGGTCCTTCGTTAATCTCGCCCAGGCGGCTTTGCCCCCGCGGCTCGAAATCTTGCCACGCTCCTGCGGCGAAAGCTTCTTGGTGCGCCGCCGTCCCAACTCGGCCATCACCGCACGGATCGTCTCCCGGTCCATCAATCATCATGGTAACTGGCATCTGAGGCTATCCGCAACTCTGTTTCGTCAGCTTGACAAATAGCTGGCGGACAGAGTAACCGTTGAGCCTGTACTCAAGGTGTGTTGTAGCGATGACCGATAGACCTATGACCGGAGCCGACATTATCGCGCTGAACGAGCAGGAGGGGCGCGAGGCCAGACGGCGACTGCGCGACTTCGTGAACGCGGCGGCCGTCGGCGATGCGGAGAAAATGCTTGCGGATATCGACCAGATCGAATTCGGCTCCATTCATCGGGCGGGCTGGTCGCACGTCATTGCGCAGGATTGCGAAGCTCGGCTCGGTCCCGAGACGGACGCGGGAGGTCTTTCGTCGCCTCTACATCAGGTCGGGCGATCACATTCGACAAGAGGCGGGCGGCGACCTCGCGCTGATTGCCGGCCTGCGGGTCCTGCTACCGCCTTATCGCAGCCGCGCAAAGGTGCTCTATCGCGGGCAGGGCGCGCGCGCGCCGCGTAGTCGGAGCTACGGCCTGTCGTGGAGCGCATCCCGGACGGTGGCAGAAAGCTGGGCAAAGGGTATCTGGCGCAACGCTCGGGGCGGCAGCGTGCTATTGAAAACTCTGGCTCAGCCGGACGCAATCATTTCGCGTATTCCTGACGACGAAGATCGGTACGGCGAGATCGAATACCTGGTTGATCGGCGTCGTCTCCGCCGTGTCACTATCGTCGCAAATTACCCTGAAAGACCCGAGGCGATCGAAAGGCGGCTGAACTCAGGGCGCAAAGCAAAGGAACTAGCTAACCGGGGCTGAAGCCCACAAAATAAGGAGGACGGAGAAATGAGAGGGCAACAACGGAAGCCTGAGGTAACAGATGGTCTGATTCCAGGCATCGCGAAGCTTGGGCACGAGCTTGCTTAAGCAAGGGGTGATCGAAAACCAGAACCTGTTCCGGGATGTATGGGGCGAGGAAGGGTTCGCCGGCCCGCTCAGCGAGCGCGAAGCGCGTTTGCGGGGCAAGATGGAGGCCTGCACCCTTACCCTTCACGAGTGGTCTTGGGAGAAACCTGCACCGCCCACCAACTCACCGGTGCCTCGGCTGTCCCGGCGCGCGCGCGCCCGGATTGTGGCGATCATCATTTTCGCCCCGATCCAACGGCGACGGCCGGTTAGTGTTGCATTTCCGTAACGCATCTCTGCACACAGCTTTACCTTCTGAAGCATATAGGTTCGCGCTGAGTAAGATTGGTTGCGTAAGCGACTTTGTCGAAAGTGGCATGAAGGTTGCGCATTGACCTCGCGAGCATGAGCGGCGGCGGTGTAGGCGAGAGTCTAAAGGCCCGGTTGACCCAACAACCGTGGGCTCTGATCCTCGGCCCGGTGTTTAGCGCCAGGCGTGGTGCATCGGCAACAGGCATAAAGACGGTCGCATAGCGGCCGAAGACGCACTGCGAGACAGATGGAATACTACCATTACTTTCGCCTGAAGGGTCCGCCTTTCCAACCCGCCTCACCAGACGGTGCGGTCTATTTCAGCCCGACTCATCTTGAGGGCCTCGCCACGCTCGAATCGGGACTGTCGGGCGAGCTGACTGGCTTGACCATGCTGACTGGCGAAGCCGGGACCGGAAAAACCACGCTCATATATTCCCTGCTGCAGCGCGACTTCAAGCGAGTCCGGATTGCGCACATCGAGGACCCCAAGCTCTCGTTCCTGGAAATAATGCGGGTCGTCCTGACCCAGATGAATCTTTATTCCACCGGATCGACGAAGCTGGATTATCTCGAGACGCTGGACCGATTGCTTGAGCTGCGGGGCAAGGAAGAACGGATCGCGTTAATCGTCGATGAGTCCCAACTCCTCAGCGATGACGTATTGGAGGAACTGCGGCTCCTGTCCAATCGCGGTGACCGCTGCCTGCAGCTCATTTTGGTGGGCCACCCCGAACTCGCCGAGCGCTTAAAGAAGCCAGAACTGCGTCAACTGAATCAGCGAATTTCCTCCCGCGGGGTACTTGAACCACTCAGCAGCGCGCAGGCTATCAAATACGTCGAGTGCAAGCTGAGCGCTCAAGGCAGCACCTGTTCGGCGATCTTCGAGCGCGGCGCTTTGAAGCGCCTGCTTCGGCGTAGCGATGGAATACCCCGAAAAATCAACATGCTCTGCCATAGCGCGATGCAAACTGCGTACAACGGGGCAGAGAAAAAAATCAGCTATAAGACCGCGAACAAGATTGCGGCCCAGTACCACGACTCGGTCAAGATCACGAAACGGGGATTCTTCGCGCGACCACTGTTAATGCCCGCGGTCGGTATCGCGCTCGCGGCGGTTTTGCTATTGGGCTTCGTCTGGTCAGGTTGGGGACGAGACCGTATTGGCTCATCCGGCGGGGCGATCGAACCTACGGTTCGACCGGCTAAGCCAGCTAAGCAAGTTGAGCCAGTTAAGCAGGCTAAACCAGCCGAGCAACTTAACCCAGTCGAGCAAGCTAAGACCGTCGGGCAACGGGGCGTCGAAGGGCGTCCGGACTCCGGCGCCAGGCCGCAAGCCGCCGCTCCTGTAGCGTCCCAACCGGTCGAAATGCAGGCCTCAGCGGCTCCCGCAGCGGCGGCGCCGGCAGCCCCCAAAGGCGGCGTTGCCGTGGCGGCGGCAGCGCCGGAAAGGCGCACACTTCTGACCGCTCCTGCCGCTGCCGCCGTGAGCGCGGCGACGGAGAAACAGACCGCACTACCCGCAACCCCGGAGCAGCGAAGTCAAATTATTGTCAAGGATGGCGATACGCTCGAGAAAATTGCCCTTCGTTTTTTCCGATCGAATGCCGGAATCAGTGAACTCATCAAAGCTAACCCGCAACTGACCGACATAAACCACTTGAGTGTCGGACAGGTCATCTACCTGCCCGCCGGGATAAGCGGACGTTTCAAGAGGATCTAACCTCACGCCGGCGTGAAAAATAAACGCGGGAAGTAGGTTCCTCGAAGACAAAGGCTCTATCGCCCTCAGCTTTCAAAATTCTTGATCGCTTATCGCGATGCTCACCCCAGAGATAATCCTTCTGGGATTTTCCGTATGCATTGGTTTATGTAGCTTTACCTTGGCAGTCTCATCCTTTCTGCTTCTCAAAAGAGCACCTTCTGGCACGGCTTGACCAAACGTGACTCGTAGCGGCGTGTCTGTGGCTCACCCGGCCAGCGATGCTCCGTTTTGCTCTTCTTTGACCAAAAATATAAGTTGGGTCCGATGGAGTACTATCAGTACTTTCGGCTGAAAGGTCCGCCTTTCCAACCCGCGTCACCAGACGGCGCGGTCTATTTCAGCCCGACTCATCTTGAGGGCCTCGCCACGCTCGAATCGGGACTGTCGGGCGAGCTGACTGGCTTGACCATGCTGACTGGCGAAGCCGGGACCGGAAAAACCACGCTCATATATTCCCTGCTGGAGCGCGACTTCAAGCGAGTCCGGATTGCGCACATCGAGGACCCCAAGCTCTCGTTCCTGGAAATAATGCGGGTCGTCCTGACCCAGATGAATCTTTATTCCACCGGATCGACGAAGCTGGATTATCTCGAGGCGCTGGACCGATTGCTGAAGCTTCACGGCAAGGAAGAACGGATTGCGATAATCGTCGATGAGTCCCAACTCCTCAGCGATGACGTATTGGAGGAACTGCGGCTCCTGTCCAATCGCGGTGACCGCTGCCTGCAGCTCATTTTGGTGGGCCACCCCGAACTCACCGAGCGCTTGAAGAAACCGGAACTGCGTCAACTGAATCAGCGAATTTCCTCCCGCGGGGTACTTGAACCACTCAGCAGCGCGCAGGCTATCAAATACGTCGAGTGCAAGCTGAGCGCTCAAGGCAGCACCTGTTCGGCGATCTTCGAGCGCGGCGCTTTGAAGCGCCTGCTTCGGCGTAGCGATGGAATACCCCGAAAAATCAACATGCTCTGCCATAGCGCGATGCAGGCCGCGTATAACGCGGGGGATAAAAAAATCAGCTATAAGACCGCGAACAAGATTGCGGCCCAGTACCACGACTCGGTCAAGATCACGAAACGGGGATTCTTCGGGCGACCACTGGTAGTGCCCGCGGTGGGTATCGCGCTCGCGGCGGTTTTGTTATTGGGCTTCGTCTATCCGAACTTCTGGTCAGGTTGGGGACGAGACCGTACGGCCCCATCCGGCGGGGCGACCGAGCAACACCTTCCACCAGTCAAACCGGTAGCGTCAGTCAAAACAGCCGAGCAAGCCAAGCCGGTCGAGCAAGTTAAGCCGGTCGAGCAAGCTAAGCCGGTGGATCAAGCTAAGGCCGTCGAGCAACCGGGCGTCGAAGGGCATCCGGACTCCGGCGCCAGGCCGCAAGCCGCCGCTCCTGTAGCGTCCCAACCGGTCGAAATGCAGGCCTCAGCGGCTCCCGCAGCGGCGGCGCCGGCAGCCCCCAAAGGCGGCGTTGCCGTGGCGGCGGCAGCGCCGGAAAGGCGCACACTTCTGACCGCTCCTGCCGCGGCTGCCGTGAGCGCGGCGACGGAGAAACAGACCGCACTACCCGCAACCCCGGAGCAGCGAAGTCAAATTACTGTCAAGGATGGCGATACGCTCGAGAAAATTGCCGTTCGCTATTTCGGATCGACGTCCGGAATTAATGAACTCATCAAAGCGAACCCGCAGCTGTCCAACATAGATCAGTTGAGTGTGGGACAGATCATCTACCTGCCGCCCGGCATCAGTCCAAAAGCCTCGCAGGATGAGACCGCGGCCGCGCCGCCGGTCCCGAACGCGGAAGATTCTCCCGAGCAATAAGCGACACTGCCGCAGGTGCGGAGCCTCACGCGATCCGCGCATGTCGGCCTCCGGCGCGACTTCAACGGAACCTGGTCGCAACTAACGAGGCCGGAAGGCTATGAGCCCCGGCGGCGATATTTCCTTATACGCGACGATTAAAGGACTCCCGTCACCTCCGATGAGCTGCGCAAGATAGACGCATACTGGCGCGCTAGCCTCTATCTGTCGCTTGGGATGTTGTTACCTCAAGGAAAACCCCTTGCTTCGGGAGCCTCGCCATTGTGACGACTTCACCCGATCAGAATGACTCAGGTAACCAAGATCCGGGAACGTCTCGGGAACAAGCTGAAGAATTCAGCAGAAGGTAAAAGACATGGCAGTTTCTCCTAAGCCGGCCGGCTCCGACACGATATCGAAGCTCATCGCACAATACGGATGCGGCCCCGTTAAATTCACCGGGACCGAGGAAGCGCTTTACGAGCGCCATCTCCTGTTCGACAACATCGTCGATGCAAGCCAGGTCAGCCTGCGTGAGCGATTTGAAGCCGTCGCCCGATCAGTGCGCGACATCCTCTCGCAGCGGTGGATACGTACTGAGCAAACCTACGACCGCGAGAATCCCAAACGAGTCTACTATCTCTCGATAGAATTTTTGCTTGGCCGGTCGCTCGCCAATAACATCGAGAATCTCCTGCTCGATCCGATCGCGAAACAACTGATCAAGGAGAAGAACCTCGATTGGCTCGGCCTGCTCGAACAGGAACCCGACCCCGGTCTGGGTAATGGCGGGCTGGGACGTTTGGCGGCGTGCTTCCTGGATTCAATGGCGACGATGCAACTGCCCGCGATGGGTTACGGGCTGCGTTACGAATACGGGATGTTCAAGCAGTCGATTAAGGACGGCTGGCAACAAGAGCGGCCGGATCATTGGCTGCGGCGCCCAGATCCCTGGCAGGTCTTGCGCCCTCAGGAAAGCGTCGAAGTTAAGCTGAACTGCTCCTTCAATATCGCTGGCGGAAAGTTGCACGCCGAGGTGGGAAAGCCATCCAGACTGTTCGGTATACCGCGCGATCTCCCCATCGTCGGGTATGGCGGCCGAACCATCAATTCACTTCGCCTGTGGGTCGCCGCTGTACCGGATTACTTTGACTTTCAGGAATTCAGCCACGGCGATTTCGTTGGCGCGCTGGCGGAGAAACTGGCCGCCGAAACGCTGACGAGAGTGCTGTATCCCGACGATTCGACCAGCCTGGGACAGGGGCTGCGGTTCGTGCAGGAGTATTTTCTTGTCGCATGCTCGCTTGCAGATATTGTGCGACGGTTTCGACGCGGCAACGCCGATTGGCGCGCGCTTCCCGACAAGGTCGCGATCCAGCTCAACGATACCCATCCGACGATGGCGGTGGCGGAGTTGATGCGGATTCTGCTCGACGAGGCGAAGCTGGGATGGGATGAAGCCTGGGGCCTGACTCGAGGAACGCTGGCGTACACCAACCATACGCTGCTGCCCGAAGCTCTCGAGAAATGGCCGGTCGAGTGGTTTGAGAAGCTGCTACCGCGTCACCTGGAGATCATCTTCGAGATCAATCGCCGCTTGCTCGACGACGTTCGGACCCGCTTCCCGGGCGACGAAGGCCGCGTCGCGCGCGTGAGCCTGATCGAGGAGGGCCCGAACAAACACGTGCGCATGGCCAACCTGGCCATCGTCGGGTCACACAGCACCAACGGCGTGGCAGCGATTCACTCGCAGTTGCTGCGCACGACCACGGTTAAAGATCTGGCCGAGATGTTTCCCGAGCGCTTCAGCAACAAGACCAACGGAGTCACGCCGCGGCGCTGGTTGCTGCTGGCAAATCCGGCGCTGGCCCGCATAATTACGGATGCAATCGGCGATGGCTGGATCACCGATCTCGGCCAACTGGGCAAGCTGAAGCCGCTTGCCGGGGACAAAGGCTTTCGCGACCTTTTCCGCGTGGCCACTCGCGAGACCAAATCTCACTTCGCCAACTGGCTCAAATCGACGTCCGGAGAGACGGTCGATCCGGACACGATTTTTGATTGCCAGGTCAAGCGCATCCACGAATACAAGCGGCAACTGCTCAACGCGCTGCGCATCGTCGTACTCTACAACCGTCTGCGCGAGAACCCGGGACTTGAAATGGCGCCGCGGACGTTTTTCTTCGCCGGCAAGGCGGCGCCTGCCTATCATCTCGCGAAGCTCATCATAAAGTTCATCAACAATCTTGCCGGGACCATCGACGGCGATCCTGCGATGCGCGGCCGGATCAAGATCTTATTTCTGCCCGAGTACGACGTATCACTCGCGGAGCGGCTGATTCCTGCCAGCGATGTTTCGAACCAGATTTCGACGGCCGGCTTCGAAGCGAGCGGCACGAGCAACATGAAGTTCATGATGAACGGAGCGTTGACGATCGGCACGCGCGACGGAGCGACCATTGAGATGGCGCAGGCGGCGGGAGCGGAGAACTTTTTCCTGTTCGGTCTGACCGCGCAGCAGGTGGCGGATAGTCGCGACTGGTACAACCCGCACTGGCACTACGACAATGAACCGGAAACTCGTGCTGCGCTGGACCTTATATTTTCCGATCACTTCAGCCGCCATGAGCCCGGCGTCTTCGAGCCGCTGCGCGACACGCTTCTGACGCATGGGGATTACTACATGCACCTTGCCGACCTAAAATCCTATCTGGAGGCCGACCGCGGACTCGTCGCACTATACGCAAACTCAGAACAATGGGCGCATAAAGCGATCCTGAATGTGGCCGGCTCTGGAAACTTCTCGAGCGACCGCGCGATCGCGCAGTACGCGCGAGATATCTGGAACGCGAAGCCCTGCCCCGTTGATTAGTGGAGATTGCACTTTTTCAGGAGCGTCAATTATGAAAGTCAGTCCACTTGCCGGTAAGCCCGCCGACCCGTCGATTCTCATCGATGTCCCCGGGCTGGTGGCTGCCTATTACACGGCGCGGCCGGATCCGTCCGTGCCAGCGCAGCGCGTGGCGTTCGGAACCTCCGGGCATCGCGGCTGCTCGCTCGACAACTCCTTTAACGAGGCACATATCCTCGCGATAACCCAGGCGATCTGCCTTTATCGCAAACAGCAGGGTATCGACGGACCGCTTTACATCGGTATCGATACGCACGCACTTTCGGAACCGGCGTTCAAAACTGCACTGGAGGTGCTGGCAGGCAACGGCATCGACGTGATGGTCGATGCGGGAAATGGCTACACCCCTACTCCGGTAATCTCGCACGCGATTCTCAGCTACAACCGAAGCCGCAAGCGCGGTCTTGCGGACGGTATAGTCATCACGCCATCACACAATCCGCCGCGATTCGGCGGCTTCAAATACGATCCTCCACATGGAGGACCTGCGGATACTCAGGTAACCGGATGGATCCAGGAGCGGGCCAACGCCCTCATCGCGGACGGTCTGCGCGCAGTGGTAAGAATGCCGTTTGAGCGAGCGCGCACAGCTTCGACGACCCATCCGCATGAGTACCTGAACTTCTACGTGAACGATCTCCCCACCGTGGTCGACATGCAGGCGATCAAGGAGAGCAGGGTTCATATCGGGGTCGATCCGTTGGGCGGCGCCAGCGTCGCCTACTGGGATGCGATCGGCGATCGCTACGGGCTCAACCTCGAGGTCGTCAATCACACCGTCGATCCGACCTTCCGGTTCATGACCGTCGATTGGGATGGCCAAATCCGAATGGACCCTTCATCGGTGTACGCGATGACGCGTATGGTCGGACTGAAAGACCGATTCGACGTCGCCTTCGCATGTGATCCCGATGCCGATCGTCACGGAATCGTCAGCCACAGCGAAGGGCTGCTCGATCCGAACCATTATCTCGCCGTTGCCATTTCATATCTTTTCGCGAACCGTCCACTGTGGTCCACGGCGGTAGCCGCCGGCAAGACCGTAGTCAGCAGCAGCATGATCGATCGGGTCGCGGCGAATTTAAACCGTCGGCTGATCGAAGTACCGGTGGGGTTCAAATGGTTTGTCAAGAGTCTCATCGACGGCACCGTCGGCTTCTGCGGCGAGGAGAGTTCGGGGGCGACATTTCTACGGCACGACGCCACGGTGTGGACCACGGATAAGGATGGGCTCGTCCCGAACCTGCTTGCCGCGGAGATCACGGCTCGCACCGGCAGTGATCCGGGTGAGCATTACCGCAAACTTACGGTCGAGTTCGGCGACCCACAGTACGAGCGCGTGGACGCGCCCGCGACTGCGGAGCAAAAGGCCAAGCTGGAAAAACTTTCTCCTGAAGCGGTCACAGCATCAAAGCTCGCGGGCGAACCGATCACAGGCAAGCTGACCAACGCGCCGGGCAACAACGCTCCGATCGGCGGTCTGAAAGTGATCGCCACTAGCGGCTGGTTTGCCGCACGCCCCTCCGGAACGGAGAGCATCTACAAGATTTACGCGGAAAGTTTCAAGGACCGGGCGCACCTGGAGGCCATACTTCGCGAAGCCCAGGAGATCGTGAACAACTCTTTGAAGGCGAGAACATGAAAGTTCAGGAGACTCAAAGGCGCGCTGTCACCTCGTCGTGATTTTGCTCTGTATACGATCGTATTCGTCTCCGGCTTCGCAAATACCTTGATAGAAAAGTTTCGCCGCATTGAGCGTAGAAATCAGCCCTGAGAAAATTTCCTCGCGGTCCGTGTCGTTCTTTACATGCCTTAGAATCGGTCCCCAGACTTCCTGACCCGCGTGTTCTTCGTCGGCTTTGAGATGATAGCTGAAAAAAAAGACCTGCTCGTCGTTGAGGCCGAAGGTCCTTTTCCAGACTTCCGGTCGAAAGTTGTTCTCGGGCTGCGTGCTGAGGATAAATTCGTCGGTCGAGGTCGTCAGCCAGCCGACGATCCAGTGACGCGTCCGGCACAGATTTTCCCAAACATTGAATGCGGCGTCGACCAATGGCAGCGGCTTGACGGTGTTCATCTCGGCATCGCTGAGACCGACATTGCGCCCCATCTGCCAGAGAATTGCGGTGTGTCCGGTGCCGATCTCGTCGTCCATCACCAGTTCCTGGCGAATCTGGCCGATAGTCTTTCTGACTACCTCAAGGTCGGGGCATCGGCTCATCCACGCGGGACGTAGGACGGAGCTCAGCAGACGATTTCTCAAGATGTGCTGAAGCAGGTACAGGCGCCCCCGGCCCGGGGTAAACGGATCGGAGAACCAGCCGATTTCCTTTCCCGTCTTGAGAGTGTAATCGGCGATATCGTCTATCAGCGTTCTCGCGTGTTGATTTTCGCTCATTATGGTCCTCTGCTGAGAATCGAAATCGGGTCACGCACACTAGTCTCCTTGACGGAGTGCAGCTCCCCGCCCGCGGGTTCCATCTCCCAGGGCGCGATGCAACGCCAGTGCCGCGACGGTTCGACAGCGGCAACGCTAGGCGGGCGCGACCTCCACGGCGGCGTCGAAGCTTGCCTGGCCGCCGGAGAAGCCGAAGGTGTCGACCGCTTGATCCGGAATCACCGCGCTGCCGTCCGTGAGCGTGTTCAGTCCGAGCCACCCGTCGCGCATCCAGACCGTGCCCGGCGGGACGTCGCCGGTCACGCGTGCGCGGGCATGCATCTCGCCGCGCTGGTTGTAAATGCGAATCACGTCGCCGTCGTTCACGCCGCGTGCGACCGCGTCGTCCGGCGAGATCCATAGCGAGGGCTCGGGATCAGCCGCGGCGAGCGTCGGCAGCGCGCGGCCGTGGTCATAGAAGCCATGGAACTGCGTCAGCGTGCGTCCCTGGCGGAGCGTGAGCGGGTGCCGAGCGGCCATCAGATCTTCGTGTTCTTCGTGCACTGGCAGCGGCGGCAATCCGAGCGTCTTCGCGCGCTCGGAGTACAACTCGATCTTGCCGGACGGCGTAGGGAAGCGCAGATCCGGGTGCGCCACGTGCGAGACGTTAAGCGCGCGGATGCCGCCTTCGGCCCGAAGCGCCGCCACACTCGCGTGGCCGGTTGCGGGATGATCGAGGATCGCGTCGATCGGCCCCTCGTCGTTCGCCCACGGATAGAAGTCAGCCACGTCCAGCCGATGTGCCAACTCGCTCAGCACCCACGCGATAGGCCGAGTCTCACCGGCAGCCTCCAGGATCTTCGGCATCAGATACAAGTGCGTATTGGTACTCTTGCAGCCGAGTTCCTCCAGCCACGCTGTCCCCGGCAAGACGACGTCGGCGAAGCGGCGGGCGGTGTCGTTCATGAACAAGTCGTAACTTACCACGAGGTCCGTGCGCGCGAGCCCGTCGGCCAGTCCGCCCGCGTCAGCGTACGACGAAAGCATGTCGGTGCCGAACAGCAGGAGCACACGCACGTCGCCATCGCGCAATGCCTCGGTGATGCGCGGCATCTGGTTGGGGATGTATCGTCCGGGCGGGCGCCGTTCAAGCGCGAGCAGATCGTTGTTCAGCGCCTGGCCATGCGTGGCGCTGCCGTGACGCGGGCCGAAGCCGCCGCCGGGCACGCCGACGTTGCCGGTGAGCGCGGGAAGGCACCCAATCGCGCGGGCGCCCTGCCAGCCGTTACTGCCCTTGTGCATGGAGCTGCCGCCGAGGACGAGCATCGCGGGCTTCGTCGTCGCATAGCGCCGCGCGAGTCCGGCGATCCGCTCGGCCGCGATACCGGTGACGGCGGCGGCCCACTGGGGCGAATGCGCTTCGACGTGCGTCGCGAGCGCGTCGAAGCCGACGGTGTTGCGGGCGACGAACTCAGCGTCGTACAGCCGTTCGCGGGCGATGACGTGCATCATGCCCAGTGCGAGCGCCGCGTCGGTGCCCGGACGGATCACGAGCATTTCGTCGGACTGCGCAGCCGCTTCGGTGCGGCGCACGTCGATCGTGATGACGTGGGCGCCGCGCCGCCTGGCTGCCACGAGATGGCGCGCCGTGTTCGGCTGGCTTGCGAGGTTTGCGCCCCACAGCAGGATCAATGCTGCGTGCGCGCCCATATCCTCCTTGGTGTTGGTCTCGAGGATGCCGGTGAGCCCCAGGCCGAAGGCGCCGAGGCCCCAGCAGATCATAGTCGGGTTCCACCACTGACAGCCGTAGAGGTTCGAAAAGCGACGCACCAGATGCGATCCGACACGCGTGCCGTGATTGTTAGCGAACAGTCCGTGCCCCGCCCAGGTGCCGACCGCCTCGCGCCCGGCCGCACGCATGCGTCCGGCGATGAGATCCAGCGCCTCGTCCCAGGAGGCGCGGCGCAGCTGGTCACCACGTCGCGCGCGCAGGAGCGGCAGCAACAGGCGGCGCGGGTTGCCGATGATTTCGCGCGAGGCCTGACCGCGGATGCACAGGAAGCCGCGGCTGTCCGGGTTGTCCGGGTCTCCGCGGACGCCGACGAGGTCTCCGCCCTCGACGTCGACCAGCATCCCGCACAGCGTGGGATGGCAGTTCATCGGGCACATCGTGCGGATCGTGGCGGGCACGATGGGCATCATACGCGAAACCCGCACCGCCCATCAAAGCGGCGAGGCGATCGCTACGAGCCCGAAGAAATGTAACTACGCAACTCGTTCAGCTCGGACTGCGCTTCCTGGAGACGCTGCTTCACGACGTCGCCGATACTGACGATTCCCTCGAGCGCTCCGTTGCGAACCACGGGCAGGTGCCGAATGCGCTGCAGCGTCATCACCTCCATCAGTTCGACAATCGCGTCCTCCGGCGAGCAGGTCCTGACCTCGGTTGTCATCAAACGCTCGACCGGAAGCGCCGTCACCAGGTCACCATGTTGGGCCATGCCGCGGATGACGTCGCGCTCGGAGATTATGCCGGCCAAGCGGCCCGCTTCATCGATCACCGGAGCGGCGCCGATTCGATTTACGCTGAGCACCTTGACCAGCGACGCGACGGTATCGCGTGGCTCGACGGTTACGACCTTGTGACCCTTCTGCTCCAGGACCGCGGAAACTTTGGTTGCCATTTTGCGATCTCCTGGGTGTAGTTCGTTGGCCGATAACCAAGTCTGCGCGCGCGGCAGCTCAAGGGTCAAGCCGGGGTCTGAGACGATGCCCTGAAGTCGGCATCGACGGCGACGGATAGTTAGCTCAGTGGTGGAGCATACCGCCGCCTCACTGGCGAAGCGCGACGTCAAGCACGGCGGCCAAGGTGTCCAGCGTAACCGGCTTGGCCACATACTCTTCCATCCCCGACTCCAGGCAACGTTCGCGCGCACCTTCAAGGGCATGCCCGGTCATCGCGATTATGGTGGTGTGCCGCTGGCCGCTTTCGCGCCGATCGTGCGCGCAAGTGTGGCGCCATCCATGCCGGGCATTTGAACATCAACCAAAATGACATCGAAGAGCCGCGTACCGGCGGATCGCTGGCGCATCGCGGCCAGCGCTTCGTCACCGCTCCAGACGGCGTGAGCGATCACCCCCCACAACTGCACCGTATCCGCGAGCGCTGCGCGATTGGTCGTCGAGGACACGCAATGCCGGCGCAGAATGCGCAGAACCAGCCGCGCGCCATGGATCAGCGCCAATCGCCGATGAAATGGAATCAGCTATTGAATCCGCCAAGGGGAGTCGGGAGTTTGAGTTTGCTCGCCGGCTACGTTGCAGGTGAGGCCTGTTCGCTCTTCGCGATTTTCATCGCGCACACCATGAACCCGGTGAGTTATCGTATGGTCGAAAACGATCTCGAGCTTCGGGCGATATACGGCAGATATCAGGAAACTTACAATCTGGATGGACTGGCATTTACTTTGATAGCGTCGTTCGCCGTGTTCGCGATGGCATTTTGCGCCGTGCGAGGAATCGCCTGGACGGTCAGAGAGGGATCGTTAACACCCGAACTGGTGATCCCTGCCGGAACCGTGTTTCGCGGGCGCGCTACAGATCCTTGTCGCTCTGGATAAACCGCATCCCCGACGCGGCCATCGAATGGCCCAGCTCGACGTCGGTGAGGTGCTTGAGGTTCTCGGTGTCGAACACGTTGAGCGAGTGCCACTGGCCGCCGCAATAGAGCTTCTTGCCGTCGGGATGGATCAGCGGGACCGCCTGGCTGTTCGCCAGCGAAACCTGCGCTTCTCTTTTGCGGGTCTTGTAGTCGACCTTCCACAGGTCGTTCCACACGAAGTACGCCTTGTGCAGATCAGGCGCGGTGCCGATTCCCTCGACCGTGTACCAGTTCTCGACGAAAGGCTCGACCTCGGCAATCTGCAACGTCGGATTCTTCGACTTGAGGTCGATGACCCCAAGCGCCAGCGTGTCGGTGTCGGTTATCGAGTCTTCGACGATGATCGCGAAGCTGAGCACGTAATTCTGCTCCTGGTAGTTCGCGAGAATCGGCAGGCCGTAAGTCGCGCGAATCCCCGTGATGTTCCGATGGGCGAGCGGGATAGTGCCCAGCCGATGGCCGTCCTCGGAATCGAGCACGATGATGTCCTGGCCGATGCAGAAAGCGTAGATCCGCTTACCGTCGGGCGAGAACGCGAACGACATAGTCTGTTCCGGCGCGGGGAATGTCTTCACCACCTGGTTGGTGGAGGTATCGAACACGCGAAAGCGCGGCTCTTCGTGCTGATAACGGCCGAGGCTCTGTTTCAGCGGCAGCTCGTAGATGTAAAGCCGATCGCCCTTCGGATTCAGGTTGGTTGCCTCGACCCGTACGATCTCGGTGTCGCTCGAGAGCTTATATGTTGCGACCTGCTTGCCCTGTTCCAGGTCGACGACCGCGACGGCCTGGTCAAGATTGGTCGTGGCGTACGCGTAGCGGGGCGCGGCCGGGTTGGTGGCGATCGCGAGCACCGGTCCCTGGCCCTCCAGCGCTATGGTCTTGACCACCTTGTCGGTAGTGGTGTCGACGACCTCGACGTTGTTGGGCAGCGTGCCGACGACCACGTACCACTTGGCCGACGCGCTGGTGGCCCACATCGTCAGGGCGAGTCCAAGAACCCACGAACAGCCGAGTCGCAGATGCCGAGTGTCTCTCTTAGTCACTTTCACTGGAATCCATCCCCCGGGGCCGTTTTCTCCGGTCTTGCGGTCATGAATTTGGCCACCTGGCGAAGTGGAATACGCCGAGACTGGCTCAAATCCGCTGCTCAACCCTCGGCAGCTTTCGAGTTTCCGAACAGTCCGCAGTATTATCCAGACCGTCGTGTTTTGCAAAAGCTCGGATGAGCTGTCTTGACCCCACAGCGCGCGGTTCCTAGTATCCGCGTCGGGACCATATTGAGTCCGAAGAGGCTTCCGCCCATGGCTGACGCATCCGACTCGCATCGGCGCTATCTGACCAACGAACAGATCGACGCATACCGGCGCGACGGCTATGTCGCGCTCACTGGCGTCATCGACGCCGAGCGTATCGGTGAGCTGCGCGCGGTGACCGAGCGGTTCGTTGATCGTTCGCGGGCGATTGGGGTGAGCGACGACCTATTCGACCTCGATCCGATTCATTCCGCGCAAACCCCCACGCTGCGCCGAATCAAGAATCCCGCCGACAACGATCCGTTGTATCGCTGGGTGGCCTTCGAGTCGCCGATTCCCGATATCGTGGCCGAGCTGATCGGCCCCGACGTCAAGTTCCATCACAGCAAGCTCAATCTCAAGGGTGGCCGGATCGGAGCGCCCGTCGAGTGGCATCAGGACGCCGCCTTCTACCCGCACTCCAACGACGACGTCCTCGCAGTGGGCCTGCTGCTGGACGACGCAACCGCCGAGAACGGATGTCTGGTGGTGCTGCCGGGAAGCCATCGCGAAAAAGTCCACGATCACTACGATGACGGCGGACGCTTCATCGGACGGATGCGCGACGGGGATATCGGCCGCTTCGACAGCCGCAAGGGCCAACTGCTCGAACTGCCCGCCGGCAGCATCCACATCCATCACTACCGGCTGATTCACTGGTCCGCGCCCAACACCTCGCCGGACGACCGCCGGCTGCTGATCAACGCGTACAGCGCCGCGGACGCGATACCGCTCAGCGCCGACCCGACCAAAACGCGATTTTTTGGCGCGATAGTTCGGGGCCGCGCGCCGCTTACCGCACGGCGCACGGCCGGAGATATCCGCCTGCCTCCCGACTTCAGCAAGGGCTACAGCTCCATCTACGAGCTCCAGACCCAGGCCGACAGTTAACGGGGCGGATGCGCTCCATTAACCGCTTGACGCGATACAAGCTACCGCTCTCCAGTAGTCAATCGCGCGTCGCGGCCTGGATAGTGATTGCTCTCTATCTCGGTGGACTTGCTATCTCAGCGTCGCTGCGCTCGCAGAGTGATCTCGTTATCTACAGAGATGCCGGCATCCACGCCGCCGCGCGCGTGCCGATCTACAACTTTCACGATCCGAGCCCGTTTCAATACGCCCCCGCATACGCCGTGGCTTTTATTCCGTTCGGCTTCCTTCCGCTGCGCCCGGCGCAACTTCTGTGGTTCCTGATTAGCACGGCGCTGGCTTTGCCCGCGATGATCCTGGGGACGAGCCGCCTGCTTTTTGGCCGCGGATTTGAGCTTCGCGGGGAACTGATCGTCGTCCCGGTGCTGCTTTGCGCGCGATTCATTCAACCTAATTTCGATCACGGCCAAATCAACCTGCTCCTGATGGTGATGATTGTGTGGGGATTCGCGTTTGTGAATGAATCAAGGCCGATAGCGGGCGGGGCGCTTTTGGCAGCGTCCGTTCTGGTCAAGCCGATTGGCTTGCCCGTGATATTCTACTCACTCGGCCGCGGGCGCATCCTGTTCTGCATTTCGCTGTTGTTTTTTGCGATCGCGCTTTTGTGGCTGCCGTCCGTATTTGTGGGTACTGGATATGCCCTTCACGAGACGACTGAGTATGTAAGGAGCCTGACTACCCGCGTTCCGCATCTCTCGCACGATCTGTATAACAAGTATAACCAGTCGGCCGCCGCGATCGCGGTGCGGTTATTTGCCACAAGGTACGGCCGCGGATTGTTCAGCCAGGGCGCTGCGGCGACTGCGGGGTTCGTCTTCCAGCTTGCTCTGGCGACCACCGTAGTCGTCTGGATATTGTTCCGCCGAAGCGGCGCGACCGGGTGCGACACCGGACTATCGCTGGCGGCGCTTTTTTGCACGATGCCCGCCTTCTCACCGGTTTCCTGGCTGGAATATTATATGGTGCTCGAGGTGCCATACATGGCGCTGACGTTCATCGCCTGTTCGGATGCCGCGGGAAACCGCGCCCGCGCACGGACGGCGCAATTCGTGCTCGCCGGCGCACTAATCTTGAACCTCAGCACCCGGCTCTTCGAGCCGCTCCTCTACTATGGCGCCGAGTATTTTGGCTCTCTGGCGCTCCTGGCGGTGATCCTTGCCCTGAGCGGAACAAACGGATTGTCAGCAAAAGGCCCAGCCGAGCCGCACAGCGTCGCTGGGTCTACTTGATCTTGGGCAGGTTGACGAACACCGCGGCGGCCACGACCGAGGTCCACAGCCCCTCGCGATCGCCGATCGCCGACTGCGTGATGTTGCGGGTCGTGATGATCTTGTCCGACACTTTCCAGATGTCTTTGCGCTCGTCGTAACTGGCGTTGGGATCGAAGTCGACGCCCAGGATGGTGGCGAGCATCGTGGCCGCAAGGTCTTCGGCATAATCGCCGGCCTTCTGGTCAGTCTCGCCGAAACTCTTGTGCTCCGAGAGGTAGCCGTACTGATCCTTGTCGGCCGGGATCGCGAGACCTACGGACGACGCCACCAGGCGATGCGGTTCGTTGGTGGCGTTGTCGTACATCACGGCGTAGACGATCTGGCCGGGTTTCAGATGCTTGAGCCCCTCCTGGATCGGAATCACCTTGCACCCGGGAGGAAAAATCGAACTCACCCGCACCAGGTTGAATTCCGCGATGCGGGCGTCACGCAGCGCCAACTCGAATGAGGTGAGCCTCTCGCTATGGCGTCCCACGCCCTTGGTCAGAAAAATCGCGTCTCCAATCGGCCCCATCTATTGTTCCCCGCTTCGCGCGGCGTCGTCTTCGCAAACCGCACTCGCATCAATTTTGAAAATAAGCAGCCGCGAATCGTAACCGCGCCGTCATTGCCGCGGCTTTACACCTGTGTTTCAGGCGGATGATCACAGCGCCGCCACTTTGTGGATACATTGCGCCACGCGATCCCGCAACAGGGGCCGCCGATTCGGCTTTAGTGTTAGTCGGGAATTTGCCGCCGCGAAGGGAAGTGTGGTACGCGGCGTTAGCTCGATCGCGATCTCAAAGGGAGGACTCGGCGATGATTTCGCTCAACGATTACACCTCGCACGATGGACTCGGACTGGCCGACCTGGTTGCCCGCAAGGAGGTGACGCCCGACGAACTCGCCGCTGCCGCGTTCGAGGCGGTGGCGAAGCTAAATCCCCGGATCAACGCAGTGCTGCATACGCTCCCCAGAGAGGCCGCCGCCGAGATTCGCGCCGGCCTTCCCCGCGGCCCGTTCAGCGGCGTCCCGTTCTTGATCAAGGAGATCGTGCTGCACGCCAAGGGCGTCCGCTGCGAGATGGGCTCCAAGCTCGCGCAAGGCTTCGTCGCCGAGGCTGACACTGAGTTGATGACGCGCTTTCGGCGCGCCGGCTTCGTGCTCGCCGGCACCACGCAAACGCCCGAATTCGGCTACAACCCGACCACCGAGACGCGCGCCTTTGGTCCCGTGCACAATCCGTGGGACCTCGGGCGCAGCCCCGGCGGCTCCAGCGGCGGCTCGGGCGCGGCGGTCGCGGCGGGTATCGTGCCGATCGCCCACGCTAACGACGGCGGTGGATCGATTCGCATCCCGGCCTCGTGCAACGGCCTGGTCGGGCTCAAGCCCTCGCGCGACCGCATCCCGTCGGGCCCCGACTACGGCGATCTGCTCTGCGGCCTGGCTTGCGAGTTCGCGCTGACCCGCACCGTGCGCGACGCCGCCGCTCTGCTCGACGCCGTGGCCGGTCCCGACCCAGGAGCGCCGGGCCATCCCGTGCCTCCTGCCCGCCCCTACCGCGAGCAAATCGGCACGCCGCCGGGCCGCCTGCGTGTCGCATGGACCGCCACGCCGGCTTCAGGAGCCAAGGTCGACCCCGAATGCGAACAGGCTGTGCACGAGACGGTGCGTCTGCTCGAAAGTCTCGGCCATACGCTGATCGAAGATCGCCCGCGCTACGATTGGGACGCGTTCCTCGAAAACGTGCACGTCATCTGGGGCGCTTTCGGCGTTGCCTCGATCGATTTCGCGTCGGCCGTGACCGGCCGCAAGCCGGGGCCCGACAACCTCGAAGCGGTAACGCTCGCCTCCTACGAAGACGGCAAGCGTTACTCGGCGGCGGATCTGCTCGGCGCGATGGCGCATTGCAACCTCGTGTCGCGCCAGGTCGGCGCCTTTTTCGAAAATGTGGACCTGCTCGTCACACCGACGATCGCGCGCCTGCCCGCGCCACTGGGCGAACTGAATCAGAATCGCGAGGGCATGACCGCGATGGAATGGACGCGGCAGGTTTTCTCCTACGTACCCTTCACGCCCGTGTTCAACGTCACCGGCCAACCGGCCATCTCGCTCCCGCTGCACTGGAGCGCGGGCGGGCTTCCGGTCGGAGTGCAGATAGCGGGGCGTTTTGGCGACGAAGCGACACTGCTCCGCCTGGCCGCGCAGCTCGAGCAGGCGCGTCCGTGGGCCGCAAAGCGGCCTCCGATACACGCGGCTGCTTGAAATATCCCGTGAGCAGTGAGCACTATTAGCGTTTAAACTGAAAAATGATACTAACTAATCACGAATGAGTACGCACGCGGAACATAGCGGACTCGACGAGCGATTCGACCTGTTTAGCGAATCATTTCTTTCGAATCCATATGAGTTATTCGCCGAGGCCCGCACGGCTACGCCAGTGTTCTACAGCGCAAGGCTTAAGTACTGGGTAGTCACGCGCTATCACGACATCCGGCAGGTCTTCGAGCAGTCGAAACTATTCTCGGCCAGTAATGCGCTTTCGGCTCTGAAGCCCGCCTGCCCGGCCGCGGAACAGATCCTAGCCGAGGGCGATTTTTGTCCCGTGCCGACGCTGACCAACGTTGATCCGCCTGCGCACACTCGCGTGCGCAGGCTCGCCAACGTCGCGTTCAAGCCGCGCCGCGTCGCGGCTATGGAACCCTTCATTCGCGACCTGGTGGTCAAGTTCAGCGAACAACGCCTTGCGCGCGGGCGCGCCGATCTGATTCGCGATTTCGCGTGGGAGCTTCCCGCCCTGGTCATCTTCAGAGTCCTGGGCGTTCCCGACGAGGACGTGCCTCGCATCAAGGCGGGCGCGGAAAGTCGCATCCTGTTTATGTTCGGCCACCCCAGCGACGAAGAACAGTGCCGGCTCGCGCGAGGAATGGCGGCGTTCTGGCGCTACGCCGAGGAACTGGTCGCGGCGCGCGCCAGGGAACCGCGCGAGGATTTCACGAGCGATCTGCTGCTCGCGCGCGATGGCGAGTTGCCGGCGCTCACGCATCCGGAGGTCACGACGATCGTCTATGGCCTGCTGCTCGCCGGTCACGAGACGACCACCAATCTCCTCGGCAACGCGTTTCGATGCCTGCTCACCGATCGCTCGGCGTGGGAGGATCTTTGTCGCGATCCTTCGCTGATTCCCAACGCGATCGAAGAAGTATTGCGTCTGGATTCGTCGGTGATTGCGTGGCGGCGCAGGACGAGGCAGGCGACCGAGATTGGAGGAGTTCCGGTCCCCGCCGAGGCAGACTTGCTCCTTTTGCTCGGAGCGGCCAATCGCGATCCCGCGGTTTTTGAAGATCCTGAACGATTCGATATCCGGCGTCCGAACGCTCGCGATCACATTTCGTTCGGACATGGCGCACACTTCTGCCTCGGTGCGCCACTTGCGCGCCTGGAGGCTCGCGTCGTACTCGAGGAATTCACGTCGCGCTTTCCTGCGCTGCGACTCACGGCCGGTCAGACGCTCCGCTTTTCACAGAATATTTCGTTCCGCGGGCCGCTGTCGCTACTCGCGGAATGGCACAGCAAATAATGACGTCGAGGCGGGGGCGCTACGCTCCGCCGATTTCCTGACGCCGCTCAGGTTCTGCTGAGCCCCGATTCCTTCTTAAATACTCAAACCAGGAACGTCAGATTGTCGATCGGCTCGTCATTGTTCAGTAGCAGCACCTTCTTGAGCGCAATCTGGAAGCTCTCACCCGCCGGCCGCAGCGTATGCAACATGCGGGCGGCGAATATATCCTGCTTCGACCGCCGCAATTCCGCGATTATGCAGTTGGACTCGACCATGTAGCCGCCTTCATTTTGCCGCACCTCGACGTTCGAGATCAGCCGCCGCGTCCGCGATCGCGGTTGCTGCGCCCACGCCGCCCCGCTTGTCAGACGGTAGATTCGCTCCCCCAGCCGCGCGCGATTGTCATAAATAATCATCGCCTGACGCGCCGGGTCGGCATCGTCCGTATTGCACGGCACCCAATATAGTCCGTCCTCGGTCCACAGCCCGAGCCATTCGTCATAAAGATGCTCGTCGATCAGCTTGGCCTCATAGAAGAGGAACTCCTCGACGCGTTCCCGCAGGCTTACCATTTCAAGCCCTCCGGCCTAGTCCACCGCCACGAGCCGCATCGTCTCGATGCTGTCCGCCTGGTCTTCGCGCCCGGTCATCATCCGTTTCCATTCGCGCCAGATTCCGCGCTGCGTCACCTCATCCGTCACATGGCCTACCCGCGTCCCATCGGGCTCGCGGCGTTCGCGATGCATCCCGCGCGACAGAATCAGCCACGGATCGAGATCGTTGCGGAACCCGACCTGCATCCGCTCGAACATCTCGAGATCGTCCGGCGCGCCGAAACCCGCCGGCCCGAAAAAGCTCTCGTGGCCACGCAGGCGCCATTGATTCATCTCCGGCTCAACCCCTTTCAGCAGCGTCGGATAGAGGTACACTTCGGTCTGATCGGGACCGATCGGCCGCACGACTCTTAGCTGCACACCGATCATCACCAGGTTCGGAAACACCAGCAGATGGGTGCCGCCGCTGTTGATTATCTCGTTCGCGCGCGCCTCGCCGTAACGTGCAACCATCGCCTCCTGGTATTTGCCCGCCCCCTGCACCACATTCAGCACCTGCCCGTCGCGATTGCACTCGCGATAGTCGAGCATCACATGCCCATGGCCGAAATCGCGCGTCACCGCGATCGAACTGCCGCCGAAATGGCGCGTCGGCGTCTTGATCCCTCGCCGCCCCATCATCCCGAAAAAACTCTTATGGACGAAATTAGGATGGTAGCCATCCATCGAATTTTCGATCTGCAGCTTCCAATTGCCGCGATAGTTGTACTTATGAATCCCGCCGCGCGCGTCGATTTCACCGATCGGCGACAGATCGACGAAAAGGTCGATCTGCTCGGCCGCCTTACCCAGATGTTCGGTGAGGCTCATTCCTTCCGGCGCGATACTGCCAAAGATGAACCCCCGGTAGTTCGCCATCCGCGGTAATGGGATAAGCCCGTAGTCCTCTTTGCGTAACGAGTGATCGTATCCCTCCGGATAGCTCACCGAGGCGAGCTTGCCGTCGTTGCGATACATCCAGCCGTGATAGTCGCAGCGGAAGAACCGCGCGTTCCCGCGCTCGCTCTGGCAGACGGTGTTCGCCCGATGGCGGCAGCGGTTGGACAAGAGCCGCACCTCGCCGTCTTCGCCGCGCACCATGATAATCGGGTAGCGTCCGACCCACGCGAGCCGGTAATCGCCCGGCTCCGGAATCTCGCTGGCATGGCCGACGAAGACCCATCCGCGATGGAAGATTCTTTCCATCTCGTCTTCGAAAATCCGTTGGTCGATGTAGACGCGAGAATGCACTCGGTCTTCCCGCACGAGGACGTTGTAATCGACGGTCCCGTTCGCTGCCATCGCCGTACCCTCCCAAAGAGCGCTTCGCCTTCCCGTTATCTGCTGCCCATTTTGGACGTATACACCAGACAGCGTACCTTTTGCACGTTTCAGCCTGGCTTCTCATCCGAGGGTTTGATTCGCGCGACCCCGCGCTCGACGAAGGCGCCGTGGCGTCCTCCAGCAAATGCGGTTACGGGCGGCAAAACCGCAGCGCGCGTATGGCGGCGGCGATATGGCCATTCCTGCCATCGTCTGCTGTCGCGCGGCGACGATTTCAAACGTTTTCCGCTTTAAGCGGCCTGCTTAAGCAAGCAACTCTTTTGTTAACTCGATTAGAACTAAAATAGCAGTGTCGTAGATGCTGTTACCGGCTATTGGCAACTAATTAGTTGACTCAGCTTTATTTCTGACATAAACGAAGACCATAAAAAGCGAGATTGTGATTCATCGTCACAGCGCGCTCTGACGGTCGCTACGTCACGCGATGGCTCTGAGCAAGAGGGGGAAACGCCATGAAATGCATCAGGACCTGAGGCGGGTGGCGCATCGACAACTTCGCACCGCCCGGTTTGTTGCGGGCGATCGACCTTTTACGGCCACTCACACGGGGGGGATACATGAGTGCTCAACGAAGGATCATCGGAGTTTCCGACGGCGTCAAGGGAAGGATCATCGGGAGTTTACCGACGGCGCTAGTAAGCGCCGCAGTCCTCATCCGAGGCGTTTGATTCGCGCGACCACGCGGTCGACGAAGGCGCCCGCCGATCCCAGGTACGCCGCCGGATTGGTCAGGCGATCGATCTGCTCGTCGCTAAGAAGCCGGCGCACCTCGGCGTCGTCACGCAGCGCCTGCGCAAGCGTTTTGCCTTCGGCAATCGCGCGATCCGAAACGCGCTGAAGCACATGATGCGCGGCGGCACGGCCGATCACCGGCCCGAGACCGGTCGACACCGCCTCTGCCATGATCAATCCGCCGCCAAGCTCCAGGTTGCGGCGCATCCGCGCCGCATCAATCGTCATCCCGCCGGCGATCGCGAGCGCATGAGCCGTCGCACCCGCGCACAGGACGAAGCATTGCGGCAGCGCGAGCGCCTCGCTCTGCCACGGACCGGTTGCACGCTCATGGTCCTGCGCCATCGCGGTCAGCATTAGCGGCACCAGCCCATGCACCCCGCGTGCCGCGGCGATGATGTATTCGGCGGCGACCGGGTTGCGCTTTTGTGGCATTGTGCTCGAACCGCCGCGTCCCGGCACGTGCGGCTCGAAAACCTCAGCAACCTCAGTCTGCATCAACAGCGTCACGTCGAGCGCGAACTTGGAGAGGCTGCCGCACACCAGTCCCAGCAGCGCAACAATTTCCGCCATGGTGTCGCGCGCGACATGCCACGGCAAATCCGGCACGCCGAGACCAAGCTCGTGCGCGAGCGCTTCGGCGACCGCGACTCCGTTCGCGCCGAGCGCGGCGAGCGTTCCCGCGGCGCCGCCGAATTGCACCACCAGGACGCGGCGCGCCGCCTGGTCGAGCCGTTCGACGTGAGCGGCGAGCGGCGACGCCCATACCGCGCACTTGAGCCCGAAGGTTATCGGCACCGCCTGCTGCAAGTGCGTCCGCCCGGCCATCGGCGTGTCGCGAAACTCGCTCGCGCGTCCGGCCAGCCTGCGCGCGAGCGCCACCAGGTCGCGGCGCAGATACTCGATCGCGCGGCGCACCTGGAGCACCAGCGCGGTGTCGAGAATATCCTGCGTCGTCGCTCCCAGGTGGATGTAGCGCGCGGCCTCTTCGCCCGCGGCGCGGCCAAGCTCGCTCACCAGCGCGGGGACGGGCACGCCGGTTTCACGCGTGCCCTCGGCGATACGTTCGATCCGGAGGTTCTCGACTCGCGCCGCCTTGGTAATCGCCTCGGCGACCTGTTGCGGCACCAGGCCGAGCTTCGCCTCGGCCCGCGCCAACGCGGCCTCGACGTCAAGCATCAACTGAAGCTGCGTCGCGTCGGAAAAGAGCGCGCGCATCTCGGCGGTTCCCCACAGCGCGCCGTAAATTTCCGAATCCGCCGGATGAACGCTCATCGGTTCTGCCCGCGCGATTGCAAGCGCATCGTCTTATACGTCGAGGAACACGGTCTCGTTGTCGCCCTGCAACACGATTTCGAAGTGCAAGACGCGCTCGGCCGCGCCGGCGTCCGCGACGCGCGCGATCAGCGTGGCGCGGCGGTCGGTGGGCAGCGCGGTCAGCAGCGGATCGGTCTCGTTGAGCGGCTCGGCTGGAAAATAGATCCGCGTGACGAGCCGCTTCAGAAGCCCGCGTGCGAAAATGGACACGTTGATGTGCGGTGCTTGCGGCGCGTCACCGCTGCCCGGTACCGGACCCGGCTTCACTGTGCGCAAGCGGAAGCTTCCGTCGGGGCCGGTGGCCGTGCGTCCGAAGCCGTGGAAGTTGGGATCGAGCGGCTTGTTCTCCTGAAGATCCTCGGGACGGTCGTAGCGGCCGGCCGCGTTGGCCTGCCACACCTCGATCATCGCGTCGCTGACCGGCGCGCCGTCACCGTCGAGCACGCGCCCCTCGATCGCGACGCGTTCGCCCGCGGCGCCGCGCGCGGCGAGATCGTTCCATCCTTCGTGCAGCAGCGCGCGATGAAAAAACGGGCCGATGGTTTGCGACGGCGTCACGCCGCGGGTCATCTCGCGTCTCCGCCGAGGCCGCGTTCGAGCGGCGTCGCGATGCGCCCGCGCAGCACGATATCGAAACGATAGCCCAGCGCGCGCTCGGGCACGGTCGCTTCGATATCGAACGCGCAAACGAGCCGCTCGCGCGCCGCCGGGTCGGGCACGCTCAGGTAGATCGGATCGATCTTGAGCAGCGGATCGCCGGGGAAATACATCTGCGTGATCAGCCGGGTCGCGAAGCCGGGGCCGAAGAGACTGAAATGGATATGCTGCGGACGCCACGCGTTGAAGTGATTTTTCCACGGATAGGCGGCCGGCTTGATGGTGGCGAAGCGGTAGACACCATCCGCGCCGGTCGCCACGCGGCCCACCCCGGAAAAATGCGGGTCGAGCGGCGCGTCGTGCTGATCGACGTCGTGCGCGTAGCGGCCGGCCGAGTTCGCCTGCCAAATCTCGACCAGCGCGTTGGAGACCGGGCGCTCGTCCTCATCGAGCACGCGGCCGGTCACGACGATACGCTCGCCCAGCGCCTCGCCGCCGGCGAAATGAGTGAGATCGGCGTCGGTGGCGCTCACCAGTTCGGCGCCGAGACGGGGCCCGGTGATCTCGGAGAGCGTGTGCGCGATCCGAATCGGCGAATGCCTGGGCGCACGTTTGTGCGTGCTCGTGTAGGCGCCGTGATCGTAGGGCGGGTCGACACCCTCTGCCGTGCGCCGGTAGCCCGGGAGCGTGCTCATCTCACTTAGCTCCTTGCTCCTCCTGTTGGCTCTTCCTACATCGTCTCCATCGCGGCTTCAACGTCGTGGGCGTAGAGCCAGGTGCGCGAGCCGAGCCCGTATATCGCGGCGGATAAGTTGGCGTCGCGCCTGCGCTGCTCCTCGCCGTCAGGCATATGATACATCACGGCATTGTTCCGCGAACCGAGCTGGCACTTGGAGGCGCGCGGCTTGCGAATCGCTTCGTAGCGGCGAAGCGCGGCGGGAACGCCGCCGACGTCTACTGCGCCAAGGCATTTGGCCAGCACCGCGGCGTCCTCGACCGATTGCACCGCGCCCTGCGCCATGAACGGCAGCATCGCATGCGCCGCATCGCCGAGCAGCGCGACGCGCCCGACCGACCACGTATCGAGCGGGTCGCGATCGTACAGCGCCCAGCGGTTGGTCATGTCGGCGGCGGCGATGATCTCGCGCACCTGGCGATGCCATCCGTCGAACTTTGCCAGTGCGTCGGCGATCTCGCCCTTCTCGGTCCACGACTCGACGCGCCATTCGTCGGGGACGACACCAACCCAGTTGACGTAGCGGCCGGCGCCGACGAAGTAATGCACGAAATGACGGTTCGGCCCGACCCATAGGTTCGACCTCGGCTCCATCCCGAGATGGGCGAGACGCGCGGCCGGCACCAACCCGCGGAAAGCGACGTTGCCCGAAAAACGCGGCGACTCGGGACCAAGGATCGCGCTGCGCACGGCGGAATGAATTCCGTCGGCTCCGATTATCGCGTCGGCTTCGGCAATCGATCCGTCGTGGAAGCTTGCCTCTACGCGGTCATGACGCTCGGCAACGCCAACGCATCGATGGCCCAGGTGGATGCGTTTCGACGGCACGGCGGCGGCGAGCACCGCCAGCAGATCCGCGCGATGAAAGTGATAATAGGGCGCGCCGAAAAGCCGTACGCATTCGTCCCCGAGCGGCGACTGCATCAGGACGCGGCCGTCGTCCCAGCGCAGGAACTCGAACGTAAGCGGCCGCACCCCGATCCGTTCGAGCGCTTCGCTAAGTCCGAGGCGAAACAGGATGCGCGTCGCGTTGGGGCTTATCTGGATGCCGGCGCCGATTTCGTGCAGCTCGGAGGCCTGCTCGAACACCTCGACGTCGAGCCCGGCGCGGATCAGCGTGAGCGCCGCCGTCAGGCCACCGATTCCAGCTCCGACAACTATGACTCGCATGCTTCGCGCTGCCTTTGTGATCATAGCGGGCGGCAAATGATATTGAGCACGGCCTGGCGGCGCTCTTCGCGCACCGCGCGGAGCCCGCGCTCCAGTGCCGCCGGCAGCTCCTTCGGATCGCTCACCGACTCGCCGTGACCGCCATAGGCCTGTGCGAACATCTCGTACGCCGGCTGCATCCCAAAGCGCACGAACGGCATCTCGCCGGTGCGCATCGACCATCCTTCAGGATGCACGCCCTGGACGGCGCGATGCACTGCGCCCCATCCGCCGTTGTTCGCGATGATCGTCAAGGTCGGCAGGCCCAGCGTCGCCGAGGCCAGATGGCACGCGCTCGGCACGCTGAAGATGTAGCTCCCGTCGCCGACGATCGCGACTACCGTCTTGTCCGGCGCGCCCAGCTTCACGCCCAGCGCCGCACCCACGCCCCATCCGAGATAGCCCGCGGTGGAATGGCCGAACTGCGTGCCCGGACGGTCGAGCGTGATGTGCCGCAGGCTGAGATCGTACTCGTTGATGAAGACCATCCGCTCGTCGCGCACGCGGTCAAGACAGTGGGCCAGCCATTCAAGCGTGACGTGCTGATGCTTCGCGGCCGCCTCGATCTCCGCTTGTGCTGCCGCGACCAGGCGTCGATGCTGGTCGGCGATCCGCGTCGCCCGCTTCTCGATCGCGCCCTGATGCGCCGCGCGCATTGGTGCGAGCGCCTCGGTCAACATCGGCAGCGCTACGGCCGAATCGGCCTGCACCGCGAGATCGGACGGGAATCCCCAGATCGGATAGCGATCGTAAATCGGGTTGACGCCGAGATGGACGACCTTCGTTCCGGCACCGGGACTGCGCAGATGCGGAATCCACGGAACGTCGGTATCGATCACCACGACGAGATCGGTGTCGTCCAGGTAAGGCGCGGGATCGTAGCCGAGATGAAGCGGATGATTGTTGGGAAAATTGACGTATGCGGGATTGGGATGCTCGACCACCGGCAGCGCGAACGACTCGGCCAGCGCGACCAGACTCGCAACCGCCGACGGATTGCGCCCCAGCATGCGCGTGACGATGAGCGGCCGCTCGGCATCCGCGATCAACCGCGCCAACGCGGCCAGCGCCCGCGGCGACGGCGCCGGCGGCATCACCGGCGGCTCGAGTCCCTTGGGCGAGTAACTGAATTCGCGATTAGCCTCGGCCAGCACCTCGCGCGGCAAGCTGAGATAGACCGGGCCGCGCGGCTCCGCCATCGCGACCGCGAACGCGCGGCGCATCACGGCTTCGATCTGCTCGAAGTTGCGCAGCTCGTAGTCCCACTTTACGAACTCGCGCACGATCGAGCCCTGGTCGAACGACTCCTGGCCCCAATGGATCAGCGTGTCGCGGCTGCCGCGCATCCCGGCCTCGGTTAACGGCGTGCGGCCGGCGCACAGGACCAGCGGCACGTTGGAGCGAAACGCGTTCATGAGCGCGCCGAGCGCGTTGGCCGTGCCGGGCGTGGTATGCACCATCGCCACCGCCGGCTCGCCGGTCGCCAGGTAGTAGCCGTGCGCCATGCTGACGGCGCAGCACTCGTGCGCGACCATCATCGCGCGCGGCGCGGCCTTGCCGTCGACGATGCGTTTGGAAAACGCGTCGATGATCGAGGCGAAATCCGTGCCTGCGTTGCCGATGAGATACCGCACGCCCAGTGCCTCGAGCATTTCGAGGAAGGCCTGCGCGGTGTTCTCGACCGCGACCGTCTTGCGTGTACTCATCGTGGATCGCCTGCGCCCCTGGGTATTCGATAGCGCGTCTCGCGCCGGGAAAAAAGCATATCCCGGTGCGCCCGCGCTTGCGACCCACTGGTGACGGAAGCTTTCAATGCGTGGAGCTTTCAAAACGCGTCGCGTTCGATGGAAGATTGTGCCATGACGCGCCGCATCACGGTCCCGCGCGGCTTTCGCGATGCGCGCGTCCTCGCGCGCACAATCCTCGTCGCGCTTGCTCTCGCGATGGCTACCACGGCCTGCGTCTCCTCCCCTGCCCTGGCCGATTCATCCAGAGTCAGAATTGGCGAACGATCGTGCTCAAGGGCGCCGCGATGCCGCAGCTTGTCGGCAGCCCTGAGAGCCATCTTGAGATGCTCGCACTGCATGACGGACGCCTGGCGCCGATTCCGTTCCAGGTCGACGAAGTCCTGCCCGATGGCCGTTACGCGCTGTCCGACGGGCCCGCGCCGCTGGCCGACGACAGCCCCGGAATTCTCGACCGCGACGATGAAATCGCGATGATGCTCTCCGACCTTGGCGACCGCGCATCGCCGCCACCGCGCGAACTTCCCTGCGGCGCGCTCGAGATCGAAACGGTCGACGCCGCAAGCGGTGCCCATCGGTACGCGTATATTGCGGCCGTTCCTTCGCCGCGGCTCAGCCCCATTTCCTACGTCAGCTATGATTCGGCTCACAGCAGTGTCGAGGGCGGGAGTTACCGGATGACGTTTCGCGGCGACTTTCCGATCGGACTCGCGCTCAAGGACGGCCGCGGCAATCTCTCGCCGAGCCTCATCGAGGGTTCGCAAGCTGCAGGTGACGGCGCGGGTGCTGATGCTGTTCAAGCTGCGGTTCAGCGCCAACGGTGTAACCAATCGCGTGCTGGCATGGCGCGGCGGTCCGATCCGGCTCATCCGGCGCGTGAGCCATTCGGTAAAGTTGATCTTCGGAATCAAATCGCCGCCCGTGCTCAGCGAAGAGGTCTTCTACCGCGATCGTGCGGAGGATTCCTTCGCCGCGCGAGTGCTATGGGTGCCGCGCCTGTTCTTCAGCGACATGCGGGTGCGCACATGGTTCGATTTCGTCGGGCTCGATGGCTTCGCGCTGTCGTGGACGGGGATTGAGTGGCAGTCGTTGGAGCCCGGGGCGAGGAGCGCCCAGGCGGCGAAGGTTTCGCGCGACCCGCCGGAGGTGAAATGGCTCGCGCTCAGGGGCGGCGGCATGGTCGTGATGCAAACCTTCACGCCGTCACCCGATTTCGCGATACTTCGGCGCCAACTTTATTATTGCGCCGGTGCGGCGGCGGATGCATCGCGGCAAGCGTCTTCGGACTGCGAGGGCGGCGCGCTGCAAATCGGATACTTGATGACCGGATGGGAAAATCTCGCGCCCGGAACCCACCGCGTGAATTCGGTACTGATGGTTCTTCCCGATAGCGCCGAGCCGGACGCGGTCGCGCGTGAGCTTGAGATCGCGCCGCTCGTGAACGTCCGCGCGATGCGACGCTAGCCGGCGATGCTCAGCGGATCGTTCCGAGCTGGCGCAGCAGCGGCATGATCTCGCGCTCGAAGCGCAGCGTGTCCTCGTAATACGAGAGAAACACCATCAGCACGCCGTCCATGCCCGAGCGGTAGACCCGGTCGAGGCTTTCGGCGACCTGCTCGCGGGTGCCGAAGATCGGTAACCCGCCGCCTCCAAGGGCAAACATCTCAAGCGTGAAGTTGTCGAACGAGCCGCTCTGCGGAATCAGGCCGCGCGCCCAGTTTTCGGCCGCCTCACGATCCATTTGTTCCAGGATGCGGCGGCGTTCCTCGTTGGCCTCGCGCTCGGTCTCGCGCCAGACCACGAACGGATAACAGCAGCATCTGACGCTACGTCCGTGGCGCGCGGCGCGCCCTTGAAAATCGGCGGTCAGCCCGGCGCACGCTTCCAGCGACGGCGGAGCGATAAAGGCCCAATCGCACAGCCGCGCGACCAACTCGCGCGCCTCCTCCGACACGCCGGCGTTGGCGATTGGCGGGTGCGGCTTCTGGGTCGGCTGCGGCATCACCCATCCGTCGCGAATCCGGTACCACTTCGATTCGTGGTTGAAGGTGCCGGGCTCGCAGGTCCACAGTCCCTTGATGATTTCGATATAGGCCGCGGTGCGTTCGTAGCGTTCGGTATGCGGCAGGACCTCGATCCCCATCATCCCGAACTCGCGCTCGCTCCATCCGCTGACCACGTTAAGGCCCCATCGCCCCTTCCCGATATGGTCGAGCGTCGCGCCCGTTTTGGCCGCGACCAGCGGATGGAAGATCGGCACGTGCACGGTGGAGAAGACCTGGATGCGCTCGGTGATCGCGAGCAGCGCGCCGGCCCAGGTCATGGTCTCGAGCGAGGTGCCGAGGAAATCGGTCTTGCCGCCGTAGCCTTTCCACTTGGCCACTGGAAAAAGGAAATCGAACCCGGCGGCCTCGGCGGCGCGGGCGATCTGCGCGTTGGCCTCGTAAGTCCAGTCATCGGGCACCGGTTTGTAGGTGCTGATCGAGTACGCGTTGCTGCAGTTGGGCATGAAAAGCCCCAGCCCCAGCGGCTCGCGTTGCTCTCGATCAAAGGCGGCGCCCGGCGCGTCGGCCGCGGCTCGGCTAGTGTCACTCATCACTTCCTCACGCCGCGCGGCGCTAACCTACCTTGGCGAGCAGGTTGGCCATGTCGTCGGCGTGCTCCTCCTCCGTCTTGAGGATGTCCTCCATCAGGCGGCGCGTGGTCATGTCGTCGTCGCCGAGCCATCGCACAATCTCGGAATAGGATTCGATCGCTACGCGTTCGGCAATCAGATCCTCCTGGATCATCGTGACAAGATTGCCATGCCGGCCGTACTCGGAATGGCTGCGCTCCGGCAGCCCCTTGGGATCGAAGTTGGGCTCGCCGCCGAGCTGCGTGATCCGTTCCGCGACCCAGTCCGCATGCTGCTGCTCTTCGCCCGCATGCTTGAGAAACTCGGCCCGCGCCGGCTCCGCGTCGAGCCCCTTGGAAAAGTAGAAATGCGACTTGTAGCGCAGGACGCAAACGATCTCGGTTGCGAGCACGTCGTTGAGCACCTTGATGACCTGCGCACGGTCGGCGCGATAGCTCTCGGTGACGGCGCCGGACTGCATGTGCCGGCGCGCGCGCTCGCGCATCTTCTTGACGTCGGCGACGAAACGCCCCGGCGTAGCTTTGGCCGATTTTTTTTGTACTGCCATCGCGCTCTCCAAGTGAAGGCTCCCTCGATGCTATCGCACTTCCCTGCTTAGCGCTCCGCGCTAGGCGACGGCGAGATGCTCGATCGCGCTCAGGATCCGGGCGCGGCGCTCCTTGGGATCGGGCGCGAACGACTCCGGCTCCAGCGCCGTCGCGGTCACGCCCGCCTTCGCGTATTCGGCCAGCCGCGCGCGGCAATGGTCGATGCTGCCGAAGACGTAAATTTCCTCCAACATCCGGTCCGGCACCGCGGCCAGCGCAGCCTTGCGATCGCCGGCGTTCCAGGCCTCGGCGGCGGTCGTGGCCTCGCGGTCGAAGCCGATCTCGCGGAAGAAATTGTTGTACTGGGGCACGGTCATGTAGGCGGTCAGATGGCGGCGCAGCTCGGCGCGCAGCGCGTCGCTGTCGTCGTCGACTGCCACGAAGATGCGGCAGACGACGTCGAGCGGAGCGCTCGCGTCCTTGCCGGCGGCGCGCTGGCCCTCGCGCACGTGCGCGATCATCGCGGGCAGGGTCGCCGGCGTGATGAAGTTGGTGATGAGGCCGTCGGCGATCTCGCCCACCAGGCGGAGCATCTTCGCGCCCTGCGCGCCGAGGTAGATCGGCGGCGGCGTGTCGAGCGTGACGTTCATGCGAAAACCGTCGACCTGCACGGTCTTGCCCTTGAGCGTGACCTTCTCGCTCTTGAACGCGCTGCGAATTGCGGCGACGGTTTCGCGCACCCGGGTTACCGGATGCTCGAACGGCACGCCCATCCACTGCTGGACGATCACCCGCGACGAGGTTCCCAGACCCAGGATGAGCCGGCCACCGGAAAGCTGCTGCACGGTCGCGGCCGACATCGCGATCAAACCCGGCGGGCGGGTGAAAACCGGCACGATTGCGGTCCCCAGCCGCATCTTGGGCGCGAGCATCGCCGCCGCCGCGAGCGGGGCGAAGGCTTCGGTCGCATACGATTCGAACGACCAGGCATCGACGTAGCCGCAGCGCTCGGCCGTGCGCACCAGGTCGACAAAATGCTGATTCTGAAAGGCTTCCAGCGGGATCGTGATACCCTGTCGCATCGTGATGTCTAGCTCCATTGCGCGGCGTCAATTGAGGGCTGGCTCTCTTCGCGCGTCACGTCTTTATTACACGGCGGCGCGCCTTGAGGCCATGCGTCGCGCGAACTAGACGAACGCATCTCATGAACCTCGATACTTCGGGGTTGTAGGACCGACCGGCGTCGCTGGATCGCCAGGGCGAGCCGGTTTGCCGCCGGGCGGCGGCGGTGCGACCCTGTGGCAGTGGGTGGAACAGATCGGCAGGCTGTCACAAATTGTCATCAAGATGTGACAGCTAGCCATTCACGGCCTTTTTATGCTACGGAGTCTGATGTTCCTCAACTGTTGTTCAACAGCACGGGGATGGCGAAATGGCGGGAGCTGCGGCTATGTCGACTGGGCTTACCAATGATCTGGAGTCGTGCCACCGCGACGTGCTGAACTTTCTGCGAATGCCGCGTTGGCGTATCGCATCCGTCGAAGTGAAGCGCTGGACGGCCGAGGGGTTGCTTCACGCTGTTCGTAAGTGGGAAACAGTCACATGTGACCTCGATGAACTCGCCCACGAGATCGCGCAGTTCATCACTGGAGGCGAAGTGGAGACCGGAGCGATTGTGCTCGTGCGGCCCGAGGGGTGATGAGGCTACAGACGGTCGGAATCAAGCGCTAGACCCGGCGCGACACCCCGAGACCGCGCGCGAGGCCAGCCTGCGTACGGGCGGCACCGCCCGCGGCATTGCCTAATCACTCCTTAGTGGCAGGAAGATCTGACGCCGGAGTCGTCGCACCTGCAGACGGTTTCAGTGCTCAGTCAGTGCTCACTCTGAGATCCGACAAGATGACCTAAGCGAATATCGACCCGAAAAAATCCTAGTTTTTGCTACCTAAATAACCTGTCGGACCCTGATGTGACGTTGACGACCTGTCTTTATTGACATGGCGGCATGCCTTGAGGCCATGCGTCGGCGCGAATTAGACGAACGCATCTCATGGACCTCGATATTTCGGGGTTATATGTCTGACCGGCATCACTGGATCGCCAGGGCGAACCGGTTTGCCGCCGGGTGGCGGCGTGAATAGGATGCGGCACTTGCGGCACCGCCCGTCGGCGCCGCGCGAATCGTAGACGATGCGCGAGAGAGCTGACACCCAGAACGCATACGCGCCGGCCGGGTCTTCCGGCCGTCGCGAGCGAATCTTTGCGTTCGATCGTATTTTGCACATCCTGCCGACCGAGCCGGATTCGCCGCGGGCATGGGTGATCGTGTTCGCCGCGTTTCTCTCGATGTTCACGATGTTCGCGGTGGTCTACAGCTTTGGAGTCTTCGTCAAGCCGATGACCGCAGAGTTCCATTCCGGCCGCGCCGCGATCTCGGCGGTATTCTCGATAACCGCCTTCATCTACTTTCTCTTCGGCGCCGCCGCCGGCCATATATCCGACCGTATCGGACCGCGACCGATGATGGTCGCGAGCGCGCTCCTCATGGGCGCCGGACTCGTGCTGACCTCCCGGATCAATCATCTGTGGCTAAGCTACCTCACCTACGGCGTCGGTGTTGGGATCGGGGTTGCCTGCGGATACGTGCCCATGGTGGCGGTGGTCAGCGGATGGTTCGTGCGCCGGCGCAACACGGCGCTCGGCATCGCGGTCTCGGGCATCGGCTTCGGCACAATCGTAGGCGCGCCGCTGGCCGCGAAGTGTATCCCGCTCTACGGATGGCGCGGCACGTATGTACTGTTCGGCGTGCTGAGCGCTTCGCTGCTGCTGCTCGTCGCCGCGCTGGCGAAACGGTCGCCGATCGCGCGCAGCAGGAGCGGACCCAGCACGGGCGAGGCGCTGCGGACGCCGGCCTTCATGCTGCTCTACGCGTCGTCGTTTTTGTGCTCGGTGCCACTCTTCGTGCCGTTTGTATTTCTACCCGCGTTCGCGCGCGATCTCGGGGTAAGTGCGGTCGCGAGCGCCGCGCTGATTGGCGTTATCGGTGTCGCGAGCGTATGCGGACGGCTGGGCCTCGGAGCGCTCGCCGATCGGCTGGGACTGGTCGGCCTCTACCTCTGTTGCTTCATGCTGCAGGCGTTGAGCTATGCGATCTGGCTCGGCGCGCACTCCTACCTGATGCTGGTGATCTTCGCGCTGGCGATCGGCACCGGTTACGGCGGCTACGTCGCGCTGGCGCCTGCGGTGCTGGGGCAGTTCTTCGGCATCGGCAACCTCGGCGCGCTGGTGGGCACGCTTTATACCAGCAACGCGTTCGGCACGCTTATCGGACCGCCGCTCGCCGGCTTCATCATCGATCGTACGGGAGGCTACCGATGGGCTATCGCCGCGGCGCTCGCGATGGCGACCGCCGCGTTCCTGGTCCTGCTGCCGCTGCCGAACTGCGAGATTCCCGATTCCGCGCCTCAAAAGATCGGGTGACTCTGTATCGACTTGTATTTCGGATAGCCCGACGAGACGCCGTACTCCATCACACCGTAGCCGACCGAGTTGCCGTCGCGCACTTCGATCACGTGATCGCTCAGCGTGCGCACGAGACGGCGAATCTCCGGGTCGCGCAGATCCCAGCGGTCGTGCTCGATGTGGAGCGGCCCCTTGTCGTCGCCTTGCGCCCATCCGCGCAGCCCGCCGTACATCCCAGCCTTCAGGTAGTAGCGTCCGGGCAGCATCTTGATCTGCACGCGACGTTTGGCGCCGCCCACGAACGTCATTTCGAATTCGGCGCGGTCCATCGTCTGGCCACGCGGATCGTCGGCCCAGGTGATCTCGTGCGAGACGTTGGTGATGCGGCGGCGGCGGTCGGCCTGCTGTCCCAGCGGCAGTACCTCTTCGCCGGTGATGTATATGAAGTCGCCGGGCGCGCGCTCGTTGAAGTACCACTGCAGGCCGTGATCGGCGAACTGGATGGTCGACCAGCTGAATAGCAGCGGCGGAAAATAGGAGAGCGGCGGCTTGGTCTCGTCGGTATGTAACTCCGCGCGAATGCCCCAGGAGCGGTCGCGCTGTCCCCACCAGGTCTCGGGCTTGAGCTCGTAACGCTTGCCGCCCGCCTTGATCCATCCCGAGTAGCGCCCGACCTGTTGCGCACGCGCGATCTGCTCGGCGACCCGGCCGTGGCGGCGGCGGAAATGCGGCTCCTCCTCGTGCGGGTTCAGGGTGGCATGGAACTCGATATCGAAGCTCATCCCCGAATCGTTCTCCGCCAGCACGATTCGATGGCGTCGCAGCCCCTCGAGCACTTGGATTTGCAGCGGCCCGACGCGGGTCAGCAGCGGGTCGGGGCGCAACCGGCGCGACATCCGGATATTGTGCTGCACGTTGTCGATGGTCACGCCGGCAAACGCGTCCATCACGTTCTTGTTGGGGTAGTAGCCCAGGCCGATGTCGAAGATGATGTCGCCGGCGGGCACGGGATGTCCCGTGTACCACATCCGCTCCATCCAGGCCGGATCGCTGGTGCCGACGTGGTCGAAAGTGGTGGGAAGCTGATGACCGATGAAATCGTCCTGCGCTGTAAGCATGTTTTACTTACCTGCCCTTCTGGCCTTGGATCCTTACGCGTTCGCTCCGCGCGAGATTTCCGCAAAGAGCGGATTCGCGGTCAACGCCAGCTCGCGCTTGACCGCCTCGCGCATATAGTTCGTCAGTGTGTCTTCGACCGCTTGCGCGACCGCGGCGTCGAGCGCACCTCGATGCTCCGTGAGCCATTTGAGCACGCCGCACACCTCGGCCTCCAGCCGCTCGCGGCGCGCCTGCAACTGCTTGGTGTCGAGCGTGATAGAAGCCGCGGACGGCGGCGCGTAAGCCGGCGGGCGCTCGGTTTGTCCGTGGCACAAATCGTCCACCCGCTTAAGTGCCGCCTCCTGCAGGCCGACCTGTGCGAGCGTGACCTCGCGCGACCACTCCAGGCGCGGGCGCATGTTGCGCAACAGGTCCATCACCGCGAAGGCCTGGCCGCGAGCGTAGGCGTCGTCGACGCGCGGAATGATCTCGCGCTCGAGCGCGATGATGATTCCGTCGATTAGCCGATTGAGCGAATTGTTCATGGTGTCTCGCCGGACAATAGTCTCTCCAATTGCGCCAGCAGGCGCCACAACTGCGCGCCCATCGCGGCCATCCGCAAGTCGTCGAAGCCCCCGCCCTCGAAGCAATTTGCCGCGCCGACATGCATCACGGCCAGCGTGAAGGTGCCGAATATTTCGTAGAAGGTGACCGCGCGCGGATCAACCACGATTCCGCTCAGCTCCTGGTAGCGCCGGTAAAGCTCATCGCGCGCCACCAGATGACACATCAGCGGCGAGCGGCCGCGAAACGCCCGCATGCACATCCAGCCCAGGTCCTGATGCGGATCGCCGAGATGAACGAGCTCCCAATCCAGCATCGCGCTGATGCGTCCGTTGAGCACCAGAAAGTTGCCAATCCGGTAATCGCCATGGATCACGCTGATGCGCGGCGCGCGAGGGCTGTTGGCACGCAGCCACAGGAGCCCCCACTCCAGAATCGGGTAGGGCTGCCGCTCGTGGCGTCTCAGGTATCGCTCCCAGAAATCGATCTGCGCGACTGCCGCTTGCGCAACGTCCCGGGCGCCGTCGAGTTGCTCGGCCGGCGTGCCACGCCACTCGAAACTATGCAGTCGCGCGAGCCCGGCCACGAACTGCTCGCCGAGCGCCGCGCGGGTGGCATCGTCAAAAGCGGCGCCACCGCCCGGCACCCATGGCAGCGGCGCCTCACCGTCGACCTTCTCCATCAGGAAAAATGGCGCACCGAGGACCTCGGGCGAATCGGTGTACCAGTAAACGCGCGGCACCGGGACGCCGCTATGCTCGATCGCCTTGAGCGCGACGAACTGGGGCACCGCGCTGTAGGGCGCGAAAACTCCGTCGGGCGGACCGATGCGCGCGATCAGGTTGCGATGCTGACGCTGGCCGCCCTCCTCCCACGTAGCCTCGAACCCATAGGTCAGCCACGAGAATCCGACGGAGTAGCGGGTCAGCTCGCCAACCGTGACGGGACCGCCGGTCTGCTTCTCGATGAAGCCGGTCAGGCGCGCACGCAACTCTGTCTCGGACGGTTGATACATGAACGATGTTTTGGAATTTGCTCTTTTGCAGCGGCCCGGCGCGTTGTCTGATGGCTCTGGTCGCGCGGCGAAAACTAGCAAACCAACCTCGCGTTGGAAAGCATGCCACTCGCGCCTCGATCAGGATGCCCACGGATGCACATGTGTTGACGCTGGAGGCATTGAGTACTCGCTTACGGAGCCCTTCGGACCGCAACGTTGCGCTCGCGCTTCGCCTAAATCATTGCGATATGCAATTTTCACATCAATGCAAACTGCGACCACACCAGCGATTGCAATGTGGAGCGTCTCCATTTTCCGCGATCTTCGCTATGGCATGTCTCGTGCGTGATGCAAAAGGCCATGTGGGACCTGATCTTCGTTCTGGCAACGGTAGCTTTTTTCGCCGTGAGCCTCGCCTACGTGGAAGGATTACAGCGGTTATGAGCACTTGGGAGTTGATCCTGGGATCCGCCGGCGCCGTACTCCTGACCGCGTATCTTGTATACGCATTGCTGCGCCCCGAGCGATTCTAGGGGCCCATCCTCATCGAGGGATCTCAGATGTTCTGGAACGCAGTTTTCCAGGTAGGGATTTTTCTGGCCATCGTCACCGCGATGAGCGTGCCGCTCGGGCTTTACATGGCACGCGTTTTCTCGCACGAGCCGACTTTTCTCGACCCGGTGCTCGCGCCGATCGAGCGGCTCATCTATCGCGTCTGCCGGGTGCGGCCGGGCAGCGAGATGAAGTGGGGCGAATACGCGGTCGCGATGCTGCTCTTCAGCATGGTCGGGATGATCGTGCTGTACGCGATGCAGCGGCTGCAGGCGTTCCTGCCGCTCAATCCGCAGAAGCTCGCGGGCGTGGCGCCCGACCTCGCCTTCAACACGGCGGCGAGCTTCACCACCAATACCAACTGGCAGGCTTACGGCGGCGAGTCGACCATGAGCTATCTCACGCAGATGGCCGGGCTCGCCTTTCACAATTTCGTCTCGGCCGCGGCCGGCATCGCGATCGCGATTGCAGTGATTCGCGGTTTCGTGCGCCGCAGCGCCAAGACGCTGGGGAATTTCTGGGTTGACCTGACCCGCGCCACGCTGTGGGTGCTGCTGCCGATCTCGATCGTCTTCGCGCTGGTGCTGGTCTGGCAGGGCGTTCCGGAGAATTTCAGCCCTTACGTCCATGCGAAAACCGTGGAGGGCGCCGAGCAAGTGATCGCGCAAGGCCCGGTGGCTTCGCAGGAGATCATCAAGGAGCTGGGCACCAATGGCGGTGGTTTTTTCAACTCCAACTCGTCTCATCCGTATGAAAATCCAACGCCTCTGACGGATCTTCTGGAGCTGGTAGCTATCTTCGCGATTGGCGCCGGGCTGACGCATACGTTTGGCCAGATGGCGGGTGATCGGCGCCAGGGATGGGCGCTGTTCGGCGTGATGGCGATCATGTTTCTTGATGGGCGTCGACGCCGGCGATCTGGGCTGAGCAGCGCGGTAATCCGCAGTTCGCCGCGCTCGGCCTCCATCAACGCGCCACCGCGGGCCAGTCCGGCGGCAACATGGAGGGCAAGGAGACCCGTTTCGGCACCATCGATTCGGCGCTGTGGGCGACCGTCACCACCGACACCTCGTGCGGCGCGGTCAACTCGATGCACGACAGCTTCACGCCGCTAGGCGGCCTCGTTCCGCTGGTCAACATCCAGATCGGTGAGATCATTTTCGGCGGCGTCGGCTCGGGGCTTTACGGTATGCTGGTAATGGCAGTGTTGTCGGTCTTCATCGCGGGACTGATGGTCGGGCGGACGCCGGAGTACCTGGGCAAGAAGATCGAAGGCCGCGAGATGAAGCTCGCGATGCTCTTCATTCTGATCTTTCCCGCGGTGATCCTGCTGCCGGCCGCGATCGCAATAGCGACGAAGGCAGGGTTGGCGGGCATTACCAATCCCGGCCCGCACGGCTTCTCGCAGGTTCTGTATGCCTACACGGAAGCCTCGGCTAATAACGGCTCGGCCTTCGCCGGACTGAACGCGAACAGCTTCTTCTACAACACGACACTCGCGTTTGTGATGCTGTTTGGCCGCTTCATGATGAAAATTCCGGTGCTCGCGCTGGCCGGCTCGCTGGCGGGCAAGAAAGTGGCGCCGCCAAGCGCAGGCACTTTTCCGACCAATGGTGCGATTTTTGTGGTGCTTCTGATCGGCGTGATCCTGATCGTCGCGGCGCTCACGTTCTTCCCGGCCGACGCGCTGGGCCCGATCGTCGAGCATCTCGCGATGATGCAGGGCAAGCTCTACTAGGAGAGGAGTGGATTTCGATGACCGAGCGTAAAGCGGCGGCGCTGTGGGACAACCAGATCGTCAAGGGCGCACTGGTTGATTCGCTGCGCAAATTTGACCCGCGTATCCAGGCGCGCAACCCGGTCATGTTCGTGGTCGAAGTGACCGCGCTCGCCGTGACCGTGATCCTGTGCCGCGATTTCTTCCTTGGGCGCGGCGCGCTTGCCGCCTTCGAGTTTCAGATCGCGCTGTGGTTGTGGTTCACGGTGCTGTTCGCCAACTTCGCCGAGGCGATGGCCGAGGGGCGCGGCAAGGCCCAGGCCGACAACCTGCGCAAAACCCGCACCGAAACCCAGGCCAAGCTGGTCACTGCCGGCGGCAGCATCGAAATGGTCGCGGCGACGAAACTCAAACGCGGCGACGTGGTGTTGGTCGAGGCGGGCGACATCATTCCCGGCGACGGCGAAGTAATCGAGGGCATCGCTGCGGTCAATGAGGCCGCGATAACCGGCGAGTCCGCCCCGGTCATTCGCGAAAGCGGCGGCGACCGCAGCGCCGTCACCGGCGGCACCACGGTCATCTCCGATCACATCAAGGTGCGCATCACCGCCAACCCGGGCGAGACTTTCCTCGACCGCATGATCGCGCTGGTCGAGGGCGCGCAGCGCCAGAAGACGCCCAACGAAATCGCGCTCAGCATCCTGCTCGCCGGCCTGACGATCATTTTCATGCTGGTCTGCGTCAGCCTGTATCCATACGCGCGCTACGGCGGCACCTCGCTCTCGCTGCCGGTGCTGGTCGCGTTGCTGGTGTGCCTGATTCCGACCACCATCGGCGGGCTGCTCTCGGCTATCGGCATCGCCGGGATGGATCGCCTGGTCCAGCACAACGTGCTCGCGATGTCGGGCCGCGCGGTCGAGGCCGCCGGCGACGTCGATACGCTGCTGCTCGACAAGACCGGCACCATCACGCTGGGCAACCGGATGGCGACCGAGTTCCTGCCAATGCTTGAGGTACGGGTGGAGATGCTTGCCGACGCGGCGCAGCTGGCGTCGCTCGCCGACGAAACGCCTGAGGGCCGCTCGATCGTGGTGCTGGCCAAGCGCGAGTACAACTTGCGCGGCCGCGAACTCGCGGAGAAGGACGCGCAATTCATCCCCTTCTCGGCACAGACCCGAATGAGCGGCGTCGACCTCAACGGGCGGCGAATTCGCAAGGGCGCCGCCGATCAGGTCATCAAGTTCGTGCGGGAGAGCGGCGGCCAAGCGCCGGCCGAACTTGCCGGCATCGTCGAGCGTATCGCGCGCAGCGGCGGAACGCCGCTGGTGGTCGCCGATAATGCGCAGATCCTCGGCGTGATCCATCTCAAGGACATCATCAAGGAAGGGATCCGCGAGCGTTTCGCGCGGCTGCGCGCGATGGGCATGCGCACGGTGATGATCACCGGTGACAATCCGTTGACCGCAGCTGCGATCGCGCACGAGGCGGGGGTCGACGATTTTCGCGCCGAGGCCACGCCCGAAACCAAGCTCGCGCTGATTCGCGAGGAGCAGGCGGAGGGCAAGCTGGTGGCAATGATCGGCGACGGGACCAACGACGCGCCGGCACTGGCCCAAGCCGACGTCGGGATCGCGATGAACGCCGGCACCCAGGCCGCGCGCGAGGCCGGCAACATGGTCGACCTCGACTCAAATCCGACCAAGATCATGGAGGTGGTCGAGATCGGCAAGCAACTGCTGATCACTCGCGGCGCGCTGACCACCTTTTCGATCGCCAACGACGTCGCCAAGTACTTCGCGATCATCCCGGCGATGTTCGTGATCGGCTATCCCGAACTGCAGACACTCAACGTGATGCATCTGGCGACTCCCGAGAGCGCGATTCTCTCGGCCGTCATCTTCAATGCACTGATCATCGTCGCGCTGATTCCGCTGGCACTCCGCGGTGTCGCTTACCGGCCGATCGGCGCCGCCGCGATCCTGACCCGCAATTTGCTCATCTACGGCCTCGGCGGCGTGATCGTGCCGTTCATCGGGATCAAGGTCATCGATCTCTTTGTGGCCGCGTTCCATCTCGCGTGAGGAAATGAAACCAATGCGCACGCTCATAACCGCAATCGCGATGACAATCGCGCTGACTTTGTTGACTGGGATCGTCTACCCGATAGTGGTCTGGGGAATCGCGCAGGTGCTTTTCCCCTGGCAGGCGAACGGAAGCCTGGTGGCGCGCGACGGACACGTCTTCGGCTCCGAACTTATTGGGCAAAATTTCGCCGCCGCGCGATATTTCCATCCCCGGCCATCCGCTGCCGGTGACAAGGGCTACGACGCGAGTAACTCGAGCGGCTCCAACCTCGGTCCCACCAACCGCAAGCTGATCGATACGACCAAAGCCGCGCTGCACAAGGTGCTCGAGGAAAATCCGGGAGTCTCGGCCGCGCAGGTCCCGATGGACATGGTCACCGCGTCGGGCAGCGGACTGGACCCGGAGATTTCCCCGGCGGCGGCCGAGCTCCAGGTGACGCGGGTAGCGAAAGCACGCGGCCTTAGCCAAGACGCGGTGCGCGAGATGCTGCATGACAACGTGCGGCCGCGCTTTGCAGGAATCCTCGGAGAGCCGGGCGTCAATGTCCTCGAACTCAACCTGGCCCTGGACCGGATGGGCGCGCCGGCGCACTGAGATCGCGCGGCGTCGGGCGTATATACTCTTGCCCGTATGGCTGAGGAGCGTCCCGCGCCCGAATCATTCCTCGACCTGGTCGCCGAGAAGCGCAAGGGCAGGCTCAAGATTTACGTCGGCGCCGCGGCCGGCGTCGGCAAGACCTGGCGGATGCTCGAGGAAGCGCATGAGCTTCGCGACAAAGGCGTCGACCTGGTGCTCGGCTTCATCGAAACCCATCGACGCGCGGACACCGAGGACATGGTGGGCGACCTGGAAGTGGTCCCGCGCCGCAAGCTCGATTACCGCGGCGTGGCGATGGAAGAGATGGACGTCGACGCGATTCTGGCGCGCAAGCCCGAGGTCGCGGTGGTCGACGAACTCGCGCACACCAACGTCGCCGGCTCCAAGCATGAAAAGCGCTACCAGGACATCGAGGAGCTGCTCGCGGCAGGAATCAACGTGATCACCGCGATGAATATCCAGCACGTCGAGAGCCTCAACCCAATGATGAAGCGGCTCACAGGCGTGGACGTGCGCGAAACCGTGCCCGACTCCTTTCTCGCGCGCGCCGACCAGATCGTCAACGTCGACGTCACCGTCGAGGCGCTGCGCGAGCGGCTGCGCGAGGGCAAAATCTATCCGTCGGCGCAGATCGAGCACGCGCTGAAGAACTTTTTCAAGCCGGCCAACCTCGCCTCGCTGCGCGAAGTGGCGCTGCGCGAGGTCGCGCGCGGACTCAGCCGCCAGCGCGAGGACCGCGAAGCCCTCCAGCGCGAGGGCGGCCGGCGCACGCTGCCGGCCGAGCGGGTGATGGTGGGGCTGTCTTCCAATGCTCACGACCGCGGGATGCTCCTGCGCAAGGCCTGCCGCATCGCGGGGCAGCTCGGCGCCGACTGGTACGCGGTACACGTCGAGACGCCGTCCGAGGCGGTCAGCCGCGTCAGCACCCGCGACTTCGTCAAGCTGCTCGACAATATCAACCTGGCCGGCGACCTCGGCGCCGAAACCGTGTGGCTGAAATCGGATGACATCGTGGCCGCCCTGCTGGAATTCGCGCGCGAGCACGGGATCACCAAGATCGTGCTCGGGCGCACCCATCAGCCGCTCTGGCGCCGCCTGCTTAGAGGTGACGTGACCAAGCGGCTGCTCACCGCGGCGACCGATTTCGACGTCGAGGTCGTTGGCGGCGACAACGCCGACGAGACGGACAAGGAGCCATGAGCACGCCTTCGCTGCGCACGCGCATCCGCAACGTCAGCCTGCTGCTGGTGGTGATTGTGATCGGGCTCGGCCTGTACGCCCTGCCCCGCGTTTACCGGCTCGGCACCTCGATTCGCGAGACGCTCCATCGCAATTACATCAGCATCGAGGCCGCACAGCATATGCACGCGGCACTGCGGGTCCTGCAATTGGCCGAGCGCGATGGCCACGCGCGCGACGCGCTCCCGAGCGCCCGCGCCACCTTCATGCACTGGATGGATGTCGAGGACCATGACTTCACCGAGCTCGGCGAGCCCGAGCTCGCACACGATATCCAGCGCCGCGGGCAGCGGCTGTTCGATGAAATCGCGGCCGCGCCGCCGCAAGCGCGTCACGATCGCGAGTTCGACGAGCTGCACGCCCGCCTGAACGATCTGGTCGCGATGAACCAGGCCGCTATGTGGCGCGCGGACAGCCGCGCAGCGGGGCTCGGCAGGCGGCTCACTTACGAATTCGCCGGCGGCCTCCTCGCCCTGCTGGTGACGGGCATCGCGCTTTCGTGGGGACTTGGGTGGGCTCTGGCGCGGCCGCTCACAGAGCTGGCCGAGCGGCTGCGCGGGCTCAGCCAGCGCCACACCCAGGTGCGCCTGGGGCCGCAGCCGCTGGCCGAGCTGGACGCGGTCGCGCGCGAGTTCAACCAGATGGCCGAGCAGCTCGAGCAGTATGAGAAGCTCAACGTCGAACGCTTGTTGTACGAGAAGCGCAAGACCGAGGCGATCATCGAAAGCCTCGAGGACGGCGTGGTGTTGATCGATTCGGCGGGAATCGTCACCCATATCAATGAGATCGCCGCGCTCATCATGGACATCGAGCCCGCCGACGCGCTGGGCAGCCCGTTCGACGACCTCAGCAGCAACTCGCCGCACTACCGCCGCGTGCGCGACGCGCTGCGCGGGCTCAGGCGCGCGGCGCCGGACGGACCGCGCACCGAGGTACAGTTGCACGTGCGCGGGCGCGATCATTCCTACGTGCTGAAGCCCATCCCGCTCCATCGCACCGAGGGCACCGCGTTTGGCACTCTGCTCATTTTGCAGGATGTCACCTATCTGCGCGACCATGACCGGGCGCGCAGCAACCTGGTCGAGACGCTCTCGCACGAACTGCGCACACCGCTCACCTCGCTGGCGCTCTCCGCGCAACTGCTGCAACGCGAAGAGGCTACGCTCGAGCCCAGGCAGCGTGAGCTTTTGCGCACGATTCTCGAGGAATGCGCGCGGATGAAGCAGCTTACCGACAGCCTGCTCAACCTCGCACGTGGCGAGCTGGCCTCGATCTCGCTCGAACGCGAACGCATCGACCTCGCGCGCGTGACCGAGGAGGTGGCGGGACGCTTCCGGCTCCAGGCCGAGGAAAAGCACGTCGCGCTGGAGCGCAATATCGCGGAGGTCCCGCCCGTCAGCGGCGATCCGGTCAAGCTTTCGTGGGTGGTGTCGAACCTGATCGGCAACGCGCTGCGCTATACTCCCGAGGGGGGACGAATCGAGGTCATGACCGGAAGCGCGGATGACACGGTGCGGCTGGAGGTTGCCGACTCCGGCCCGGGTATCGCGCCCGAACTGCGCGACTACGTGTTCGAGCGCTTCGCGCAGTACGGCGACGGCGCGGACAAAGGATCGGCGGGGCTGGGACTGGCGATCGTCAAGGACATCGTGGTCGCGCACGGCGGACGGATCTTCGTGACCGGCAACGCACCGATGGGCAGCCGCTTCGTGGTCCAGCTGCCGGCGTCACGGGAGGCGTGATGGCCAGGCTTCTGATAGTCGACGACGAGAAGAACATCCGCGCCAACCTGGCGTCGTTTTTTCAGTCGATCGGTCACGAGGCCGAGACCGCCGAAAGCGGCCGTCAGGCGCGCGCGATGATCGAGGCGGCCTCGTTTGACCTGGTGCTGACGGACTTCCGGATGGCCGAGATGAACGGGCTCGAGCTGCTGACCGAGATCAAGAAGCGCCGCCCCGAGACCCTGGTGATCCTGATGACGGCCTACGGCACGGTCGAGAACGCGGTCGCAGCGATGAAGGCCGGGGCCTTCGACTACGTTACCAAGCCTTTCTCGCTCGAACAGATCCAGCACTTGACCGAGCGCGCGCTGCAGCTCCAGGGACTGCGGGCAGAGAATCGCGCGCTGCGCAACGCGATCGACGAGGCCCCGCTGCTGGAGTCGAGCAGCGGCGCGATGGTCCGGCTGATGGAGACCGCGCGGCAGGCCGCGGCGAGCGAGGCGACCGTGCTGCTGAGCGGCGAAAGCGGCACCGGCAAAAACGTGCTGGCGCGCCAGATCCATCGATGGAGTCCGCGCCAGGAGCGCCCGTTCGTGGTCGTCAACTGCACCACGCTCTCCGAGGAACTGCTTGAGAGCGAACTGTTCGGCCACGTCCGCGGCGCCTTCACCGGCGCGATCAAGGACAAGCCCGGGCGCCTGGAAGCGGCCGACGGCGGCACGGTCTTCCTCGACGAGATCGCCGACCTCTCGGCCGCGCTGCAAACCAAGTTCCTGCGCTTCGTGCAGGAACAGAGCTTCGAACGTGTGGGCGGCGACCGCACCATCCGCGTCGACATCCGCATCATCGCCGCTTCCAACCGCGACCTGCGCTCGGAAGTCGCCGCGCGGCGCTTCCGCGAGGACCTGTTCTACCGGCTAAACGTCATCACGCTCTCAGTGCCGCCGCTGCGCGAGCGTCGCGAGGACATCCTGCCACTGGCATTGTGGATGCTCGCCGCCGCCAGCGTGCGTAACCGGCGCACGCCGATGCAGTTCGCGCCGGAGGCGGCCGCCGCGCTCAAGAGCTACAAGTGGCCGGGCAACGTGCGAGAGCTGCGCAACGCCTTGGAGCGCGCCGCCGTGCTGTGCCGCAGCGACGTCATCACACCCGACGATCTGCCCGACTCGATCTTCCGCGAAGTGCCGGAGAGCGGCCCGGGCGGAGCGGGGCAGACGGGAAGTCTCGAGCAGGTCGAGCGCGAACACATCATGCGCGTGCTCGCCCAGAGCGCAACGCTCGACGAGGCCGCAGCCACGCTCGGCATCAACGTGACCACGCTGTGGCGCAAGCGCAAGCGCTACGGGACCGACTGAGCACGCGCGCCGGCGCGCCGCCTTCACGCGGTGCCTAGCGAAACGCCGGAATGACCATCTCCGCCATGTCGCGGAACACCTTGCGCTGGTAGTCCGCGGGCGGCAGCATCGTGACTTCCTTGATTCCGGCTTTCTCCAGCGCGCGCACGCGATGGATTATCTCCTCGGGCGTGCCCACGATACAGACCCCTGCGATCGCCTCGGGCGTGATGAAGCGCCGCTCCTCGGGCACCAGGAACGTGCAGTGCCCTTCGTGGACCTGCCGGAACCGCGCGTTCTCGGGCAGGCTGTAATTCTTCACCCGCTTCAAGTAGTCGTCCCAGATGTTGGCGAAGAACGGCGGGATCAGTTCATCCTTCTCGCCGCGCTGTTTCCAGATTTCCCAGGCGAAATGTAGCGTGCACGCCACCTGCGAGCCGGTCTCGTTGACCACTCGCTCGTCGCTGAGCTTTTCGCCGGGCCGCAGGACGCACGCGGTGGTCAGACAACTGGTGTAAAAGTCCGGGCCGATTTTGCGCCCGGCCTCTTTCGCGCCAGCCTCGACCAACTGCATCGAGCGGCGGAAATCCTCGGGACTGCCGGTCACCGTGATCCAGCCGTCGCCGTACTCGCCGGTGGCGTGCAACGCCTTGGGGCCGTTGGCCGCGATGTAGATCGGGATAGGCTGGTCAAGATTGATGAAATAGCGGTCGCGATGGAGAAACTTTATCTCGCGCGTCTTGCCGGCGTAGGTGTAGTCGACTTCCTTGCCCTCAAGGAGCGCGCGCACCACGCGCAGGTACTCGCGGAACTCGCGCGGCGGCATCGGATCCTGGCCCATCACGCGCATCGCGGTGTGGCCGGTGCCGATGCCGAGGAAGACGCGGCCGGGCGCGAGCTGGGCGATGCTCGCGATGGAATGCGCGGTCACCGGCGCGATCCGGGTGCCGGGAATTGCGACTCCGGTGCCGATCCTGATGCGCTTGGTATTGACCGCCGCCAGCGCCAGGGTGGCATAGCAATCCGACCAGATCATCTGCGAATCGGGGACCCAGCCAGTGTCGTAACCCAGCTCTTCCGCGTAGCGGATCAATTCCCACTTGTCGATGTGGGTGTCGAACATGATTCCGAATTTCATCGACGCACCTCTCTTCACTTTTTGTGCGGCCGGCGCCGAGGCCGATCGGCACGAAGCTTTATTTACGAGGCCTTATGTACAATGTTTCCGCGCGAGCGCAAACCCCGCGGCACTTCGGCGATACGGCGGATGATGGTACGGATGGCCGGACGCTAGTGCGTGATCGACAAGCCGGCCTCGACCAGCCGCTGCTCGACTATCGGCAGCCGATCGTGGCCCCAAAACGGCTCGCGCTCGAAGAAGAACAGCGGGACGCCGAATACGTTGTCGGCCGCCGCCTCTTCTTGAGCCGCCGCGTAGGCCCGCGCGCCGTCGCCGCTTAGGTACTCGCGGTACTCGGCGCCGGAAAGCCCCAGGGTCGCGAGCAGCGCGGCAACCGCCTCGGGATCGTCAGCCTCGAACTCGCGGCGGAAAAACAATTCGTAGGCCTTGCGGCTATATTCCAGCAGCAGGCCCTTCGATTCGGCGAACAGGCCGCCGATAAGCGCAGGAGCCGTATCGTAAACCTTCTGCGGCGCACGTATCAGAATTCCCCGCGGCTTGGCCCAGCGGCGCGCGTCGAGGTAGGAGTACTTCGCCTTGTAGTCGGAGTAGACACTGCGCTGGCCGCGATCCTTGATCCTGAGCTGGAACGGAATCCATCGCACGCGCACGGCGAATCGCTCCTCGAGCGCGAATGCCGGATCGAAAGCGAGGTACGCGAAAGGACTCTTGTAGTCCGAGTACATCTTCAGTTCCTTGCGTTCCATCACTAGTCTCCGATTTCGCTTCCGCTTATGGTTTCCGGTTTAGCAATTGCGCGAGATGGAGCGGCCGGCGCTCGGGGCAGAAATGGCGAATCTGACTGCGGCAGGCAAACCCGTCCGCCACGATCATCGCGTCGGGCGCGCTCTGGCGGACCGCCGGAATCAGCACGCGCTCTGCGATCGCGCGCGACACCTCGAAGCGGTCGGCGCTGTAACCGAACGGCCCCGCCATCCCGCAGCAGCCCGCGTCCGGCGCCTCGACTTTGAGCCCGCCGATCCCGCCCAGGATAGCCATCTCGCTCTTCATTCCGGCGAGCGACTTCTGATGACAGTGCCCGTGCACCAGCGCGCGCCCCTTAAGCGCCGGCGCGGCGAAGCCCGGGGCTTCGCGGGAGAGAAACTCGTCAAGCAGCATCGCGCGACCCGAGAGTACGGCGGCGCGCGGGTCGGCGGGAAAGAGACTCGGCAACTCGTCGCGAAATGTGAGCAGGCAACTCGGCTCGAGCCCGACCAGCGCCGCGCCGCGTTCGAGCAGCGGCGCCAGCGTGTCCATCGCCTGCTCCAGGCGCCATCGCGCGCGATCGAACATCCCGGCGTCGTACAACGGCCGCCCGCAGCACAGATCGCCCGGCGGAATCACGACCTTGAAGCCCGCGCTCTCCAGCACTTCGGTCGCCGCGATCGCGACCTCAGGCTCGAAAAAGTTGTTGAAGGTGTCGGGAAAGAGCACGACCTCGCGCGTGCCTGTATTGACAGCGCCGCCGGGCCCGTCGACAGCGCCGCCGCGCCTGGCGAACCACGAACGAAACGTCCGCGCGGCGAAGCGCGGCAGTTCGCGGGAATGATGGACCTTGAGCATGCGCCGCGCGATCGCTCGGAGGACGGGCGCGTGCGAGAGCGCGTTGGCCAGATGCGGCGCGACGGCGCCGATCCTTGCGAGCTCGTGGATGCGCGCGAAGAAGCGCACGTCGCGCGGACGGCGGTTGTGCTGGTAGTACTGCGCGAAAAATTCCGCCTTGTACGCCGCCATATCGATCGCGGCGGGGCACTCGGTCTTGCACGCCTTGCATGAAAGGCAAAGCTCAAGTGCTTCTTTAAGTGCGGGATCGGCGAGTCCGCCTTCGAGCAGCCCGTTGCCGCTCAGCGCCTCCCACAGCAGATGAGCGCGGCCGCGCGTCGAATGCATCTCCTCTCGCGTCGCCATGTACGACGGGCACATCGTGCCCGCGTCGCTCTTGCGGCACTTGCCGATCCCCACGCACTTGAGCGCCGCGCCCGCAAGTCCGCCCTCGGCGGCAAAATCGAAATGCGTCTCGGGCTGCGCCGGTTGATAGGAGGGTGTCACCCGCAGATGGGAATCGAGCGGATGGGGCGCCACGATCACGCCCGGGTTCATCATCGAGTCCGGATCGAAGATGCGCTTGAACTCGGCGAAGGTCTCGATCATTTGCGCCCCGAACATCCTGGGCAAAAGTTCCGAGCGCGCGAGCCCGTCGCCATGCTCGCCCGAGAGCGAGCCGCCGAACTCGGTCACCAGGTCGCCGATCTCGAACATCGCGGCGCGAAACGTCTCGACCCCTTTGGTTGTGGTGAAATCGAAATTCACCCGGCAGTGGACGCAGCCCTCGCCGAAATGGCCGTAATAGGTCGCCGCCGCGAGATTGTGCCGATCGAGCAGCCGCACGAAACGGCGGAGATAGTCCCCGAGGCGCGCCGGCGGCACCGCGGTGTCCTCGGCGCCCGGCCAGGTGCGCGGATGGCCCGGGATGAGCGCGCCGGCGCCGAGCCCCGACTCGCGCAGGCTCCAGACCGCGCGCTGCTCCGCAGCGGCGAAGAGCGGCGCGACTCCCGTGCAAGCGCGCACCCGCCGCGCCTGGGTCGTCAGCCGCTCGGCCGCTGCCAGCGCGTCGTCGGCGCTGTCGGCGCCAAGCTCGACGATCAGGAACGCGCGGCCGTTGGGCAGCAGCCGCACCGCGTCGAGCCCCTTGGCGCGCGCGAAGTCGGGCAGATGATGGTCGAAGCCCTCGAGCGCCTGCGGACGATGCTCCAAAATCCACGGCACCTGGTCGGCGGCGAGGTAGACGTCGTCGAAGCCGAGCACCACCAGCGCAAGCCGTCGCGGACGCGGCACGAGCCTGAGCGTCGCAGCGAGGGTGACGCCAAGCGTCCCCTCCGAACCGACCAGCGCGCGCGCCAGGCTGTGTCCGCGTTCGGGCAAAAGCTCGTCGAGGTTGTAGCCAGAGACGCGGCGCGGAATTTTCGGATAGCGGCGCCGAATCTCGTCGGTCGAGCGCTCCGCGAGCGCGCGCGTGGCGGCGTAAATCTCGCCCTCCCGCCCGCCACGCACGGCGGCGGCAAAGACTTCGCCCTCGCCGCCTGCGCCGGGCGAGAGCCGGGTGCCGTCGTAGAGCGCGACTTCGAGCGCCTCGACGTTGTCGACGGTCTTGCCATAAGCGGCCGAGTGAGCACCGCAGGAGTTGTTGCCGACCATCCCGCCGATCGTGCAGCGGTCCTTGGTGGAAGGGTCTGGCGCGAAGAACAAGCCCTCCGGCGCGACCGCCGCGTTGAGTTGCGCCTGCACCACGCCCGGCTCGACCACCGCGAGGCCGCGCTTGGCGTCGATGCGCCGAATCGAATTCATGTACTTGGAGAAATCGAGCACGATCGCCGCGTTGCAGGCCTGGCCGGCGAGCGCCGTGCCGCCGCCGCGCGCGAGAATCGGGAGGCGGTTCTCGCGCGCCAGCGCGAGCGTGCGCATCACGTCGCCCTCGTGGCGCGGAATCACCACGCCCAGCGGGACCTGCCGATAGACCGAGGCGTCGGCGGCGTAGAGCGCGAGCGCGGCGTTGTCGGCGCGGACCTCGCCGTCGATGGAGCGGCGGAGTTTATCCCATAGCGTGCGCGGCACAGTCATAACGAAGGCGCGCTGAGCCCGCGGCCCGCGCCGGCGCAATTGTAGTTGATCGCGCAGGCAGGCCGGTAACGCGCCGCGCGGGCCGCTGCGCGAGAAATAGCGAGCGGCCGCGAGCGCCTCTCGGCGCTCGTGGCCGCTCGTATGGAACTACTTCTTAGAACGCGTCGCGGTCCGGACGCTCGCCTCCGAACCGCCACGCTTCTCTTCCTACGCGGGCAGCATCACGATCTTGCCGGCCACAGCGTTGGTTTCCATCAGATCCTGCGCCCGGCCGAGTTCCTTGAGCTCCATCGTGCGGTCGATGACCGGCTTGATCAGGCCACGCTCCACGAAACGCATCGCCTCGATCAGCTCACCCTTGTTGCCAAGATGCGAGCCGAGGTAGTTCTGCTGCTTGTTCCACAACAGTCGGATGTCCATGTGGGCGTCGAAGCCGGAAGTGGCGCCGCAGGTGACGATCGTGCCGCCCCACTTCAGACACTGCATCGAGATTGGCCAGGTGTCCGCGCCGGTATGTTCGAACACGATGTCAGCGCGGCGGCCGTCGGTGATGCGGCGGACCTCGGAGAAGATGTCATCGCGCGTGCGGTTCAGCACGAATTCGGCGCCGAGCTTGCGTGCCAGGTCGAGCTTCTCGTCGCTGGAGGCGACCGCGATCGGCCGCGCGTTGAACAGCTTGGCGATCTGGATCGCCATCACGCCCAATCCGCCACTCGCGCCCCAGACCAGCACGAAGTCTCCGGCCTGGACGTGCGCCCGCGACACCAGCATCCGCCACACCGTGACCAGCACCAGCGGCATCGAGGCCGCCTCTTCCCAGGTCAGGTTTTTGGGCTTGGCGATCACGTTGACCGCCGGCACCTTGCAATACTCGCCGTGCGCGCCGTCGAGAGGGCCGGTCTGAAAGCCCCAAATCTTGAAGTCATGGCAGAAGAACTCTTCGCCGCGGGTGCAGTAGTAGCAATGGCGGCAGGCGATGCCGCAATGGACCACCACTTCGTCACCGAGCGCGACGTCGTGCACCTCGCTCCCGCGAGCCACCACCACGCCGGCCGCGTCCGAGCCCGAAATGTGCGGCAGCAGAATCTTCATACCGGGCAATCCGCGGCGCGCCCAGATGTCGTTGAAATTGCAGGCCGAAGCTTTGACCTTGAGGACGACCTCGTTGGGGCCGGGCTTGGGTTCGGCAATATCCTTGTACTGTAAGACCTCGAGGCCTCCGTTACGCTCGAAAACAATGGCTTTCATTAGATTTCGTGTTTCCTCTGCCATCCGCGCGTGTGCGTGCGTGCGCAATTACGTATATGTTTAGATGAGTTATGGCAACGGGGGCGCGCTGCTGAACGGCCGGAAAGACCTCCGAGTCCGGTTGACGACCGTTTATCAATCCCGTAAAACCCATCCGCGGATCGGTCGGACTCCGCCTTGCCTACTAAGGCCGCCCGCTCTGACAAAGGTCCGTCCCGGCAGATCAGTCGCTCATCCATTTAGCCCTCAGGGCAGTGGAACAGCAATTGCGGTGCCAAAAGGAGTTTGTGTCTTTGCGACTCCATGCCAGCGTAGTTTCCGCTGCAATACAGACGGCCGCTACGCAAACTTAACGCTAAAGACAGAAAAAAAGTAAAAAGGTTAAAAATGATTGTCGGTGGAGAGAACTAACGATGTACGTACTCGATAACGGCACCCGCTTCGTCATCCCGCGCACGGAGATGACCTATCCCGGCCACAATATGAAGCTCCATCAGACTGCCGCCGACGCCGTAAAGGCGCCGGTCGACCACGTGATGGCGGATTTCGAGGACGCTTGCCCCTACGAGTTCAAGGGCCCCAAGAGCCACAAGGTGATGGTCGAGGCGCTCAACACGCTCGACTTTGGCCGCAAGGTGGTCACGGTGCGCCCCAACAATATCCATTCGCCGTTTTTCAAGGGCGACATGGAAGCTGTAGTGCTGGGCGCGCCCAACCGCTTCCACGGCATCATGCTGCCCAAGACGCGCGGCCCCGAAGAAATCGTTGAGGTCGCACGCCTGCTCGACGACCTCGAGCAGCGCGGCGGATGGAAGTACAGTATCCAAATCGAATCGCTGGTCGAGACGCCGCAGGCGCTGGTCAAGGCCTTCGAGATCGCGACCGCCTCCGATCGCATGTGCGGGCTGGTCTTCGGCATCGCCGACTTCGCCGCCAACCTGGGCGTGCGCGAGATCGTCGAGAACCAGAACCAGAACTTTCACTACGCCAAGCAATCGATGGTGGTCGCGGCCAAGGCCGCCGGCTTGCACGCGATCGACAACGTCTACCTGAGGCTGTGGCGCAAGGAGGATTCGCCCACGAAGGTCGCCGAGCTGCAGCGTGGGCTCCGCGAAAAGAACGTCGGCGCCGCCAACCTCGGCATGGACGGCACCTGGGTTATCCATCCGCAGCAGGCCGAGATCGCCAACGCCTGCTACACGCCAAGCGCCGAGCAGGTCGAAGACGCGCGCCGCGTGGTGACGCTCTACCATGAGAAGGGCGGCGGCTCGATGGCGGACCCCAAGAGCGGCGAGATGATCGACGAGGCGACGATCAAGATTGCGCTGATGGACCTGGCCAAGGGCGCGCAGGCCGGAATCGTCAGCGAAAGAGAGCTCAAGGAATGGTCCGAGAAAAGTCGAGCGATCACCGGCTACGACATCCTGGAGTTCATGCGTCGCGTGGTATAAAACCCGCGCGTCTCGACATACCACTGAAAGAAATCGCGCACGCGTGACCTTCGCCTCTTGGGGAGGCGACTACTGCGAGACGAGCATTCGCGCGGTAGCGGTGAGGGGCAGCGTCCTGGACGGCAGAAAAGGTATTCGCAGGCTGTAGTTCAAGGCGATGGTGCACTGCGCGTCGTCGGATGACGGCAGATTGGGATCGGCCGGCCAGGTTACCGTGACATCACCGGGTACCAGTTGGTTTGGCGCGGGCAAATCAGCATAACCAACTGCGATGCCCTTGATCTGAGCGGTTGTCGCCGGATTGGGACCGGTCGGCGAATGCACGATCGCGTAGCGCACACATTCGCGCGCGGCATGGCTGATGGTGTTATACGAGTACACCACCATCGCCATCTCGATGATCGCGAACATCAGCATGAGGAAGATCGTAGCTCCCATCGCAAATTCCACCACACCGGTGGCGCGAGAACGCTTCGCGAGCAGAGCAATGATCTGCTTTTTCATTGTTGTTGCACTTGCATCACGGCCTGGCTTGTAAGCTTAACCGGGAAAGGAACTCCGGGGTACTTTATGATGGTGCTGAAAACGGTTTGGGCGTTAACGACAACGTAATTTCCTTGCGGATCGTTGGTGCAGTAATTCGACGAACAGGCGGGAACAGATGAGGTCGCGGTTCCGCACGTGCATTGGCTGGCGGTCACAGTCAGGTTGGCAACATTAACGCCATCGTGCTTGGCCGCCGCGACCATCCCGGTTGAGTCGGCGGCGGTCACTACGCTGTTCGATCCGTATTGCGCCGCCGCTCGCGCGGCATTGATCACCTCGACGTAGGTATAGAAGAGCCGTCCAAAGTCGGCTGCCACCACCAGAATCATCGCAAGCACAGGAAGCGCAAAGGCCAGTTCGACATAGCTCTGGCCACGCGCGGCCCAACAGCGCCGGTGCGCCTCAGGAGTTTTTTTGCCTGAACGACGGCTATTCATAGAGCGCGCTCGACTTTATCGGTGCTCCGTCGGCGAGCGAGGAATAATTGTTACCGATAGTGAACGAGGAGTTGCCGGTCACCGTGATGGTATATCCGATCAGAATCGTATAGCCGGAGCCGCTGGAGTTGCCTACATACGTGATCGTGGTTGTAGGGAAGTAGACGATGCCATCAAAGGTCGACGATGAGTTGCCGACTATGGTGGCGCCGGCGGCACCGACCGCGACCGACGGGTCCTGGAAGAAGAGGAAGCCTTCAAAGGTACCCGAGGTGGGAGCGCTCAGATTGGCCCTTTCATTGCCGGTCAAGTCGATCGGCGCGTACGCATAGCCAGTGGCGCTTGTGTCGTAGAAGGTCACGCCAGTGCCGTTCAACGTGGAGTTGCCGGTGACCGTCAGTCCGCCGCCCGCCAGAATATAGGTGCCGGGACTGAAGGTTACGTTGGCGTTGCCGGTGATCTTGATTCCACCGAAATACTTGCCCGGCTGCAGGGTGACCGTACTGTTTCCTACGATGTCGACGGCGCCGCAGAACGTGTACGTCCCGGCACTGAAGCTGGTCGCGGTGTTTCCATTCAGCGTGATGCTGTCGCCGCTGCCGCCGTTCTGGTATTGGCCGGGATTGAAAACGAGACTGCCGCCATTCCCGTTGAAGTTGACGTTGTTCCCATAGTTGCCGGCAGCGAAGGTCACGGAGGTGACGTTGCCGCTGACGCTGATACCGCCTTTGTATACTCCGGCAGGGACCGTGAGCGTCCCGATATTGCCGCTCCAGCTTTCGCTTCCGGACGCGCCGCTTTGCTGAGCGCATGTGCCGGCGCTGGGCGCCGCGCTCTTGGCCCGGCCGGCGAGCGGGTCAGGTAACGCCGCGAGGTTTTCGACAGGCTGCGGCGAAATGGTGATGTTGCCAGATTTGGAAAAGCTGCTACCCACTAAGCCGATGGACGTCGCCTTCAGCGTGATGTTGCCGGTAAGCGAAAGCCCGGACGAAGAGGTCGAGTCATCGATTACGCCGCACTGAGAAGTCACGTTGGAGTTTCCCGTCAATGAAAAGGTGCTTGAGTCGGTAGGATCCAGCGCATATATGCAGGCAGGCCCGGCAACGGCGCCGCTCACGGCCCGGGCGCCCACGTTCATCGACTTGTAGCCTAATGCGCGCAGGAAATAGGTCGGTACGGTCTGCGTGATGTCGACCTCGACATAGGTCACGCCGCTTGGATACGGCGACGGCAGCGTAGGTTCGCTCACCGTCACCGCCACATTGTTCTGCGAATTGGTGAACCCATTGAATGATGCAACGTCGTCGGCAGCTTTGGTGTAATCCTCTCCGTCGCGCAATGCCGTGGCGCCGGCAATTGCCGCACCATCGGCGGCCGTCTGCATGCGGCGCCGTGTGGAATAGAGCAGGCCGATATCAACCGCCAAAGCGCTGAAGCCGAGCAGTATGACCATCGCAATGGTAGCCAGCATCAAAATCTGACCAGACCGTCCCCCCTGTAGTGCTTTCATCGCAAAAATCCTTCTTCTGTACCCGCGCTTTACGATTGCGTGAAACTGCGTCTTGGCTCTAATTGGACTCTATGGTTGAGCCTGACAAGGAGATAGTTGATAGGGAACTTCAAAAAGTCAATCAAAGGGCTCTTAGCATTCTGACATGATGACTTTTAATGACTTTTGACTCTCAAATTTACCAAGCATCTCTGAGCAATCAAAAGTGTCTTTAAAATATGCGAGGCGTCGACGCGCAAAGCCAGGTTTGGAAGCCGTCCGTCGTCTTCAATAATTTCGGCGGGAGCAAAGTGAAACGAGATGACCACCGGCAGTCGCTGTAGGACGATCACCGCTAACCGCCGCAGCCGTCCGGTCCGCGAAAACGAATTGGGAATCGCAACTGGCAACTGAGAAACAATCGCGCGCCGCTGGCGCGGATGCAGGCGGCGGGTGATCTCCGCCACGAAGCGCTCCTGAAAACGGGGCGGTCTGCGCGTCCTGAACTATCGCTGACCATGCGCCCGGCGGTACGGCCGCGCGGGATTCAACGCGCGCATCCGCCGTCGCGTGCCGGATAGCGGACTCCTTTCATTTTCGGCGCACTCCTGTCAATTTTCGCTCAAACAGCCGGCAGTTCCAGTACGGAGGTCGAGTCATGCCGTTTGAGAATCAAGTTGTACTGGTGAGCGGAGCGGGACGCGGAATCGGCAAGGAGATAGCGCTGAGCTTTGCGCGCGAGGGCGCCGATATCGGCTTCGCCGAGGTCAACGAGGAAACGGCCGAGGCCACGGCCAGTGAGATCAAAAAGCTCGGACGCCGTGTCTTCTTCAGCCGCGCCGACGTGAGTGACTACGACCAGGTCCAGCAATTCGTCGCTGGTGCGGCGCGCGAATTGGGCCGAATCGACGTGCTGATCAACAACGCCGGCATCGCCAAGCCGCAGCCGTTCCTGGAGATCACACGCGAGAACTGGGAAGCCCATCTCCGGATCCATCTTTTCGGCGCCTTTTATTGCTCGCAGGCGGCAGCGCGCGAGATGGCCAAGCGCAGGTATGGGCGGATCGTTTCGCTGGCCTCGGTGGCCGGCTTGATGGGCCCAATCGACCTCGCGCCCTATGGCGTAGCCAAATCGGGGATCATCGGCCTGACGCGCGCGATGGCGTTAGAGCTTGCCGACTACGGGATCACCGCCAATGCGATCGCGCCGGGACCAATCGACACTGAAATGGTGCGCGCGGCCTGGACCAAGGAAGCGCTCGAGGAACGCGCCAACCATCTGCCGATTCGCCGCCTTGGCAAAACTGAAGAGATTGCGCGCGTCGCGATGTTCCTGGCCGCACCCGAGTCGGGCTACATCTCGGGGGCGACCCTGGTGGTCGACGGAGGATCGGTCGCGGCCGGCGCTTACATGGTCGAAAAGTATCGCCGTCGCAAGGCCGGCCAAGGCTGACACTCAGCTCAATGCCGCAGCTTAATGCCGCGGCTCAATGCCGATCGACGGCGCGGTAGCGCGCCGCCGCCACGTCCCAGTCGATGTGCTCGACGAAGCGCGCGACGTACTTCGAGCGCTCCGCATAGTTGAGCAGGTAGGCGTGTGACGCCACGTCGCACACCACCAGCGGATTGCCGCCCGCCCATCCTCCGGCATCATCTTCGGCCGCCGGCAAATTGTGCCATCGATCGTCGTAGGGATCGTACTCCAGAATCGCCCAGGCCGGCGCGATCCGCGCGCACTCGACAAAGTCCGCGCGCCAGCTCTCGAACGAACCCATGTGCTCGTTTAAGTTGTCGAGCACGTAGCGCGACGGCTTCATCGGTTTGACCGCGAGATTGCGGAAGTAGAATTCGTGCAGCAGGACCGAGTTCGCCGCTTCGATCTGCTGGCGGCGGATCAAGCCATAGTCGTTGTCATGAGCGGCGTCGCGCGGCATTGTGGCGAGCACCCGTTCGGCCACCACCAGGCGCTCGAAGTCGTGGCGGTACGCCTGGTAGTTTTGCGCAAGTTGATCGTGCGAGAGGAACCCGAAGATCTCCGGATGCGGCAGCGCGATCGGGCGGCGCGGCTGAAATCCCGCCTCGCCCTTGAGCAGGCCTTCGTTGCCAAGCCCGCGCTCTGGCGGAGGCGCCGGCAATGCGGCGGCGGCGCGCGCAATCCCGCGCATCGCGGCCGCCGCGCCGAGCGTCAGTGCAGCGCCCAGAAGCTCGCGCCGCCCAAGCCGGCGCTCGCCGCAAATCACACGGCAAAGAGAAGCCGCACGAGACCGTTCGACTCCGCTCACCGACTCGCTTTGCTCGGCGCAGCGAGCCCACTTCTTCGGTGAAGCTTTTTCTTCGGTCATCCTGAGCGAAGGCTGCCGGAGTCGAAGGACCTCGCGCGGTCCTCCGCGCGTGAATCCACGACTTTGTAGTTTTGGTAATTAGTCAGATGGGACCCAGGTCGTGCTCGGATGATCCGTTGACGTGCAATCATCTCGGTTTGACGCGCGGAGGACCGCGCGAGGTCCTTCGACTGCGCTCGCAGACTCGCTGCGCTCAGGATGACGGAAGAGGCTCCCGCGGCTTACCTTCCGGCGCTTTCCGAATAAATTCACAAACTCTCAGGATGACAAAAGGGCAAGCCCTTTCACGGCACAGGGGCCACGCCCAGCAGCCCCGCCGCCTCGTCATGCCCCAGCATCAGGTTGAGATCCTGCACCGCCTGCCCGGCCGCGCCCTTGCCGAGGTTGTCGATCGCAGTGAGTACGAGCAGCGTTTGCGAACGCCGCTCGAGCACGAAGCCGAGTTCGCAGAAATTGGTGGCGCGGACGTTTTTCAACTCAGGCAATTCGCCCGACTTGAGCAGCCGCACGAAGCGCGACTTGGCGAACGACGCCTCAAACGCCGCGCGCACGTCTTCCTCGGTCGTGCCGGCACGCGGCCGCATGAAGATCGAGCTCAAGATGCCGCGCGTGACCGGCAGCAGATGCGGCACGAACATCACCGCGACCTCGCGTCCCAGCGCGACCCCGATCTCCTGCTCCATCTCGGGCACGTGGCGATGGTTGCCGACCTTGTAGGCGCGAAAGTTTTCGTTGACCTCGGCAAAGAGCTGCTCGATTTGCGCCGCACGCCTCGCTCCCGTGGTGCCCGACTTGGAGTCGATCACGATCGACGCCGGGTCGACCAGGTCGCGCCGGATGAGCGGCAGAATTCCAAGCAGCGCGCCCGTCGGAAAGCATCCCGGCACCGCCACCAGCCGCGCCTCGCGCAGTTCATGGCGATGGAACTCGGCGAGGCCGTACACGGCTTCCTTGAGCAGCGCAGGCGCCGGATGCTCGGCGCCGTAGGTCTGCCGATACTGCACCGGATCCTTCAAGCGGAAGTCGGCCGAGAGGTCGAGGATCTTGAGCCCGGCCGCGGCCAACTCCGCTAGCAGCGCCGCGCCGACCCGCTCCGGCAGACACGACATCACGACCTCGGCGCGCCCGGCGATGAGATCGGCGCGCAGTTCCTCGAACGGAGGCAGATCGATCCCGGCCAGGTGGCGATAGACGTCGGTCACCTCGCGACCGGCGTAGTGCTCGGAAGTGAGCACGCTCAACTCGACGAACGGATGCCCGGCGAGGATGCGCACGGCCTCGATGCCCGAATAGCCGGAGGCTCCCAGGACCGCTACCCTGACCTTGTTGCGCGACGCCATCGGAATTCCCTCACCCTCTTAGCCGTGTCTGGATAACGCGCGGCCGATGCAACAAGCTACTGCCTAACGACCTAGCACTAATGCGCGATGCGGGCCAGTTGTGTCCGCGCGCACGCAACCGAAGGCGGCCGTGCGCCCGGCCTGGAAAACCGTATCTCGCGCGGGCGCGCCGGCGCTCGATTTAGCGCTTGGAGTATTGCGGACGCTTGCGCGCCTTGTGGCGGCCGTACTTTTTGCGCTCGACCTCGCGTGGGTCGCGCGTCAGCATCCCGCCCTTGCGCAACGCCGGGCGCAACGCCTCGGAGGCGACGACCAGCGCGCGCGAGATTCCGTGGCGCACGGCCTCGGCTTGCGCCGCGATACCGCCGCCGCGGACGCTGACAATCACGTCGTAATGGCCCTTGGTCTCGGTGAGTTCGAAGGGTTCCATGATCTTCATGCGCGAGGTGTCACGCGGAAAATAGACCTCGAGCGCGCGCTCGTTGACGCTGATGGCGCCGCTGCCGGGCGCGAGCCGCACCCGCGCGATCGCGCTCTTGCGTTTGCCGACCGTCCAGATTTCCGCCTTCTTGTCTGCCATCTCGCCTCGTTCCCTCCGGAAGCTTTGCCCGCTGCGTGCCCCGCCCGCTTAGAGCTCGAGCTGCTGGGGCTGCTGGGCGGCGTGCGGATGATCCGCCCCGCGATAAATCTTGAGCTTGGTGAAAAGCCGCCGCCCGAGCCGATTCTTGGGCAGCATCCCGCGCACCGCCGCCTCGAGCAGCCGCTCGGGCCGCGTCTCCATCAGGCGCGCCGCGGTGGTCTTGCGCACGCCACCCGGATAGCCGGTGTGGCGGCTGTAAACCTTGCCCTCGAGCTTGGCTCCGGTAAGGCGCACCTTGCCGGCATTGATGATGATGACGAAATCGCCGGCATCCTGATGCGGCGTGAAGTCGGGGCGATGCTTGCCGCGGAGCACGCTGGCCGCGCGGGTCGCGACCCGGCCGAGCGGCCGTTCGCTGGCGTCGATCAGCACCCAACGCCGATCGCGCAGCGCGTTCTCGTGCGAAACGCTTCTGGTCTGTTCGCTCAGTTTCAACTCTTCAACCCTCGTGCCCGGCGGCCACGCCGTCCGTCATGGCGGGGGCGAAGCGGCCGACGCAACAAATTTTGGCGGGGCCGATGGGATTTGAACCCACGACTTCCGACGTGACAGGCCGGCGTTCTAACCGGGCTGAACTACGACCCCGCCCGAACCATCTTTTCTGACACTTTCGCGCCCAAGGAGCAACCAAGCCCTCGCGACGGGATTGTTATTGTAGCGGGCTGGAGCGCCTGGGCGCCATCGCCTGGTTGAAGAACCGTCGCCGCTTCATAACGGCGTCGGCCACGCACGGCGCCGCCGACGCGATGCTTGCGGGCCTGCCACGCTCTGCTTTATCCTTAAGCTCAACGTCGAGCACGAACATCGCCGATGCCGCAGCTTCTTGAAACCGCCCGTCGGGATTTGTCGTAGCCATCCCTAACCGCTATGTGGATAGTTCGTCTTGCCCTGCGCAGGCCGCTCTCGGTCGCGGTGATGGCGCTTCTGATGCTCGTGCTCGGCACGCTGTCGTTCGAGCTGATGAATGTCGACATCTTTCCCGCCATCAACCTACCCGTGGTGATGGTGGTATGGAGCTATCCGGGCCTGTCGGCCTTTGATGTCGAACGGCGGATGGTGTTTATCAGCGAGCGCGCTTACTCGACCACCGTCAACGGGATCGAGCATATCGAGTCGGAATCGATCAACGGACTCGGGATTCTAAAGGTCTATTTTCAGCCCGGCTCCGACCTCGGGGCGGCAATCGCGCAGATCGACGCAGTCTCGGAGACCATCCTCACCATTTTGCCGCGTGGCACCGAACCGCCGCAAATCATTTCCTATAACGCGAGCAATGTTCCAGTCGCGCAGTTGAACATCTACAGCGATACGCTCTCGACCGCCCGGCTCTTCGACTACGGACTCAACTTCATCCGGATTCAGCTCTTCACCATCCCCGGCTTCTCATCCCCCGCCCCGTTGGGCGGCGTGCAGCGGGCGGTGATGGTCAATCTCGATTCGACCGCGCTCTATGCCAATGGGATGTCCGCCTACGACCTGGGCAACGCGCTGGATGCGACCAACGTGGTCATCCCGTCCGGGACCGAAAAGATCGGCAACTACGAGTACAACATCGATCTCAACATGAGCGTCCCCAAGGTCAAGGATTTCAACCGCCTGCCGGTCAAGTACGTCAATGGTTCCCCGGTTTTCCTGGGCGATATTGCCCCGGTTACCGACACCCATCAGCCGCAGACCAACGTGGTGCGCGTCGACGGCCAGCAGGCGACTTACCTGATGGTGATCAAACACGCCGACGCCTCGACGCTCAACGTGGTCGACGCGGTCAAGGCCAAGATTCCGCTAATTCGCGCCACCGCCCCCAAGGGTTTGAAAGTCTCGCTCACCTTCGATCAATCGCAGTTCGTGCGCGCCGCCTTGTGGGACGTGGTGCAGGAAGCGGCTAGTGCCGCCACGCTGGTTGCCCTGATGGTCCTGCTGTTCCTGGGTTCGCCGCGCAGCATGCTGATCGTCATCACCTCGATCCCGCTGTCGATTCTGACCGCGATCATCGCACTGAAGTTGACCGGTCAGACGATCAATACGATGACGCTAGGCGGAATCGCCCTCGCGGTCGGGATGCTGGTCGATGACGCCACGGTGGAAATCGAAAACATCCATCGCAACCACGCGATGAGCAAGCCGCTGCTGGCTGCTATTCTGGACGGCGCTACCCAGATCGCAACGCCGACCTTCGTCGGCACGCTCTCGATCTGCATCGTGTTTTTTCCGGTCGTGCTTTTGACCGGGGTCGCGAAATTCCTATTCACCCCGCTCGCGCTGGCGGTGGTATTCGCGATGTTGACGTCATATCTGCTGTCGCGGACCCTGGTGCCCACGATGGCGCGTTACTTGCTCCCCGACGATCACGAGGACCATCTTGGACGGGGCCGCTGGGCCCGGGTGGTACGCGCGTTCGATCGCTGGTTCGAGCGTCTGAAGGAGCGCTATCGCGTCGCGCTCGCGACCTTCATCGGGCGACGCGGACTGGCGCTGGTGTGCGTCGCGATACTGATCCTGCTTTCGCTCGGCTTGCTGCCGATTGTCGGCGAGGATTTCTTTCCGGCGGTCGATGCGGGCATGATGCGGTTGCACGTGCGCGCCCCCACCGGTTCCCGGATCGAGCACACCGAATACCTGGTCGATCAAATCGACCGCACAATTCGCACCATCGTTCCGCCCGCCGAGCTCGAGAGCATCAGCGACAATCTGGGCTTGCCGATCTCCTACGACCTCGCTTTCTATCAGACCGACACTATTGGACCACAGGATGCCGACGTGCTGATCCAGCTCAAGCCGAGTCACCGTCCGACCGCGATGTACGAACAGCGGATTCGCAAAGCACTGGCGGTGAAGTATCCGGCGGTGACCGCATATTTCCAGGCCGCCGATATCGTCAGCCAGGTCCTGAACTTCGGCCTGCCCTCCGCTATCGACGCGCAGATCAACGGCAACAACCTGCAGACCGACTACGACATCGCGTTGCGGCTCAAGGAGCGAATGGCGCGAATCCCGGGTGTAGTGGACATGCGAATCGCCGAGCCGCTCGACTACCCGAGCCTTAAGGTCGAGGTGGATCGTGCCAAGGCGCTTCAGTTTGGTGTCACGCTGCAGCAGGTCGCTTCGAGCGTGCTCTCCACGCTCTCCGGTGCGCAGCTCTTGCAACCAAACTTCTGGCTCGATCCGGTATCCGGAGTTAACTACAACGTCATCGCTCAGGCGCCGCAACATCTGTTTGACTCGATCGGCGCGTTGCAGAACATCCCGCTCAGCACGACCGCTACTTCGTCGGCCAATGCGACGGTCGATTCGGCCGTCACCAGCGCGGCCACCACGCCACCGCAGCCGCAGTTGCTCGGCAACCTCGCGACCGTCAGCCACACCTGGGACCCGGCCGTCGTCGCTCACTACACCGTGCAGCGCGTGGTCGACGTCGATTGCGGCGTATCCGGCCGCGATCTCGGGGCAGTCACTTCCGCAGTGCAAAGGGAAATCGGCCACCTGGGCAAACTTCCCCCCGGCACCCAGGTCGTGATTCGAGGCCAAAGCCAGGCAATGCGCACCTCGTTTGTCACGCTAGGCGAAGGGTTGGTGCTCGCGATCATCCTCGTGTACCTGCTGATGGTCGCGAACTTCCAGTCATGGCTGGAGCCGTTCATCATCATGATGGCGATTCCGGGCGCGCTCGCAGGGGTCGTCTGGATGCTGGTGCTGACCGGCACCACGATCAACGTCGAGTCGATGATGGGTGCGATCATGGCCGTAGGCGTCGGCGTCGCCAACGGCAACCTGCTAATCACCTTCGCCAACGAGTTGCGCGAGGAAGGCTACAGCCCTGCCGCCGCGGCGATCGAGGCCGGGCGTATCCGCTTCCGTCCGATCATCATGACCGCGCTCGCGATGATCCTGGGGATGCTGCCGATGGCGCTCAGCCTGGGTTCGGGCTCCGAGCAAAACGCTCCGCTGGGACGCGCCGTGATCGGAGGGCTTCTCGTGGCGACGGTATCAACGCTCTTCGTGGTGCCGGCGGTCTATTCGATATTCAGCCGCAACCTGATCGGCAAACATCAGCGCGACGCGGAGATCGAACAACTCACGCAGCCCCGCGCGTGAGCGATGGCGACAGATGGACGACGACCCCAGGCAATATACCGCCAAACCGTCCGGAAAATTATTCGTGGTCGGATGGATCGGCGCGATCGCGATCGTAGTAATTGCCACCGCCGGGCTGGTGCTCGCGCGTGAACTGTGGATCGGCCGCCAGACCAGCGATCTGGCCCAGGAGGCCGCGGCCGGGCCGCACGTGCTGATCGCACAGGTCGGGCGCACCCCGGCCGTGCGCGACGTCATCCTCCCCGCAACCACCCGCGGCCTGGACGAAACCGAAATCTACGCCAAGGTTCCCGGCTATATCAAAACGCTCCTGGTCGACAAGGGCGACCACATACGCGCGGGCGAACTGCTCGCAACCATCGAGTCGCCGGAGACCGATCAGCAGGTACGCAACGCGCTGGCCGCCTACCGGATCGCGAAAATTACCGACGATCGCAACCAGATCCTCGTCCAACAGGCCGTGATCCCGCAGCAGACCGCCGACGAATCGCGGGCCACGATGTTGCAGACCAAAGCTACCCTGGAGCAGACGATCGCTTTGCAGGCCTATGAGCGCGTGACTGCGCCCTTCGACGGAATCGTGACCGACCGCTATGTCGATCCCGGCCATCTGATTCCCGAAGCCACCAGCTCGACCAGCCTGGCCGACGCGATCATCGCCGTCGCGCAGACGAAACCGCTCCGCGTGTTCTCCTACGTGCCGCAGAATATCGCTCCATTCATGCGCAATGGCGATACCGCGACGATCACGTTCAACGAGTTTCCGGAACGCAAGTTCACCGGCGGCATCACCCGCCATCCTGAGGCACTCTCGCCCGATTCGCGCACGATGCTGGTGGAAGTCGATCTGCCCAACACCGACGGGACGCTGCTTCCGGGAATGTACGGCAGTGCGGAGTTTGTGGTCTCAATTCCGGCCGGCGCGCCGCTGGTCCCCGATGAAGCGCTGGTCTTTCGCGACGGCAAGGTGTTCGTGCCCGTCGTCAAAGACAACGTGCTCCATCTCACTCAGGTGAAGCTCGGCTACGACAATGGAGTCGCGGTCGAGGTCGCCACCGGTATCGATCCCGACGCGATGGTGGCGCTGAACGTCGGGCAATCGGCGCACGAGGGCGAGACCGTACAGCCGGTGCATCAGTCTACCAAGTAGCCCGATATTCCGCCGCGAGTCGCGGCATGTCAGCGCTTCGGCTCGCTCTCCTTCCAGCGCTTCATCAGCGTGTTCGAGGGCCGCGTCTCGTCCACCAGCTTCTCCGCGGTCTCGCGCCCGGCCGTGGGCAGGTTCTTCGGATCGAGCAGGCCGAGCTGGACCAGCGCGGTCGCCTGGTCCCAATGGATATGCTCGTGCACCAGCTTGCCGCCGCGGAACTGAACGATCGCGACGGTTGGGATCTCGAGGTACTTTCCAGTGGGTGCGATGCCCGGCAGCAGAAAATCCACTTCGATGTCGTGGGTGAAGCAGAGCAGGAACTCGTCGACCACGCGGTCGGCACCGACGGTGCGCGAGACCGGAACGAACTTCAGATCCTTGGGCAGCGTGGGAATGAAGTGATGTTTGTAGAAGCGATGCAGCTCCTGCTGACCGAAACCGCCAGTCATCGTCGGCACGTGATTGACATAGGGCCGATCGACCATCGTGGTCATGGTGCCGTCGGCATCGTGGTACTTGAACTCGAGGCCGGCGTGTTGCTCCCATAGCGCGCACAGGTCGAACCGCGGTCCGATAGCGTGACGCAGCATCCCGATCGTGCGCGAATGTGCAAGCGAAGCGGCAAAGCGATCGTAAGTCGGACGCACGGGGTTGTTGAAGGCGTGATCGGCGCCGGGGTAGATGTAGACCTCGACGTCGTCGCGCTCCTTGAAGGCCGCGGCGACCGCGTCGCGCGCGGCGGCCGGCACGAACCGGTCCAGCTCTCCAAAGTGCAGCACCATGGGGCAGCGCACCGCGCCCGTCTCGTTGAGCCGCTTTTCGATTCCGACGCCGTAGTAGCTGACCGCCGCCTCGATATTGCATCGCGCGGCCGTCAGGTAGGCGAGCATCCCGCCCAGGCAAAAGCCGATCGCGCCGACCTTGCCGTTGCACTCCGGCATCGCGCGCAGCGCGCGCACCGTGTCGGCGACGTCCTTGATCGCCTGGTCGGGATCGAAACGGCCGTAGAAATCGAACGCCGCCTTGATCTCGGCCTCCGAGTAGCCCAACTCGACACCCGGCTGAAGCCGCCAGAACAGGTCGGGCGCGATCGTGACGTAGCCCTCCTCGGCATAGCGGTCGGCGAGTTCGCGGAGATGGCGGTTGACGCCGAAAATTTCCTGCAGCAGCACCAGCCCCGGCGCGCGCCCGCCCTCGGGTAGCGCGAGATAGGCATTGAAGACGCCGCCGTCGGCGGCGGTCACGCTCACGGTCTTCGATGTAATGCTCATGGCACTCCCCTTGTGGCTCGCAGCGGGTGAGCCATCTCGATGCTTTATGCCATAGGGGCAAGCGCGATCCCAAGCTCGTGGATCAATCGATTTCCGCGCGCCTTCCGAGGCGAAGCAGCGTCGACTATGCTCCGGATTACGACGCGCAGGATCGCGGCATCGTGCGCGACGACGGAAATAACCGAAGGAAATTTGAGGCATGAGCGACACGCAGAGTCCGAACAATCAGTCCCCGCAAGAGCTGCTGCTCGGAATGGCGCTGGGCTATATGCTGGCCCGCGCGGTGCACGTGGCCGCCGAAATGGGAATCGCCGACCTGCTGAGCGATGGTCCCAAGCGGGTCGAGGATTTGGCGCACGCGACGGGAGCGCGGCCGCAATCGCTTTACCGTCTGCTTCGCGCGCTCGCCGGAAATGGGATCTTCGCGGAGGATTCATCCGGGCGCTTTGAATTGACGCCACCCGCCACGTTCCTTTGCAGCGGCATTCCCGGTTCGCTGCGCGATGCTGTACGGCTGGCGGGGGACATAACGGGCGAAGGCAAATGGTGGAATCTATGGGGCGATTTGCAGCGTTGCGTGATGACGGGTGATCCGGAATGGGACCGCGTCTACAAGACCGATTTTTATACCCATCTGGCCGGCGCTCCGGCGGCGAACCGCTGGTGGTCCAAGGGCGTCGCGAGCTTCGCCACCGCGGAGGTAAACGCCATAGTTGACAGTTACGACTTCTCGCCGTTTAAGCGGATCGTCGACGCTGGAGGCGGGCGCGGCGCCTTGCTCGCAGAAATTCTAAAACGCAATCCGGCCGCCAAAGGCGTGCTCTACGACCATCCACTGATCGTGAAGGAGCCTGAATACCTGGCCTCGGCCGGAGTTCTCGACCGTTGCGAGCTAATCGGCGGGAATTTTCTTCAATCCGTTCCGGCCGGTGGAGATGCATATATCACGAAGAGAATCCTCATGGACTGGGATGATGACGATTGCGTCAAACTGCTACGCCTGTGTCGCGATGCGATGACCAAAGACGGGCGCGTACTTTCCGTCATCGCGGTCTTGCCGCCGGGCAACCAACCGCATCCCGGCAAGATTGTCGATATTTTCATGATGATCCAATTAAAGGGGCGGGAGCGTACCGCGGACGAGTTCCGCGATTTGTACAAGCGTGCGGGGCTGAAGCTCACGAGAATTGTCCACAATCCCTCGATGCTCTCGATCGTCGAAGGCGAACGCGATTGATTGGCTCAGCGCTGCCCCCCTAGTCACAGCTGCCCCTAAAGACGGACAGGCATCTCGCCGCGCGCGGCGGCCGTCGGCTGGGGAGTTACGGCAGCAGCCCGTAAGCGTCGAGTTCGGTCTGCGTGCCGACGTAGACTTTTCCGTTGGCCACCGTCGGAACGGTGAACTTGACCGCCGGGCCCGCGGTGTCACGCGAGCCGGACGCCTCCGCGCTGTTGTAGATTTCCGCCAGGTTGGGCGCCCAGTAGGCGTGCAACACCGCCGGATCGCTACTCCCATACCCGCTCACGTCGAGCGCCCAGACGATTTGATGCACGTTACCGTCGCTGGAGATCGCGGGGCTGGTGCCGGGATAGCCGAAAGCGGTCGCGCTGTGCGCCACCGGGCCCGCCGACATGCGTCCGTTGATCAGCTGCCAGGCCTTGAGCCGAGTGTTAACGCCTCCAATGTAGACCAGGCCGAAAGCGTAGATCGGTGCGTCGAATAGCTGGAAGCCGGTGTCGGTTATGCCAAGCGCCTGCGAGTCGTCGCACGACGCGCAAAACTTCCCCATCGGTCCGCGATTGAGCAGGTAGAAGCGGCCCGACTTGATTCCGCCCATCAGCTCGAACGGTGCGGGACCGAAAATCTGCGTGGGCAACAGGACGGCGCCGGTGATGCCGCCGTCGTCGTCCGTAGCGCTGAGATGGGCCTGGGCGGAGGGCGTGAAGTAATCGATCACGCGCAGCGTACGGGGATCGAGCTTCACAAAGCTGTCGCCATAGTCGGTCGTGCCGTTGAAAGTACCGTTGCCGATTCCGATAAACACGTCGCCGAACTGGCTGGCCGAAGGACCGTTGCCGCTCTGCCAGATTCCCCCCTCACTGCCGTTGGGCGTGGTGTTGAACGCCGCCACTTGCGTGAGCGTGAGCGCGTCGTAGGCCAGCAGCCATCCATGATAGGGCCCCTTGTCGCAGTTCGAGCCGAACGCGATATAGAGCATGCCATTTGAGAGCAGCAGCGCGGGACGCTGGAGGGCGAGCGCGGGGACGAACGACACGTGACCGTGACCGTCGTTGCCGAGCCCGGTGCCGGCGACCGTCGCGCTTATCGGGACCGGGCTGCCAGGCTTCTCGGCCCCGGTCGCGAGATCGAGCGCGTGCAGCTCCAGCGCGAAGGTGTCGTTGTTTTGATTCTTGGTCTCGGAAACCACGTACAGCGCCTGGTTGTCGAGGCTGATGACCGGCGTTCCGGTGATGCCGATTTCGGGTACCAAGTTGCCGCAATCGACGTCGTTCAGTGCGCTAACCGTGGTGATTCCGGCGGCCGGATCTATGAAGCTATCCTGCCACAGCGGCGTGGTCACGAGGCCGTCGGCGTCGAAGGCATACACGCTGTCGTGCTCGGACGCGGCGTAGACCACGTTGTGCGTCCCCTGGCCCGGAATCGCGAGCTGCGAAACGTAGAGCGGCTCGGCGTACAGGTAACCATCGACAGGATAGGAAAAGAGCTTGCCGAAGGTCCTGACTTTGACGTTGGAGGGGCTGAGATTGGTCTCGTGCGGGTTGAGTCCGCTGCGCATATTGTCGTTATGGAAGGTGAGGACGTTGACCGGAGCGGGCGTCGGCGTCGCGGCCGCGGGAGCCGCCGCCGCAATCAGACAGCAAACGATCAATGCCTGTTGCAATGTTGCGGAACGCAGTGACAATGCCACGAAACGCCAACGAATTTGCTGTTTCATCTGCAAAGCGAAAGGCCTCCCTCTCTTCGAACGGCAAATATTTTCACAGCGACAGTGGGAAGCGCAAATTTCTCACCTCGCGGCATGCAGGAATTTCTGCTTAATATGCGCTCCCGCCGCGCGCAGTGGGGTCAATCTTAACCCCATAGAGCCAAAAAAAACGCGCGCCGCAGCTCCCAAAGAGCCTGTGGCGCGCGCGTTACGAAAGTGACTCGATCAAGCCGGCATCGTCATGGCGTCGATCGTCCGCCGAGCAAAGGGCCGAGCAGCGATCCCAAACCACCCATCGCGCCCGTCGCTCCAGGAGCGCCTGGGGCGCCGTACGGAGAGCCAGCTGCCGCGTTCGGATATCCCGCCTGCGGATAACCAGCCGGTGGCGCCGCCGATGGCGCTCCTGCTCCGCCAAACAATGGACCAAGCAGCGAACTCAGACCTCCCGTCGAGCCTGTCTGTCCGGGAGCGCCCGGAGCGCCGTATGGATAGGCGGATCCACCGTTAGGATAGCCAGCTGGCGGGTATCCGGATGGCGGGTATCCCGATGGCGGATAGGGCTGTGCGTAGGCTTGGCCCGGCGGTGGATATTCCTGCATCGGCGGGGCATAGGCTGACGAGGGCGGCGCATAGGACGGCCCCTGAGGCGGCACGTAAGTCGGCGCTCCGTAACCGGAGCCGTAGCCGGGGCCTCCAGGGCGTCCCTGTCCGGAAAGCTCGCGTCTCAGATGCTTGATCTGCTTCTTCCAGTGCTTCGCTGCGCCCCAATCGCCCGATTGCTGCGCCCGATTGTACTGCGCCTCGGCATAGTTCAGTTGCGCCTCCAGCTGACTGCGCTGAGCATAGCTGGGCGGCGCCGAGTATTGCCCGGGCGGCGGCATCGGCTGACCGTACTGCCCCTGCCCCGTATACGCCTGATACGCGGCTACGTCATCAGGGGAATTGTAAGGGTCAGCGGCCGCGGCAGTCACCATAATTGGCGCCGCAATCAAAATTAATCCAGCAACGCCAGAGAGAATCCGGCGCGAGAAAGCTTTTGGGGCGGAGGAGACGTTCATATGGGAACCTCCAGGCTTCTCATACGTATTCGGCGCGCCGGGGTTTCCGCTTTCGATGGGATATCCCTGAGTAGCGCCTCGTCCCCACCTGAGGTTTTGGAATGCCGGCGGCACGCACGCAGGCCGTCCCGAGAGCAGTTTCGTAACGAGACTAGTTCTCGCGGGAGCCCCTGCCATGTAAGCGCGCCGATGAGAAATGAGATCGCCAACGAACGGGCACCGGGGCCCGTTTCAGTTGGCTCTCAGGCGAACGCCAGAACCGCGAGCGAAGAAATCGCTCGCCAGGGCAGGCTACGCAACGATGAGGCGAATCGCGCCCGCGTCAGGCGCGCGCCTTGCGCAGCCGAGCCCGCCGATCGGATGGCGCACCCTTGCGCAGTGAACGGCTCGCGCTCGTGGCCGGCTTCGCGACGGCCGTCTTAGCTGCTATCGGCTTAACGACGTCCGCCTCAACGACGTTCCCCGCGTCTGGCACATCCTCAGCGACCGGCTGTGAGGCCGCCAACGCCGCCTGCTCGGCCCGCGCGATTCGCGCCCGCTCGATCGCGTCGAGCTTGCGCACTTTCCATTCGCGCAGTCCGCGGCGCAGATACTCCGGATTGACGTCCAACATCTCGCAGACGTTGTCGAAAGAGAACACCCACTTTTTGTCTTCGAGGTTGATCCACTCCTCAGCGTCGCGGAACAGGCGTTGGCCCTTGTTGGTGGACGAGTCGATGCATTTCATAAAGCATTCGACCGCGTCCTCGAGCACGCTCAGCACCAGGCGCTTTTCGCCCTCAAGCAGATGCTTGCGGCGCATCGCCTCGAAATATTGGATCGGCAAAAGCGTGTCGGGCTCAAACAATCCCGGCAGCTTTTCGTCCAGTGTTTCCTTTTCCTGCATCTTCGCTCCTTGCTCCTGCCTCACCAGATCTTGTGCTCCCACCCCACCGATCCTCCTTTGAGTGGACGCCATCATAGGACGTCCTATTCATATCTATCGTTTCAGCACTATCTCGTTGCGGCAGTTATTCGTCTCCGTTGTTTTCTTCGTAAATCTCATTCCAGGCCATCTGGATCGCCTCAAGCTTGGCTTCGCTGGAACCCTCCGGATCGTCGTCAAATTCGTCCAAATCCACCACCCACTGCCGCAAATCGGTAAAACGCACCTGAAGTGGGTTAATACCCGGGTGGTTTTCCGTCAGTACCTCGGCGATTTCCTGCGCCTCGTCCCATTTCAAACCCATTTGCCCTGTCTCCTCACCTGGAACCGGCTGAAACCCGGCTGAAAAATGCTGCAAGTGCCCGAAAATTGTGGCACCGATGCCTACGACAGCTCCTCGACTGACTTCTTTTCGAGCGCCCGGCCTATCGCATAATCCATGATTCTCTCGGCAAATGGCGTCGTGAGCTGGTTTAGCTCCTCGACCAAGGTTGAAATATAAGCACGATCCGTACCATTTCGAGCATCTTCCAGCTTAGATGCACATTTCTCCACCTGCGCGCGCTCATCCGCCGGAATCAGCGACCCATATTCCCCGAGCTGCTTGGTCAATGCGCCCAGCAGTTGGGCAGCATCGTTGCGCGCCACAATCAGCATCCGCTGCTCGAGGTCCTGCTCACCTAGATCGATCGACTCTTCAAGCATCCGTTCAATTTCGTCGTCGGCCAGTCCATAGCTGGGCTTGATGTCGACTGAGTGCTCCCGACCGGTACGCTGGTCGCGCGCGGTGACGTTTAGGATTCCGTTAGCGTCGATTAGGAAGGTGACCTCGATTCGCGGCAGGCCGGCCGGCTGCGGTTCGATCGGCCCCAGCTTGAAGCGCGCCAGCGAGCGGCAATCCGCGGCCAGCTCGCGCTCGCCCTGGACCACGTGGATATCGACGTGGGTCTGATTGTCGACCGCGGTCGTGAAGCCCTCCGTCACGCTGGTCGGGATGGTGGTATTGCGATGTATGAGGCGTTCCATCACGCCGCCCATCGTTTCGATTCCTAGCGACAGCGGCACCACGTCGAGCAGCAGCATGTCGCCCCGCGAGCCCATCAGCACGCCCGCCTGCACCGCGGCCCCTAGCGCGACCACGTGGTCGGGATCGAGCGAGCGAAGTGGCTCGCGCCCAAAGAGTTCCGCCACCCGCCGGCGCACCAGCGGCATCCGGGTTGACCCGCCCACCAGCACCACCGCGTCGATCTCGCCGGGCGCAAGCTGCGCGTCGGCGAGCGCGATCCGGCATCGCTCGAGCGAGCGAGCAACCAGCGCGTCGGCCATCCGCTCGAATTCGGCGCGGCCAATGGTCCTCCGCACCTCGCGATCCGGCAGCGTGAGCGTCATCTCGGCTTCGTCGTGATCGCTAAGGCGCTTCTTGGCCGCCTCGGCGGCGAGCCGCGCGCTGTTCCAGATGTGGCGATCCAGCCTCATTTGTGGCGGAAGAGCCTCAAGTAGAAGGTCGACCAGGAGGCGGTCGAAGTCGTCGCCGCCCAGATGCGTGTCGCCGTTGGTCGCGAGCACTTCGAAAATCCCGCCCTTGATGTTGAGGATCGAGATGTCGAACGTGCCGCCGCCCAGGTCATAGACCGCGACCCGGCCCTCGGCCATCTGATTCAGCCCATAGGCGAGCGAGGCGGCGGTCGGTTCGTTGACCAGGCGGACGACGTCGAGTCCGGCAAGCCGCCCGGCGTCCTTGGTCGCCTGGCGCTGACCGTCGTTGAAGTAAGCCGGGACCGTGACCACCACGCGCTCGACCTTCTCGCCGAGCGCGGCTTCGGCGCGGGCCTTGAGCGCGCGCAGAACCTCGGCGGAGACCTGCGACGGCGTGTAAGTGCGTTTACCGATCGCGAAGCGCACGACCGGCCCGCTGAAGTCGGCGAAGCTGTAGCGATGACGGTCCTCGGCGGCGACCTCGTCACCGCCCAGGCCCATGTAACGCTTGACCGAGCGCACCACGGCGCCCGCCTCACCGCCCTCGAAACCGATGGCGTGGATGCGGCCGTCGCGTTCAACCGTGAGATGCGGCTCCATCGCGATCGCTCGCTCGCCCACGAAAACCTCGCCCTTGGGCGTTATCGCGACCACCGACGGCAGCAACGGGTTAGCGGTGTCAAGGTCGGCGACGATTTGCGGACGCTCCTCTTCCATAACCGCGATCAGGCTGTTGGTGGTTCCGAGATCGATGCCAAATATACGAGACATAAATAAATGTTGCGCCGCGGCCGCCGCGCGGCCGCGGACGCGGTTTGTTTTTATTTCCTCAATCGGCCGTTGAATCGGCCGTGGCGCTCTCGAGCGCGCGGTCGACGTCGCGGGTGAGCGTCCGCAGATAGGCGATTCTGGAAAGTGCGGATTTCAATTCGTTGACCAGTTCCTGACGCTCCCCCGCTCCCTCGTCCCAGCGCGCGAAATTGCGCTCCAGCTCCTCCTGCGTCGCGGTCGCCAATCCTTCAAGCTCCACGCGCCGCCCTTTGATCGCGGCGCCGAGCGCGTTGGCGCTCCCGTTGTGCGTTTCGCGCAGCTCGCCGAGCTGCTCCTGTACTTCGAATACCATCTCCGCCAACTCGGGCGGAACGCGTTTGTTATTCTCGGCGAGCTTCTCGCCGACCAGCTCCAGCCAGTAACGCCCGCGGCTCACCGGGTCGCGCAGCGTGCGATAGCTGCGGGTCAGCAGCGCCGTGCTCTTGAGACTCGCCTGCCTCACTGCGGGCGTCCCCGTCGCAAAACGGTCAGGATGAATGCGGCGTCCGGCTTCATGATAGATACGTTCGAGTTCGCGCGGATCGAGGGCGAGCTTGCGCGGCACGCCGAGCGCGGCGAAGAGATCGAGCTCAGCGCCGAGCGGCGCCCCGCAATCGGGGCAGGTCAAACGCGGCTCGCTCGGCCGCGCGCATGAGGGGCATTGCACCATCGCTACGCCTTGATTCCCGCGTCGTCATACGACGAACGACTCTCCACATCCACACGTCCGCTTGGCGTTGGGGTTGACCACCTTGAAACCGGAGGCCATCAATTCCTCGGAGTAATCGAGTTCCGAACCGTTGAGGTAGAGGAAACTCTTCTTATCGACGATCAGCTGTGCGCCGTCGCGCTCGAAAATCTTGTCGCGCTCCTTGGGATCGTCGAGCTCCATGCGGTACTGCAAGCCCGAGCATCCGCCGCCGACCACCTTGACCCGCAAGCCCTTGCCGGGCTTCTCGGAGGAGAGCTGCTTGATCTTGGAGACCGCGTTTTCAGACAGCGAGATCATTCCTGTTTACTGTTTGCTTGTCTACTATTTGCCGATCTTATTTGTCGACAGCCTGTTCACGCCTACGAGGATTTGCCGTGAGCGGCCCTGGTCTCTTGCGCGCCATTCCCGTTGGCCTCGCCGGCCGCGGTTGCGCCCTTGCGGCTGCGCCAATCGGTGATCGCCGCCTTTATAGCATCTTCGGCCAGCACCGAGCAGTGAATTTTCACCGGCGGCAGATTCAATTCCTTCACGATCACCGTGTTCTTGATCGCCATCGCCTCGTCGATGTGCTTGCCCTTGACCAGCTCGGTCACGTAGCTGGACGAAGCGATCGCGCTGCCGCAACCGAAAGTCTTGAAGCGCGCGTCTTCGATCACGCCGTCCTCGCTGATCCGGAGCTGCAGCTTCATCACGTCGCCGCATTCGGGCGCGCCGACCACGCCGGTGCCGACGCCGGGATCGTCCTTGGCGAAGCTGCCGACATTGCGCGGATTGTTATAGTGCTCGAGAACTTTATCTGAATAAGCCATGACCCCTCCGGTCGCTTAGCCTGCTTGATTACGCCCGCCAGTTGACGGATTTAAGATCGATTCCCTCGCGCGCCATCTCGTACAGCGGCGACATCTCGCGCAGCCGCTTGACCTCACGCGAGACCCGCTCGGTCACAAAGTCGACCTCTTCCTCGGTATTGAAGCGCCCCATTCCGAACCGGATCGAGCTGTGCGCCAATTCCTCGTTGGTGCCGAGCGCGCGAATCACGTACGACGGCTCCAGCGTGGCCGAGGTGCAGGCCGAGCCCGAACTTACCGCCACGTCGCTGATTCCCATCAGCAGCGACTCGCCTTCGACGTAGGCGAAGCTGACGTTGAGATTGCCGGGCAGGCGCTCGGTCGGATGGCCGTTGAGATAGACCTCGTCGAGCCGCTCGAACAGTCCCGCCTGCAGCTTGTCGCGCAGCGAGCGCATCCGCGCGGCCTCGAACTGCATCTCCTGGCCCGCGATTTCGCACGCCGCGCCGAAGCCCACGATCCCCGGCACGTTGAGCGTGCCCGAGCGCATCCCGCGCTCATGGCCGCCGCCGTCGATAATCGGCGTCAGGCGCACGCGCGGCCCCTTGGCCCGCACGTACAGCGCGCCCACGCCCTTGGGCCCATAAAGCTTGTGCCCCGACATCGCGAGCAGGTCGATACCGTCGCGTTCGACGTCGACCGGAATCTTGCCTATCGCCTGCACCCCGTCGCAGTGGAAGATGATGCCGCGTTCCTTGGCGATACGCCCGATCTCGCGGACCGGATGGATCGTCCCGACCTCGTTGTTGGCGTACATGATCGAGATGAGCACGGTCTTGTCGGTGATCGCGTTGCGCACCGCGTCCGGGTCGACCATCCCGTACTTGTCCACCGCAAGGTAGGTCACGGTCGCCTTGCCCGCGCGCTCCAACGCCCGGCAACTGTCGAGCACCGCCTTATGCTCGGTGACGCAGGTGATGATGTGGTTGCCCTTGTCCTTGTAGAATTCGACAACCCCCTTGATCGCCTCGTTGTCGGACTCGGTCGCGCCGCTGGTGAAGATGATCTCCTTGGACTTGGCGTTGATGAGCGTGGCGAGCTGGTTGCGCGCCTTGTCGACCGCTTCCTCAGCCTCCCAGCCGAAGCTGTGGTTGCGGCTGGCCGCGTTGCCGAACTTCTGCGTGAAGTACGGCAGCATCGTCTCGAGCACTCGCGGATCGACCGGCGTCGTCGCGTGATTGTCCATGTATATCGGCAGCTTGACCATCGATTCCCAACCCTTTTGATCGCGTCTCGGCGCGCACACTCCCCCTGAAAACAGCGCTACAATACGTAGCACTTAAATTAGTGGACTTACAAGGTCGAGTATACGGCCTAACCCATTTAGGTGTCAAATGGACTATAAGCCCGGCAGCGGTCCGGAATGGAGCGTTATAAGCCGGGACGCGGTAAGGCGTAGAAATCAGCCCGCCCCAAGGCGTTTAAAGTCGATACGCCGCCAGGCGTTTAAAGTCAGCTCCCTAAGGCATTTCACCCAAATTTTTGGAATTAGCGCCCCTGGCTCGTACCGTGGGGTTGGCGGCTTTGGCTCCTCCTCCCATTTTCCAGACAGCGGCTCCTGGCTCCCTCTCCGGTGTTTTGGGGTAGCCGCGTCTGACTCTGACTCCCTCCCCCGTGTTTTGGGGGAGGGTTGGGGGGGTCGAGCGAGGAAGCGCCGGATGCCTGTTTGCTGCGGCGCTTCCTCGTCCTAATCTTCATGCCATGAGCGCGCCGCCCCTCGCACGCGATAGGGCCCGCCGACTGCGTCGAGAAGAGACTGACGCCGAGCGCCGGCTCTGGATGCATCTGCGGAGACATCAACTGGGTGTGCAGTTTCGCCGCCAGCATCCGATCGGTCCGTACATCGTGGACTTCTGCTGTGTCGAACGCATGATAGTGGTCGAGCTGGATGGCGGGCAGCACGAAGATCAGCGCGCGCGGGACGAGGCGCGCACACAATGGCTCGCCGGGCGCGGGTTTCGCGTGCTGCGTTTTTCCGATCGCGAAGCGCTGATGGAGACAGAGGCGGTTCTCGCAGAGATTCAGAACCGCTTGTAGACCCCCACCCCAACCCTCCCCCAAAACTGAGGGGGAGGGAGTATCTGCTGTGTCGAACGCATGATGGTGGTCGAGCATGGTGGTGGTCGAGCATGCTGATCGTCGAGCTGGATGGCGGGCAGCACGGAGATCAGCGCGCGCGGGACGAGGCGCGCACACAATGGCTCGCCGGGCGCGGGTTTCGCGTGCTGCGTTTTTCCGATCGCGAAGCGCTGATGGAGACAGAGGCGGTTCTCACGGAGATTCAGAACCGCTTGTAGACCCCCACCCCAACCCTCCCCCAAGACACGGGGGAGGGAGTATCTGCTGTCTCGAACGCATGATCGCTGGTCGAGCATGGTGGTGGTCGAGCATGCTGATCGTCGAGTTGGATGGCGGGCAGCACGGAGATCAGCGCGCGCGGGACGAGGCGCGCACACAATGGCTCGCCGGGCGCGGGTTTCGCGTGCTGCGTTTTTCCGATCGCGAAGCGCTGATGGAGACAGAGGCGGTTCTCACAGAGATTCAGAACCGCTTGTAGACCCCCACCCCAACCCTCCCCCAAGACACGGGGGAGGGAGTATCTGCTGTCTCGAACGCATGATCGCTGGTCGAGCATGGTGGTGGTCGAGCATGCTGATCGTCGAGCTGGATGGCGGGCAGCACGAAGATCAGCGCGCACAAGACGAGGCGCGGACACAGTGGCTCGCCGGGCGCGGGTTTCGCGTGCTGCGTTTTTCCGATCGCGAAGCGCTGATGGAGACAGAGGCGGTTCTCACAGAGATTCAGAACCGCTTGTAGACCCCCACCCCAACCCTCCCCCAAAACACGGGGGAGGGAGTATGAACTTGCCCCGAGTTGGTGGACACTCGGGGCAAGTTCAGAGGGAGTATCTGCTGTGTCGAACGCTGCCTGGCAGCGGATCATCCGGTCAGGGGTCATGCCCCAATCGCCGCTGCGCGCTTCGCCTCGTCTGCCGCCGATGGACCCGTGACCTTATAGAGCTTCTGTGAGTTCTCCCAGAGGATCTTGCGCTTCACGGACTCTTCACAGTCAGAGAGGCCGCCCTTGATCCGGGCGTGTACTTCGTCGCCGTAGAGCGAGGTCGGATGCGGAAAGTCGGTCTCGAAGAGGACGTTGTCAACCCCAATCTTATCGATCAGGCGGCGCGGCGCCGTCTGTTCGAACCAGTAACAGGCATAGACGTTGCGCGCGAAGTACTCCGACGGCAGCAGATCGAATTCCGGATGCTCTTCGGCCACGCTATTGCCCTGGAACTGGTAATCCATCGCTTCGAGCACGAAGGGAATCCAGCCGATACCGCTTTCAACCGAGACGAACTTAATCCGGGGATAACGCGCCAGCACTCCGGACATCAGCAGGTCGTTTAATTGAAGGCCGTTGCGGAGGAAGATATCCACCGCCAGTTCCGCAAACGCCGCCATCTTGCCGTAGGTCGCTACGCGGTTCTTCAGCAGGCCCTCGGCCATATCGCCCGAGCCGATATGGAAGCTGATAGGCAGATCCAACTCGACCGCCACCTCCCACAACGGATTCCAATGCGGATCGCCGAGCAGTGGCTTACCGAAGTATTGCGGCTCTCCGGTGAAGAGAATCCCTTTGTGGCCCATGGCGGCGCATCGGCGCACTTCGGTAACCGCGGCGGCGATGTCCCAGAACGGAATCGACGTGATGGGCAGCAGGCGGCGCGCGTCGGCGGACGCCCACTCGGTCTGCCAATCGTTGTAGATTCGCACGCAGGTGAGCATCAGCTCAGGGTCATTCAGTTTCAAGAACTGCTGGGCCCCAAAGCCGCCCACGTTCGGATACATGACCATCGCCCAGATACCAATCTCGTCCATGTACTTCAGCCGCGCCTTGGCGTCGTATGCTCCCGGGTGCATCTCTTCGTAGCTCTTGGGCGGATGCTTGAAACTCCCTACCCCGGCGGTAGCGGTCATCCCGACGTTCGCGAGCGGCCGACCTACTCCCACCAGCCACCGCTGGGTCCCGTCGGCGCCGGTCACTACATGCGGCACGCGGTCGCGCATGGCGGCAGGCGCGCGGCTGGTCCACAGGTCCGGCGTTTCGGTCACATGGGTGTCGGCGTCAATGATTTTGTAACCACTCATGTCATCCCTCTTTCATTTGTCTTCAGACGGTTGCGGATCGAACTGGCGTCGATACCACTACTTCAGGCGTCAGAAGGAAAAGCTGTCGTCAATCCCCATCCTATGAAAAATGCATTCAGATAAAAAGGAAATCCCGGTTCATTGGCGGGCCGAGGGCCGGCGAATCGCGGCTGAGCCCGCCCCGCGCATCGCAGAAAAGTTCGAACCGAATCGCGAAATACCTGATCGCCGGCAGGGGCGGTTGTCACGGAGATTCATGACCGCCTATCGACCCTCACCCCGACACTCCCCCAAAACACGGAGGAGGGAATTATGGAACGGTTGTTTGTGCGACCGGGGAACTAGCTCACCGAGAGGTCAGAAAGGCTCGAACTGGGTTGGCGCTCGAAACTACGCAGCAGAATGGCGCTCAGCTTGCCCGGCACGACGATAATCCGCCGGCGTTCCTGGATCAGCGCCCCCTCCAGCGCGAATCGTCTAAAGCATAAGCTCACCTTGGGGCGCGACCCGCTCACCAGTTCCGCGATATTACGATGGCCGAAGCGGAGGTTGATGATCGTGCCGCGGGCGTCGTGCAGGCCAAACTTGTCGGCGAGATCGAGCAGCGCGACCGCGATTCGCTCCTCGAGCGTCTGATCCACGAACCGCGATTGACGCACCAACAGCGCCCACCAGCGGCCCATCGTGAGCCTCAGCGCGAGGAGGAATTTGTCGTACTGCAGTCCGGCAGTTTCGACCAGGGCCTGGGCGCTGAGCACGCCGATCTCGCACTCGGTGAACGCTTCGCACTCCAGGCTGTGCCGCAGGTCTGGCAGCAGCGTGGGAATGCATACCACGTCGCCGGGGCCGAGCACCTCGAGCAGGACGCGTTCGTTCTTGCGGTTGACGGAGGTAAGCCGGGCGATGCCCGAGAGCATGATGTAGATCGTATCGCCCGCTTGCTTGCCGCTGTAGATGATCGCGCGCTTGCGAAAACGGCGAACTCTAAGCTTGCCGCCCAGCACGCCTAATTGCTCGGCGGAAAGCCCGGCGAGGCCTTTTACCGCGGACAGATCGAGCCGCAATTTCCTGGCGGCGCTCGCGCTACGATTGCGGGCGAATTCGCCAGTCAAGACCTTGGGCGCGGGCTTTCTTGAGCTGGTTCGTTTCATCGATCCGGCCAAGGAGACTGCTCAAGTGTAACGCAGGTTACCAGTTACTGCCAGACTCGAATGTGCGACCCGCCGGTTCCGGCGATTGAGCGACGCCCCTTTACAAGTCAAAGCACGCCACGCGTTTATTCAAATCGGTCGACAAAACAACAAGTGAGTAACCTGCGTTACCAGCTTCGGGCGCTTTTTTCGCATTTCTGTAGAGATTTGCCTGCAGCGCTTTGTTACATATTTTCTGTCCTTCGGCTGGAATCGCGTTAGCGAACGAGGATGACCCCCAAGCAGATGCAACGAGTGGTTGAGAAAACGCCTCCGGGCCGCTCCCTGGTCCGGGATTGCACCTGTCCTGTTAGCGCCGATTTTATCTCGCGTCCTTGCCGGAGGCTGCACTATGCGAGTTGCGCGTTCTGAAACGCTTTCGGACCTCGAGCTGCTGGGACGGCTGAAGGGCCTCTCCTGGCTTTCCGCCGCTCAACTGAAAGAACTCGCCCATTCGATGTCGACGAGGAGCGTCAAGCGCAACGGCGTGATCTTTCAGGAACTGGGCAAGCCCTCGACTGAAGTGCACATCCTGCTCTCGGGCGCGGCGCAGCTAAGCCATCTCAACGGCGGGGGTCCGCGCGTGGTGGCGATGATGATGCCGGGAGTGATCTTCCGGCTGCCGCAGATGCCCGAGGAGGTCGGCCATAACTTCGAGTGGGTGGCGCTCAACGATTGCCGGGTCGGGCGGCTGCCGATCGAACGCTACGTCGCGATCACCCTGGGCGTCGACTACCGCGCCTATGCGCGCATCTCCGAGCCCGCGGAAAACCGTCTCGGCCGCATGCTCGCCCGCTATCCGAGCTTCGTCGGATTCGCCCTGCTGCAGCGCGTGGCGGTGGCGCTGATCGAACTGGCGGTCGAGTTCGGCGTGCAGAACCATCGCGGCGTCGTGCTCGGGATCGTGCCGACCCACCAACAGCTCGCCGATCTGGTCGGCGCTTCGCGGCCCAAGGTCAGCGAGATCATGAAAGACCTCCAGCGGCGCAAGGCGTTCTCGCGCGACGGCCGCAAGCTCACACTGGCGATGAAACGGCTGGAGACGATAGTCGCCAACGGCGCCAATGTCTGATAGCTACTTCGCGCGCGGCTTGAGTTCGACGCGCCGCTCGTGGGTCCAGTCCTCGTAGCCGAGCTTGTACCACGCCGACGACCCGATCCAATTGCGATGCAGCACCAGCAGCGTCACCACCGTCACGCCCTTGGATAAGAACCATTCGTAGGCCGCCTCGAGCATCGGCTTGACCAAGCCTTTGCCGCGCCAGTTCTCCTCCAGGTAGGCATGGTTGACGTAGCCGCGCACCCGCGGCAGATAGCCCGAATGATCGCGCATCAGCCGCACCCATAGATAGCCGGCCAGATGGCCGTCGCCGGCGTCGGCGACCCAGAGCGCATGATGGTCGCGCGCGAGCACGGTCTTGAGCCAGACCGGGGCCTGGCGAATCTCCTCCCAGTCAAACCGCGCCCGCTCGTCGAGGGATTCGTGATAGGCCGCGATAGCGGCCACCAGGCGCGCGATTTCCGGGACATCCGCGGCACGCGCGGGCCTCGTTTCAAGTGCCATCGCCAGGGAACCTCCCCCATTTTCCGACATTGTTATCTGTCCGACGTTGTCGCCGACGTTGTTGTCGCGCCTGCGACAAAAGCGGGGCGCGCGGCATCGAATTCGCGCGCGGGGCTTCTTTCGCTTACGCAATCGTATTAATAATATTGCAATAGTTGGAGGTTTGACGGTAACCTCGCGCGACTGCCAAGAACATGCTCGCCAAGAAAAACGCCACCGCCACCGAAAACCGCTTTCTCTCCGAATGGGTGGCCGAAGTTGCCCGACTGACCGCGCCCGAGCGAGTCCAATGGTGCGACGGCAGCGAAGAGGAACGCGAGCGCCTCTTTAAAGAAGCGGTCGCCACCGGCGTGCTGATTCCGCTCAACCATCGCAAGCGGCCCGGCTGCTATCTGCATCGGTCCAACCCCAACGACGTCGCGCGCTCGGAGGACCTTACCTTCATCTGCACGCGCAACAAGGACGACGCGGGGCCGACCAACAACTGGATGGCGCCCGACGAGACCTACCGCAAGATGCGCGGATGGTTCGAGGGTTCGATGCGCGGGCGCACGATGTACGTCATCCCCTATATCATGGGGCCCGCCGATTCCCCGTTCGCCAAAGTCGGGGTTGAGTTGACCGACAGCATCTACGTCACGCTCAACATGGGCTACATGACCCGGATGGGCACCGTCGCGCTCGACATGCTGGGCGCGTCGAACGACTTCAACCGGGGGCTCCATTCCACGCTCGATTTAGACCCGAAACGCCGCCTAATCTGCCATTTCCCCGAGGACAATACGATCTGGTCGGCCGGGAGCGGCTACGGTGGCAACGCGCTGCTCAGCAAAAAATGCTTTGCGCTGCGCATCGCAAGCTGGCTCGGGAAAACGGAAGGCTGGCTTGCGGAGCACATGCTTATCCTGGGCCTGCAGAGCCCGCAGGGCGAGACGCACTACATTGCCGCGGCATTTCCCAGCGCCTGCGGCAAAACCAATCTTTCGATGCTGACGCCGCCGCCGGCCTTTCGCGGCTGGCGTGTGAGCACCGTGGGCGACGACATCGCGTGGATGCGAATCGGACCGGACGGCCGCCTGTGGGCGGTCAATCCTGAGGCCGGATATTTCGGCGTCGCGCCGGGCACCAACGCGCACTCGAATCCGAACGCGATGAAGATGGTCGAGCACGACACCATCTTCACCAACGTCGCGATGACGCCTGACGGCGACGTCTGGTGGGAGGGCATGGGGATCGATCCTCCCGAGGGACTCATCGATTGGCAGGGAAAGCCGTGGCGCAAGGATTCGGGCAAGCCGGCGGCGCATCCCAACAGCCGCTTCACCACGCCGATGCGCAACAATCCCGCGCTCTCTCTGAAGGCGGATTCGCCGCAGGGAGTGCCAATCTCCGCGATAATTTTCGGCGGGCGGCGCGCCACGACGGTTCCGCTGGTGCTTGAATCCTTCGATTGGAGCCACGGCGTCTACCTGGGCGCGACCATGGGCTCGGAAACCACCGCCGCCGCCACCGGCAAAGTCGGCGTCGTGCGGCGCGATCCGATGGCGATGCTGCCGTTCTGCGGCTACAACATGGGCAAATATTTTGCCCATTGGCTGGAAATGCAGAATCGGCTCAAAAATCCGCCCAAAGTTTTCATGGTCAACTGGTTCCGCAAGGATAGCGAGGGCCGGTTTCTCTGGCCCGGCTATGGCGAGAATATCCGCGTGCTCAAATGGATCGTGGAGCGAGTGAACGGCCGTGCCGCGGCCGAGCACTCGGCGGTCGGCATGAAGCCGGCCGAGGGCTCGCTCGATCTCACGGGCCTCGAGATTGTCGGCGAAGCCTTGAAAGAGGCGATGGCCGTGAAGCCCGAAGATTGGGCGGCCGAACTCGATTCGCAGGAAGCGTTCTTCAAAAAGCTGGGCGCAAGCGTGCCCGCGCAGATGGACGCGCAACGCAAAGCTTTGCGCGCGGGCCTGCGGATTCAATAGATCGCCCGCCTGCCGCGGCCACGCGCGCCGCAATCCTGTCAACCGCTGAATGGACCCGGATGCTCGCGATCGAAACGCACCATTAGCGGCTTGCGCTCGCTGCGTAGCGACTTGAGCGCCGCTTCGCGCGTCTGCTCGAACTCACGCTCGAACCACGGACCGAGCCGCGAGAGCATCGCGCCGGCGTCGGGATCGCCTGAAGCCTCGGCAAGCGCGCGCGCGATCGTGCATAGGAAGCCGACCCGCTCCAGGCCGTCGGCGCGCTCGAAACTGAGCGTTAGGGTGATCCCGTCAGCGGTGATCGCAGGCGGCGCGCCGAAGCTCAGCCGGTAGAGGCCTCTGCCGGTGTTTATTTCATACTGGGTCACGTAAGTGCTGGACCACGGGAAGTGCTGTATGACGGAATGCGCCGCATCACTTAAGTGCTGGGGCACGGAAGTGCTTTCGGTCATCCCAACCTAGCTCGCCTCTTCGGTCATCCTGAGCGAGCGTTGCGCGAGTCGCAGTCTCGCTTCGCTCAGGATGACCCCAAAAGAAAGCCTCGGCTCAAGGATGACCCGGGAAGTTGTGCGCGACCTATAAATGAGACCCTACGCCGCGCGAGTGACCGTGCCGCGGCCCCTGCCGCCGCGGCCCTTGCCCTCCCAGAACAGCACCACCGGGCCCGCGATATAGATCGACGAGTAAGTGCCGGTGATGAAGCCGACCAGCAGGGTGAAGGCCGACGGACGCAGGATCGGGCCGCCGAGCGTGAGCAGCGCGATCAGCACCGAGATCGCAGTGCCCGAGGTCAGGATGGTGCGCGAGAGGGTCTCGTTGATCGCGCGGTTCATGATGGCCGCGATCGGATCGCGCCGGCGCTTGGCCGCGTCCTCGCGGATCCGGTCCGACACGATGATGGTGTCGTGCACAGAGTAGCCGATGACCGTCAGCAGGGCGGCCAGCGTAGTCAGATCGAACTCCAGGCGCGAGATGACCAGGGCGCCGACCACCACCAGCACGTCATGCGTGAGCGCGATGACCGCGCCCGCGCCGAAACTCCAGCTCACGCCGCGGAACTGCCAGGCGATGAAGATGCCCATGAAGACGGTCGCGAAAATCACCGCCATGAAGCCGTTGCGGCGCAGATCGCGGCCGACCTTGGCGCCGACCGACTCGACCCGCAGCACCTGCACCGCGCCCGGCCCGTAGGCTTTGTCGAGTTGTTCTTCGAGTCTCTTGCCGATGCTGCCGACGTTCTTCACCTTCTCGAAACGGACCAGGTACTGATGGCGATCGGCGGAGCCGAAGTCCTGCACCGTCACTTCGCCGAGGCCCATCGGCTCAAGGGCGCTGCGGATGTGCCCGCCGTCGGTGGCGCTCTTGAATTGCAGTTGCACCACGCTGCCGCCGACGAAGTCGACGCCGTAGTTGAGCCCCACTGTTATCAGCAGGATGATCGACACGAGGTTGATGACGCTCGAAAGCGCGACGAAAAAATAGCGCTTGCCGACGAAATCGAGATCAATGTCGGGGGGAATTATCTGAAGGGACATCGGTCCTGTATGGCTCCTCCGCCGCCTGCTACCGCGCGCGCCCGGCGCGCCGCGATCGCCCGCGCCGGCTGCGCCGAGGGGGAGCCCGGAGGCCCCACGCCGCCGCGCGCGGCGTCGGCATGACAATTAGCGGTTTGATCCGATTAATAAAAGCACAGCCGTGCCCGCCACGCCATCGCAGCGCGGCATGCGGCCGCGGCGCGCGGCGGTCAGGCGGCGGCGGTGCGGGCCTTGCCGCACTTGCCGCACTGGTTGTTCTGGTTGTGGGGGTCTTCGATCAGGCCGTCGTCGAGCGAATGGCAGACCTTGAGGCATTTGGCGCAGATGAAGTAGATGCCGTCGATGGTTTTGTTGATGCGCTCGCGGTTTAAGATGCGGCCCTTGAGCTTCTCGATCCGGATGCCCAGCAGTTCCTGGTACTGGCGCTTGATCTTGCGGCGGCCGGCTTCGTCCTTGGGAAGGTCGGCATCTTCATCGACTTCGTCGGCCGAGTCGGCAAAACTGGGATACAGGTCGCGCTTGGCGGTCTTGCTCTTGCGAGTCCTGGCCATCGCTTCTCTCCCCCCTTCCTCTTAGCGCGTGCGTGCGACGTAGCCGCAGTTCTTGTCGCAGACCAGAAAGAAGCCGCGCCGGCCGTACCCGGCGAACATCGTGACCTTGCTCTCGGCGCCGCAACTCGGGCAAGTGTGCTTGTAGGACACATCGCGGCTCTTTTCCGCAGTCTTCGCTTTTTTCTCAGCCATGACCGATGACGCTCTCTCTGTTTGGGTTTCTAATGGTGATTGTGATTCGGGACGGGCCTGCGTGGCGGCTATGCGCTAGCAATGGATGCGCAATGGATGCGAATGATGTTGCAGCCGACGCCTCGTCCATACGATTCGACAACGTTTCAGTCGCACCAGTATACCATAACGTGAACGCGCCAAAACTATTCGGTCAATATAGGCCCGGCCGCCACGGCATTCGCCCTTCCGCCCCAGCGCCCGGTTGCGCGCGCCGCGCTGAGCGTCTAAGCGTTAAGCGCTTGGAAGCAAAACTCAAACCCAACGACGCCGTCCTCTTCATCGATCGCAAGGGCCGCCGCTATCTGAAGATGCTGCGCCCCGGCACCCGCATCCTAATCCGCGGCGAGATTTCCGCCGACGATCTGATCGGCACCGACGAGGGATCGCGGGTCAAGCTCAGCACGGGCGAGACTTTCCTCGTCCTGCGGCCGACTTACGCCGATCTGATCCCGCATCTGCCGCGCCAGGCGCAGGTGATCTATCCCAAGGACACCGGGCCGCTGCTGATCTGGGGCGACGTTTTCCCGGGCGCCACGGTTATCGAGGGCGGGGTCGGCGCCGGCGCGCTCACGATCGCGCTCTTGCGCGCGGTCGGTCCGTCCGGCCGCGTCATCTCGTATGAACTGCGCGAGGACTTCGCCGCCGCGGCGCGCCGCAACGTCGCCGCGTTTTTCGGCCAGGCGCCCAACTGGACGCTCAAGCTCGGCGACCTCTACGCCGGTTTCGCGGAGACCGGCGTCGACCGCCTGTTCCTCGATCTCGCCGAGCCGGGCCGCGCGCTCGGCGTGGCGGCGCGCGCGCTGCGTGCGGGCGGCGTGCTGGTCTGCTACGTACCGACCGCAATCCAGCTGGGCGACACGGTGGCGGCGCTGGAGCGCGACGGGGGCTTCGGCGAAGTCGAATCGTTCGAGACCCTGCTGCGCAACTGGCACGTGAAGGGACTGAGCGTGCGTCCGGTGCATCGGATGGTCGCGCACTCGGGCTTCATCATCGTGGCGCGCCGCCTGGCCTCGCACTCGCAGGCGGGCGCGGAGCCGCTCGCGGCGCCGGGCGAATCGCCCGCGCTCCTGGATGACGGAGTCGCTGGCGCTAACGAACCCGATTCGTACGACGACGCCGGCGATTCCGACGACGACGATCAGCGCTGAGTGCAGGAGGTCACGCGCGTTATGAACCGCAGAAGATTCATCAGGATCGCGGGCGGCGCAATCGCGCTCGCGGGCGCGCCGGCCGCGGCCCGCGCGATCGCATCCGCGGACGCGCCCAAGGCTCCGGCCGGCGGATGGGGCGGTTTCACCCCCAACGCGGATTTCTATGTCACCACGTATGGCTCGACACCGCGCGTCGACGCCGGCCAGTGGCGGCTCAAGATTCACGGCCTGGTTAAAAATTCTCTCGAACTCGATCTCGCGGCGGTCAAGGCGCTGCCGCCCGTCAATGAGACCCTGACCCTGGAGTGCATCGGCAATCCGCCCAACGGCACCGCGATCGGCAACGCGACCTGGGAAGGTCCGAAGCTCGGCTCTGTGCTGGAGCGCGCGCGGCCCTCAAGCAAGGCGGTTTACGCGAGGCTCCGCGCCGCCGACGGCTACACGACCGGCATCCCGATCGACGAGCTGATGCGCAAGGAAAACTTCCTGCCGTACCTGATGAACGGTGTGCCGTTGCCGCCCGAGCATGGCTATCCACTGCGTATTTTCATCCCGGGCAAGTACGGAATGAAGCAGCCGAAGTGGCTAACGGAAATAGAATTCGTCGACAAGGAATTTATCGGCTACTGGGAAGCGCGCGGATGGACCAACAGCGCGTGGCGCAAGGTGAATTCGGGATTCTTCTATCCGCAAGCCAACTATAGCCTGCTCGACGTGGTGGCGCCCGAGGCCAAGGTCAGGGCGCCAGTGGAGATGGTCGGATGGGCGCTGGCGGGGCCGTCAGGAATTCGGCGGGTTGACGTCTCGACCGACGACGGCGAGACCTGGAACGCCGCCGAGTTGAGCGGGAATCGCTCGCCCTATATCTGGACGGTGTGGAAGTACCGCTTCGCGCCGCCGGAGCGCGGCCGTTATCACGTTCGCGTGCGCGCGACCGACGGCGACGGCCGCTCTCAACCGCCGAGCGATCCCGACCGCGCCGCCGGGATGAGCGCGCAAGTCCGTCTGGCACTGGCGGTAACGACCGGCTGAAGCGAGTTCGCCCCCATTGGTGGCACATCACGCGCGCTTGACGATTCGAGCGCGGTCAGGCGCCGCCACGTCCCGGTCAGTGACTGAAGAGCGAGCCGAGGAAATTTCCCAGTGCGCCGAAAACTCCGTTGGTCGCCGGCGTTGGAGCCGCTCCAGGAGCCGTTGCGACACCCGGCGGCGGCATCGTACTCGGACCCGGACCCGCCACCAAAGTCGGCGGCGGCATCAGGCCGCTGTGCAACGGACAGATCTGCGTCGGCGCGGTACCGTTGAGGAACGGAACGGTGGCGATTCGCGGGCACGCGCTCGTCGCGAGACCGCCGCTTAGCGGATCGATCGTGGCCATCGTGATTCCGGCCGGCACCGCGAACGGCGGCGAGCTGCGTGGCGTGACGTCGAGCATGAAACTTACCCACGCTGGCAGCGCGGCCGTGGCGCCCGAGGCGCCGAGACTCTGCGGACGATCGAATCCCACCCACACGCCGCACACGACGCGCGGCGTGTAGCCGACGAAGTACGCGTCATGGAAGTCCTGCGTGGTGCCGGTCTTGCCGGCCGCCGGAAAATCCAGTCCCATCTTCGCCGCTCCCGCGCCGGTGCCCCACTTGATCACCTGCTCCAGCGCGCCGGTGATGAGATACGCAGCGGGCGGACTGACGAGCGCGAGTTCGTGCGGCGCGTGCTGGTAAATCAGATGGCCCTTGGCGTCGTAAACCGCCTCCAGCGCGTAGGGCGGGCGCGACACGCCGCCGCTGGCGAAAACCTGGTACGCGCCGGTGAGCTCGAGCAGCGTGGTCTCGGCGGCGCCGATCGAAATCGGCAGCACCGCGGGAATGTCCTCGTTGATACCCATCTCGTGGGCCATCCCAACGATCGTGGACGGACCGAGCAGGCTGCCCAGGTAAGCGGTCGGCACGTTGAGCGATTCGGCCAGCGCCGCGACCACCGTCACCGTGCCCTGGTAAGTGCGTTCATAATTGACCGGAGTCCATCCGTTGAACGACATCGGCCGGTCGGGCAGCAGCGAGGCGAGCGTGACCGGCTGGCCGATCGGCGAGCGCGACGGATCGAGCGCGCTCAAATAGACGATCGGCTTGAACGCCGAGCCGGGCTGGCGCTCGGCCTGCGTCACGCGATTGAACTGGCTAATCGAATAGTCGCGCCCACCAACCATCGCGAGAATCGCGCCGGTGCGCACGTCGAGCGCGAGCAGCGATCCCTCGAGCTCTTCGCCGCGCGCGGTGCGGCGCAGATGCGGATGCTGCTTCTCCAACCGCTTGATATTCGACCCCACGCTCTCACTTGCCGCCTGCTCCATCTCCGAATCCAGCGTGGTGTAGACCTTGAGCCCGGCGAGGTTGCCGTTGAAACCCGGAATCCGCTCGACCTCGGCGATTACGTAGTCGGTGAAATAGGGTGCGCGGCGCAAGCCCGGCAGCTTGGCGATCTCGATCGGCCGGGCGGCGGCTTCCGCATACTGGGCCTGGTCGATCACGCCGTCGCGGCGCATCACCGCCAGCACCGTGTCGCGGCGCGCGCGACAGTTTTCAGGATGGCGCCGCGGATCGTACAGCGTCGGCGCCTGGATCATCCCGATCAGGATCGCCGCCTCGCCCGGCGTGACCTCGTGCAGGTCCTTGTTGAAAAAGTAGCGCGCCGCGAGCGGCATCCCGGTGATCGGCGTGCCGTCGTACGCGCCCATCGGAACGTCGTTGATATAGCGCTCGAGAATCTGGTTCTTGCTGAGCCGGATCTCGATCACCAGGGCCACCGCGAGTTCGCGCGTCTTGCGCGCAAACGTGCGCTCGTGGCGATCGATGAAGGTGCGCGCGAGTTGCTGGGTCAGCGTGCTCGCGCCCTGGGCCAGATGGTGCGAGCGCAAATCCGCGATCGCCGCCTCGATCATCCGCACCGGGTCGAATCCCGGATGATAGTAGAAATAGCGGTCCTCGGTCGCGAGCAGGCCGCGCACCAGGTACGGCGGAAGATCGTTTAGCTGGACTTCGACCCGCTCGGGCGGCGCGCCCGGCAGCAGGCGGCCGATAACTTCGGGCTCGACCAGCGCCGCGGGCAGCGCCGCGCCGAAAGAGTCGGCCACGCCCTCAACCGTCGTGCCGGCGAGCGTCAGATGGACCAGCGCGGCCGGGCGCTCGCGCATCCCTTCGCGAAAACCGCGCAGGTAGATCGTGATGCGGCCGGGTATCAGCGCGTATTCGCCGGGATGGGCCGGCTCGGTGACGCGGGTGTAGCTAAGCCGTTCGATACGGTCGAGCAGATGAAGCTGGGCGAGGTCGTCGCCGCGTTCGATCTTGAGCGGCGCGGAGTAAATGGCCGAGGTCAGGGCGGCTTCGCGCTGCACGATCAGCCCGGAAACCTCGCCATAGAGCTCGGCCAGGTAAAATCCGCATCCGAAGAGCAACAACAGGATGACGCCCGCGGCCGCGCGTCGCGGACCGAGCCGCTTGAGCGCGCGGCGCAATCGTCCAGCCGCCGCCGATCCCCTCCCCCGCCTGCCTGCGCTAGCCATCGCGCGTAATCTTTCTCCCGCGAGCGCCGGTCCCGGCCCGGACGCGGCGCACGAATAACAGTATATCCCGTGCGACCGCATCGAGGCGATCATCGTATAGAGGCGGGATCCAGGCCGTCGCCGCCTGCGCGCCGCGCGCTAGCGCGCCGGCGCCTCCGCGCGGGCTTCGCCCGCGCGGAGCGCCACGAGCTGGCGCGCCAGCTCGCGCATCAGCGCGAGCCCGGCCACGCCGCGGCACTCGGCGAGCTCGATTATCGGCGCGCCGATACGCCGGCGCACGAGCTCGAACGCGCGGCGCTCGCCGGCCGCGCGCTTGAGCTCGGCGTGCGCCAGCGCGGCGAGGCTATCGAGGTGCGGCGCGGCGGCGCGCAGCGCCGGCGGCCGCGCCAGACGCGCAACGGCGTGTGCGTCGAAGCCCAGCCGGCGAGTGCGGTTGAAAATCACCGCGGCGACGTCCAGGCCCAGCGTGTTGAGCGCCGCGTGCGTCTCCAGCGTCTCGCTCACCGCGAACGGCTCGGGCGAGGTCACGAGCACGACCCCGCATCGCGCGGGGTCGCGCAGCAACTCGGAGACGCGCGCGGCCGTGCGGCCAACGATCCCCGCGCCGAAGGTCTCCCGCGCCACCAGCGGCATCCGCAGCACGCTCAGCGCCTGGCCGGTTGCGGGAGCGTCGAGCACGACCAGGTCCCACGGCGGCGAAGGCGGCCGGTACTCCAGCTCGTGGTAGATCTTCCCGACCATGATGAGCTCGCGCAGACCCGGCGCCGCCTCGACGAAGTAGCGGTAAGCGCCGCTGGCAACGACCGCCTTGAGCATCGCGCGGCTCGGCACCACGGTAGACAGGAATTCTTCGAGCTGATGCGCTCCGTCGAGCACCACCGTCCATACGCCCGGCGCGGCTTCGGCCGGATCGAAACCGGGCTTGCGCCCCATCGCGGTTGTGAGCGCGCCGAGCCGGTCATATTCCATCGCGAGCACGCGGGCCGGGCCGGCCGCGCGCAGGATCGCGAGCGCGCCGCTTACGCTCGTGCGTCCGACACCGCCCTTGCCGACGACGATCAGCGCGCGGCGTCTCAGCAGTTCGTCGATCATTTATTCCACCCGTTTCAGGCGCGCGCGTTGTTGGACGCAGCCGACGCCGTTTTTCCGCAACCTGCTGTAGAAGCGGCCGCCAAGCCTGCAGGCTGGCGGAACCGCGTTGCGAAAGCAGGTTTCAACGCCTTGCTTTATTTGCGCTTCGGAAAGCAAGATGGTCGGCTTCATTTTCGGCGAACCCGCCAAGTCAAAACGCATCGGTGGCTGCCCAGTATTATACTCAATGCGGCGGGCGCGCTTCTCTTGCGTTGCGGTGGCAGCGGAATTAGGATTTGTCTCGGCCGTCAGGCGGCCACCCGTCCGCGGAGAGGGCTAAGCCCACCCTCGTTGGTCGAATTCACATAAACCTTTTCCTGCCCGTTAGCGGACGCCGGGCACATAAGGAAGGGGTTTGTCATGACCACGTCTCACGGGCCGCGCAAGCGGCTCCCGGAAAATCCGTCCGAGGAAAATCTCCGCAAACAGGCCAAGCGGCTCGCCAAGCAGGAAGGCCTGCAACTGGCCACGGCGCAGCGGCGGCTCGCCATCGACTACGGTTACAAGACCTGGGCCGATCTGATGCAGGTCGTGGCGCCGCGCTTCATACCTTTTTTACCGCTGCGCGCACTGATTGCTTTTCCACACGAGGTCTATCCGATTTATGTAGGCCGCGGGATGTCGATAAAAGCGGTCGAAGCGGCCGAAAGCCGGAAGACCCCCATTCTGCTGGTAGCTCAGAGAGACGCGACGGTAGCCGCACCTTCGTCCGCAGACATGTACGAAATCGGGACCTTGGGCATCATGGTGGAATGGCTGCGGCAGCCCGACGGCACCATGAAGACGCTGATCGAAGGCAAGAAGCGCGCAAGAGTCACCCGCTATGTGTTCGACGCGGAGTTCTTCAAGGCCGAAGCCGAAGAGATCGAGGAGCCGAACGGGCGCGCCGCCGAGCTCGAAGGGCTAGTGAGGGCGGTGGTTTCCGCCATTACTATTTACGCACAGCGCAGTGCGAAAAGCTCGCCCGAAATAGCGCGTGCGAAAATCTCGCCCGAGATAGCGAGTGCGATCGCGGCGATCCATGACCCTTTCATTCTTTCGGACAAGGTGGTGCGCCACCTGAACATCCCGCTCGCGGAACAGCAGGCTTTGCTCGAAGCCGCCAGTCCGGTTGAGCGGCTTCAGAAGATTCTCGGGCACCTAAACGCTGCCAACTGAAGCTGAGCAAGGGCCATCAGTTCAGTTCAGATAGCTACTGCTCTAAAGGAAGCGGCGGCCCTGGCGCTCGTCGGGCAGGTCGAGCCCCAGCGCGACGAGCTTGCGATCGACATATTCCTTGTAGGCCGCGCGAATCTCGGAATTGCCGACGCCCTTGAGGCCCCACTGGATGAAGCGCGGCGTGTTGGGCGAGTCGGAGCGGCCGAACATGTCGAGCGCCGCCGAGTACCATTTCGGGAGCAGCGCCTGGGCGAGCGCTCGGCCGCGGCGCTCGGCGCAGATCGCGCTCAGAAAATGGTAGCCCATCTCGGAATGGCCAAACTCGTCGCGCTCGACCGTACGCGAAATCTTGCGCAGTGGCGCGTAACTCGATTCGCGCCAGTCGCGGGCATGAAAGGCGCCGTTGAGATCGACCAGGAAATGAAAAAACGCGTCGTCGGCCCAGGTGTCCTTGGGCAGATGGAACGCGTAATGCGCGTACGGCACGTCGCGCAGCGCGAAGTCCGGGTCCAGGCCGACCGCGATCCGATGGAACATGATCGCGTGCTTGAGTTCCTCGGCCAGGTACTCCGACTTGATGAGCCGCGCCGCGGGGTCGGGCGCCAGCGTCTCGGCAACCTCGATACACGTTCCCATCAGGCCGAGGAAGCTCTTGTTGCCCGCGCGCTCGCCCTCGTGACGCAGCATCTTCATCAGCAGGCCGCGGTAGTCCTCGGGCAACTCGTCGCCTTCGTCGAAGTTGTGCTCGGGGCGATCGACCTTGCAGGAGAGGTCGGGCAACGGATCGCCCTGGGCATAGATATGCGTCCAGAACGGCCACAGGCCGCCGCCGCGCATGCGTTCGCCGCGCTCGACCGCGTCGCCCGCTTCGTCCTGCGTGATGTCGTGCGCGATATCCTGCGCGATATCCTGGGAGTTCAAATCGTTCAGCGCCATACTCGGATCCCTCTCCTGCGACCTCGCTCGACTTTAGCGCGCCACGCCCCGCTCACGCAAAACGCGCCTTTAGGGAAATGCGCTTTCTGACTTATCGCAAAAATGCTATTGGTGGCGTGTGGTGCAGTGGAAGGTCGAGATTCTCAACAAGACGGTGGAAGAAGAGTTGTTGAGCCTGCCGAAGGATATGCAAGCGCGATTTCTGAGAATCTCAGAGCTGTTGCAGTTTTTTGGACCGCAACACGTAGGCATGCCGCATGTCAGGCCTTTGAGTAACAAGTTGTGGGAAATGAGGTTGGTCGGCCGGGAAGGGATCGGTCGAGCGCTATACGCTGCGGCGTCCGGGCGCCGGCTTGTCGTGTTGCACGCTTTCATCAAGAAAACTCAGAAAACGCCGCAGCAAGCGTTGGAGACGGCTCTCAGACGTCTCAAGGAGATCGCAGGATGAGCAAGCGCTTGGAGGCTACGAGAAAAAAGATGCTTGCAGACCCTGAGGTTCAAGCGGCTTACGACGCCTTGAGGGACGAGTTTAACCTGGCGCACGAACTCATCGCGGCACGTGTGCGTGCTGGCCTGACTCAAGCACAGTTGGCCGACAAAATGGGGACCACCCAGTCGGTAATAGCGCGTCTGGAAAGCGGGGCTCGCCTGCCGAGCGTGAAGACGCTGCTGCGTTTCGCAAAGGCCACGCATTCGCGTCCGATAATCAAACTACGCGCGGCATGAGAGACTTGCGTAACCGTCTCACGCAAAACGCGCCTTGGCGGCGGCGGCGCGCGCGGGATCGATCGCGCCGGCGCGCTCGGCCTGGAAGCCGCAAACGCATCCGGCGAGGCCCGCCGCGTACAGATCCATCTCGCCGTCGACCAGCTCGCGCGCCATCCCGGGCAACAACTTATCGCCGACGCATCCGAGCGCCGCGCCGCATCGCGCGCATCGCAGCCGATAGTACGTGCCATAGGTGGCGACGCCCTCGACCGCCATGCCGAGCGGTTCGTAGGCGGCGCGGATTTCATCAAGGATCGTGCTCATCTTAATCTTACGCTTCGCTTACGGTTTACCGTTTGGCTTACGGCTTGGCGCCGCCTCCTGCTTTTTTTACGCCGGTTTCGCGCGCAAGCCTGGCCACGATGTCCACGCGCAGATCTTTCTTCGAGATCTTGCCCACGGCGGTCATCGGAAAGCGCTCGACGATTTCCAGGCGCTCGGGAATCTTGAAGCGCGCGATACGCCGCTCTTCCAGATGGCGCGTCAGCTCCGCGAAGGTCAAACTTGCCCCCGCGCGCAGCACCACGTAGGCGCACGCGCGCTCGCCCAATACCTCGTCGGGCATCGCGACGATCGCCGCATTGAGCACCGCCGGATGCGACAGCACCAGGTCTTCCATTTCTTCGGCGCTGATCTTCTCGCCGCCGCGATTGATCACGTCCTTGCGCCGTCCTTCGACGACCAGGTTGCCGCTCGGATGCATCATCACGAGGTCGCCGGTGCGATAGAAGCCGTCGGGCGTGAACGCGCCGCGATTGTGTTCCTCGGCGCGGTAGTAGCCGCGCGGCGTGTAGGGCCCGCGGCAGAGCAGCTCGCCGACCTCGCCCGGCGCGACCTCGCGGCCGTCGTCGCCGACCACGCGCAACTCGTCATGATCGCAAATCGGGCGTCCCTGCGTGTTGACGATGACTTCCTCGGGATCGCCGCGGCGCGTCGAACAGCACAGGCCCTCGGCCATCCCATACACCTGCGTCACGACCGGGCCGATTTCGCTGAGGATGCGGCGCGCAGGTTCCGGATTGAGCCGCTGGCCGCCCACCGCCAGCGATCGCAGCGAGGAAAAGTCCGTCTGCGCAAAACGCGGATCGTTCAGCCAGCTCACCGCCATCGCAGGAACCGCGCAGATCCAGGTGACGCGCTCGCGCTCGATCAGCGGGAAGACCGTTTCGGCCTCGGGCGACGGCGCCAGTACGATTCGCGCGCCGAGCAGAATCCCCGATTGCACCGCAGCGAGCAGTGGAAAGTTATGCATCATCGGAATCGCGACCAGCGCGACGCCTTCGCGATCGAAGCCCGAGCATTCCGCCAGCCGCAATGAATTGTAGAGATAGTCGTCGTGCGTGCGCGGGATCACTTTCGGCAGTCCCGTGCTGCCGCCCGAGAGCTGGAAGACCGCGATCTCATCGCTGTGCGGGCGAAACCGCGCCAGCGTGGACGGCGCGATCCGCTCCTCGATCGGATCGTCGAGCAGGTCCGCAAGCAGCGTCATACCGGGGCCCGCGCTCGCGCCCATCACGAACACCTCGCGCATAGCAGGCAGCGCGTCGCGCAACTCGGCCGCCATCGCGACGTAATCGAAGCGCCGATACTCGGCCGGGATGAGCCAGGCGTAGGCGTCGGTGAAGCGCGCGAGATGGCCGATCTCGGTGTGGCGATGCGCCGGCAGAGTCGCCACCGGAATTGCGCCAATTTTGAGGCAGGCGAAGTAGGCGGCCGCGCATTCCAGGCTGTTGGGCAACTGAAAGATCACGCGCCGGCCCGACACGACGCCGCGCTCGGCGAAATGGAGTGCGAGCCGCTCGACCATCGCACCCAGCTCGCGGTACGTGACGCGTCGCTCGCCGTCCACTACGGCGAGACGCACCGCGTTGTCCGCAATCGAGCGGTCGAAGCGCTCGCCGATCGGCTCGCCACGCCAATAACCCAGTTTTCGATAAAGCTCCGCAGCCTCCTCCGGCCACGGCACCACGCCTTCGAGCATCAGGAGCTTCGCCGCCTTTCGCGATGAGTCATACGCGTCATTTTTTCGCGAATAGTCAACTTAAAGTATCACTTGAGATGAAGTTCGAGCCATCTGTCTAGTCTATGCGAGTTCGCGCAGGCGCGGATCGACGTCGCGCGCGAAGCGATCGATCCCGATCACGGTCTCGCGATGGTCCAGGAATCCCGCCTGCCCCATCAGCAGCAGATGGCCGTAGCCGCCGACGTGCTCATAGTGCGCCTTGATTTGTTTGAAAACGGAATCCGGGTTGCCGGCGAACACGATCCCCTGCGCCATCGCCTGCTCCAGCGTGAGGCGGCTGAAGTCGTAGAGCGAGCCCTTGCGCATCGCGTTCGCCTCGGCCTCGACCGGCACGTACCCGGGCGGCATCACGAACTGCGGCGGCACCTTGTTCGCGTGCATGTACCACATCAGCTTGCGCGCGCCGGCCTGACCCTCTTCATCGGTGTCGCCAGTGTAGACGAGTGCAGCGTAAGCCAGGCGGTCCGAAGGCGTCTCGCGGCCCAATCGCGCCGCAGCGTCGCGATAGGAATCGAAAATTCTTTTCGCGATTTCGAACCCGGTTAGAAAAGTCGCGACCACGTAACCCTTTTCCGCAACCGCCGGCACACTACCCGCGCTGAGCGCGGTGATCCACACGGGAGGATGCGGCTGCTGATATGGGCGCGGCCAGATGTTGACCTGGCGATGATGAAAAAAGCGGCCCTCCCAGCTGAACGGCCCGTCGTGGGTGGTCCACGCCTTCAGGATGAGATCATGCGCTTCCCAGAAGCGCTCGCTCATCCGGAGCGGGCTCGCGTTGCCTGCGGAAATCTCGTAGGGCACGCCGCGCACGAAGCCGACCTCGATTCGTCCGCGCGCGAGGTTGTCGACCATCGCCATCTCCTCGGCAACGCGCACAGGCTGGCGGCGATTGGCTATCGGATTGCCGAGCAGCAGCAGCCGGGCGCGGCTGGTCTGGCGCGCCAGCACGCCGAGCATGATCGGTGCGGCGGGGTCGAGACAGGTCGCGGTCTGATGATGCTCGTTGAGCATGATGTCGAGTCCCATCTGCTCGGCGTGCAGCCATTCGTCGAGATAGCGATGGTACAGTTCGGCGCCGATGTGCGGATCGTAGTGACGATTGGGCAGCGTCACCCGGATCGAGTCGTACTCCTCGGGCAGGTACGGCCACGCGGTCTCGGTGAAAAACCATGTTCTCATGGTCAGCCGCTCCCAGCGCCCCGCTCACGCGTGAACGCGAGCATCCGCTCCACGAGCGCGCGCGGCTGTTCGATTTGCGGCGCGTGCCCGGCCTCGGCGATCGTTTCGATCCGCGCGCCGGGTATCGCTGCGCGGTAGGCTTCGAGATATTGCTCGCTTACGAGCCCATCGCTCGCGCCGCGGATCAGCAGGACCGGCAGTTTGAGCCGGCCAAGCCGGTAGCGCAGCTTGGGATTATGCATGTAGGGCTCCCAGGTGTAGAGCGCGAGCGATTGGCGGTTGCGCGCGATTATCCTTAGCTGCTCGTCGGACATCGCGGCGTAATCAACCGCGGCCTTTCGCGGATCGTGGTAGACCAGCCGCGTCACTTCCTCGGGCGGCAGCGCGAAGATGTCGGGGATGTCGCGCGTCTCGCGATCGCCGGCCTTGATTCCGACCGGGCCGGCCAGGATGAGGCGGGAGAGGCGATGGGCGCAGCGCACCGCGACCTCGGCCGCGATCCATCCGCCGAGCGAAAAACCCGCGAGCGTCACGTCGTGCAGATCGAGCTGCTCGAGCAGATCCAGATAAACGTAGGCGAGATCGTCGACGCTGTCGAACAGGTCGGGCAGCGGCGAGTTGCCGAAGCCGGGATGCGACGGGGCCACGACCTCGAAATGGCGCGCGAGAAGATCGAGGAACTCGGCGCGCGGGTCGATTCCGCCGGCGCCATGCAGCAGCAGGAGCAGCGGTCCGGTCCCGCGATGCACGACCTCCAGTTGCAGGCCGCGAACCGCGATTTTCCCGTCGTCGATCTCAAGCTGCGCCATCGCAACCTCCAGCGCAGACTTCTAGCGCACCGCCACGTCCGCGCGAAAGCGCCGGCATCTGCCCGAAAGCACCGGCATTTCGGCGATTGAACGCGCAGCCGGATGCCCTGATAATCGCTGCGGGAAGAAGGAGAGCCTGATGCGCATGAGACGCGCGGTTTTTGCGATGATTGGGATCTTGATGATTGGGATCTTGGCGATGATTGGGATCCTGCTCGCCGCGACGGTGTGGGCCGCAGGCCCGGCGGCCGCTCGTGCCGAGGACGTGCCGCTCGCCAGTTCGCTGCAGTTGGAGAGCGTGATGCTGGTCGGCGGATGGGCGTCGGCGGGGCCGTTCATCCCGGTGATTGGCGACGGCACCGCACATCTCGCCTACGAATTCTACCTGACTAACTACGGCAAAAAGCCCGCCCGGATCGTGTCACTTCGAGTTCGTGGGATCGGCGGCGCTGCCTTCGCGACCACAATCGAGGGCGACGCGCTCAAGTCCTCGTTCACGCCGGCGGCGCCGCAAAGCCGTTTGGTGGCTTACGATCCCGTCCTGGCGCCGGGCGCGAGCGGAGTGCTTTACGTGTTTCTCAATTTTTCCGGGCGCGAAACGCCGCGGCGGCTTGAGAACTCGATTGTGGTCGAGGCCGACGGCGACCCGAAGAATGCGCAGCGGATTCCGCTCGGCGAACTTGCGATCAGAAAAACCGGCGCCGCCCTGATCGACGAACCATTCACGGGCGATCGATGGCTCGCCGCGAACGGGCCGTCCAACAAGTCAATCCATCGGCGCGCGGTTATCGTACTCAACGGCAAGCCGCGAGTACCGGAGCGCTACGCGATCGATTGGATAAAGCTCGGCGACGACGGCGATAGTTATTCCGGCGATCAGTACAAAAATTCCAGCTACCACGCATACGACGTGCCGATACTGGCCGTCGCCGACGGAAAAATCGTAACGGTCAAAGACGGGCTTCCCGAGAACGTCCCCCACACCAAGAAACTGGCGGTCGCGATGACGCTCGTCAACGTGGCGGGCAATCACATCGTCGAGGATATCGGCGGCGGGCTATACGCCGGTTATGCGCACTTTATTCCCGGCACCATCACGGTCAAAGCCGGCGATCAGGTTCATCGCGGACAGATCCTCGGACGTCTGGGCAACTCCGGCAACTCGTCCGAGCCGCATCTCCATCTGCAGGTCTGCGACGCGCCGTCGTTTCTGATTTGCGAAGGCGTGCCGATGGAGTTCAAGCGGATGAGCCTCACCAAGTATAAAATCCACAAGCGCGGCGAGACGCCAACAAAGCTCGACGTCGAGAGCACGCACGACGTATCCGGAGAAGAGCCGATGGAAGATGGGCTGGCGAATTTTCCCGCCGCGAATCCGTCCGCGAAATAACCGCCGGCGCGCCCACGGCGCGGGGCCGCAGTCTACCAGCGCAGCAGGTTGGCGCCCCAGGTCAGGCCGCCGCCGCACGCGTTGAGCATCACGAGATCGTTGTCGCGGATGCGGTTCGCCTCGAGCGCCTCGTCCAGCGCAATCGGCACCGAGGCGGCCGAGGTATTGCCGTAGCGGTCGATATTGGTGAAGACCTTGTCCTGGGAGACGCCGAGGCGATCGGCGACCGCGTTGAGGATGCGGATGTTGGCCTGGTGCGGCACGATCAGCGCAACGTCCTCCAGACGCACGCCGGCGCGCTCGGCCACCTTGATTGTGACGTCGGCCATCGAGCGCACCGCGAGCTTGAACAGCTCCGGCCCTTTCATCTTGATCGCGTCGTCGGGCGAGCGCCGCACCTCGGAGTCGAGCGTCGCGCGCACTCCGGTCGCCCGCACCGAGAGCAGGTGCCAGTATTCGCCCGAGGAGCGCAGCAGGCTCGCGAGCACGCCGCGCGGCCCCGGCTCGGAAACCATCACCGCCGCTCCGGCGCCATCGCCGAACAGAACCGAGACAGCGCGATCGTTCCAGTCCACCATCGTCGAAAGCGCGTCGGTGCCGACCAGCAGCACGCGCGAGTAGTCGCCGGCGCGCATCGCGTTGTCGGCGACGTTGAGCGCGTAGACGAACCCCGAGCAGGCCGCAGCGACGTCGTAGGCCGGAATCGAATCGATGCCCAGGCGATGCTGGAGCTGGCAGGCGAACGAGGGAAAGCCGTACTCGGAGGAGACCGTGCCGACGATGATCGCGTCAAGCTCGGAGGTCTTGAGGCCGGCGCGCTCGAGCGCGATGGTGCTGGCGGCAGCGGCGATATCGACCAGCGATTCGCCGCTGGCCATCACGTAGCGCCGTCCGATTCCGGTGCGCGTGCGTATCCACTCGTCGGAGGTATCCACGATCCGCTCGAGCTCATGATTGGTAACCGCGGTGCGCGGCAGCGCGCGCCCGGTCGCGACGATTCGCGATCCCATCTTCTTACTTCCCGCTAAGCTCGACCGCAGGCTTGAAGGCCAGCGTAGTGTTGGTGCCGCCGAACCCGAACGAATTGTTCAATGCGATACGAATCTTCGCGGGCCGCGGCTGGTTGGGCACGTAGTCGAGGTCGCATTCCGGGTCGGGATGCTCATAGTTGATCGTCGGCGGCACCATCCCGCGTTTGATCGCCAGCACCGTGTAGACCGATTCGATCGCGCCGGCCGCGCCTAGCGTATGGCCGGTCATCGACTTGGTCGAGCTCACCGCGATTTTGGCCGCGCGTTCGCCGAAGACGTGCTTGATCGCCTGGGTCTCGGCGGTGTCGCCCTGCGGCGTCGAGGTCCCGTGCGCGTTGATATAGTCGACCTGGTTGGGATCGAGTTCGCCGTCCTGCAGGCACAGCATCATGCAGCGCCCGGCGCCCTGCCCCTCCGGCGACGGCGAGGTCATGTGATAGGCATCGCCGTTGGCGGCGTAACCGGCGATCTCGGCCAGGATGTTGGCGCCGCGCGAGATTGCCGCCTCGCGCTCTTCGAGGATCAGAGCCGCGGCGCCCTCGGCCATCACGAAGCCGTCGCGTTCGGCGTCGAAGGGACGGCTTGCGGCCTCGGGCGCGTCGTTGCGGGTCGACAGCGCGCGCATCGCGATAAACCCGCCGATGCCGAGCGAGGTCAGCGCCGCTTCCGCGCCGCCCGTGATCGCGGCGTCGATGTAACCGTCGCGGATCATCCGGTAGGCCTCGCCCACCGCGTGGCTGCCCGAGGCGCAGGCGCTGGTGGTGGCGAGGTTGATGCCACGGGCGCCGTAGCGGATCGCGATCTGCCCCGGCGCCAGGTTGCTGATCAGCTTGGGGATGAAAAACGGCGTGATGCGTTTGAGTCGGGTATCGAGAAACAGCAGGTGGTTTTCCTCGATCGTCAGGAGGCCGCCGATTCCGACTCCGACCAGCACGCCCACACGGTCGGCGTTGCTCTCGTCGATCTTGAGCGCCGACTGGCGCATCGCCTGCTCGGCCGCGCCAAGCGCGTACTGGATGAAGAGGTCCATCTTTTTGACGTCCTTCTTCTCGATCCAGTCATGGGGATCGAAGTCACGCACTTCGCCCGCGATCCGGGCGGCAAAGTCGGAAACGTCGAAGCGGGTTATCGGGCCGATACCCGAGCGCCCGGCCATCAGGGCTTCCCAGTTCTTCTCGATTCCCGTGCCCAGCGGCGTGACCAGGCCCAAGCCGGTTACCACCACGCGGCGATCACCGATGCGTCTCATCTAAGCGCGATGCTCCTACAGAGGTCGTTGTAACGTTCCATCTTGTATCAAAAGCCGCGTCAGTTCTACATCATCGTCCCGCATCATCATCGACAGCCCCATCGACAGCCGATTGCGAGGCTCGCGAGCGCGGCGGCCGCGACTCGATTCGCCCGATTTTCCGCAACCAATCACGGCAGCCTCTTCGGGTTTCCTTGCAACACGAGCGCGATGAGTAAAAAATTGAACCGTGCCCTCCGACGACCTATCGCTCGACCCGTTCCTCAAACTCGCGGACAATCTGGGCGAACTCGAGGTCACGCTCGGAGAGCGCGCGCGGCCGGCCGTCACCGAACTCCGCCAGCGCCTGCGCGCCGCGGTCGCCAGCCGCGAGCGCGGCGACCTGCCGGCCTCGCTGGAGCAGCTTAGGGGCGCGATGGAGCGTCTCGCAGCGATCGCGAGCGAACTCGATCCTGGAGAAGGAGCGATGATGCGGATGGTGGCGCAGCGCTTCACCGAGGCGCTCAAGCTGGGGGACAAGGGCACCGCCAAGGAAGCGGTCAACCTGATGCGGCACAAGTCCGGCGACCCCAAGGACGAGGATAGTTCCAAGTGGTGACTCGCCGCGGCGTTCTGCGGGCGACCTGAGTTAAAGACGAAGATAAACCCCGACGGCCGCCGGCGGCCGTCCTCGACAACAATCGGAGTTAACGTGGCGACCGCAACTCAAATCAAGGCCCCGGAATCGAATCTCGATCAACTTTGCATCAACTCGATCCGGGTGCTCGCGATCGACGCGGTGCAGAAGGCCAACTCGGGCCATCCCGGGATGCCGATGGGGATGGCGCCGATCGCGTACCTCTTGTGGACGCGCTTCATGCGCTACAACCCGGCCAACCCGCACTGGTTCGGCCGCGACCGTTTCGTGCTCTCGGCGGGGCACGGCTCGATGCTGTTGTACGCGATGCTCTATCTGACCGGGTACGACTTGCCGCTGGAGCAGATCAAACAATTCCGCCAACTCGGCAGCATCACGCCCGGCCATCCCGAGCACGGCCTGACACCCGGCGTAGAAACCACCACCGGGCCGCTCGGCCAGGGCGTCGGCAATGGCGTCGGGATGGCGCTGGCGGCGAAGCATCTGCGTGCCCGCTTCGAACGCGACAGGTCGGGGCTTTTCGACCATCGCATCTTCGGCATCTGCAGCGACGGCGACCTGATGGAGGGCGTGTCGAGCGAAGCGGCTTCGATCGCGGGGCATCTCGGCCTCGGCAACATCGTCTACATCTACGACGACAACCACATCACGATCGACGGCGGCACCGACCTGTCGTTCGACGAGAACGTAACCGAGCGCTTCAACGCCTACGGCTGGCACACCCAGGGGGTCGATGACGCCAACGATCTCGTCGCGGTCTCGCGCGCGATCGAATACGCGATCGCCGAGGAGAACCGCCCCTCGCTCATCCGCGTGCGATCGCACATCGGTTACGGCAGTCCGAATCGCCAGGACACCTCGAAAGCGCACGGCCAGGCGCTCGGTGTCGAAGAGGTCAAACTTACCAAGCGCTTCTACGGATGGCCCGAGGAGCCGGCTTTTTACGTCCCCGACGAAGCGCTCAAGCATTTTCGCGATTGCGGCGCGCGCGGGCGCGAGTACGAGTCCGATTGGAACGGCCGCTTCGAGCGCTACACCAGGGCGCATGCGGGCGAGGCCGCGGAGTTGAAGTCGATGCTGGCGGGCGAGCTGCCGAAGGGATGGGACGCCGAGCTTCCGCAGTTCACGCCCAAGGACACGCTGGCCACGCGCGAGTCGGCCTCGCGCGCCGAGCAGGCGATCGCGAAGAAAGTCTGGAATCTGTTCGGCGGCGCGGCCGACCTCAACGAATCAACCTTCGTCGACGTGATCGACGGCGGCGATTTCGAGCGCCACAACTATACGGGACGCAATCTGCACTTCGGCATCCGCGAGCATGGGATGTGCGCGATCCTAAACGGCGTCGCGCTCCACGGCGGCTTCATCCCCTACGGCTCGAGCTTTCTCATCTTCACCGACTATTGTCGGCCCTCACTCAGGCTGGCGGCGCTGATGGGCGTCCACGTGATTTACGTCTTCACCCACGATTCGATCGGGCTCGGCGAAGACGGCCCGACCCATCAGTCGATCGAACAGCTCTCGGGGCTGCGCGCGATCCCGAATTTCACGGTGATTCGGCCGGGCGACGCCAACGAGGCCGCCGAAGCGTGGCGCGCCGCGATGATGCATCGGGGCGGCCCGGTGCTGCTGGCGTTATGCCGCCAGAAGATCCCGACACTCGACCGCGCCGCGATGGCGCCGGCGCGCGAGTTGGCTCGTGGAGCTTACGTGCTTAGCGAGACCAAGGGGCGCGGCGCAGAGATAATTCTGATGGCGAGCGGATCCGAGCTGCATCTGGCAGTTGGCGCGAAGGAGGAACTCGAAAAACGCGGCCGCGCGGTGCGCGTCGTCAGCATGCCGAGCATGGAGCTGTTCGAAAGACAGGACGCGGCGTATCGCGACGCCGTGCTGCCGCCTTTGATCCGCCGCCGCCTCGCGATCGAGGCGGGTGCACCGATGTCGTGGTATCGATGGGTCGGGCTTGAGGGCGACGTGGTCGGGATGACGACCTTCGGCGCCTCGGGTCCATCCCAGGACGTGCTCAAGCATTTCGGCTTTACGGTGGAGAACGTGGTGGAGCACGCGCTCAAACTGCTCGGGCGGTGAATTTCATCGCCGCACGCGTCTATGTGCAGCCGGACGGGCCAGTCGGCGACTCATTTCACGCATGACCGCGCCTACTGTAAAACTGCGGCGCTGGCGCGGGTGGCGTGCTTTGGGCTAGCCTTCTCGTAACGCCCACTTCGCCGGATTGTCATGGCCGAACCCAAGCTCATCATCCTGGACGACGCGCAGTCGCTCTACGTGCACGCGGCGGAGGAGATCGCGCACTTTGCCGGCGAAGCGATCTGCATGCACGCCGAATTCATGCTCTGTCTCTCCGGCGGATCGACGCCGGCGGCGACTTATGCATTGTTGGCCGAGCGCTTCCGCCTGAGCGTCGATTGGAAAGAGGTGCAGTTCTTTTGGGGTGACGAGCGATGCGTGCCGCCGGACGATCCGGCGAGCAATTTCGGGATGGCGAACCGCACGATGCTGAGCCGGCTCGGTCTGCGGCCGGATCAGATTCATCGGATACGCGGTGAAGACCCGCCCGAGCAGGCCGCGCTCGCCTACGAGGAAGAGATGCGAGCGTCTTTCGGGATCGGCGAGGGCGAATTTCCGCGCTTCAACCTGATACTCGTCGGCCTGGGCGACAACGTTCACGTCGAGTCGCTGTTTCCGGGAAGTCCGGCGCTCCACGAGCGCGAGCGTCTCGCGGTCGCGGTCGAGGTCGACGCCCCGCAGCGCCATCGCATCACGATCACGCCGCCCGTGCTCAACAACTCGGCCCGCGTGATGTTCCTCGTCGAGGGCGCGGGCAAGGCGGCGGCGGTAAAGAGCGCCCTCGAGGGTCCGCGCGACCCCGACCGCTTCCCTGCGCAGATCATCGACCCGCCCAACGGCGAAGTCATCTGGCTGCTCGACCGCGCGGCCGCATCCCTGCTCTCGCATACCTGACCGCGCAGCGGCCGGCAGACCGGCGCGCCTATGACCGAGACTCCGCGGCGAGACGGCGCGGCGAGAGGACGCTGCGAGGCGCGGAAGGCTGTCTCGACAGCCCCGCGCGGCTCGCGCACAATGATCAGCATGAGTTTTATCTCGCGCCACGCGATCGGAGTCCTCGTCTTCCTGGTCATCGCCGGCTGGGCGCTGTTCTACGTTCCGACCACGCCGTCCTACGCCATCTACCAGCTCAAGCAAGCGATCGACGCGCGCGATGGCGCGACCGCCGCGACCTTCGTCGACTTTCCGAGCGTGGTCAAGAACGCCGGCTACGAGATGCTGCAGCAGAACTCGAAAGCCAACGACGTAATCACCGCGCTGGTCGGCAAAGGCGCGGTCGACCTGCTGAGCGCGCCGATGGCCGCGGGGGTGCAGCAGTGGGCCACGCAACAGGTGAATAGCGGCGCCAGGCAGGTTCAGATGCCAGCGGCGGCCGTGGCGGGCGCGGTCGTCCTGCTACATCACTCGGGCGATGCCGCCTACACCAACTTCCGCGACGACAAGGGCGTGCAATGGGACATCCGCATGGCGCGCGAGAACGGCCGCTGGCGAATTGTCGAGGTCAAGAACGTCCAGCAAATCCTGCAACACTTCCAGCAGCAGAAGGGGATAGGCGCGCCGCCGGCGACGACGCCACCGGACATGGGTGGCGCTCCGGGCGCCGCGCCCCCTTCCGAAGCTGCTCCTGAAGCCGCACCTCCAGAAGGCGTTACGCCCACCTCGCCCTAACCCGCTCCCCAAGCGGCGACGTGCGCCATCGATATCGGGTGCGGGCGCAATAGATAATAACGCGTTAACAATCTTAACCATCGCGCGCGCCCGTGTGCGCGTTTACAGCGCGGTCGGCGGCAGGTACACTGAGGGCTGGCGCGGCCGCCTCGGCCGCGCCGTTTAATATAAAGCTCTTAGATGCGACGACAGGATATCCGCAATCTCGCCATCGTGGCCCACGTCGACCACGGTAAAACGACGCTGGTCGACGCGCTGTTGCGCCAGTCCGGCGTCTTCCGCGCCAACGAACATGTCGCCGAGCGCGTGATGGACTCGTTCGCGCTGGAGCGCGAGCGCGGCATCACCATCATGGCCAAGAATACTTCGATCGCCTGGCGCGGCGTGCGCATCAATATCGTCGATACGCCCGGCCATTCCGACTTCGGCGGCGAGGTCGAACGCACGCTGGCGATGGTCGACGGCATCCTGTTGCTGGTCGACGCTTCCGAGGGCCCGCTGCCGCAGACCCGCTTCGTGCTGCGCAAGGCGCTCGAGGCCGGGCTCTCCACGGTGCTCTGCATCAACAAGATCGACCGCGCCGACGCGCGCCCGGCCGAGGTGCTCGACGAGGTTTACGATCTGTTCATCGATCTCGGCGCCAACGAGGACCAGCTCGATTTCCCGATTCTCTATACCAATGCTCGCGCAGGCGTCGCGCTCACCCGCGCCGACGGCACCGGCCCCGAAGGCATGAGTAAAGACCTCGCGCCGCTGTTCGAGGCGATCATCAGCCATCTGCCGGGGCCGGAGGTCGACCCCGAGGCGCCGCTGCAATTCCAGGCCAATAACATCGACTACGACGAATACGTGGGGCGCCTGGCGATCGGACGGGTGGTCGCGGGCACGATCAACGCGGGTGGGACGTATGCGTTGTATCGGGCCGACGGATCGCGCGAGACTTGCAAGGTGGCGCATCTTTACGGATGGCGCGGGTTGAAGCGGGCCGAGCTGTCATCGGCTGACGCCGGCGACGTCGTGATGGTCGCAGGTCTCGAGGACATCGAGATCGGCGACACGATCACCGATCCCGAAAAGCCGCGCCCGCTCCCCGGCATCCGAATCGACGAGCCGACCGTGGCGATGACGTTTTCGGTCAACAACGCGCCGTGGGCCGGGCGCGAGGGGCAGTTCGTCACTTCGCGCAAGCTGGGCGCGCGGATCGAGCTGGAGTCGCGGCGCAACGTCAGCGTACGTATCGAGCAATCGGGCGCCGATTCCTGGCGCGTGCTGGGCCGCGGCGAACTCGCGCTGGCGGTGATCGTCGAAACGATGCGCCGCGAGGGTTACGAACTGCAGGTCTCCAAGCCGACCGTGGTGACCCGCAGCTCGGGCGGCGAGCTGCTCGAGCCGATGGAGTTCCTGGTGATCGACATTCCCGAGGAGCACATCGGGCTGGTGACCCAGCTGCTCTCGGCGCGCAAGGGCCGGATGCGCACCATGACGACGCATCAGAGCGGCCGTGTGCGGCTGGAATATGACGTTCCGGCGCGCGGGCTGATCGGTTTTCGCGGCCGCTTCCTCGCCGACACGCGCGGGACCGGCGTGATGCACTCGGTGTTCAACGGTTATGCGCCATGGTGCGGCGCGATCCGCTCGCGCCAGAACGGCGCGATGATCTCGGATCGCGAAGGGATCGCGACGCCGTACGCCATTTTCCATCTCCAGGAGCGAGGGATCTTTTTCATTCCGGCCGGCGAGCCGGTCTACGAGGGCATGATCCTCGGCGAATACGCGCGCGAGACCAACCTGCCGGTCAACGTATGCCGCGAAAAAAAGCTCACCAACATCCGCGCCGCCGGGCATGACGAGGCCGTGCGATTGAGCCCGCCGCGCCTGATGACGCTCGACACGGCGCTGGAGTGGATCGACGAGGAAGAGCTGGTCGAGCTCACGCCGCGCTCGGTCCGCCTGCGCAACCGCGTGCTCAAGACCGGGCTGCGCGGCAAGCATCGCGCTGGCTGGCTCGAGACCGCGGGGGCCGGCGCGGCCGAAGCAGTCGAAAGCGAGTGAGCCGCGCGCGCGGCCGGCTTTGGTATTTCCGCGGCGGTCGCTTAAATTCCAGTCGCTAAAATTCCGGACATGCCTTAAATTCAAGCCGTACTCCGGATGAGACTCGTGCGCGCCGCCGCGATCGCCCTGCTCTCGCTTGCCGTGCTGCTGTCGGCGGCGGTGGCGATCGCGATGCGCAACCAGGCGCGGCTCATCAGCCTGGTCCTCCAGCACATCCAGCAACAGACCGGCTACCAGATCGTGGCGAGCAGCGAGCGGCTCCACTTCGGCGCTCATCTCGTTGTCTTGCTCGAGCATCCGAGCATCCTGCACGAGGGCCGCGAGCTGATCCGCTCCGAGCGCATCCGCGTCTACCTGAGTTACCACGCACTCATCTGGAGTAACGGGCTTCCGCTGCGCGCGCTGGTGATCGTGCGTCCGGAGTTGCGCGCGCCCGCCACCTCGGCCGCGCTCGGCCCCCATTTGCTGCCGCGTCCTGACACCGCGGCTGTGCGGGCAGTAGCGCAGGAGTTCCGCGAATTCTCCGGCCTCGTCGAGCGCGTGACGATCGCCAATGCCCGGATCAGCGACGCCGCCGGGCAGCCGCTCGTCGAAGAGTTCTCGCTGACGGCGGCGCCGCGGCGCAGACACGCGAAGATCTGGAATATCGGCTTCATCGCACCGCATATTCACACGGCGCTAAGCGGGCTCGAAGTGAGCGGCCGGGTCAGCGTCGACACCACCCCGCATGCCATCGACCAGACTATCTCCGACGGGGAACTGTGGTTCTGGAACGGGCGGCTCGAGCGCGACGCCGGCGCCGGGGTGACCGTGAACGGACTCGCGCATGGCGACGCGACCTTCGCGCTGCACGGCAACGGCGAGCTTGACGGCCGCGGCGACCTCGCGATCGATCGGTTCGGAGCTGACGGCGCGCGCCTGGGCAAGCCGATCGACTTGGGCAACTGCTCGCTGAAAACGATTTACTCGATTTCCACTGAGCGAATAATCCTGGCGGACGTGGAAGCACGCATGGGAACGGTCACGGTCGCCTCCGGCGATCTCACGCTCAACGATCCGTTCAAGGATAAAGCCGCGCTGCTCGCGCATCTGAGCACCGTTCAGATCGACCTCGCCGCGCTCAAGGCGCGCCTTGAGATGGCGCGCTCGCTGAACAAGCCGCTCGCGTGGCTCGCCGCGGCGCTGGTCTCAGGTCGCGTCACGGTCGAGGGAGCGACGTATCAGGGCGAATTGCGCAACCTCGGATGGAGTGCGACGGCGCTATCCCACGCATTGCAGCTATCGGTTCGCCTCGAGGCCGTCAGCCTCAAGCTGCCCAACCTGGCGGCCCTCCCGGCGCTATCGCAGGCTAACGCGGAGCTGGCCTACGCCAAGGGCCGCGCGACGCTTACGCAAGGATCGGCGGTGCTTGGCGGTTCATCGTTCCCGGAGCTGAGCGGCAGTGCCGATTTCCGCGCCGGCCATCGGCAGGTGCGCTACCAACTCAGGGCCACCGGGACACTCGACCTTGATGAACTCTACCCCGCCGCGATGCAGCTTTCTCCGGCCCTTGCCGCCAAGGCCGCCAAGCATATCGACCGGCTGTCCGGCAACGCGACGGTGCGGCTCACCGCGTCGGGATCGTTCGACACCGAAGCGCCTGCGCCGCCCGCAAAGTACCTCGCGAAAATCGATCCCAGCGGTGTGACCCTGAGCGCGAAGGATTTGCCTCAGCCGATCGCGCTCGTTGGCGGCAGCGTGACGCTCACGCCGGGCAATCTCGAGCTCCGCCGCGTGATGGCCGCGGTCGCCAAGCCCAAGGTGCCGGGCGCGGTGACGGTGAACGGAAATCTTGCCCTCGCTGCCGGAAGGCTCAGCCTGCGGCAGATCGCCGTCGAGATGCATCAGATCGAGATACAACAGTGGCTGCCGTTGCTCGTCGATCCACAGGATATCGAGGCGCGCGGGCCGCTCGGCGGCACGCTTACGATCGTGCGTGAGCCCAGCCGCAGCCAGGGCATCCGCGCCAACGGCCTCCTGACGATGGGCGCGGGCGAGGTTCAACTGGGCTTTTTGCGCGCGCCGATCGTGGCGCAGTCGGCGACGCTTAGCCTGGACGGCCGCGGGCTGCTGCTGGCGATCATCGGAGCCAAGCTTCAGGGCGCGCCGTTCGACTTCTCGCTCGGCGTCGCCGACCTCGACAAACCGGTGCTCAGAATCGTCGCGAACGCCGGGCGGCTCAACCTCGAAGTGATGAAGTTCATCCGCCTGCCCTGGGCCCCAAGCCCGCCGGCGCGTTTTTTTCCTGTGCCGGTGGTCGGCCATATCGAGGCCGCCCACGCGACGCTCGAACGCTTGACGATGTCGCGCGCGAGATGCGACTTCAATCGCGAGATCAACGGCGACTGGAACGTGCGCAATTTTGTCGCGACCATGTTCGACGGGCGCGCCGAGATGGAGTTCTCCGGACGCGGCCGCGACGACTGGATTAACGTCAAGGGCCGCGTCAATGACGTGCAGGTCGGGCCGCTCTTCAACCTCGCGGATCCGGCGGGCCAGCCCCCGCTCAGAGGCCGCCTCAGAGCACGGGGCGACCTGTGGGCCAACTCTAACACCGATTTCTTCAACACGATGGCGGGCACCGTGTCGATCGAGGTGACCGACGGCGTGCTGCACAAGTTCGCCCTGCTCTCGCGCATCCTGGGTTTCGTCGATCTCAAGACCTGGCTCTCGGCCAAGGTGCCTGACCCGCGCGTCAACGGCGTGCCGTTCCAGACGTTGAAGGCCGACTTCAAGGGCCGCGACGGTGACTTCTACAGCGACGACCTGCTCCTGCGCGGCCCGGTGATGAACATTTCAGCACTCGGGCACATACGTCTGGCCGACGGCAACGTTGACATGCAGGTCGGCATGGTACCGTTCAAAACGGTTAACTGGTTGGTGGCCAAAGTGCCGCTGATTGGCGAAGGGCTCTCCTCCGATCATTTTGTCGCAGCCTACTTCCACGTCACCGGCCCGCTCAACAATCCCCATGTCGTTCCCCAGCCGATAACCTCAGTAGCCTATTTCCTGACCAACGTGCTCAAGGTCCCGTTCAATATCATCAAGGGGATCGGCCACAATGGCGGCGGCGCAAACTGAGAGGCGCGATGCGCTCGCGCGACACCGTATCGGCGCCGGCTAAGCCGCAGCGCGCCAGGCGCTCGCGAGCGATCGCCGGATCGAGCCGTGACGTTGCGCTCCCCAACGTTACACTAATCGTCTTTTGCCGCGAGCCGCTCGCGGGCCATACCAAAACCAGGCTCATCGCGCGCCTTGGCGCCGCCAATGCGGCCGAGCTGGCCGGCGCTTTTATTTTCGACGCGCTGGCCAAATGCCGCGGGCTTGCTCCCGAACGAATCGTGATCGCCGCCAGCGCTCCGCATGGCGCCGAAAACAGTGACTACCTGCGCCGCGTCGCGCGCCGCTTCGGCGCCGAACTCATCGACCAGGGCGGCGGAAGCCTCGGCGCGCGAATGGCGCGCTCGCTCGAGCCGTATCGCGCCGGCGGCGCAGTGCTCTTCGGCACCGACACGCCGTCGCTTCCGCCGCGCCTGCTCGCGCGAAGCGTCGCGCTGTTGCGGCGCGCCCCGGTGGTGCTCGCGCCCAGCCTCGACGGTGGATACTACCTGGTGGGCGTGCGCGGCCCGATGCCGGAGATCTTTCGCGCGATCGCCTGGGGACGCTCCAACGTGCTCAGCGAAACCGTCGCGCGGCTGCATCGCGGCGGCACGCGCTACGCGCTCGGACCCGCGTGGTACGACGTCGATCGATGGAGCGACGTCGTGCTGCTCGCCGCGCATCTCGACCAACACCTCGCGCGGATGAAGCTGCTGAGCGGCTCCACGAGCGGGCACCGGCGCGCCGGCGAAAAGCCGTTCGCGCCGCCTCTTCCGTGTCCTGCGACCGCCAGAGTTTTAGAGCGGCTTGGACTGATGCGCGCGGGCCGCTAGAGTACCAGCGCTGTGCACGCATCACAGGCGAGAATCGTATTATCCACCGCAGGCGCTGAACCGCAGGCACGTTCGATCGCGCGCCGGCTGGTCGACGAGCGGTTGGCGGCGTGCGTCAATATCGTAGGGCCGATACGCTCGGTCTATCGATGGCGCGACGCGGTCGAGGACGAGCCTGAATTCCTCCTGCTTATCAAAACCCGCGCAAGCCTGCTCGGCCGCGTGGAGCGCCGCGTGATCGAACTGCACAGCTACGAAGTTCCGGAGGTGCTTGCGCTCGCGCCGAGCGGCGGCTCGGCGGCTTACCTCGGATGGCTGCTCGAATCGACCGCGTCGAAACCGGTGCGTGCCAAGGCACGCGCGACACGCAGACATGGCAAGAGCGGCAAGCGCGGATAGGTAGATACGCGCGCGATGTTTCGCAAGGCAATTCACAAGATGGCGCCCTATGTGCCAGGCGAGCAGCCGCGGCCGGGCCAGCGCCTCGTCAAGCTCAACACCAACGAGAACCCGTATCCGCCCTCGCCGCGAGTGATCAAAGCGGTCGCGAACGCGGCGATCGGCCAGGCGCTGCGGCTTTATCCGGCGCCGCAGGCCGACGACTTCGCCGCAGCCGCCGCGCGCCGCTACGGCTTTGCCGAGCGTATGATCGTGGCCGGCAACGGTTCGGACGAGTTGCTAGCGATGCTGTTCCGGGCGACGCTCGGGCCCGGCGACCGCGTGGCGTGGGCGACTCCGACCTACTCGCTCTACGACACGCTGGCGGCGGTGCAGGAGGCGCGCGTGATCGCGCCACCGCTGGGTCCCGATTTCGAACTGCCGCTGGAAGCGCTGGTGCGCGCGCGCGCCCGGTTGACGATCGTATGCAATCCCAATTCGCCCTCGGGTACGCTCACGCCGCGGCGCACGCTCGCGCGCCTTGCGCGCCTGCTCGACGGCCGCCTGCTCGCGATCGACGAGGCTTACGTCGACTTCGCCGAGGAAAACGCGCTCGACCTCGTCCAGCGATTGCCCAACGTCCTGGTGCTGCGCTCGCTCTCGAAGTCGTACTCGCTGGCCGGGATGCGGCTGGGGCTATGCTTCGCCCACCCCGAAATCATCGAGCAACTCGGCAAGGTCAAGGATTCCTACAACCTGAGCCGCCTGGCGATCGCGGCGGGCGCAGCGGCGCTGGACGACAATGCCTGGATGCTGCGCAATGTCGAACGGATCAAGCGCACGCGCGCCGCGGCCACGCGCCGGCTGCTCAAAATGGGGTTTGCGGTGCCGCCGTCATCGGCCAATTTCGTGCTCGCGCGGATGCCCGGCCGCGACCTCGGTCCGGTGGCCGCGGGACTGCGCAAGCGCGGTGTGCTGGTGCGCCATTTTCGTGCGTGGCCTGACGCGATCAGGATTTCGATCGGCACGCCGGCCGAGATGGCCGCGCTGTTCGAGGCACTCGCGCCGCTCGCCGCCGCTCTCATGGCCTCGCGGCGCAACGGACGCGCGCGCAGCTAACCGCAGGGGCGCGTAGCGCGCGAAGTATGTGATGGGCCGGCTGGGGCAGATGTTCTCCAGGTTCCGCTCCGCGCGCGCCGGCTCCGAGAGCCCGCCCGAGAAGCCCGAGGAGATGCGCGAGATGCGATGGGTGGTGGCGGGCCTGGGCAATCCCGGCGAGCAATATCATCGCTCCGGCCACAACATCGGCTTCACGGTCATCGACCGCCTGGCCGAAAAATGCGGCGCGAGGCTGGACCGGCGCAAGTTCAAAGGAATTTTCGGCGAGGCCAGAATCGGCTCCGATAGGACCGGTTCGGACAGCGTAATCCTGCTGAAGCCGCAGACCTACTACAATTTGAGCGGCGAATGTGTCGCGGCGCTGCTGGGCTACTACAAGATTCCCGCCGAGCGCCTGATCGTCGTGCACGACGAAATCGATCTCGAGCCGCGCCAGCTCCGGCTCAAACGCGGCGGCGGCGACGCAGGCAATCGCGGCGTGCGCTCGATCGCCGCCGCGCTTGGCACGCCCGAATTCGTGCGCGTGCGGGTCGGAATCGGACGCCCCGCGCCGGGTCTGGAAGCCAAGGAACACGTGCTCCATTCGATGGGCCGCGCGGAGCTCGAAGCCTTCAAGGCTTCGATCGAGCGCGCGGCCGAAGCGGTCGAAACGGTGATCACGGGCGGGCTGGAGCGCGCGATGAACCTGTACAACCAGCGAGCCTGAGCGCCGCGCGAGAGCGCGGCGCTCAGGCCCGCGCCTCCCTGGGCTCCGAGCGCTCCAGCGCGCGCGGGCGCGCCGCTATACCGGCGCGGGCTTGCGGGACATCGGCGTGAGACTGCCGCGATGGCCCCAGATGCTCGGGGCCTCGTGCTTCTGCACCTGCCAGGTCGCGTCGTCGACGATTCGGGCGCCCCATCCGTACTCGACCTCGAAACCCGCCGGCGTGCGCAAGTAGAACGACATCATGTGATCGTTGGTGTGGCGCCCAATGGTGCCGGAAATTTCGACGCCTTGGTCCTGGCAGAGATAGTAAGTCGACCCGACGTCGTCCACGTGACGGCATTGCAGCATGAAGTGCATCAGGCGTTTGGGCGCCGGGATGACGCCGAAGGCGATCGAGTGATGGCGCGGATTGCAGTGCATGAAGGTCAGACTGATCGGATCGCCGCCGCGACGCGACCGCATGTCGATGAAGTCGCTGATCTTGAGCCCCAGCAGGTCGCGGTAAAAACGCAGGCTCTTGGCCGAGTCGTCCACCCGCACCACGATATGGCCCATCCCCAGTTCGCCGGTGACGAAGCCGGAAAGCGGGCGCGGCGATTTGAACGGCTGCTCGAAAGTCATCAGCGGCCCGAAATAGATCTCGGTCGGGATGCCGCTTGGGTCCTTGAGCTTCAGATACTCGACCACGCGCCGCGCGCGCGCTTCCTGCGGCGTCGCCGCCGTGACTTCCACGCCGTCGGCTCGCAGCCGCGCGGCGACTTCGTTGAGCGCCGCCTGGTCGCGGACCTCCCATCCGACGAACGCGAGGTCGTCGGCGCCCCCCGGCTGCAGGATGAATCGATGGTGATACTCGTCCATCCTGAGGAACGTCGAGCCGTCCGCGTCGGCGCCGTTGACCTCCAGGCCGAGCACGTTGGCTGCGAAGTGTTCCCATCGCGCAAGGTCGCTCACGCCGATGCCCAGGTAACCGAGTTGTGTCACACTCGCCATCGCGCTCTCCTCTCGCGCTCTTCTTGGGCCGGCAGCGCCGCGAACGCCGGTCCGGTTACAGGCTCAAGTGGTAAAGCTCGGCGACGTTGTCGTGGAGGATCTGGTTTTTCTCCTCCTCGGTCAGCTCGGCCGTATGCTTCTTGAGCAGTTCCTGCGACCAGGGCCAGGTCGAATCGCTATGCGGGAAATCGTTGGCCCACATCAGGCGGCGGAAATTGCACATGTCCTTCATCTTGAACGCTACCCAGTCGTCCTGGAACGTCAGGTATATGTTCTCGCGGAAATACTCACTCGGCATTTTCGAGATCGTGCCGGCCGTCAGCCAGTAACGATGACGGTCGTAGGCGTGGTCCATGCGGTACATGTAGTGCGGCGCCCATCCCGCGTCCGCCTCGACGCACACGATCTTGAGCTTGGGATGGCGCTCGAAGACGCCGCTTAGGATGAGCGTCCCGATGATGTCCTGGTTGCCGCGGATGATTGACATGAAGCTGTTGAGCTTGGGCCCGCGGCCGCGGCCAACCGCGTCCTCGCGGCTGGTCAGGATGTGGAAGCTCAGCGGCAGGCCGAGGTCGATCGCGGCCACCCAGAATGGATCGTAAATCGGACTGTCGTAGTCCTCGACCTGCGGGTTGCCAGGCATCATCACGCCCTTGAGGCCCAAGTCCTTGATGCGCTGGAGGTCAGAGATGCCCTCCTCGACCGAGCGCATCGCGGTCTGTCCGGTGCCGATGAGGCGCTCGGGATGGGCCGAGCAGTAGCCGGCGATCCACTGGTTGTAAGCGTCGAAGCAGGCCTTTTTGTAATCGTAGTCCTTGTGATTGCAGAGCAGCATCCCGACCGTCGGGTAAATGACTTCGGCGGCGACGCCGTCGCGGTCCTGGTCGGCCATCCGCGCCTCAGGATCCCATCCGCCACGATGCAGTTCCTCGAACTTGATGCCGAGCACGGTCAGTTCTTCGGCAGCCTTGCCGGCCGCCGCGATCAGTCCCATCGGGATCGGCCGCTTCATCCCATCGATCATGAACAGATCGCCCTTGCGATCGTCACGCACCATGTGCGGCGCGCGGTCCCTGAACTTGGGATCGATATAGTCGATGTAGGTGTTTGGCGGTTCGGTGATATGCGAATCCGCCGAGATGATAGGCTTTTGCATTTTTCCTTCCTCGCGAAGGCTCCGGGCGGAGCCTGGGATACAGACGTTGTTCCGTTCCTGTTGTCACTTTTACTAGACCCGAGCCGCGTTTACAACGAAAAAACGAAAAACGAAACCCGGGCGCGGAATCGGGGTCGCGGGTGGACCGGGCGCTTAAAGCTGCGATATAACTGGTCTTGGATTCAGGCCCCTTCCGGATTTCCCGATCCCACATGCCGGACGCAAAAATGCGGCGTACCGGCCGGGCTCAAGGAGAGTTCTGATGGAATACGACCTCAAGATAACGGGCGGTACGATTATCGACGGCACCGGTTCTCCTGCGCGCGAGGGCGACGTCGCGATCAAGGACGGCAAGATCGCCGCCGTGGGCGAGGCTCCCGGCAAAGCAGCCGCGACCGTCGAGGCGCGCGGCCGTGTGGTCGCCCCCGGCTTCGTCGACATCCACACTCACTACGACGCGCAGATCCTGTGGGACCGCATGATGACCATCTCGCCGTGGCACGGGGTGACCACGGTGGTGATGGGCAATTGCGGCTTCGGCGTCGCGCCGACCCGCCCCGAGCATCGCGGACTCATCATGCGCACGCTCGAAAAAGTCGAAGGGATGAGCCTCGACGCGCTGGAAGCGGGACTGGGCTACGAATGGCCGTTCGAGACTTTCGAGCAGTACCTCGACGCGGTTGAAAAGCGCGGCTCGGTGATCAACGTCGGCGCGCTGATCGGGCACACGCCGACGCGGCTGTACGTGATGGGCGAGGAATCCGTGGAACGGCCAGCCAATGAAGGCGAAATCGCTCAGATGCGCGAGATCGTGCGGCGCGGAATCCGCGCCGGCGCGGTGGGCTTCGCCACCTCCAAGTCGCCCACCCACGTCGGTTATAGCGGCAAGCCCGTGCCCAGCCGCAAGGCGGAAATGAGCGAGATAACCGCTCTGGCGAGCGTGCTCGCGGAGGAAAAAAGCGGCGTAATCCAGGCCACGGTCGGACGCGAACTCTTCCTCAAGGAATTCGCCGACCTGTTTCGCGCGACCGGCCGCACCATCACCTGGACCGCGTTGCTTGCCGGGATGACTGGATCCAACGATGGCCATCGCCGACTGCTCGCGCAGTCACAAGAGTTGTCCGACCAGGGGATGAACATCGTCCCGCAGGTCGCGTGCCGGCCGCTCAACTTCGAGATGACGCTCAAGGAGCCTTTCATTTTCGAGAGCCTCACGGTCTTCAAGCAGATCTCGGAAGCCGACTTCGACGGCAAAACCAGGATCTACGCCGACCCGGAATTCCGCGCGATGTTCAAGGCCAAGACCGGAATCAACTCGGCGGGCCGCTTCGCCGACCGATGGGAGCGTAGCTGGGTCTCGCACTATCCGGGCCGCCCGGAACTCGAGGAAAGCAACCTTGCCGAACTCGCGCGCGAGCGCGGTGTCGATCCGATCGACCTGATGCTCGACATCGGGCTCGAAACCAAACTCGAAGCGCGCTTCCGGATGGCACTGTTCAACTACGAGGAAGACGAGGTAATCGCGCTGCTAAACGGCAAGGGTACGGTGGTCGGGCTTTCCGACGCGGGCGCGCATGCGAGTCAGCTTTGCGACGCATGCTTCTCGACCTACCTGATGGGACACTGGGTGCGCGAGCGCAAGGCGATCCCGATCGAACGCGCAGTGTGGATGCTGACGGCGCGGCCGGCGGAGGTCTTCGCGCTGAGCGATCGCGGGCGGCTCGCGCCGGGATTGGCGGGCGACGTGGTGGTGTTCGACCCGGACAAGATCGGATGCTCGCGGCTGCGCCGCGTCAGCGATCTTCCGTCGGGTGCGGACCGGCTGGTCGCCGACGCCTACGGAATCGACGCGGTGATCGTCAACGGCAAGGTTATCCGCGACCACGGACACGATACGGTCGCGCCGGACGGGCCGCTGCCGGGCCGCCTGCTGCGTCACGGACGCGCGTCGGCCTGAGCGGCACGGCGATGAGATGATCGTGAGATTCTCGGCGGGCCGCACAGCGCGGCCCGCCGATTCCATATACCGATGCTTTCCTACGACTCGCTCGCGCCGCTCGACGCGATCCTGAACGCGACGGCGGCGCTGTTGCTGCTGGCGGGATATATCGCGATTCGCCGCCACCAGGTGCACATCCATCGCGCGTGCATGATTAGCGCATTCACCGTGTCGGTGGCTTTTTTCATTTCCTATTGCACTTACCATTACCACGTGGGCGACGTGCGTTTCGGCGGCCAGGGTTTGATCCGGCCGGTTTATTTCACCCTCCTCTCCACACACATCGTGCTCGCGGCAGCAATAGTGCCGCTCGCCTTGATCACGCTCGGCCGCGCGCTGCGCGGCCGCTTCGCGCGGCATCGGCGAATCGCGCGATGGACGTGGCCGATTTGGATGTACGTGTCGGTTACCGGCGTGGTGGTCTACCTGATGGTGTACAAGCTGTACCCGCATCTGCCGCCCGCGGCGACGGCGGCCGCCGCGCGCGGAGCGCGGGCAGCCGCCGCCGTCGCCGCGGAGCGCTGAGCGCGTGCGCGCTCAGCATGAAGCTCTTCGGGAATCGCACGAAGGCGCGCGGCTCCCCCCGGAGCAGCCTTATCAGCCGCGCACGCTAGCGTAAATGCGGTGCGTTATCGAGCGTAAACGGGCGATTCGGGCTCGTCAGCGCGTGGACTTGCGCTTGGCGGGTGCGGCCTTCTTGCGCGCAACCACCTTGGCCTTGCCGGGTTTCGGTTTGGCGGCCGCCTTGGGCGCGGGCTTCGCATGGGCGGCGGTTTTCGGGGGAGTGGCCGCCTTAGCGGCGGTAGCGGAGTCTAATCGGATGGCGGTGAAGTAGCGCGACGCGAATTTCCAGTGATCGCCCACCTTGACGTATTCGTCGAGATAGTGACCGGACCCGATCCATTCCATGTTGCGGTTTTCGCTGCGCAGATCCAGGTAGCATCGCCCGGTCGCCCGGCCATAGTAGCCCAATTCGACCACGTGGTTGTGAATGTAGGGCCGCGGCTTCACGCGCAGTCCCTCGGTGTACGTCTTGAGCAGGGCCTCGCGTCCTTTGTGGACGGTTTCGCCATCCGGAGTTTTGACGGTGAAGGATCCGTCGGCTGTGAACAGGTCGACGATTCCTGCTACGTCGTTGCGCCACACGCAATCGCAGTAGCGCACCGGCAGGTCGCGGATCTCTTCGCGGTCAACGAGTTCGGCGAGCGTTTCTTCGACGGTCTTCATCGCACAGAGCCCTCCCTGAAAGCGCCAGCCGGCCATCTTCAGCGCAGGTCTTACAGCACGTTTTTGCAGCGCACGTCTTGCAGCGCGCATCATAGCGGCTCCCTACCGGTTTGCAAGGAGCGTGCGCCGTCTTCTAGGCTATTGGCGAATGAACGCTGGCCACGTCGCTGCGCTCGCCTTGGTCGGCTGGTATCTGATGCTGCCGCCAATTAGACCCGATGGCTCTGTGAACGCGAACGCGCCGTTATCGAAATGGGAAACATCGAACTCGTACAACACAGCCGATGAGTGCAAAAAGGTCCTCTTAGGTTTGAGAGGCGGATGGGTGGGGTATGCCAACGGGCATGAACTGAATTACCCCTCTCAAAAAGATACCGCCGCGTGCATCGCCACCGACGATCCCCGCCTGAAGGGAAACTATGACACCCCGCTTCTCAAACCAGGACACTTGCCCTCAGAGTAGGACAGCGGCCGCCGACTCTCAGTCGCCCGGCACCTCGAACCACAACACGCCGAGCGGCGGCAGTGTGATCGAAATGGAATATTGGAGGCCGTTGTACGGAGTCGGCTCGGCCATGACGCCGCCCGCATTGCCGACGTTGCTGCCGCCCCAGATCGCGGCGTCGGTGTTGAGAATCTCGCGGTAGTAGCCGGAGCGCGGCACGCCGATGCGGTAGTCGCGGCGAACTACCGGCGAGAAATTGCCGGCGCAGATCAGGCGCTGGCCGCTCGTCGGGGCGATCCGCATGAACGCGATCATATTGTCGTCGGCGTTGTCGGCGGCGATCCATTGGAAGCCCGCGTGATCGTGGTCGGCCTCCCACAGCGCCGGCTGCGCGCGATAGAAGCGGTTGAGCTCGCCCACCAGCGCCTGGAGACCGAGATGCTCGCTGCCCTGGAGCACCTCCCAGTCGAGGCTCTCGTCGTAGTTCCATTCCTTCCACTGACCGAACTCGCCGCCCATGAAGAGCAGCTTCTTGCCCGGCCGCGCCCACATGTAGCCGTATAGCGCGCGCAGGTTGGCAAACTGTTGCCAGCGGTCGCCCGGCATCTTGGAGAGCATCGAGCGCTTGCCGTGCACGACCTCGTCGTGCGAGAGCGGGAGGACGAAATTCTCGTTCCACGCGTAGAGCAGGCCGAAGGTGAGGTCGCGATGCTCCCAGCGGCGATGCACCGGATCTTTGGAAAAATAATTCAGCGTGTCGTGCATCCAGCCCATGTCCCACTTGAAGCTGAAGCCCAGCCCGCCGGCGTAGGTCGGTCGGCTGACGGCCGGCCACGAGGTTGACTCCTCGGCCAGAGTCACCACGCCGGGGTTGCGCTCGTAAGCCTGCTCGTTGAGCATCCGCAGGAAAGCGACTGCCTCCAGGTTCTCGCGCCCGCCCTCGGCATTGGGAATCCATTCGCCCTCGCGCCGCGCGTAGTCGAGATAGAGCATCGAGGCGACCGCGTCGACGCGCAGGCCGTCGGCATGGAACTCGCGCAGCCAGCACTCGGCGCTGCCCAGCAGGAAGTTGCGCACCTCGGTGCGGCCGAAGTTGAAAATATAAGTGCCCCATTCGGGCTGGAACCCCATCCGCGGATCGAGATGCTCGTAGAGCGCGGTGCCGTCGAAGCGTGCAAGCGCGAAGGTGTCGGTCGGAAAATGGCCCGGCACCCAGTCGAGAATCACGCCGATACCGCGCCGATGGAGATAGTCGACGAAGAAGCGGAAGTCGTCCGGCGTGCCGAAACGCGAAGTGGGCGTGAAGTAGCCGCTCACCTGGTAGCCCCACGAGCCGCTGAACGGATGCTCCATCACGGGCATCAGCTCGACGTGCGTGAAGCCGAGTTCGGTCACGTAGTCGGCGAGCGCGGGTGCCAGCTCGCGGTAAGTGAGCCAGCGGTTGTGCTCCTTGGAGACGCGCCGCCACGAGCCGAGGTGAACTTCGTAGATCGAAACGGGCGTGCGCAGCACGTCGCGCGCCGCCCGCTCGGCCATCCACTGCTCGTCCTCAAAGCTGTAGCGCGAGCGATAAATGATCGACGCGGTCGCCGGCGGCATCTCCAACGCCGCCGCCCACGGATCGGTCTTGAGGTACGGCGGGCCCTCGCGCGGACGAATTTCATATTTGTAGCGCGCGCCGGCCTCGAGCCCCGGGACAAACAGCTCCCAGATTCCCGACCCGCCCATCGAACGCATCATGTGGATACGGCCGTCCCATGCATTGAAGTCGCCAACCACGCTGAGGCCGCGCGCGTTGGGCGCCCAAACCGCGAACGCCACGCCGGCGACGCCGCCCAGCTCGCGCGGATGCGCGCCGAGCACCTCGTAGGGCCGCTCGTGCTTGAGTTCTCCGAGCAGGTAGAGGTCGAGGTCGCCGATCGTGGGCAGGAAGCAGTACGGATCGCGAGTCGTCGTCGAAGTGCCGCCGCGAAAAAACATTTCGAGCTTGTACGCGAACAGCTCGCGGCGTCCCTTCAGCCGAATCTCGAAGATTCCCCCCGGATGAACGCGGGCCATCGCGCGTCCGCTCTTCTCGCCGTCGACGAGCAACGCGACGCGCTCGGCGTCGGGCCGGAAGACACGCACCACGACGCCGTCGGGCTCCACGTGCGCGCCGAGAATGGAATGCGGATCGAGATGTTCGAGCGCGACCAGGCGCTCCAGGCCGTCCGCCGCATCTGGGCGGTCCGCCGCCGCAATATCAGGCTCCATGATGAAATGCGCTTCCTGTTTCGGTTTCTAGACTGCTCCGCTGAGAACCTGGCTGACGCCCTGCAGCGGAATCGCCAGCCAGTCGGGGCGGTTGTTCAGCTCGTACGCCAGCTCGTAGATCGCCTTGTCGAGCAAAAAGGCGTCGAGCAGGATTTTCAGTTCTTCGCGATCGCGCGGGATGAAATCCGCTTCGCCCGCCGCCTTCAAGTATTCCTTTAAGTAGGCCCACGAGGCCCATACTTGCCATAGCCGCGCCCACGGCCCCAGCGCGTCGAGCACACTCGGACTCAGCGTGCCCGTGCGCAGATGATCGAGCATCGAACCCAGCGCCGCGTAATGGAACGAGCGCAGCATCCCCGACACGTCGCGCAGCGCCGAGCGCTTGCGCCGCCGCTCGCTCAGCGGACGCGCCGGCTCACCCTCGAAGTCAATTATGGCGAAGTCCTTGCCCGCTTGCAGCACCTGGCCGAGATGCAAATCCCCGTGCGTGCGTATACGCGTGACGGTGAATCTGCGCCGCAAATATTCCTGGAAGCGCGCAGTGACAAGGTCCTGGTTCGATAGCAGCGCACTCGCCTTCGCGCGGTCGGCCTCTGACAGGAAGGACAGGCGAGCACGCAGCATGCGAAAAACCTGGCCCGCCAGATTGCGCATCGACTGATACTCCGAGCGCTGATAGAGCGCGGAGTAGAGCTCAGGGGCGAAATCGGGATCGTCTGTGGCCGCGGCCAGCGCGACATGCAGCTCGGCGGTGCGCCGCCCCAGGAGCCCGGCGGTCTCCAGAAACGCTCCGATTGCCTCCGTGACCATTGGCCCCGGCTGATCTTCCGCGACCAGGTTTACCAGCGGCTTGACCGGCAGCTCGACCGTGCGGTCCTTGTGGGTCAACGCGCGCTCGAAATACTGGCTGAGCTCGCCCTGCGTATGCGTCCATGCATCGCCCTGGTTGGGAATGAACCCGTGGAGCACGCCGACAGTGCGCGGCTCATCCCGTCCGGTCTGGTACTCCAGCCATCCGGCGAGCGGCGGCGTATGCGCGAAGTGTGCGTGCGCGTCGAGCATGCGGCCGATCTCGAGGTCGGGGTTGACGCCCGGGTCCAGCATGCGAAAGAGCTTCAGGATCAGACGGTCGCCGTAAACCACCGAGGAGTTGCTCTGCTCGGCCTTGAGCGCGCGGGGCTCGCACGGGCTTTCGCGATCGCCGCGCAGCCCGCGCCACGCCGGCACGGCCGTCGCGATAAGCTCGCCGTGCTGGCCGCGCACCCGGCGGCGCCGCTCGACCATCTCGAGCAGCGCGCCGCCAAAGCGCGGGTCGGCCGAGGCCTCGAACAGGCGACCCTCGACCGGGTTGTTGCGCGAGCCGGTGAGCCGCAGGTGGGCGATGGTGAGTTCCGGATGTTCCTCATCCGGCGCCGCACCGTTCACTCCCAGAGCCACCGGTATCACGTAGGTCTCGGGCTCGGCGTTGCTGTACTCGACGTTGGCGAGCACCAGATGCGCGCCGCCGGGGCCCTCGCTCAGCGCCATCGTGTCGGCCACTCTGACCGTCTTTATCGTGCGCGTTTTGCTGCGAAACCATCGGCATCGCGGCAGGAAGTCCGGCATCGCTTTGGCCAGCGTCTCCCAACCCTCGCCGCGCATGAAGCCGTCCCATCCGGCCGCGCTTTCGATGCGCGCGACCTCGTTGCGCGCGACCTCGACCACGGCCGGTGCGCGGCGCGGCGGCTGGATTGAGAACCAGTCGAACAAATGCGGTCCGAGCGTGAGCAGGTAGGGCTTTTCAGTGATTGCGGGAAACTCGGTGCGCCCGAACAACTCCACCGGCACCATCCCCTTGAAGCGCGCGAGGTCGAGTTCGGCATACTGCACGAAGCGCGAAAGATTGGCGACCACGAGGATGCGTTCGTCCTGGTACATGCGCAGAAATGCCAGCACGCGCGAATTCTCGGGGCTTAAGAACTCGACCGTGCCGCGTCCGAAGGCCTTGAACTGCTTGCGCATCGCGATTACGCGGCGCATCCACCACAGCATCGAGTGCAGGTTATGTTCCTGGTTCTCCACGTTGACGGTCTGGTAGTGGTACTCGTGATCGATGATCACCGGCAGGATGAGCCGCTGCGGATCGGTCGCCGAGAAGCCCGCGTTGCGATCGCCGCTCCACTGCATCGGCGTGCGCACACCGTCGCGGTCGCCGAGATAGATGTTGTCGCCCATCCCGATTTCATCGCCGTAATAAATAACCGGCGTGCCGGGCAACGACAGCAGCAGCCCGTTCATCAACTCCATCGCGCGGCGATTGTTGCCGAGCAGCGGCGCCAGCCGGCGCCGGATGCCCAGGTTGACCCGCATCCGCGACTCACGCGCGTAGGCGCGGTACATGAAGTCGCGCTCCTCCTCGGTCACCATCTCGAGCGTCAGCTCGTCGTGATTGCGCAAAAAGATCGCCCACTGGCAGGACTCGTCGATCGGCGGCGTCTGCGCCCAGATGTCGGTCAGCGGAAAGCGATCTTCCATCCGCACCGCCATGAACATCCGTGGCATGATCGGAAAATGGAACGCCATGTGACATTCCTTGCCGCCCTCGAGGTAGGTGACCGCGTCCTCAGGCCACTGGTTGGCTTCCGCGAGCAGCATCCGGTTGGGAAAATTCGCGTCGATGTGTCGGCGCAAATCGCGCAGGAAGGCGTGGGTCTCGGGCAGATTCTCGCAGGTCGTCCCTTCGCGCTCGAACAGGTATGGCACCGCGTCCAGGCGCAGCCCATCGACGCCCATCCCGAACCAGAAGTGCACCGCGCGGAAGGCCGCGCGCTTGAGCGCCGGATTGTCGTAGTTGAGATCCGGCTGATGCGAGTAGAAGCGATGCCAGTAATACGCCTTGGCCACCGGATCCCAAGTCCAGTTGGAAAGCTCGAAGTCCTTGAAGATGACGCGCGCCTCTTTGTAGCGCTCGGGCGTATCGCTCCAGACGTAAAAGTCGCGGTAGGGACTCCCCGGCGGCGAGCGGCGCGCGCGCTGGAACCACGGATGCTGGTCCGAGGTATGGTTGAGCACGAGTTCGGTCACCACGCGCAGCCCGCGCTCGTGCGCCGCGCGCAGGAAGGCTTTGAAATCGTGCAGCGTGCCGCAGTCGGGATGCACGCCGGTGTAGTCGGAGATGTCGTACCCGTCATCGCGCATCGGCGATGGATAGAACGGCAGCAGCCAGATCGTGGTGATACCGAGGTCGCGCAGATAGTCGAGCTTGCGCGTCAGGCCGGGAAAATCCCCTATCCCGTCACCGTTGCTGTCATAGAACGAGCGCACGCGCAGCTCGTAAAAGATCGCGTCCTTGTACCACAGCGGATCGTTGGGCAGTCCGTTGTTGTTGCCATTCTTCATGTGTGTTTCGTAACCAGCAGAATGTGCGCCGGCTCGATCGCCGGATCAAGCCGCACGTAGTTGCGCTCGCCCCAGGTCCACGACGAACCCGTCACCAGGTCCGTAACACCATAGCTCGCGCCCGGCGCGACTCCCACGACTTGCGCCGGCACGACGACGGTGCAGTAATGCGGCCCGGCGGGATCGAGATTCACCGCGATGAGAATAATATTGCCGCCGTTGGGCGTGGCCTTGGCGTAGCACAGGATCTGGTCGCTGTCGGTCTCCAGGAAGCGCAGGTTGGTGAACAAGCGGAGGCAGGGATTCTCGCGCCGGATCGCGTTGAGGCGCGCGATGAACTCGTTGATGTTGCCGGGAGCGTGCCAGTCGCGCGTGCGAATTTCGTATTTTTCGGAGTTCAGATATTCCTCGGTGCCGGGCACCGCCTGGTTCTCACACAATTCGTAGCCGCTGTATATGCCGTAGGAGGGCGACAGCGTCGCCGCCAGCACCAGCCGCATCTTGAAGGCCGGACGTCCGTAACGCTGCAGGATCGGACTCAGGATGTCGGGGGTGTTGGTGAAGAAATTGGGCCGAAAGAAATCGCTCACCGGCGGCTGGCTCAACTCGGTCAGATAGTCGACGAATTCCGCCTTGGTATTGCGCCAGGTAAAATAGGTATACGACTGAGTAAAGCCCGCCTTGGCCAGCGCCATCATCACCTTGGGCCGCGTGAACGCCTCGGCCAGGAAGATCGTTTCCGGATGGCGCTCCTGCACGTCTGCGAGAAGCCAGCGCCAGAACTCCACCGGCTTAGTGTGCGGATTGTCGACCCGGAAAATCCGCACGCCGTGGCCGATCCAGAACAGCACGACCTCCTTGAGCGCCTCCATCAACGCGCCAGCCGCCGGCGCCTCGAAATCGAGCGGATATATGTCCTGGTACTCCTTGGGCGGATTCTCGGCGTATTTGATCGAGCCGTCGGGCCGATGACGAAACCATTCGGGATGCTCGCGCGCCCAGGGATGGTCAGGCGAGCACTGGATTGCGAAGTCGAGCGCGACCTCCAATCCGAGGCGCCGGGCGGCCAACACGAAATGATCGAAATCGTCGAGACTGCCGAGCGCCGGCTCGACCGCGGTATGGCCGCCAGCCTCGCTGCCAATCGCCCACGGGCTACCGGGACTATCGGGCAGCGGGGTCAGCGAGTTGTTGGGACCCTTGCGATGCGTATGGCCAATCGGATGTATCGGCGGAAGATAAACGACATCGAAGCCGAGGTCGCGGATTTCGGGCAAACGGCGTTCGGCCTCCCGCAGCGTCGCGGCGCGCCCCGGGATGTCTCCTTGCGAGCGCGGGAACATCTCGTACCAGGCGCCGCAGCGCGCGAGTGGCCTGTCCGCGATCACCTCCAGCAACGGCTGATACTGGGTGGCGCTAAAGCGGTCGCCCAACCGAGCCATCAGACCGAGCAACTGCTGATCAGAAACAATCGCGACCGCATCGCGCGGCTCGTCAAGCGCGCGCAACCGCTCCAGCGCCGCGTCAATCGCCGTTCGGTCTGCGTCCTTGGCGCGACGCGCGGCCGACTCGACGAGGGCGATCCCTTCGAGCAGGTCGGAGGCGACGTCGCGTCCCGCTTCGGCCTTTTTCCTGAAGCCCCGCTCCCACGAAGCAAAGAGATCGGTCCACGCCTCGATCGTGAAGAAGTAGCAGTCGTTGCGATCGAGCGGGAATTCGCCGCGCCAGCGATCATTGTCCACATGCATCATCGGCGATTCGGAGAATTGCGTCTCGCGGCTGGACCGCCATTTGATCACCGCATGCAGCACGTGATCGCCGTCGCGGAAAATATCGGCCTCGACCACGCATGGCTCGCCCATCACGCGCTTGACCGGATAGCGGCCGCAATCGACCATCGGCGTAATCGCCTCGATAACGTGATAGCGCGACCCGGGCGGCGGCCCTGCGGCCGGCGCGGCCCTTACTTCGCGTGACATGCCGGCGGAAGTGCGCGGCACATCGCTGGAACTGGTGGAACGCTTCGCCATAGCGGGCTCCCTCGAAGAACATCCTGACGATGCAGCCTGCCAAACAGGTATCTTCGCATCCGGAGAGGGGCGGATCGAGAGGATTTGCCAAAAGCATTTTCCCTTTCGCACTGAATCGGCGGCGCGGAGACGCGCGAACCCCTTGATGGTCGTCGAGTTGCGGAGTATGCGGTCTAGTTAGAGCCGCAAAACCTGACGCGCCATCCACGCCTGCACCATCGTCTTGAACGTGCACCGCGCAAGGAGGCATTCGCCAATGCTGAAACGGGCATTTTTCCCGCCGGCGATCCTGGCGATCATTTTGATTGGCGGCGGTGTGCCTTCCGGATGGGCACAGAGCGCACTTCCTGCGTCTGTCTCCTCCAACTTCGGCGGCGAACTGACCTCGGACTTCAAATACCTGGCGAATAACTTCGAGGCCGACGCCGAAGACATCGCGACGGCCCCCCTGCACCTCGACGCGGCCGGGGCGATGCTGACCAACCCACGCTTTTATCTTATCGTGGGCGGCGCGGGCGCGGCATTTGGCGGTTCTTTCGCGCTTGATCAGACGATGCGAAGTCACCTCCGCAGCATGGGATCGAGCACTGCGGACCTGCTCCAGAACGTAAGCTACGCGAGTGTCAGCGCCTCCACCGCTGTGCTCTACGGATACGGTCTTTACAGCGGCGATTCGCGCGCGCGCCAGTTCGCGCTCACCGCTGGCGAGGGCGCGGGTATCGCAACGCTCATCGATATCGGGATCAAAGCAGGGTTTGGCCGATTGCGGCCCTCCCAGAGCCCCAGCCATACCGCGTTTTTTCACGGTGGACAGTCGTTCGTATCCGGCGATGTGACGCCGATGTTCGCTCTGGCGGCCGGCGTGAGCGAGTATTACGACAATACATGGTACATCTCGATCCCGATATACTCGCTCGCGCTGCTCGACGGATTCGGCCGTATGGGCAACGATGCCCATTGGTTCTCGGACGTGGTGGGCGCGGCGCTGCTGGGCGTCGGCACCACCGAACTGTTCCTGTATCTCCATCGCCAGCACGACGAGAATCCGGGGCGCTTCAGAGTTTTTCCGGTCGCACCGCCCGTAACTTCCACCCACGGCGCTCAGAGCGTTGCACCCACCGGCATCGGCGTGGCGTTCTCCTGGTGAGCAGCGCAAACTGGCTGTTCCCGACGGCGCTTTTTCGCCGCGCGCTTTTAGGCTATCCACTTAATTGGTGGTCGCCATGGCCGATACCGCTCAGACGATAAAGCTTTATTACGATTTCAAGAGCCCGTTCACGTACCTGGCGATGGAGCCGGCGTACAAGCTCGAAGAGACCCATCGCGTGCATATGCGCTTCATACCGCTCGAACTCGCGATTCGCGAGACGTATGGCGGCGAGCTCGAACAGCGGGCGCAGCGCGATTGGGACAAGGTGCGCTATCTCTATATGGACATGCGCCGTTTCGCCAACGAGCGCGGGATGATCATCCGCGGCCCGCAAAAGATTTTCGACTCGCGGCTCGCGCTGATGAGCGGGCTGTACGCGGATCGCAACGGCCGCTTTCGCCCATACGCGGACCGGGTGTTCGAGCGCTTCTTCAAGCGCGAACTCAATATCGAGGACTTCGACGCGCTCGTCGCCGTGATGGCCGAAGTCGGCCTCGATACCGCGGGCTTGCGGCGCTACGCGGATGGCGACGGCCCGGGCGACCTGCGGGCCGCGGCCGCCGAAGCCGAGCGCGACGGCGTGTTCGGCGTGCCCACGTTCAACGTCGCGGGCGAGCTGTTCTGGGGCAACGACCGCGTCGAGTGGATGATAAAGAAACTAGACCAGATGAAACTGCGGCGCACGCGCGCCGCGTAAAATAGACCTATCGAGGCGGGGGTTACGATGCGACCGATACCGGTGGGAACCAAGGGCAGCTACAGCATCACGGTTGGAAAAAAGGACCTCGCGGGCACGATGGAGCCGTCGCTGCCGCCGGTGATGGCCACCTGCGTGATGAGCCTGATGATGGAAATGGCCGCGATGGACGCGATGCAGCCGTACATGGAGCCCGGCGAGATGTCGGTCGGGATCGTGGTCAACGTGCAGCACCTCGCCGCCACGCCCGAGGGACACAAGGTCACCGCCTACGCCGAGGTGACCAAGGTCGACGGGCGGCGCGTCGAGTTCAACGTGCGCGCGGCGGACGAAATGGATGAAATCGGGACCGGCACGCATAGCCGCGCGGTGGCCGATCGCGCGAAGTTCGACGAGCGGCTGAAGAAAAAGATCAAGCAGGCATGAGGGCTGGCAACACGTGAGCGCGATTGAAACAACGAATGTGTTTGACAAGAACGAGATCTATGTCGGCCGCGACTTCGGCGGCGGCGAATATGAAATCACGCCGGACCTGGTCGAACGCTACATCGCGGGCACCGGCGACGACAATCCATGGTATCGCGGACCCTCGCCGCTCGGCGGTCCGGTCGCGCCGGCCCTGATCGTGCATTCGGCGGTCTTCCATACGCTTGATTGGTATCTGCCCAACCTCTACGGCAACTTGCATGCGCGCCAGGAATTCGACTTCCTCGCGCCGGTGATGGTGGGCGAGCGGCTGCACTCGCGATCCGTCGTTGTCGACCGTTACATGAAGCGCGACCGCGAGTACGTGGTCAACGAAACGCTGATCTTCGACTCCAGCGGGCGGGTGGTGACGCGCGGCCGCACCCATCAGAGCTTCCTGCTCCCCGACCACGCGGGCGGTTCGTTCGCGGTCGACAAGTCGCGCGAGCGGAACGCGTCCCGCACCTTCCAGGTCGGAGAGCGTGGCGGCGAGCCGCTCGAGTCGCCGATGATCCACGTGAGCGAGGCGATGTGCATGGCGTTCTCGGGGCCGGCGATTAACTACCATACCGACCGCGAGGCGGCGCGCAAGCTCGGCTTTCCGGAGATAGTGGTGCAGGGGATGCTGTCGGTGTGTCTGGCGGGCGCGATGATGACGCGGCGATTCGGAGTTGGCTTCCTGTGCGGCGGGCGCTTCGACCTGCGCCTGGTCAACGTGCTGTGGGCCAACGAGACCAGCGCCGCGCGCGGCCGCATCCTGGAGCATCGGCGCGAAGGCGCGCGCACTCGCGCCAAAGTTGAGGTATGGTGCGAGAAGTCCGATGGCACCAAGACGGCCGTCGGCACCGGCAGCGCGCTGGAACTCTGAGCGCGCGTGCCGCGGTTCCAGGCGACTTGCTAAACAGCGGCGCCCAGGCGCGGGAGATTCAAGCAAATGGCGGCAAAGTACGATCAGACTCGCAAGCTTCGCTTCGAGGGCGCGGTCGACGCCGACGGGCATATCCTGGAGGCGGCCAATCTGTGGGAGAACTACCTGGAGGCGAAGTACAAGCCGATGGCGCTGCGGATCAAGCGCGACGATCGCGGCACGCAGTACCTGGAAATCGCGGGCCGTCCGTCGAAAATCACACGCGGGCCGGTGTTCGCGCGCATGTGCTCGATGGGTACGCCGCGCGACCAGCATCGCGAAATCGAGCAGCTGAGCTACGGCGACGATCCGCCGCTCGGTGCGCTGGACGCGCGCGATCGCGTGACCCGGCTTGACCTCGAAGGATTGCGCGCCGCCTTCCTCTATCCGACGCTCAGCCTGTTCTGGGAGACCGAGTGCGAAGACGTCGAACTCGCGCAGGCCTACACGCGCGCCTACAACCGCTGGATCGTCGATTTCTGCTCGGAGAGCGGCGGGCGCCTGATCCCGATCGCCCATCTATCGCTCGGGGCGCGCCGCAAAGTGCTGGGCGACAACGTGATGCGCGTGTATGGCTGCGAACCCTAGCGACTCTTCGTTTCGAAACCTTCAGCGGATTCGGCCTTGGATCACGGCGCATGAGCCTCGACAGCACGTTCGGCTGAAGAGGGGGCATCGAGTTCGGGGAGCACCTTGGTCATGAACGTGTCCAGCTCGTCGAGCACCACTTCCTTGGGGCACTGCGCGTAGTGCCAGATTAGCGTGATGTATTCGGCGGGAACGGTGGCGTAGATCTGGCGCCATTGCTGCTTCAGCTGCTCCACGGTGCCGCCCAGGAAAATGCCGCTCTCTTTCATGCTCTGCAGGGTTGCCTCGGCATCCGCGAAATGCGGCAGCTTTGGAAAGAACGCGGTGTAAAAGTTCGCGTACATTTCGTAGTCGTAGCGCATTAGCTTATCGCGGAATTCCTGTTCGTTTCGTCCCAGGTGAATCCAGCGCACGATGTTCTGGCGTTCGCCCAGGACGTACGGCAGCCCGGCCGCACGCCCTTCATCGACGTAGAGCCGCGCGAACTGAAGCACGTTCTCCAAGCCGGTGAAGTAGGTGGGCCGAAATCCATGTCGGGCCAGGAATGGAATTGAGCTCGCGCTGCCGCTCATCGCGACGAAGACCGGCGGATATGGCTGCGTGTAAGGGCTTGGGACTACACTCACGCGCCTGATGCTGCCGTCGGGTCCGACTTCACCCGGCGCTCCCGCGGTCTCGGCGCTCTTCCAAGCCGGATAGCCTCGCACTCCGGTTTCATAAGGATAGGGGATTTCGTAATGAGGTTGCTTGGCTGCGACCGACTCCTGCATCCAGCACTGCATCAGCATCAGCGTGCGTTCTTCGAAGATTTCACGGTTCCTTGCGTCATCCGCGCTGCCGTCCGAAAGCGTCGCGACCGCGTCGATGGACTGGCCCAGGATGTTGGTCCAGCGCGCCTGGTAGCCGCGCGTCAGGCCCACGAAGAAACGGCCCTTGGTCATGTGGTCGAGGATGGCCGTTTCCTCGGCGACTCGGATCGGATCCCGCGTCGCCATCACGTAGCCCAACGCGCCCAGATACGCGCGCTTCACCTGGCCGGCCCACCAGGCATTGAGCACGCCCGGATTGGGTCCCAGTTCGTAGCCCTCGGAATGGAGATGGTGTTCGATCGTGCTGATGCCCCAAACTCCCATCTCGTCAATCGCTTTGACGAGATCGAGCGATTCGTGGAGGACGCGATGATAGAGCTCGCTGTTGCGTCCAAGCGGACGCTTGCGTTCGCGATCGGCGCGATCCTCGGCGGGCAACACTGGATAAAGCTGAACGATCACTTTTGGAGTCGCCATCTCGTTCCACCTCCGCGTCGCATTTACGATTGACTATCGCACGGATGAGACCACACCCTGATTCGACTTTCAACGACAATTTTTGGAGGGTCACTTTCCGATGAAACGGCCGGGTCCTAGAGTGGAATGATTTCCCTTTGATCAAGTCGCCGAAGCACGGAAGTGTCGACTTTAACGCACGGCCGTGGGATCCAATACCTGAAGGCCCGCAAAATATCGACGGTAAAACCCTCGATCGCGGGTAAGCAGGCGATCAGCCGTGACCAGGGCATGTCCGCCAATCAAAAAATCGGCCGCAATTCGGTTGCGCGGACCTCCACCTGCTCGGTACCTGCGCCAGGCTTCCGCCGCCTTAATCGCCGCCTCTTCCGTCAACGGCGAGAAGGAAGCGGCTAGCATGTTCATTGTCTCCCGGAAACGTCCAGCATCAGCAAAAACCGTTGCGGTTTCGGCCCATACCACCTCCGAGGCGACCAAGCCTCCTTCCCTTAGGCAGCGTCGCAGCGCCTCCGCGGAGGCCGAGGCAAACTTCGGATCGGCGCCGAACACGTCCAGCAGCACATTGGTATCGACGGCGGTGATCACTGCCTGCCGCGAAGCCGCGCTATAGTAGCGTCAGTGTCGATCTTCTTGCCGAGGCACCCGTATACCTCGCTAACCGGATCCGCGCCACCGCTTTTCACCGCGATGAGACGTCCGTGCTCTTCGCTGAACTCCAGGACCGTGCCGGGCTTCACGCCGAGTCTTTCCCTTAGCCGCTTCGGGATTGTCACTTGGCCACGCTCGGCGACACGAGCCTTCATACTTTTCATGTATGAAAGTATGGAGAATTTTTAAGGATTTCTCAAACCGGGCTTGCGAACACTTACAGCCCCTAACCCTGGCGAGACTAGCCGGGCTCGCGCCGCGGCGCTCCCGGCGTTCACTTTCCGATGAAGCGGCCGGGGCGCCGTTCGGCAACGGCCTTGATGCCCTCGCGATGGTCCTCGGTGCGCATCAGCCAATCCTGCTCGACGAACTCGATATCCGTTTGCGCCTGCACGGCTTCAGCCAGTCCCCGGCGAACCGTGGCGCGGGTTGAGTTGACGGCGAGTGGAGCGTTCTCGGCAATCTCGGCCGCGAGCTTCGACGCCGCCTCGCGCAGGCGGTCGGGTTCGACCAACACGTCGGCGAGTCCCCACGCAAAGGCTTCTTCTCCGGTGATGCGCCGGCCTGTCAGAAACATCAGATTGGCTCTCTGGACTCCAATCAGCCGCGGCAGGGTGTAGGTGAGGCCGAAGCCCGGATGGAATCCAATTTTGACGAAGTTCGCAGCGAAGCGCGCCTCCGGCGAAGCGACCCGGAAGTCCGGCACCAGCGCGAGTCCGAGGCCGCCGCCGATTGCCGGTCCTTGGACTGCGCCCACCATCGGCTTCTTGCAACTGAAGAGCCGCACCGCCTCGGAATAGAGCGGGTTGCGCTTCTCGGTGCCGGCTTCGACTCCGGTCGCGGCACGATTCGCGAAGTTGGCACCGGCGCAGAACGACCTGCCCTCGGCGCATAGCACCGACGCGCGGCAGGCGGCATCTTCGTCCAGTGCGTTGAACGCATTGGCAAGGTCGCGGATGAGCTGAACGTCAAAAAAATTGTGCGGCGGCCGGTGAATCTCGACAGTCGCGACGTAGTCCTTCACCGCGACCGACACGTCGCCATATTTCGATTCCGTCATCTTGCTTCTCCCGTTTTTCGAAAGCGCCCTGCTCTGCCCCGGGGCGGCCTTCAGGATGGCGAACTTGCGGGTTTTGCTCAAGGCAATTCCGCTTGCCAAAAACCTCTCGCCGCGCTCAATATTCGACACCCATAACAGGCGGGAGGAGCCTATGGATTTCGCCATTACCGAAGAACATCGCATGATGGTCGACAGCGTCCGGCAGTTCCGCGAGAAGGAGTTGATGCCACTTGAGAAGGAATTCCTGATCAAGGGCAAACTCGATATCGAGGTCCGTCATGGGCTGGAGCGCAAGGGGCGCCAAGCGGGTTTCTGGGCGCTCGAAGTGCCTGCCGAGCACGGCGGAAACGACGTCGGGCAGCTCGCGATGTGCCTCATCAACGAAGAGCTGTTCAAGCATCCCGCGATGTTCGAGTTCGGCGGGAGCCCGGAGCCGGCGCTCTACCTGTGCAACGATGAGCAGAAGCAGCGGTTCTTCTATCCGATCATCAAGGGCGAGAAGCACAGTTGCTACGCCTTCACCGAGCCCGACGCCGGGTCGGATCTCGCACGCATCCGGACTACCGCCGTGCGCGACGGAGATCGATGGATCGTCAACGGCACCAAGACCTTCATTTCGTACGTCGAGGGCGCCGATTTCGTCATCCTGTTCACCACCTCGAACCCCAAGGCCGGAGCGAGGGGAATCACCTGCTTCCTGGTCGAAAAGGGCACGCCAGGCTTTAGAGTCGCGCGCGAGATTCCCACGATGGGTGACAACTGGGACCCGCATGAGCTGCAATTCACCGATTGCGTCGTCTCAGACGCAAACCGGCTGGGTGAGGCCGACGGCGGCTTCGCGGTGGCGGACTATCAGCTCACCCATGGGCGGCTCAAGATCGGAGCGTTCCAGCTCGGAATCGCCCAGCGCTCGATCGACATGGCGGTCGAATGGGCCAAGCAGCGCACCACCTGGGGCAAACCGATCGCGAGCCGGCAGGCGATCCAATGGATGCTCGCCGATTCCGAGGTCGAGCTGGAGGCGGCGCGGCTGCTGGTTTACCGGGCGGGCTGGATGGCCGACGCCAAGCAAAAAATCCGCAACGAGGCTTTCATCGCGAAGCTCTACGCGACCGAGATGGCGCAGCGCGTCACCGACCGCTGCATCCAGATTTTCGGCGGCCTCGGCTACACGCGCGAGCTGCCGATTCAGAGTTTTTTCCGCCAGGTGCGCGTGTGGCGAATCGGCCACGGCACTGCCGAAATCCATCGTTGGATGATCGCGCGCAACATGCTCGGCCAGTCATCTCGAGACTGAACGGCGCGACTGAAAGGAGACCCAGCTGATGAGCGTCTCGATTCCCGATCTGTGCGAAGAACTCAAACGCCACGTGGGGCGGAGCGAACGAACCGACCTTGGGATTATGCGCAAGGAGGCCTTCCAGCGCTTCGCGGTTGCCGCCGACAACCTGAATCCGATCTTTTTCGAGCCCGAAGCGGCAAGGGCGGCCGGCTACTCCGACACGATCGCGCCGCCGCTATTCCTGAGCGCGGTTCGCAATTGGCAGGTCGGCCCGCCGCAGGACTCGCTCCGGCCCGACGGCACCACCAGCCACGAATTCGCATTCCTGCCGCTGGAGGGAATGCGGATCATGGGCGGCGGCCAGGACCTGGAAATGCACGCGCCGGTGACCGACGGCACGCGGGTCTCGATGGAACTGCGGCTTGAGGGAGTCGAACTGAAACAGGGGCGCTCGGGCGATCTGCTTCTGATCAAAGTGATACAGATTTATCGCGACGCCGACGACCATCCGCTCGTGACCTGCCGCGAAACCTTTATCGCGCGCTGACCAGGGAGAGCCCGACCATGCATGGCCATCAGCTTTGCTTCGACGACGTAAAACCGGGCGTTGCGCTCACGCCGCTGGTCAAGCGGCCGACCACTGTTCAGCTCTTTCGCTTCAGCGCGGTGACCTGGAACGCGCATCGGATTCACTTCGACAAACCTTACGCGGCCACTGAAGGCTACCCCGACGTCCTGGTGCAGGCGCATCTACACGGGAGCTTCCTCTACCAGGCGGTCGCGGACTGGGCCGGTCCGCGCGCGCGGGTGCTCAGGTTTCGATGGCAGAACCGCGGAATTGCCATCCCCGGCGACGTGCTCACTTGTTCCGGCACGGTCGCGAAAGCCGAAGAGGGCGTGGTCGAATGCGAGCTCGAAGAGCGCAATCAAAAGGGCGAGCTGTGCGCGTCCGGCTGGGCGCGCGTCGAGCTTCCGCGGCGCGCCTGACGTTGCTCAAACGGCGAACCGGGAAAGCCGCGGCGTCAGAGCGGCGGCCATGATATCACTGAAAAAAGCGGCCGTGATATCAGTGAAAAAGCCCGGCGGCCGAAGCCACCGGGCCTTTGCTGAAACAAGCAGGACGTTGTTGGTTAGTTGACCGTCCAGGTATCGCCCGAGCGCAGCAGCTTTTGCGGATCGCCAGCGCCCATCTTGGCGCGCGCCTCTTCGAGTTGCTTGTTCATCGCGGCATCGTAGGTCGGACGCGGCGCGCAGTAGAAGACGCCGACCGGCGTCGGCATCGGCGGCTCAAAGTTCCCCAGCATGAAAGCCAGCGCGAGGTTGCTCTCGTCGTGCACCACGATGTCGCTCTCGCTCACGCCGTTGCCGAGCTGCACCACCTCGGGACGCATCCCGTTCATGCGGATGCCGCGGTCGCGGTTCTTGCCGAAGATGAGAGGCTTGCCATTCTCGAGCACGAGCTGATGGTCGGCCTTGATAGTCTTGTCGCTCACTTCCTTGAAAGCGTCGTCATTGAAGATGTTGCAGTTCTGGAGGATCTCGATAAACGACGCGCCGCGGTGATTGTGGCCGCGCTTGAGCACTTCTCCGAGATGCTTCTGCTCGACGTCGATCGTGCGCGCGACGAACGCCGCGTGCGCGCCCAGCGCGACCGTGATCGGATTGAAGGGAAAATCAACCGAGCCGGCCGGCGTGGACTTCGTAACCTTGCCCACCTCCGAGGTCGGCGAGTACTGGCCCTTGGTGAGGCCGTAGATGCGGTTGTTGAAGAGCAGGATCTTGAGGTCGACGTTGCGGCGCAACACGTGAATCAGATGGTTGCCGCCGATCGACAGCCCGTCGCCGTCGCCCGTGACCACCCATACGTCGAGCTCGGGCCGGGTGACTTTGAGCCCGGTCGCGACCGCCGGCGCGCGGCCGTGGATCGTATGGAAGCCGTAAGTGTTCATGTAGTACGGAAAGCGGCTCGAGCATCCGATGCCCGAGATGAAGACCGTGTTCTCCCGCGCGACGCCCAGCTCCGGCATGATCTTCTGCACCTGGGACAGGATTGCGTAATCACCGCATCCCGGACACCAGCGTACTTCCTGGTCGGAGATGAAATCCTTGCGGGTTAAAGCAGTAGCCATTTCTCTCAGCCCTCCAGCGCGCGCAGAATGCGGTTGGTCAGTTCGCTGACCTTGAACGGACGGCCCTGGATCTTGTTGCAACCCACGGCGTCGACCAGGTAATCCGCGCGCACCATCTTGAGCAGTTGTCCCATGTTCATCTCGGCGACCATCACCTTGCGGAACGTCCGCAGCTTGTCGCCCAGATCGCTCGGCAGCGGATTGAGATAGCGCAGGTGGATGTGCGAGACGTTCTTGCCCTTGGCGCGTAGCTGCTTGACCGCCTCGCGAATCGGCCCGAAGGTCGAGCCCCATCCGAGCATCAGCAATTCGCCGCCGCCTGCATCGCCGAAAATCTCGATCGGCGGAATTTCGCGCGCGATGCCGCCGATCTTGCGCGCCCGCTGCCGCACCATCAGTTCGTTGTTGGCCGGCGAATAACTGATATTGCCGGTCTGGTCCTCGGTCGAGAGTCCGCCAAGCCGATGCTCCAGGCCGGGCGTGCCGGGCACCGCCCACGGCCGTGACATCGTCTCGGGGTCGCGAATATAAGGCATGTAGCCTTCGGGATCGGTGCGGAACTCGACCTTGATGTCGGGCAGCTTGCTTACGTCGGGCACCAGCCACGGCTCGGCGCCGTTGGCAAGCTGACCGTCGGTGAGCAGGATGACCGGAGTCATGTACTTGGTCGCGATACGCACGGCCTCGTAGGCGCAATCGAAGCAGTCAGACGGCGTCGCCGCCGCGATAATCGGAATCGGCGATTCGCCATGCCGCCCGTACATCGCCATCAGCAGGTCCGCCTGTTCGGGCTTGGTCGGCATCCCGGTCGACGGGCCGGCGCGCTGGATGTCCGTGATCACAACCGGCAGTTCGGTCTTGACCGCTAGGCCGACCGCCTCGGCCTTGAGATTCATCCCGGGGCCCGAGGTCGTGGTGATCGCGATTGCGCCGCCGAAGGCCGCGCCGATCGCGGAGGCCATCCCGGCAATCTCGTCCTCGGCCTGGAAAGTGTACACCGGAAAATTCTTGAAGCCGGCGAGTTCGTGAAGCACGTCGCTGGCGGGCGTAATCGGATAAGAGCCCAGGAACAGCGGGCGCTTGGCGCGGCACGCCGCTACGACGAAGCCCAGCGCGGTTGCGCTGTTGCCGGTGATGTTGCGGTAGAAGCCCGAGGCTATCCGCGCCGGGTCCACGATGTAGGAGCTGGCGAACGCCTCCGTGGTTTCGCCGTAGTTGTAGCCCGCCTTGAGCGCCTTGACGTTGGCGGCCAGCACGTCCGGCGTTTTGCGGAAGCGGCCGGCCAGCCAGTTCTCCGTGCTCTCGATCGGCCGTTGATAGAGCCACGACACCAGGCCGAGCACGAACAGGTTGCGGCAGCGCATCACGCCGCGGTTGTTGAGTCCCGAGTCGCGCAGGGCCAGCGTCGTCATCTTGGTCACGTCGACCTGGAAGACCTGGTACTTGTCGAGCGAGTGATCGTTGAGCGGGTTGGAAGTGAAGCCCGCGCGTTTAAGATTGGAGTCGCTAAACGCCGCAACGTCGGCGATGATCACGCCGTTGGGCGGGACGTCGTCGAGGTTGGCCTTGAGCGCCGCCGGATTCATCGCGACCAGCACGTTGGGCTCGTCGCCGGCGGTAAAGATTTCGTTGCTGGAAAAGTTGACTTGGAAGCCGCTGACCCCAGCCAGGGTTCCCGCGGGAGCGCGTATCTCGGCGGGGAAATCGGGCAGGGTCGCGATATCGTTGCCGGCCAGCGCCGATTCGGTGGTGAACTGCATACCGGCCAGCTGCATCCCGTCGCCCGAGTCGCCGGCAAAGCGAATGACGACGTGGTCGACCTTCTCGCGCCGCTTGTGTCCCGCACCGCCGCCGGCAAGGCTGTGCGATTCCGCGGCTTGTCCAGCTGCCTCAGGTGGTAGAGCCATTTTTGTTCAAACTCCTTGCGCTACATGGCCGCGACGTACGATTAAGCGTCATTCCCGGGGCCACGGTCCTTATGCCATCTAGAACTATAGCTAATAACAGAAAAAGGCGAAAGGGTCCGATGCTTAACCAGCGAAGCTAGCGGATCGCAAAAGCCCCCTCCTTGCCCGAATAATCCGACCACTCCTCGTCCACCCCGGTCACGCGCGCCAGACGCGGTCCCTGATTGGCCCACGCGGCAAGGATCTTTAACTCGCGGCGCGGACCTTCGGCAACTATTTCGACGTCGCCGCTGGGCAGATTCTTAACCCATCCGCGAAGCCCCAGTGAGCGAGCCTCCTCCGCGGCCGCATGGCGGAAAAATACTCCCTGCACCCGGCCGTGCACCAGCATCCTGAGCCGCGCCAAATCAGGTTCGGGCATCGTCCCTCCCCCGCGGCCTCAGCGGCGCTCCTCCCCGCCGAGCATCGCCACGAACGCCCGCTCCTCGAGCGTCTTGACTCCAAGCTCGGTCGCCTTGCGCAGCTTGGAGCCCGCCTCGGCGCCGGCCACTACGAAGTCAGTCTTGCGGCTGACCGCGGAGGTCACGCGGCCGCCGGCGGCGCGAATCTTCTGCTCCGCCTCCTCGCGCGTCATCGTCTCCAGCGTCCCGGTCAGGACGAAGCTCTTGTCGCGCAGCGCCGCGCGCCCTTGCGTGGACGGCGCTTCGAGCGGCTTGAGATCGAGATGCTTCATCAGCCGTTCCACCGCCTTGCGGTTGCGCGGCTCGTCGAAGTACTCGCGGATACTGCGTGCGACCTCGTCGCCGATGTCGCGCACGGCACGTAAGTCGTCCTCGCTCGCGTCGCGGAGCGCGTCGATCGTCCTGAAGCGCAACGCGAGCGCGCGCGCCGTGCTCTCGCCGACGTGGCGGATTCCGAGCCCGTTGATAAAGCGGTCGAGCGTCCGATGGCGCGACCGCTCGATCGCGTCGAGCAGGTTTTGCGCGCTCTTCTCCGCCATCCGCTCCAGCCCGGCGAGTTGCTCGTGCGTCAGCCGATAGAGGTCGTCGAGCTCCTTCACCATCCCGGTCTCGACCAGCTGACCGACCAGCTTGTCGCCAAGACCATCGATGTCCATGCAAGCTTTGGAGGCGAAATGCCGAATCGACTCGCGCACTCGCGCCGGGCAATTAACGTTGACGCAGAAATAGGCGACCTCGCCGTCCTCGTGCACGATCGCGCCGCCACAATTCGGGCAATGCGCCGGCATCTGGAACTCCTTCGCGCGCGGCTTGCCCTCCTTGGTCACGCGCACGACGTAGGGAATGACGTCGCCGGCGCGTTCGATCAGTACAGTGTCGCCCTCGCGGACGTCCTTGCGCCGGATTTCGTCGAGGTTGTGCAACGAGGCGTTGGAAATCGTCACCCCGGCTAACGCCACCGGCTCGAGCTGGGCGACCGGCGTGAGCGATCCGATCCGTCCGACGTAAACGGCAATTTTGTTGACCCGAGTCTCGGCCTGCTGGGCCTTGAACTTGAACGCGACCGCCCATCGCGGCGAGCGCGACACCTCGCCTAACTGCTCCTGGAGCGCGAACGAGTTGACCTTGGCGACCACGCCGTCGGCTTCGTAGTCGAGCTCATGGCGCTGCTCGGAAATCCGCGCGTGATATTCGAGGACTTCATCCACGCCGTGACAGATTTTCGTCAGCGGGTTTATCTTGAGGCCCAGCGACTTGATTCCCTGGAGAAACTCCCACTGGCTCTGGTAGCTCACGCCCTCGATCGCGCCCGGCGTATGGCAAAAGATGTCGAGCGGGCGCGCGGCGCTGATCTTGGGATCGAGCTGACGCAGTGAGCCGGCCGCGGCGTTGCGCGGATTGGCAAACGGTGGCTCGCCCGCGGTGACGCGCTCGTTATTGAGCCGCTCGAACGCGCGCCGCGGCAGGATCACTTCGCCGCGCACCTCGAGCAGCCGCGGCACCCGGCCGTGCGCCGGATGGATCAGGCGCAGCGGCACGCTCTTGATCGTGCGGATGTTCTGGGTCACGTCTTCGCCGTTGACTCCATCGCCGCGAGTCGATCCCACGGTCAGCCGGCCGTCCTCGTAGACCAGTTCGACCGCGAGGCCGTCGAGCTTGACCTCGGCGACGTACTCAATCTCGGCCTCGCTGTGGAGGAAGCGCTTGATGCGGTTGTCGAACTCGCGCATCTCCTCGGCATTCATCGCGTTGGCGAGCGACATCATCATCCGGCGATGGACGACGACGGCGAATTTTTCGCTCGGGCTGGCGCCGACGCGCTGGGTGGGCGAGTCCGGCGTGAGGAGTTCGGGATGCTCGGTTTCGAGCGCTTCGAGCCGGCGCATCAGGGCGTCGTACTCGGCGTCGGTCAGCTCGGGGTTGTCGAGGACGTAGTAGAGGTGGTTATGACGGTTTATCTGCTCGCGCAGCTTGTCGATTTCCGCCCGCGCGCGCTTGAGATCGTCCTTGGGCATCGCCGGTCAGTCTGCGGGGGGGTCGATTCAGCGGCGGGAGTAACCCATCGCGTCGAGGAAGTCTTCGAGGCTGGGAAAGCGCATGTACATGTTGGTCCGCTTCTGCGCGCCGATCGTCGTGCTCGACTCCGGCGAATACGCGTGTCCGGGATAGACCACGGTCGTGTCGGGCAGGCTGCGCAGCGTGCGGTTGAGACTGTAGTACATCGCTTCCGGGTCCGAGCCCGGCAGGTCCACGCGCCCGCACGAGTTGACGAACAGCGTGTCGCCCGAAACCAGGTTGCCCTCGACCAGGAAGCATTGCGATCCCGGCGTATGGCCCGGCGTGTGCAGAAAAGTGACCGTCAGGTCGCCCAGCTTGAGCGTGTCGCCGGCGTCCATCTTGACCAGGTCCGAGTCGCTAAGGCCGGCCACCTTGCGCGTGCCTTCGGCCTCCGCCTTGTTGACGTAGACCTTGGCCTTCACCCGCTCGAGCATCCGCGCGGCGCCCTCGATCGTCATCCCCATCATGCTGCCGCCGAGATGGTCGGGATGGTAGTGAGTTATCAGGATATGCTCGATTTCCATCTCGTAGCGCTCGGCCCATTTGATGATCTTGTCGACGTCCCATGCGGGATCGACCACGGCGGCCTTGCGAGTCACCGGATCGCCGATGAGATAGACGAAGTTGGCCATCGGGCCAACCTGGGCCTGATGCAGGACTAGCCGTTCCGATTCCGCCATCGACGTTTTACTCTCTCCGGGTTTTACTTTCTCCGGGCTTACTCTCTGCGCGGCGACGCCATTCAAATTTACCGCTTGCCGCGCCGCGGCGCATCCTTGTCCTTGCCGCTCCCGACCTCCGCCGCCGCGGCCGCCTGCCGCTTGGCCATCACCGCCGCGCGCGGATCGATTCGCAAGCCGCGGTCCCACAGGAACTCGGGCTCCTTGAGCCGCTTGGCGACCCATCGCGATTGCACGAACAGATGGTCGCTCAGCCGATTGACGTAGACCATCAGATGGTCGTTGATCGGCTCGACGCGTCTCAGTGCCCAACACACGCGCTCGGCCCGCCGGCATACCGTGCGCGCCTGGTGCAGGAAGGCGTTGAGCACTCCGCCGCCCGGAAGCGTGAAGGAGTTGAGCGACTTCAGCTCCTGCTGCATCCGGTCCATCTCCTCTTCGAGCTTCCTCGCTTCCGCCGCGCTCATCTTGTGCATCCCGGCGTATTCGGCGGGCGGCGGTGTCGCCAGCTCGGAGCCGACGTCAAATAACTCGTTCTGGATGCGCCGCAGGCTCTCGGAGTACCAGCCGTAGTCCTTGCCGAAGCGGCGCTTGTAGCCGGGGAGATAACTGCGCACGATGCCGACGACGGAGTTGAGTTCGTCGATAGTGCCGTAGGCCTCCAGGCGGGCGCTTTCCTTGGCCACGCGGGCACCGCCGACCAGCGCGGTCAAGCCGCGGTCGCCGCTGCGCGTGTAGATCCGTGTCAGCCGAATCGCCATCTGTCGTAGCCTTGTGAGCGTGACCTGTGCGCGGGGGGTCCGTGCGTTAGAGCCCGGCCTTGCGCCGCAGGGCCTGGTAGCTGTTGTCGCCGACCTCGGTCGAGACCGGCAACCCGGCGTCACGCCATCCCGCGACCACGACCTGGCCCGAGGCGTCGCGCGCGCCGCCAAAGCCGCCGCGCACATTGGTGAGGTCGGTGTAGCCAGCCGCCTCCAGCAGTTCGCACGCGCGCTGCGAGCGCCCACCCGCAAGGCATCCGACCACCAGCTTTTTCTCGCGCGGCAGCGTCTTGGCCACCACGTCGACGAATTCGCCGTTGAGTTCCATCTGGCCCGGGCCCTTGATGAAGACCACCGGCACGTTGATCGCGCCGTCCGGATGGCCCAGGGCGAATTCGGGTTCGGTGCGGACGTCGAGATAGATCGCGTCCGGACTGCTCTTGAGTATCTCGTGAGCCTGCGGCGGCTCAGCTTGATTAATTGGCATCGTCGGATGAAACCTCCGTCGGGAGAAATCGATGGCGCCCATTGTGCGCGGGCGGCCGAGGCATAAGCTTCGGCTGCCCCGCCGGGCGACGGTTATCCTATCAAAGCGCGGGACGCTTGGGAGAGCGCCCCGCGCCTGGTAAAGCGCCGGGGCGCTCGTACCGAGCTTCGCGCGGTACGAGCGCCCCGGAACAACCAATCTCGACGCCGATCAGCCCCGGCGATAGATCGCGAATTCCTCCTCGAACCTGGCGGCGCGCTCCTGGGCGGAACTCAACCGCTGCGTGCGCAGAAAAAACTGCACCAGTTCCTCGTGACTCACCTGCCCGGCGGGGCTGGCCACTTCAACCAGCTCTTCGATAAGGCTCGGAAACTTCTCGCTCGGGATATAGTAATGCGCCCAGCCGAAGTTGCAGTGGCGATGCAAAATTCTGGCTATCGCCTTCTCCAAAAGTTCGCGACTGCTCATGCACACGATACCGTCCAGGGTTCGCGGGGCGAGCTCAGCTACCACCTCTAGTGCGGTATGGCGCGCCTCCGCTGCTTAGTTATCGCAGACCCGGCGCGCCTCGCACAAGTCCCGTCAGCCGGCCTTCAGGTTCGAGGATTCTTCGGCCTCGGTGTCGGCCCAGACGATCCTGCGGTAGTCGAAGCGCGCGCCTGCGATTAGGTTGAATTTGATTACCTCGAAATAGGGCGACAGGTCGAAATCGCGCGGCGTAACCAGCGAGGGCGAAATCATGTGATAGAGTCCGGGCGGAAGCCGGGCCGGCCTCGAGATCAACTTGCCGAGCCGGCGCGGAGCACCCTGCACGACCGGAAAGCCCTCGGGCAGCGGCTCGATCTTGGGCACGATCGGGAATCGGACCCGGTCGAAGCACTCGGCGATCATGCTCGAGCAGATGGCGCGAGTCGGGTCGCCGCTGCCGAAGCGCAAAGCCGTATGGCGAAAACGCGCCGGCACCAGGCTCACCGGCAGAAAGTAACGGGCAAGGTCGAACGCGTTTCTGAGGTCATACTGGCGCCCGACGTGCGCCAGCGCCTCGTCCATCACGACCCTGAGGTCGGATTCGGAAAGCCGGCACGGGCGGCAAAGGCGGATGTTGAAATTGCGATACTGCGCGAGCGGCGTCAGCACGACTCCGCTCTGCACCAGTGCCTCGACCACCATGTAGTTGGCTTCTTCGCCATATTCCTGGGCGAGCTTGAGCCGCAGTTCCGGGTCGCGCTTGATCGCCTCGTCGCCGACGTAGAGCGCCGAATGCGACCACGAACTCTGGGTCAGGTACTTGATGACCTCGCTGATACGCTCGTTGCCCTCGACCAGGACCACGTCGCCCTTGCGAATCTGACGCTTCAGCTCCGCGAGATCGTTGGGATAAACGAGGGTGTAGCGCTTCAGCGGCTTGGTGAGCTGGCGGGCTGCGAAGCGCATCAGCGCATCACGCACGCGCCGAAAAGGCTCAAGCAGTATTGACGCGCCCATCGGCCAGCCGCCTTTGAGGCCGAAGCGCCGGCGGGCGCGCCGCGGCCGCTAAGAATAAGTATACGGGGCGTTAATCTATCGAAACAAGTACGAAGCTGACGGAGACGGGCGTAAACCCTGTGAAAGCGGAACTTTAGCTCCTGAACGACCCGATGATTCCGTAGTCAGCGTCGTTGGGTACGGATGGTCAGTGCGCCGGCACCACTGCGAACTCTGTTCGCTATGCCTCCGCGCGCATCCAGTCGGCTACGCGTTCGCCAATCATGATGCAGGTCAAGTTGGTATTCGCGCGCACGATGTTAGGCATCACTGAGGCATCAACCACGCGCAGCCCATCGACGCCGCGCACGCGGCAGTACTGATCGACCACCGCCTCTTTGTCCGAGTCCGGCCCCATCTTCGCCGTGCTGACCGGATGAAAGATGGTGCCGCAATTGTTGCGCACGAATTCGGCGGCGGCGCTATCGGAATCAACGACCTCACGCGAAAGGTTGACGAAATCCTTGACGTAGGGGGCGAAGCGCGCGCTGTTCATCAGGCGCCATGCGATACGAACGCCGTCCACCATCCGGCGCATGTCTTCCGGGTCGCCGAAATAGTTCAAGTCGATAACTGCTGGAACGTCGGGATCGGCGCTGCGCAAACTGACGCGGCCACGCGCGCGCGGACGCTGCAGTCCTGGAACCACCGCGACGCACGGGAACGGCAGATCGATTGAGGAACCGACTAACGCCGACTTATCGAAATAGGTGACGACGTACATCTGCATGTCGTTGAACTCGTTCGACCCGCTCGCGGTGTAGCGGATGCCGACCGGGTTGGTGACCCGCGGATCGTGGGGCACACCGGGCCGCGGATTGGCGACGACCGCAACCAGCACGTGATCGATCAGGTTGCGGCCGACGCCGGCCAGATCGACCAGGGACTCGATGCCGAGCGCTTCGAGTTCGGCGCGCGGCCCGATGCCGGAACGCATCAGGATGGCGGGTGAATTGATCGCGCCGGCCGAGAGCGTCACGCGCCGGGCGCGAATCGTTTGAACGACGCCGCCGCATTCGACTTCGACGCCGATCGCGCGGCCGCCCTCGACGACTACGCGATGGATATTGCTGAAGGGCCGGATGGTGAGGTTGAGCCGATGGCGCGCGGGATGCAGGTAGCCGATGGCAGTGGAAATGCGAATGCCATCGCGGCGATTGCGCGGCCAGGGCCCGATGCCGGTCGATCGCGGATCGTTATGGTCCCAGACGTCAGCATAGCCGAGGTCGCGTCCGGCCTCATGAAAGGCGCGATTGATTGGCTGCCAGGTGTCGGCGCGTGGGCGTTCGATCCAGATTGGGCCGGTCGCGCCGTGAAAGTCACCCTGCGCGTCACGATCGTTTTCGAGCTTGCGGTAGAAGGGAAGAATCTTGGAAAAACTCCATTCGGAGTTGCCCCATGCCGCCCATTCGTCGAAATCCTCGGGCGTGCCGCGCAGCGCGATATGGCCGTTAACCGCGGAGCAACCGCCGGTGACCTTGCCCCGCGGGTAGGCGATCTCACGATCGGCGGTGGCTTTGGCGACCAGGCCCCAATCATGCGGGCCCGCCGAACACCACGTGTGCAACAGATCAGACGGGGTTTGATCAACGGCCGGATAGTCGGCGCCGGCTTCGAGCAGCATCACGCTGCGATTGGGGTCTTCACTCAGCCGAGCGGCGAGGACCGCCCCAGAAGAGCCGGCACCGACGATGATGTCATCGTAATCCATGATCGCCTCGTCCACGCTGACAGGATGGGCGATTCATAGTGCCGCACGGCCGCCGTTGCAACCGCTTTGCGCAGGGCGTCGAACGATCGGGTTAGCCGTCGGACCTTAACTTCTGAACGATCCGACGATTCCGTAGTACGGCACGGTCAGCGTCGTTTGTTGCGGATCGTCGGTGCGGATGGTCAGCGCGCCGCGAATCTGGCCGTCGGGAGTGTTGGGCCTGAGCGCCACTGTGAGCTTGTATTCCTTGCCCGGCGTCACTGGCGCGACCTGCGCGAAGACGCTGTTGCTGGTGCTATCCACCCCGAGCACGTTGATAGTGTGGCCGCCCTGGTTGGTGAGCCGCACGATCCGCACCGCGCCCTGATGATGTGGCAGGATGCCGAAGGAGATCTGGTTCGGCTTGACGACCAGATCGCCGGTTACCACGCCGAGAATCGCGACTCTGAGCGGCGCGCGGCTGGTCTCGATCCGCAGCGTATCGCTGATCGGCCCGGGCGGCATCGACGGCGCGAGCGCCACATGCAGCAGCGCTCCCGGCTTGCCGTCGGTACGCGCCGACTCGGTCACCTTGATATACGGGCTATCGTTCTTGACCGACTTCAGCACGAACCCCGCACCGCCGATCAGGTCGCTAACGACGACCTCACGTGCGGCCGCGCTGCCTTGATGGACGTTGCCGAAGTCCACATCTATCGGTTGAGCCGTCACTTGCGGCTTGATCACGCCCTCGATCTTGAGCTGTAGCGACCCGTTGGCCGGATCGTTGGTGGTCAAGGTCACCACGGAGAGGGTGTGGCCCTGCTCGAAGTGCGTGTCGACGGAGGCCGCGATGGTCGAGACTTCGCCGGGCGCCAAAATGGTCTTGCTGGGCTTGGCGGCGGTGCATCCGCACGACGAGGTGACGTTCCTGATCTCGAGCGGCCCGTTGCCCACGTTCTTCAGCATGAAGACGTGATTTATCGGCGGGCCGCTAAGCGCGGTGCCAAAATTATAAGCTGGCTCGGCGACTTCGGCCTTGGGCGCCCCCGCCGCAGACGTGCCCGGTTGCTGCTCTCCGAGCAGGGCCGATCCTCCCGAGGGCAAATCGGCGGCAAAGGCGTAGCGCGGCGATATGGCAGAGCGCGCGCCGATCGCGAGCAGCGCGGCAAGCGCCAAGACTGAGCGGACGATGGTGTTCATAAACGGATGCCTGGAAGAATTGCCAGTCGCTGTGGAACGAATCGCAGCTAGCGCCCCGCGGCGCGGACGGCCTCGGCGGCGTGCGCGTCGCGCTCGAAGCGGGTTAGAAAATCGGTAGCGAACTCGCCGCGCAGAAAATCCGGGTCCTCCAGAATCCGCAGATGGAGCGGGATGTTGGTCTTGATGCCGTCAACGAGGTACTCGCGCAGCGCGGCCCGTGCGCGCGTGACCACTCCCGCACGATCGCCGGCGTGCACAATCAACTTGGCAATCAATGGATCGTACTGCACCGGGACGCGGTAACCGTCGTACAGCGCCGATTCGACCCGCACTCCTAGGCCGCCAGGCGCATGATGATTCGACACCACGCCGGGCGACGGCAGATGCGTGTCTGGATCTTCGGCGTAGATCCGAAACTCTATCGCCGCGCCTTTGATCGCGACCTGGCGCTGTTTGAGATGCAGCCGCTCGCCCATCGCAAGCGCCAGGCTCTCCCGCACCAGATCGACCCCGGTCACCATCTCGGTCACGCCGTGCTCGACCTGGATCCGCGTGTTCATCTCGATGAAGTAGAAATTGCCGTCGGGGGCGAGCAGAAACTCCACCGTGCCGACGTTGGAATAACCGACGACCTGCGCGGCGCGCACGGCCGCCTTGCCCATCTTGTCGCGCAGCCGCGCCGTCATCACCGGGCACGGCGCCTCTTCGAGCACCTTCTGATGGCGGCGCTGGATCGAGCAGTCGCGCTCGCCCATGTGAATCACGTTGCGATGGGTGTCGGCGAGAATTTGAAATTCGACGTGCCGCGCGTGCTCCAGGTACTTCTCGAGATACATCGTACGCGAGCCGAACGCCGCCTCGCTCTCGGCACGGGCCAGCGCGAACAGGCGGCTCAGTTCCTTCTCGTCGCGCGCCACCCGCATCCCCTTGCCGCCGCCGCCCGCCGCCGCCTTGATCAGCACCGGGAAGCCGAGCCGCTTGGCATCGGCCAGCGCCTCGCGCACCTCGGTCACGCCCTTGCCCTCGCTGCCGGGCAACACGGGCACGCCGGCGCGAACCATGATGCGGCGCGCGCGCGGCTTGTCACCCATCAGGCGGATATGGCGCGCGAGCGGGCCGACGAAGTGCAAACCCGAGCGGCGGCAGGCCTCGGCGAAGTCGCCGTTCTCGGACAGGAAGCCGTAGCCGGGATGGACCGCGTCGGCGCCGTAGGTCAGCGCCGTGCTGATGATCGCCGGGATGTTGAGGTAGCTGTGCTCGGCCGCGGCCGGCCCGATGCAGACCGCTTCGTCGGCCATGCGCACGTGCAGCGCATCCTTGTCGGCGGTGGAATAGATCGCCAGCGTGGCGATGTTCAGCTCGCGGCAGGCGCGGATGATCCGGATGGCGATCGTGCCGCGATTGGCCACCAGCAATTTCTTGAACATGACGTGATTGCCTGCTCGAGGCGCGGCCGTTAGGCGGCCTCGATTATCATCAGAGGCTGCCCGTACTCGACGGGCTGGCCGTTCTCGCAAAGTATCCTGACCAGCTTACCACCAATCTCGGCCTCGATCTCGTTCATCATCTTCATCGCTTCGATGATGCACAGCGCCTGGCCCTTGCGCACGCTGGCGCCCTCCTCCACGAAGGGCTCGGAGTCGGGCGATGCCGCGCGATAGAAGGTCCCCACCATCGGGCTTTGCACGTAGCGATGGCCGGGGCCGAGTTCCGGGGCTGCCTGAGGCCTCGCGTCCGAAATAGGACCGCCCAGCCCCACTGGGGCCTCGATGGCCGAACGCGACACAACGCGCCGGAGAGCGCCAGCCGGAGCCGGATGATGCTCGTCGGCGGAATTGGCCGCGCGCACCAGGCGCACCTTGCCCTTTTTGTCTTCGATTTCAAGCTCGCTCAGCCCAAAGTCGCGCATCAGGGCGAGCAGAGCTTTTATTTCCCGCAATTCCATCGATGCTCCAAGGGATACGGCCCAGGCCGTTTCGCGTTACGCCAAACAGGCGATACGCGTCAGGCGCCGGCGGCGACGCGCTCCGCCTCGATCATCCGCTTCGCCGCGCGCAGCGCGAGGAGATAGCCCTCCGCGCCGAATCCCATGATCCGGCCGACCACGATTCCGGCGATGGTCGAGTGGTGGCGAAACGGCTCGCGCGCATAAACGTTGGATAGATGGACCTCGACGGTCGGCAGGTCGCAGGCGGTTATCGCGTCGCGAATCGCCACGCTGGTATGCGTATAGGCCGCCGGATTTATCACCAGCACCCGCGCGCGCCCGCGCGCCCGCTGGATCCGATCCACGATCGCCCCTTCGTTGTTCGACTGGAAAGTGTCCACCTTGAGGCCCAGTTCGCGGCCCAACTGCTTGAGTGACCGATCGATGTCGCCAAGGCGCGTGCGCCCATAAATATCCGGCTCGCGCTGGCCGAGCAGATTCAGGTTCGGGCCGTGGATTACCAGCACTGTGGCAGGCGTCTGAGCTGCGTTGCCTGCGGTGGCTTCCCCAGCGGCCGCTTTGCCTGTCGTCGCCATCTCTGGCGGGCATTGAAGCCTACCAACCCACGGCTTTCAAGCAACCGCCAGCGAGCGCATCAACAGCGGAATGCAACGCGACGGGCCAAATCATCACTAGTCGTCTTGATTGTCGTCTTGGCGTGTTTGCCGCGAAGCCAGCGCATCCTGATAAACTCCGCGCCGACTGCGCCCGCTAAGCCGGGCCATCACCGCGCTCGCCTGTTTGAGCGAGAGTCCGGCCTCGCACAGCATTTCAACCGTGATCGCCGGCGTTGCCGCCAAATCGCCGCTACCAGCCTGCTCCCGCACCTTCTGATCACGACCCGTCCCCGCCACCACCAGCGTTATCTCGCCGCGCGCGGGGTTGGCGGTGAAGCGCGCCGCAAGCTCTCCCAGGCTCGCGCGCACCACTTCCTCGTAGGTTTTGCCGATTTCACGCGCGACTGCGGCCTCGCGACCCGGGCCGAAAACCTCGGCCATCGCGGTCAGCGTCGGGCCAAGGCGGCGCGCCGTCTCGAAGAACACCATCGTGCGCCGCTCGCGCACGAGCGCTTTCAATTCGCTTCGACGAGCGGCGGACTTCGAGGGCAGGAAGCCTTCGAAGGTGAAGCGGTCGGTGGGCAATCCGGCGATCGAGAGCGCCGCGACCACGGCCGAGGGACCCGGGATCGCACCGACTTGGATTCCCGCCTCCAGCGTCTCGCGCACCAGCCTGAAGCCAGGGTCGGAGATGGCCGGTGTGCCCGCGTCGGTGACCAGCGCGATTCGCGCGCCGCGGCGCATCCGCTCGACCAGCTCGGGTGCGCGGCGTTCCTCGTTATGCTCGAAGTAGCTGAGCGTGGGCGTGCGGATCGAATGTGCGGCGAGCAGCGGCGCGACCCGCCGGGTGTCCTCGCACGCGATTAGATCTACTTGCGCCAGAATGGCGAGCGCTCGCGGGCTCAGGTCGGCGATGTCGCCGATCGGCATCGCGACGACATAGAGCATTCCCCCCACGCGCGGCTGTTATCTTCGAACTTCTTCCCTGATGAGCGAGCCGTTGGTCCTGCGCGCGGAGACGACGCTCAGATGCATCAGTCCGAGCAGGCCCAACATCAGGACCGTTTCGAACGACGCGCTCCCGACGAAACCCGCGATTCCCGAAAGCATGCCGAAGAGCAGGGCGAACACTACGGAAGACATTTCATTCTCCTCCGATCTATGGCGATGCGCCCCCTGCATGCGCCGGCTGACAGCGGAAACTCGATCCTATGAACCAACTCTCAATAAACATCATACATTTGTGTACGCAGGTAGACTATAGAATTTCGATCATGATCGCGAAAACCATGCGGCGCTTCACTTTCACTCGTTCGTGATTTCTTTAGGTGAGTCTTAACATTCGATGACCCGTCGAATAGCCGCCATCCACGACTACAGCCTGCCCGGTGATAAACGACGCGTCTTGCGAGCATAGGAACAACGCGACGCGCGCAATCTCCCCGGGCTCTCCGGCGCGTCCCAGAAGATGCATCGCGGCGAACATTTGATGCGCTCGTGCGCGTTTTTCGGGCGTCAGGTTGTCGAAGCCGCTCTCGTAAAGCGGCGTTTCGATCGATCCTGGGCAGATGCAGTTGACGCGAATCCCGTGCTCTGCGTAGTCCATCGCAAGTGACTTGGTCAGCATGATCACACCGGCCTTTGCCGCGCAGTACGCGGCCATCTGGCGGAAGCCCTCGATGCCGGCGACCGACGCGGTGCTCAGGATTGCGCCGCCGTGCTTCATCAACTCCGGCAGCGCGTACTTGCAGCCGAGGAAGACGCCTTTCAGATCGACGTCGATCGTGCGATCCCATTCCTCTTCGGTGAGCAGATGCGTACGCCGGGCGAAACCGATGCCGGCGTTGTTGTAGAGGATGTCGAGACGGCCGAAGCGGCCTACCGTCTCGGCCACCATCCGTTCGGTATCGGCGGCTTTCGACACGTCGGCCACAATCGCGATCGCCTCGCCGCGGCCCTTCGTGATTTCGGCGGCGACCGCGCGCGCGTTGTCCTCGGCGCGGTCCACGACGGCGAGTTTCGCGCCCTCCGAGGCAAACACCACCGCAGTGGCGCGTCCGATTCCCGATCCGCCGCCGGTGATCAATGCGATCTTTCCGTCGAGCTTGCCCATTTTCTGTTTCGCTCCGGTTGATTCGCCGCCGAGTTTGTCCGGCGTGGCGCTCAAGCGCTATAGCATCTAGCTTGCGATCATTTGCGCATCAAGCGCGAGACCGCATCCGGGGAGGTTCAGGCGATGGCACGTTTACCGTATCTCGACAAATCGGATCTGTCAGTGGAAAACCAGGACCTGCTCGCACGCAACATCAATTTGGTCCGCGCGCTCGTGCACAGCCCCAATGGCGCGCGCGCTTTCGGCGCGCTCGCCGCCTTCATTCGCTTCAAGAGCCGGCTCGACCCGCGCTTGCGCGAAATGGCCATCCTGCAAGTCGGCTACCTGACCCGCTCGCCGTACGAGTATTCGCATCACGTGAAGCTGGGCCGCGAATTTGGGGTCTCGGACGACGACCTTCGCGCTATCGCCGAGGAAACCGCCGGCCGCCCAACCAAACTCGAACCACTTGCGAAGGCGGTGCTGCGCGCGGCGCGCGAGATGACGCTTGAGCTCGCGGTGTCCGAGGCAACGTTCGCGGCGCTCCGCGCCGAACTGGACAACGAACGCCTGGTGGATTTGGTGATGACGATCGCGGTTTACAACGGCGTGGTGCGGCTGCTGGCGACGCTGCAAATTGACGTCGAGCCCGACTATCAGCACTACCTCGAGGAGTTCCCGCTGCCGAATAGATGAACGCTAGGCTTCCCGATTGCCATACTACGTTTTGCGTAGTATACTCATAAGTCGTGGCGATCAGATCCTTCAGTTGCGCGGACACTGAAGCGTTCTGGGGTGGCACCCGCGTGGCACGGTTTCAGAATTTCATGAGCGTTGCGATCAGAAAGCTACAAATGCTGAACGCCGCGACCACTCTCAACGCGCTCGCAGCAGTGCCTGGAAACCGACTGGAACCTCTCAAAGGAAACCGCCGCGGACAGCACAGCATAAGAATCAACGATCAATGGCGGCTTTGTTTTAAGTGGCAGCAATCCGACGCCCACGATGTTGAGATCACCAATCACTATACCTAGGGAGCACGACACGATGGCGCGAAACAAACGGCAGGTTCCGCTGGCTCATCCCGGTGAGATTTTGAACGAGGAGTTTCTGAAGCCGCTGGGAATGACCATAAACGCGCTGGCGTTGGCCTTGCGTGTGCCGAGCAATCGGCTCTACGCGATTGTCGAAGGCGAGCGCGGCGTCAGTGCTGATACGGCGCTGCGGCTGGGCCGCTACTTCGCCACCGGTCCCGAGTTCTGGATCAACCTCCAGGCGCACTACGATCTGGAAAGCCTGGTGGAAGAACACGGGGAGGAGATTGAGCGCCAGGTGCAGCCACGCCAGGCTTAGAAGCCCCTGCACCTTTACGACGGGCCGGTGAAGAAGTGCATCGAGCGGTCGGCGAACGCGATGATCGGCGTCCAGTACAATCCCAGCACGATCGTCGCGCACGCCAGCACCCCCATCAGGCCGTAGTTCCACGGCTCGAACGTAATCGGCGTCTCGTCGCCGCGCGGCTCTTCGAGAAACATCATCCTGATCGGCGCCATGTAGTAGTAGAGCGAGACCGTCGAATTCAAAATGCCGATCACCGCTAGCACGTAGAACTTCGAACGGATGACCGCGGCGAAGATGTAGAACTTGCCGATAAAACCGATGGTCGCGGGAATACCGGTCAGCGAGAGCAGGAAAATCGCCAGCGCGATTGCCGGGACCGCGCCGCCGCGCCAGGCCAGACCGCGGTAGGCTTCGATGTCCTCGCGCCCAGTCGCGTTGGCGACGATCATCACGACCAGAAACGCTCCCGCGTCCATCACGTAGTAGGCGAACAGATAGAACAGCATCGCGCGGATGCCGTCGTCGGTCAGGATCACGATGCCCATCAGCGCATAGCCGGCCTGCGCGATCGATGAGTAGGCGAGCAGGCGCTTCATGTTGGTCTGCTGAAGCGCGGCGAGATTGCCGAGCGTCATCGTGATCACGCACACGACCAGCAGCAGTTGCGGCCAATCTACGCCGGCCAGCGGCTGCCAGTTTCCGCCCGCGCCCAGACGCGAGATCGCCGGATAGAAAAAACGCGTCAGCAGCGCGAAGCCAGCCGCCTTGGATCCCACGGCGAGGAAAGTGGTGATCGGAATCGGCGCGCCGGTATAAACGTCGGGCGCCCACATGTGAAACGGCACCGAGGCGATCTTGTAGCCGAGCCCGGCCAGGATCAGCACCAGCGCGATGAACACGGTGAGCACCGGTAGATGGCCGGGCGCGCTCAGCGCGCTGTTGATCGCGCCGAAGTCGAGCGAGCCGGCGATCCCGAAAATCCAGCTCATCCCGTAGACCATCGTGCCCGAAGCGACGCCGCCGTAGATCAAGTATTTCAGCGCGGCCTCCTGCGAGCGGCGGTTGCGGCGCAGAAAACCGGTCAGGATGTAGGAGGTCAGGCTCACGAACTCCAGCGCGAGATACGCCATCAGGAGGTTGGTTGCCTCCGCCATCAGGAACATCCCGAGCGTGCTGGCGAGCAGGATTGCGTAGTACTCGCCTTGATCGCAGCGCCGCACCTCCACCGAGCCTATCGACATCCAGACCGCGACCAGCGCGGCCAGCGCGATCAGCGCCCGGAAAAAGAACCCGAAGGCGTCGAACACCAGCATCCGATGGAACAGCCACGCGCCGCGCTGCGCCGGCTCGATCGCGATCAACACCAGGGCGCCGGCGGTGATGATCAGCGCGAGATCGCCGAGCGGCGTCTTGTCGCTCAGGATCAGATCGATGAGCACCAGCACGATCACCCCCGCCGTGAGCAGCAATTCGGGCAGGAAGTGGCCGAGGCTTGCGAGGTTGCCGAGGTCCATTGCCAATATTTCCGTAGTTCGTCCGCTAATCCGCCGCGGCGCGCGCGCCGCTCAGGGCACCATCGCGGCCGCCGGCGCATGCGCCATCAGCACGACCTGGTTGACGTGATTGAGCGAAGCGCCGAGCAAGTCGAGAATGGCGTGCGGATAGACGCCGAGGATGAGCACGATGATCGCGAGCGGGACCAGCATGAAGGCCTCGCGCAGCGTGAGGTCGGTCAGGTTCTTGTATTTTTCGTTGAGCGGGCCGAGGTAGATGCGCTGAAAGGTCCATAGCATGTAGCCGGCGGTGAGAATTGCGGTGCCCGCGCCCAGGATCGTCATCACCGGGTAGCGCTGCCATGCGCCGATCAACACCAGGACCTCGGAGATGAAGGCGGAGAGTCCCGGCAGCCCCATCGCGGCGAAGAACGCAAAGCCGGTGAGCGCCGCATACATCGGCATCTGGCTCGCCAGCCCGCCGAAGCCGGCGATTTCGCGATGGTGCGCGCGATCGTAGATCACGCCGACCAGCAGGAAGAGCATCGCGGTGATGGTGCCGTGGTTGAACATCTGCAGCACCGCGCCATTGATCCCGGCCGTGGTCAGCGCCGCCATCCCGAGCATCACGTAACCCATGTGGCTGACCGAGGAATAGGCGATGAGCTTTTTGTAGTCGGTCTGCGCCATCGCGCACAGCGCGCCGTAGACGATGTTGATCGTGCCGATCACGCCGAGCAGCCAGAAGGCGAACTCGTGGCTGGCGGCCGGCAGGATGGAAAAGTTGATGCGCAGGATGCCGTAGGTGCCCATCTTGAGCAGCACGCCGGCCAGGATGACGCTGATCGCCGTGGGCGCCTCGACGTGCGCGTCGGGCAGCCAGGTGTGGAATGGAAAGGCCGGGATTTTGATCGCGAAGCCGATAAACAGCGCGATCCACGCCATGCGCTGAAAGGTTATCGAGTAGTGGCTGGCGTTGGCGGCGAGCTCGATCATGTCAAAGGTCGGCGTCGCGCCGTAATAGTACAGCCCCAGCATCGCGAGCAGGATCAGCACCGAGCCGAGTAGCGTGTAGAGAAAGAATTTGATCGCGGCGTACTCGCGTCGCGGCCCGCCCCAGACGCCGATGAGAAAATACATCGGCAGCAGCATCACTTCCCAGAAGATGTAGAACAGGAAAAAATCGAGCGCGACGAACACGCCCATCATGCCGGTGTCGAGCAGCAGCAGCAGCGCGTAGTAGCCGCGCTCGCCGCGATCGATGGTGAAGCTCGCGAACACCGAGATGAAGCAGATGATCGCGGTCAGCAGGACCATCGAGATGCTGATCCCGTCGACGCCGAGAAAGTAAAAGATGTGATAGGCGGGAATCCAGGCGCGATGCTCGGCGAATTGGATGGAAGTGGTGGTGGTATCGAAATTGGCGTAGAGCCATCCGGCGATAAGCAGTTGCGGAAAGGTGAAGAGTGCGGCGATCCAGCGGATAAACCTCTCCTGGCCCTTGGGGCAGAGCAGGATCAGGACCATCCCGACGAGCGGAATGAAGGTGATAAGCGTCAGCGGATGAGTCATCGTCGGTTGCGCGATACGGCCGTTGGCTTTGCCGCCCTTCCCCGCCTCTGCCTCACGTGCGCAACACCGCGCGAACGATGAGGGCGAACGTAACCGCTGCCAGGATTCCGTACAGGTAGCCGTTGATCGATCCGGTCTGCAGCCGTCGCATCCGCTGACCCGCCTCCAGCGTGACGTTGGAGGCGAGATTGACCAGCCCGTCGACCACGTAGCGATCAAGCAATCCCGAGAGCCACGAACTGAAAACGGTCGCCGTGGCGGCGAAGTTCACGATCCAATCGATGATGTGGAAATCGAACCAGGCCGCGGCCTGCGAGGCCTCGAGCGTCGCGGCCACCGGGCCCGCCGCGTACGCCTCGTCGACGTAGTACTTGTTGAGCACCGTGCGGTAGAGCGCGCCGCCCCACACTTCGCTAACCCAATCGAAGGCGGCCGAGCCCCGGCGATAGATGAAGTCGGCGAGAAACCATCCCGCGGCGACGATCGCCAGCGACAGCAAGGCCAAGCCGGCTTCGGCGCCCCGGTTCTCGGTCGCGGATTCGATCACCTGGCGCGTCGCCGGCGAGGCGAACACCGGCGCGAGGAAGTTTGCGAACGGATGGCCGAACGGATCGAGGCGCTCGAGAAAGTCAGGCAGCTTCACGAAACCGCCGACCACCGACAGCGCGCCGAGTACCACCAGCGCGAGCGTCATCGAGGGCGGCGATTCGTGCAGATGATGCTCCTGCTCGTGCGTGCCGCGGAACTCCCCGAAGAACGTCATGTAAACCTGGCGGAACATGTAGAACGTGGTGATTCCCGCACCCAGCCACAAAAGCGCCCACAGCAGCGGATGGCCGTGAGCGAAGCTGTCCCAGATGATCGCGTCCTTCGACATGAAGCCGGCAAACGGCGGGATGCCGCAGAGCGCGAGTGTGGCGGCGAGAAAAGTCCAGAACGTGATCGGCAGCCGCTCGCGCAGACCGCCCATCAGCCGCATATCCTGCACACCGCCCATCGCATGGATCACCGAGCCCGCGCCGAGGAACAGGCAAGCCTTGAAGAACGCGTGCGTCATCAAGTGAAAGACACCATCGACGTAAGCGCCCACGCCAACCGCGGCAAACATGTAACCGAGCTGGCTCACGGTCGAATAGGCCAGCACCTTCTTGATGTCGTCCTGGGTGGTGCCGATAGTGGCAGCGAAAAACGCGGTGAGCGACCCGACGGTCGCAATCACGAGCATCGTCGCCGGCGCCATCGAAAACAGAAAATTGAGCCGCGCCACCATGTACACGCCGGCGGTGACCATCGTGGCCGCATGGATAAGCGCGCTGACCGGAGTCGGCCCCGCCATCGCGTCGGGCAGCCATACGTGAAGCGGAATCTGCGCCGATTTCCCGGTCGCACCCGCGAACAGCAGCAACGTCACGAACGTGACCAGCGACATCCCGAAATAGCCCGGCATGCCGGCCAGCGCGGGCGCCCAATGCGCGACATCGCGGATGACCAGGGTCGCATGACCCGTCGTGCCAAGTCCGGTGAATAGCGAATACAGCGCGACCACGAACGCCCAATCGCCGACGCGGTTGACGATAAAGGCCTTGTTGCCGGCGGTGGTGTTCGCGAGCTCCTTGTACCAGAAGCCGATCAGCGCGAATGAGCAGAGCCCGACGCCCTCCCATCCGACGAACATCAGCCACAGGTTGTCCGCAAGCACCAGCACCAGCATCGCGAATGTGAACAAGTTGAGCCACGCGAAGAAGCGCCAGTAGGATTCGTCCTCGTGCATGTAGCCGGTCGAGTAGATGTGAATCAGGCCGCCGACGCCGGTGATGATCAGCACCATCAGCATCGAAAGCGGGTCGAGCCAGAACGCGATATCGAGCCGCAGCGGGCCGACGTGAATCCATCGCCAGAGATGATCGAGCATGAAGCGATCGGCGGGCGCAATCGCCAGCATCGTGGCCCAGCCGTATACGGCGATCGCGAAGGCCGCGGCCACCGTCCCGCATCCCACGATACTTATCGCGCGCTTGCCGAGCGCACGCTGCAACGCGGCGCCCGCCAGAAAGTTCACCGTTGCGCCGAGCAGCGGCAGCAATACGATCCAGCGCACGAAATCGACCGCGAGCGGATGCTCCATCGCGCTACAGCCTCACCTCAACCCCACCGCAATCGCGCCGATCCAACGAGAGGCGGGATCGCCAACGGGATCGCGTCGATATAAGCAGAAAGCGTGACGAAAACAAGGCACGCGACGCATGGAAACCGGATGGGCGCGTTGCGGCGCGAAGCCGGCGGCGCTCGCGGCGACGACGGCTAGCCGCTGAGCGTCTCAGTCGCATCGACATCGATCGTCCGCAGGTTCTGGTAGATGGCCAGGATCACGGCGAGACCGATGACGGCCTCGGCCGCGGCCAGCATGATGACGAAGATCGCAAAGATCTGCCCGTCGTAACGGGCGCCGCCGAAATAGGCGAAGGCGAGGTAGTTGATATTGGCGGCGTTGAGGATGAGCTCGATGCCCATCAGGATGCCGATCGCGTTGCGCCGCGTCAGCACGCAATACGAGCCGAGCAAAAACAGGATAAGTCCCAGGACGAGGAAATGGTTGAGCGTGATCCCGCCTCCCATCTTCGTCAGCCCCCCGTCTTCTCCACGAACGTCTCCGCTGACTGACCCGCGGGCGGCGCCATCGAGTCTTCACGCGAGATCGGATCCTGACGCGAGATGACGACGGCGCCGATTAGCGCCGCCAACAGGACCAGCGACGCAACCTCGAACGGCAGCACGTATGCACCGAGGAACGCGTCGCCAACGCCGTAGGTCGTCGCCGAAACGCTGATGTTGGACGCAAGATGCCACGGCGTTCGTATCGTCGCGTACAGCATCACCGCCCCGGCCAGCCCGATCACGGCCAGGCCCGCGACCGGCCCGGCGGCGCGATTCGAAACAGCGACATCGCCGATCCCTTGCGTCAGCATCACGGCGAAAATCGTCAGCACCACGATGCCGCCGACGTAGAGCAGCACCTGCACCATCGCAACGAAATCGGCAGCGAGCAAAATATAAATTCCCGCGACACCCATCAGGGCGCCGACCAGCGCGAATGCCGAGTAGACGATATTGCGCGAGAATGCGACCAGTGCGGCAAAGCCGACGGTGATCGCCGCGACGAAGTAGAAGATAATCTCCGCTGCCAGCGTGTTGAGCATCGGGGCGGTCGGCGTGCGCGAGGACGGAGCGGCTATGCCCGCTCCGCCTCGTCCTTCCTGGGGCCAGGGTTAGAGCCGGGGTTCGGGCTGGCGTCGCCGGCGGACGCAGTCGCTGCTGTAGCGGCGGGGGACTCAGCGGGCGCGGACGCGCCCGCTGAGTCCCCCGCCGATTCGGGCTTCGCGGAGGCAGCATCCGCCGCGCTCTGTGCGGCGGGTGCTGGCTGCGCGGGCGAAGTGGCGACCGGCGCCGCTGTGGCAGGCTTCGCCGCCGCAGCGGCGCCGGCTGCGAGCGGGGCGGGCCTGACCGCCGCAGCGGGGGCCGCGGGCTTCGCCGCGGCCCCCGCTGCGGCGGCGGGCGCGGCGGGCGGCTTGTCGCCGCCCGGCTGCGCCCATTCGTCGACGTAGCGCATCCCACGCTCGAGCAGTTGGCCGACGTGCGCGTCGGGCTCCGGGCCCTTTTTGACCTTGTAGGCCACCACCGGCTCGGGCACGTAGCGGCGAATCAGGCTCTCGAGCGAGAAGTCCGCGCCCTCGAACTCGGTCGTATGATGGATCGAGCCGGTCGGACACGGCTCGCTGCACAGGCCGCAGTACATGCACTTGGCGATATCGATATCGAATTGCGAGATCGTCAATTCGCGAGTCTGCGCATTCTTCTCGCAGACGATCACGATGCAATCGATCGGACAGGCGCGCTCGCAGGCGAGGCATCCCGTGCAAATCTCCAGGTCGACGTCGAGGATGCCGCGATAACGGAACGGCAGCGTATCCTGCACGCGCACCGGCGTGCGATCGGGGTACTGGATCGTGTACGGGCGGCGGATCAGATGCGACGCGCTCACCGCCATCCCGTCAAAGACGGTGAAGACCGCGTCCTTGATGTGGCGAAAGTATTCGGTTGCCGCTCCCATCGTTCGCGCCGCGCGCCCCTCGCTCAGATTCGTTCGCTAAAATCTTGCGCTCAGAATCGCCCGCTCAGATCGTCGGATGCAAATACATCTCCATCCGCGAGCGTTTCAGATAGTACATCACGCGCTGGATGAACAGCACGGCTATCGCCACGCCCAGCGCGAACATCACGTAGCCCGCGACCGGATTGCCGTCGGGCCAGATTGCCACCCAGACCGCAGTGCCGATCATGTTGATGAAGGCGATCGGCACGAAGAACTTCCAGCAGAGCGACATCATCTGGTCGATTCGCACCCGCGGCAGCGTTCCCCGCACCCACATCGAGGTGAAAACCAGAAACAGCACCTTGACGTTGAAGCTCAACAGCTGGAGCACGTTCATCACGACCGGGCTCGAGCTCAGCCGCGGCGCCTGCCATCCGCCAAGGTACAGCGTGGTGATGAGCGCGCCGGCGATGAACATGTTGCCCCACTCGGCGAAAAAGAAAAGCAGGTAGCGCATCCCGCTGTACTCGGTCGCGAAACCCGCGACCAGCTCGGATTCGGCCTCCGGCAGATCGAACGGCGTTCGATTGCCTTCAGCCAGCGCCGAAATGTAAAGCACGATCGCCGCGACGAAGCAGAACGGATTCGAGAACAGGAACCAGTGATACGGCTCCCATTCCTGGGCCCGGATAATTCCCTGCATCGAGAGCGTGCCGGTGATCAGCACCACCGGGAAAATCGACATCCCGGCGGGAATCTCGTAGCTGATGATCTGCGCCGCCGAGCGGATTCCGCCAATCAGCGACCATTTGTTGTCCGACGCCCATCCGGCCATCAGCACGCCGACCACCGTCAGCGCAGTTATCGCGGTGAAGTAGAGGATACCGACGTTGAGGTCGGCGAGGATGAGCGCCGAGGAGAACGGCATCACCGCCCACGGCAGCACGAAGCCGAGCACGACCAGGTACGGCGCCAGCTTGAACAGCCGCGCGTCGGCCTCGTCGGGAATGATGTCTTCCTTGAGCACGTGCTTGGCGCCGTCGGCGAGCCATTGCAGCGAACCGTTTGGGCCGACGCGGTTGGGCCCGACGCGCGACTGGATACGCGCCCACACGCGGCGCTCGACCCAGCTCACGATCCCGGCGAAGGGAAACGCCACGCCCAGAAAGACCACCGCGCTCAGCACGAAGATGAAAGCCGCGTATACCAGGTCGCGCGGCGGATTTTTTCCGAACTCGCCGGCCGCGATCAGGGTGTTGATCCAGTTTTGCATCGGCCTAGCGATCGATCTCCGGAGCGATCACGTCGAGGCTCGCGATCAGCACCACCAGGTCCGCGATCATCAACCCGCGGCTGAGCTTCTGGATGATCCCCATCGCGGCGAACGAGCCGGTGCGCACGTGAACCCGCCACGGATAGCCGCTGCCGTCACTCACCACGTACCATCCCTGGTCGCCGCGCGCGCTTTCCACGCGCACCTGGCATTCGCCGGCGTGCGGACGGAAATTGCGCACTACTTTGGCCAGCACCGGACCGTCGGGTATCCGCGTGAGCGCCTGGCGCAAAATCTTCGCGCACTCCCGCATCTCGTAGATCCGCATCATGTAGCGGTCCATCGAATCGCCGATCGTGCCCCATTCTCCGCGGCCGATCGGAACGTCGAACTCGAAGTCGGGGTAGGCCGAGTACGGCATGTCCTTGCGCACGTCCCATTTGACGCCGCAGGCGCGCAGGTTGGGCCCGACCAGGTTGTAGTTGATCGCCTCCTCGGCGCTGATCGGGGCGACGTTGGCCAGGCGCTGGATGCAGATCTTGTTGTAGGAGAAGAGCGCGTTGTACTCCTCCAGAATCGGATCGAGATGATCGAGGTAGGCGAGCGCCTTCTCGCGCCAACCCGGCGGCAGGTCCCACGCCACGCCGCCGATACGCATGTAGTTGAAGGTCAGGCGCGCGCCGCACAGCTCCTCGATCAGATCATTGATCATCTCGCGCTCGCGCAGCGCGTGCAGAAAGGGCGTCATCGCCCCGATGTCCATCCCCATCAGGCCGACCGTGAGCAGATGCGACGCGATACGGTTGAATTCCGTGGCGATCACCCGGCAGTACTCGCCGCGCCGCGGCACTTCGATACCGGCGAGCTTCTCGCACGCCATCCCCCAACCCTGGTTGGTGAACATCGCGCACACGTAATCGACGCGGTCGGTGTACGGCATGAAGCCGTGATAGCCGACCTTCTCGGCGATCTTCTCGATCGAGCGATGCAGGTAGCCGACGTCGGGCACCGCCTCCCGCATCACTTCGCCGTCGGCGCGAATCACGAAACGCAACACCCCATGGGTCGAGGGATGCTGCGGCCCCATGTTGAGGGTCATTTCCTCGGTGCGCAGCGTTGGTTCGGTCACGTCGCTCATTTTTTCTTGTGCTGATCGAGACGGACGATCGGACTTTCGCGCACGGTCGAGATGCCGTGGTATTCCTGCGGTTCGACGAAGTCCTTGCGCAGCGGATGGCCGGGCCAGTCTTCGGGCATCAGGATGCGGCGCAGATCGCTATGGCCCTCGAAGTTGACGCCTACCAGGTCGAAGATTTCGCGCTCCATCCAGTTCGCCGCCTTCCAGATGCTCTCGACCGTCGCTACCCGCGGCTCTTCGCGCGGAAGTTTGATCTTGAGCACCGCGCCATGGCGATGGCTGTACGAGAACAGATGGTAGACGACCTCGACATGGTCCTTGTAATCGACGCCGGTCTCGTTCGACAGGCAATCCATCGCAAGCTCCGGGTCCTCGCGCAGGTAATGGCAGATTTCTACGAGCGCGGCCGGGTCAACCACGGCAAACGGGTCGGGCTTCTTCTCGATCGTCTCCAGAACCCGCTCGCCGAAGCGCCCCTTGAGTCGCTCGTATATCTGGAGCGGCTCCATCGTCGGCGGCGATTAAGCGGCCTCGCCCTTGGCGCCCGGCGCTTTGGCGAGCCAGCGTTCGGTCATGATTTTTTCCTGCAGCTTCAGCAGGCCCTCGGTCAGCGCCTCGGGACGCGGCGGGCATCCCGGGACGTAAACATCGACCGGGATGACCTTGTCGACGCCGTCGCACACCGAGTAGGCGAGCTGGAACAGGCCGCCGCAGTTCGAGCAGCTCCCCATCGAGATCACGTACTTCGGATCGGGCATCTGGTCGTACAACAGGCGCGTGCGCAGCGCCATCTTGAGCGTCAACGTGCCCGCGATGATCATCAGGTCCGACTGGCGCGCGGACGCGCGCGGGGTCGCGCCGAACCGCTCGATATCGGCGCGCGGGCCGCCTGTATGCATCAACTCGATCGCGCAGCAGGCCAGCCCGAAGAGCATGTACCAGATGCTCGACTTGCGCATCCAGTTGATCAGCTCGTCGGTCTTGGTGGTCAGGACGTAGTCCGGCAGGCTGTTCAGCAACGGCATTTTGCGACCTTCACGCTATCAGTCTACGCTATCAATCAGAGGCTTGCTTGCTTGCAGGGAGTTGCTTGCGGGGACTTGCTTGACCCACTCGAGGTCGTGCTTGACCCATACGTAGGCCAGCCCCACGAACAGGATAACCAGGAAGATTAGCAGTTCGCCGAGCGCGAACAGCCGCTGACCGTGGCGCACCCAGTCCGAGAACACGGCGGCGACCGGGTAGATGAAGGCGACCTCGACCTCAAAAATTACGAAGATCAGCGCAATCAAGTAGAAGCGGACATTGAAGTTTATCCAGGCGCGGCCGGTGGGCGGCTCGCCGCACTCGTACGCCATCAGCTTGCGCGCATGTGGATTGCTCGGCGCCAGCAGCTTTTGCAACCCGATCAGCAGCGCCGAGACGCCAAGCGCCAGGATCGTAAGTGCGAGCGCGACACTGAACTGGAAGTACATATCTTTTCTTTACGGCTGCAGCCTCAGATGCCGAATCGTGGTCGTTCTCTGATCTTCATGTAATTAGGATCACCCTGTCAACATGGGCTCGTTTGGTCGGCACTCACGCCGCCGCTCGGTCTCAGGGCTCGCGAATCATGCGCGGAAACGGCCGCGCAGCACGAATTCCTCCTGAGGCTTGCGCACGCGCGGCGCAAGCTCGCGCTGGCGAAGCGATTCGGGAAGGTCCGCCGGATTACCCGGATAGCCTGCGGCGATTGCGGCGACCGGCTCGTAACCCTCGGGCACACCGTAAAGCTCGCGCACCTTTTCGGGATAGAAACCCGGCCATCGGATGCACGAACACGCCCATCGCCATCGCCTGAAGGATCATCTGCGCCGTCGCGAGGCCGACGTCGTGAATCGCGTGCCGGTTCGGCTTGCCGGTCTGCGCAAAGTTAAGCCGCGCCACGGAGACCATCAGCACCGGCGCATGGGAAGCCCAGGTCTGATTGCCCTCGACCAGACAACTCAACAAGCGCGCGAACTCAGCCGCGTCGTCGCGGGTCGCGACTATGAAAGTCCACGGCTGCTCGTTGAAACACGAGGCCGACCAGCGCGCCGCCTCGAACATGCTCGCCAGCTTCTCCGGCTCGACCGGGCGCTCGGCGAACGCCCGCGGATTCCATCGCCGCCGCAACAATTCTTCGATCGGATAGGCGGTCTCTGCCGGCTTTTCCATGCGTCAGATGACCGTGGTGCTGGCGGGCTCTTCGATCACGCGATTTTCGATGTGCCCGATGCGCTCGATTTCGATCCGTACCACGTCGCCGGCCTTGAGCCAGCGCGGCGGCTTCATCGCCAGCGCCACGCCCGATGGAGTTCCGGTCGAAATGATCAGGCCCGGTTCGAGCGTGCACACGGTGGAGAGCGTCTCGATGATCGAGAAGCAGTCGAAGATCAGGTTGCGCGTGTTCGAGTGCTGGCGCTCCTCGCCATTGACCAGCGTCCGCAGTTCGAGTGTGTGCGGGTCGCCGATTTCGTCCGGCGTCACGATCCACGGCCCGGTCGGACCGTGCGTATCCCACGACTTGCCGAGCGTCATGGTGGCCGCCTTGCGCTGCCAGTCGCGCACGCTCACGTCGTTGACGATCATATAGCCGCCGATAACCTCGTGGGCGCGCTCGCGCGGCACGTGGCGGCAGCGCCGCCCGATAACCAGGCCGAGTTCGCCCTCGTAATCCAGCGCCTCCGAGGCGCGCGGACGATGAATCGGGTCATAGGGCCCGTTGACGCAGGAGGTCTGCTTGTTGAAGAAAATTGGAAAGGTCGGACGGTCGCGGCCGGTCTCTCCGATATGGTCCGCGTAGTTGAGCCCGATCGCGAGAAACTCGGGTGGGCGCCGGATCGGCGCCTCGAGCTTCACCTGGCCAAGCGCGATCCGGTTTTTGCCCGCGGTCGCCGCCGCGCGCGCGCGATCGATCGCGCCGGCGCCGGCCGCTAACAGCGCCGACATCTCGCGCGGCAACTCCGGCGCAGCCGCGGCAAGATCGACCACCGCGTCGTCAACCACGACGCCGATTCGAGTGCTTCCCTGATGCGTGAAGGTTGCGAGCTTCATGTCATTCTCCCTGCTCGCGCGATCGGGCGAGCGTCGAATGGGCCGGGATGTTCGAGTTTGTGAGACACCGTGACCATCGAGATGCAGACGGTCACTTCAAACGTTTAAGGAGCGCGTCGAGCACCTCGGCGCGCAGCCACGCGCCGTGCTTGTCCGCGCACGCCATCATCGCGACGCCGGCGCGCGTCTCGGCCACCAATGGCTTGCGGCACTCGGGGCACAGAGCCGCTTCGCCCTTCTTGCGCAGCTTCTCGAGCAATTCCTGGTCGCGCTGATGCGCCCATTGCTCTTCGCGCGCATGTTCGACGTCGCGAAGCTTGTCACCGTAGCGATCCTTTTCGTCCATTTCTTTTTTGTCCCGCTCTTTCTTGCCCGCGAATCCTTGTCCCGCAGCTTGTTACACGAGGGCCTGGCGCAGCACCTGTTTCTCTAGAGCATTTCCTTGACGAGCTTACCGCTGCGCGCTTTTTCGACCGTCTCTTCGAACTTGCTCCCCAGGTCCGCGCCCATTTCCTTGGCGCGTTTCTTGGCCCACAGTCCAACATTGCGCGAGTCGCGATAGAACGACTCGTCGCGCGGCCGCGACGTGTCGAACTCGGCCAGCCGCGCCGCCTCGCTCGAAACCACCGCGAACGACGACATCACGCGCTTAAGGCGTGTCGCTCCGCATGCCGGACAGGCCAACCGCGAGCGGCGTCGCGAGCCCATCACGACGTGCGAGCTTACCTTCGCACAGGCCGCGCACTCGTACTCATAGATCGGCATCGCAATGACAATAACCCCGCCAAATGGAGCGGGCAAACCGCCGCCCTTGGCGATCCGCGCGTTCGCAATCCGGTCAACCCGCCGGCCGAACAATCGGGCATGCGCGCCGTTTGGCATCGAAGTCCGTCCGTTGCTAGCATCCCGCACAATTCCGCGACAATTCCGGCAAAATTCCTGAGGAGAAATAACGATGAAGCTCTACGACTCCAAGATGGCGCCCAATCCGCGACGCGTGCGGATCTTTCTAGCCGAAAAAGGCATCCAGGTTCCGGACGAGCAGGTCGACCTCGCCAAGGCGCAAAACCGCACTCCCGAGTTCCTGAAGATCAACCCGTTCGGCGGAGTCCCGGTGCTGCAACTGGACGACGGCACCCTCCTCGCCGAGTCGGTCGCGATCTGCCGCTACTTCGAGGAGACCCATCCCGAGCCGCGACTGATGGGCGTCGACGCGCGCGACAAGGCGCTGGTCGAGATGTGGCAGCGGCGGATGGAACTGAACCTGCTCGCGATGGTGGCCGGAGCCTTTCGCAACACCTCGGATTTCTTCAAGGGACGCATCCCGCAGGTGCCCGAGTACGGCGAGGTCTGCCGGCAGGCGGCGGAAAAGATGTTCGGGATGCTCGACGGCTTCCTGGCGGCGAGCAAATTCATCGCGGGCGAGCGCTACACGATCGCCGACATCACGGCGCTCGTAGCGATCGACTTCGGCAGGCTGAGCAAGCTGCGGATAACGCCCGAGCAGAAGAACCTGGCGCGATGGCACGAGACGGTGTCGTCGCGTCCGAGCGCCAAAGCCTGAGATTTTCGCGAAACTGATTCCGATGAAAACGTGAAGAATCTTCACCCACATCCGATGCGAGCCGCGTTTTCCCTTCATTTCTATTTAGTCGCAGGTGGACGTGAATTCAAAGATGTCGGGGCGGGCGCGGGCGCTAGTTCGTATAGAGCGGGCGGGCCGCCGCCGCCGATCAGGCCGGACTGCATCACGAGTTTCAGCCGGCTGCGCAGCGCCGGGGCGATTCGCGAAAGCTCGCGCGGCCGCGCGACGACGTATATCGGCCGGTCGGAGGCCAGGTCAGAAGCCAAAACCGGCGGGCTGGCCAGATCCAGACCCCAGATTCCGCGGCCGTAGTAAAAGGACAACTCGTAGTCGTGGCCCCACGGGACGTAAAGCGGTGCGTCGCCGACGCGGCGATGAACCTGCTCCGCGAACGTCTTCACCGACCGCGCGCGCGCGGACTCGGGTTTGAGCGTGCCGATGAACAGCGTCGAGCCGAAAAGCGCAATCGCCGCCAGCCCCACGCCCGACCATAGCGGGCGGCGCACAAACAGCCCCGCAAACACGGCAAGCGCGCCCGCGATCGAGCCGATGGCGAAGATCGCGAACGGCGGCGCCAGACGACGCATCCCGTTTAGAAACAGTTCGAGAAAATTGGCGTCGCTCGATTGCAGCCTCGCGGAGAATGTCGCGAGAAGCTGCGGCTGATGCGCGACCACCAGCGCACCGGCGACCGCCGCGACCGATGCGGCCGCGATTACCGCCGCGGTGAGGTCGCGGATTCTGCTCGACGATGAGCGCTTGCGCTCGGGAGCGATGGCCGCGCCGGTGAACAGCGCGGCGAACAGGATGGCCAGCCCCGGCATCGCGGGCAGAATATAATCGTCGCGCTTGGAGCTTGCGATCGAAAAGAAAATCAACACCGCCAGCACCAGGCTCAACTGAAAAAGCAGCGGCTTGCGCGCCCGCTCGTTCCCGTCTCGCCGCCACAGCGCGATCGCCAGTGCCCCAACCAGCAGGCTCTGCGGCAGCGCGCCACCGAACATCCGGGCCGCGATATACCAGAGCGGCCGCGACGCCTCGCCCGTCCCGCCCAGCGCCGAGGGCATGAAGTGGCCGAAATTCTCCGCGAGAAACACGCCGACCAGGATGCGTCCGCCCTCAATAAAGGCGGGGACGTACCAGCACGCGCCGATCGCGAGCGCCAGAGCAATCATCAGCCAAGGCCATCCGCGACTAAGCACTTCGAGCGGCGACCGCCTGATCAGCAGCAGATAGATGAAGCCGGCCAAACCGATCAGCACGATCGCAACCGGTCCCTTGGTCAGTACAGCCAGTCCCAGCAGCACGCCGCCGACAATCGACACGGCGCGCGAGCCGCCCTCCTCCAACAGCAGATAGACGCACCACCACGTCGCGAAGAGCAAGAGAGAAAGCAGCATGTCGGTGAGGCCGAGCGTCGCGCGCGAAGCGAAACCATACGTGCCCAGCAGGAAGGCGAAGCGCCAGCCATCCGGTGCCCTCACTCACAAACGCGGCGCTCCAGCGCATCACCGCGACCGCCACCAGGACGCCTGCGACGAACGCAACGAAACGCGCGCTTACCTCGTCGACGCGCGCGGCGCCGGCCTTCACGGCAATCGCCGAGAGCCAGTAGTAGAGCGGCGGCTTGCGGTCGATTCCGCCGTAATCGTCCCGCGGCAGTAGCCACTGTCCGCGCTGGACGATAGCCTGGATCCATTGTGCCGATTGCGGCTCCTGGTCCTTCTCGAACGGCGCGCCGATCCCCAGGCTGAGCACGATCGCCGCCGCAACCAGCGCGACCGCCACCGCTCGCTGTACTCCCAATCGCACTCCCGGATGTGGCCCCAACTCGATCGCCATCGACCGAGCAACGCTAATCGCGCGTCGCCCGTGCGCCAAAACTCCGGCCTTTGAGCGGCGCGGCCCATCGATACTCAAACCCGCTCGCAGCGTCGAACATCGCGACGTCCATCACCTCGGCGTTGTGCGCGTAGCCAAGTCTGCCGCGGCGATCGATCACGACGACGCCGGCCTGGCCTCCAGTCAGCGCCGCCAGAGCGGCGATCGCGCGTTCGGCGCCTGCGCGCGGCTCGCCGCGCCGCAGCGCCGCCACCGCCTCGCGGCAGAGCACGGCCTTCATAATGGACTCGCCCTGCCCGGTCGCGGAGGCCGCGCCGTCGGCGTCGGCGAAAGTCCCGGCGCCAATTATGGCCGAGTCGCCGACGCGCCCCGGCAACTTGCCGCTGACTCCTCCGGTCGAAGTCGCCGCAGCGAGTCCGCCCGCCGCATCGAGCGCGACCGCGCCGACGGTGCCGAAGCGGCCGGGACCGCCGCTTGCGGCGGCGGTCCCGGCCGCTTCGGCGCGGCGCTCCAACGCCGCGCGCCATCGCTCGCGCGCCCGCGGCGTTATCAGTTCCGCGGGGCGGCAGAGCGCGATTCCGGCGCGGCGCGCGAGGCGCTCGGCGCCCGCACCTGCCATCAGCACATGCGGCGTAAGCTCCATCACCGCGCGCGCGAGCAGGATCGGATTGCGCACGCGCGTGATGAGGGCAACCGCGCCGGCGCGCAGTTCCGCGCGCGAGCGCGGTCCGAGGGTCGCGGCGCGCGAGCGCGCCGCGACCGCCCCTGCCGCCGCCGATGCCGCGCCGTGGCGCGGCATCGGCGGCGGCGGCAGAGCGACCATCACCGACGCGTCCATCTCCACGGTTCCCTCGACCGTCAGCAGCGAGCCCACGCCGGCGTTGAACAGCGGATGGTCTTCCAGGGCGCGCACCGTGGCGACGACGGCGTCGAGCGCGCTGCCGCCGGCGCGCAGGACCTCCGCGCCGGCGGCAACCGCCGCCAGCATCCCGCGCCGGCGCTCCGGACGCTCCGCGGCCGGACCGCGGCCGCCTGCGCCACCATGCGCGATCAATGCTGGAGTTACGGCCGGAGTAATGCGCACGTGTTCCACGATGCGTGTTCCACGTCAGATGGCCGGGCGATGCGCCCAGATGAAGAGCCGGCGGAAGTTGAAGGTCAAAGGCCCGCGCGTCGCGTAGGCGCGCTCCAGGCGCGCGGTCAGAGCCTCGACGAAAGGCTCGCGCAGAGCGACGTCGAGCAAATCCACATAGCGGCGCAATACGGTTGCGCGGCACCACTCGACGATCTCAGCGGGCGAGCCCATCGGATGATGAAACGTATGGTAGTAGCAATCGATACGGTCGAAACCGATCTCGGCGAGCATCCGATGGTAAACCTCGGGCGCGGCAACCGTGGCGGAAGGCGGTTTGACGCCGGCGAGTGCCGCGCGCCACGGTTCCTCGTGCGCCATCGCGTCGAGCGTGACCTGCGCGGTCTCGTGGTCGTTGGCGGGCACCTGCACCACCAGCCGCCCGCCGGGCGCCAGCGCCTCGAAGCAGCGCGTGAAGATTTCGCGATGCTCGCTGAGCCACTGCAGTGCGGCGTTAGAGAATATCATTGAGTACTCGCGCGAGTGTTCGCCAAAAGATTCGCACCGTCCGTTGAATTCGCGGATATCGCCAAGCACAAAGCTCAGCCGTTCGCGAAGCGACGGTTCCAGACCCTCGCGCAGTTTGAGCGCGCGATCGATCATCGCGGGCGACGAGTCCATCCCGACCATCGTGCATCCGGCAAAGCGGCGCGCGAGTTCCACCGTGTTCTCGCCGGTGCCGCAGCCCAGGTCAACGATCCGCAAGTCAACGATCCGATCGACGACGCGGCCAACGGCTTGCTCCTCGGCGCCACCGGCCTCGAGCCTGGCCAATATCGCCTCGAAAGGCTCGGCGCGATAACGACGAAACCTGTGGTAGAGATCGGGATCCCAGTCGCCCATTGCGGCACCGCCAATCAGGCAGCATAAGAGGCGCCGCCGAAGCGAACAAGGCGCTGCAGCAACGAGCAGCGCGCTGCCGGCGCGAGTGTAAGAAAGCGGACGCCGGTTCAGTAGCCCAGCGCGGGGTCGACCTGGTTCAGCAGCGGCTGGCCGGCGGCGAAGCGGCGCAGGTTGTCGGCGAACAATTCGCAGCAGGTTTCGACGTAGCCTCTGAACGCGCCCGACATGTGCGGGGTCAGGATCGTGTTTTCCATCGCCCACAGCGGACTGTCCGCCTCCAGCGGCTCGCGTTCGAAGACGTCGAGACCGGCGCCGCCGAGACGGCCCGCGCGCAGCGCCTCGACCAGCGCCCCCTGGTCGACGACCTCGCCGCGTCCGACGTTGACCAGGTAGGCGTGCGGTTTCATTGCGCCAAGCTCACGCTCGCCGATAAATCCGCGCGTCGCCTCCGTGAGCGGCAGCGTGACCGTGACGTAATCGCACTCCGCGAGCATCTCCACGCGCTCGCTGGGGCCGAAGAAGCGCTCGGGGATGCTGCCGTCGGGATCGCCGAGCCCCGCCGGCATCCATCCTTCGTCGCGGCGCGCCGCCGGATTGCGCTTGAGCGCGATCACCCGCATCCCGAGCGCCCGCCCCAGCCGCGCCGTCTCGCGACCGATCGAGCCGTAGCCGATCACGCCCAGCGTATGACCGCGCATCGCGTCGACCATCGACATGAAATCGCCCGAGCGCCGCCATTCGCGATTCATCTGCGCACGGATGAGCAAGTGCAGCTTGTGCGCAAACGCCAGCATCGAGGCAATCGTGTACTCGGCCATCGTCGCCGCATGGATTCCGCTCGAAGTGGTCATCGCGACGCCGGCGCCAACCTGGCCTTTGAGCGCGTGATCGGCCCCCGCGCTCAGAAGCTGAATCCATTTGAGCCTTGGCGCAATTCGCATCGTCTCGGGCGGCACCCGGAAGGTGAACAGCACGTCGCATCCGTTGGCGGAGCCCACCACTTCCGCCATTTCCTCGATAGTTCGGCACTGGCGATCGACGATTTCAGCGCCGGGCACGGCCTTTTCGACGAGCGCGCGCTGCGGGGCTCTCAGTCCGACTGTGCTGGCGATTTTCATTGCGGCTTCCCGCGGCGACTGTGACATGAACACTTCGAGGCGTTCAAGTTGAGCTTTCTTTTGCGATCATAAATCGCGATATCCAGAACAACGAAGAATTGGGATGATTGGACGATAGATGGCCTATTAGAAAGTAGAATAGGTCAAGATGCGAAAATCGAAAATGAACGATGTATTTTGATGTAAATGACATCCCTCATTGACTCAATAGCATCATCGCGTTTATTGTGCCCGCGTCAGACGAAATCTGTTCTTATCGAAGATTTTGTACGACCTAGTGAACGTGGCAGGTCCTACAATCTCGCAGGCAGCAGCCTGATTGTTGCCTCGGGAATTCCAGGGGGAGAGAGAATGGCACGCAAAGGATTGACGCTTATAGGTCTCGTGTTTGCTGCGGCGCTATGTGCCGTGTTGGGACGCCCGCACGAGGCGAGGACGACCATCGGTATCAAGGCCGCCGGCATCCCCAGCACCATGCTGGCCAACGCGGCGATGTCGGCAGCTATCGCGACGACCGTTGGCGGCCGCGGGCAATTGTTCCAGGAGGTAGACCTGATGGGGGACTGGGACGGAAGCGAGGATAACGTGGCGGATCATTCGGGCAAGATAGACGACCTATCCGCCACCCTCACCAATCCCTCCCAGGCGCTCACACGGGTCGCCATATCCGAGCACACGATCGCGAACGGCTTCAACGAGGATATCGCCTACTACGGCGATTCGCTGGGCAACGTGACGGTTGTGTCAACCACCAACCTCAATCAGACTTCGCCAACGCCGACCAAGTTCACGATCAATGTGCCGACCGTTCTCAACGCCTTCGGCTCGCTCAACAGCGACAATGTGATCGTAATCACAGGCCTGGCGGTCGAGCCGGCGGCGGACCTGACTTCGTTCGCGAATGTCAATGGCAATTACGCTTCTTACGCAGGCCAGGTGGGCGAAGTCCTATACGTCAGTTTCACTGACAATGGAGGCGGGTTCCGTCTGACCAGCAACAATCAATTAATACGCAGCGGCTTGCTGGCTTTGCCCGTAGCGGACATCACGTCCGCAGTGTCGGCTCCGCCTGGGATCGTCAGCCCGGTCGGCTTTCCAGTGCAGGTCGGGGCCGCCTTCGGCGAACTGTTTTCCGTGTTCGCCAACCCCGGTGGAATCGCGGTCGACGACAACGGGGATGTCTATTTCCATGAGGCCGACCTGATAACCCTTACAGGCGGAAATATCGTGGAATTGGCCCCCGTGGGCACCGACCAGACGCGCTCGCTAGCGACTGACGGCTTCGCGACGATCACCACCCTGAACCCGGCTAATGGTTCCTATGGCAGCAACAGCGGCCCGAGCGGCCAAGTCGACCGCATCACGAACTACTCCGGCACTTCAAAGTTCTTCGGTAACATCGCGGCGATCGCTGCCGGCCCAAACAATGTGCTGTATGCGGCAGTCGCGGCTTCCAAAGGGGCAGCCCCCGCTTCAGGCCCCTTCACGAATTCGTCGGCGCTCGGCCTAACGCCCTCGATGATCATCACTTTCGCTGACAATCGCGGCGCGTTGGACGGTTGCGCAGGCGTGATTCCGGTCGCCGACGGCTTCGCCGACGCCGTGGTCAAGGGCACAGCGGTGCCGGGCGTCAACAATTTCCGCGCCTTCGTTCTCGGATTAGGGCCGGACCGGCGTGACGGCGGAGCGGTCTTTGGCGGCACGGAGAACACGCAGAAGATAGCTTTCCAGATCGACTACACAACCTATGCGGGCATCACGGTTGATCTCGAGGGCAAGGTCTATGTCATTTCGGGCGGCACGCCAGCCGGGGTGGGGCTCAATCCTTCGCCAACGCTGGGCGAAATTCTCGTCTTTCCCGACGACCGGCCCTATAACTTGCGCGCGGACTACATGGATTTGCGCGGCAAGACCCCTCCGAACAGCGGCGCGAGCGGCGGCAACAAAGGCGATGGGATTGCTGGTCGTTTCGACTACATCTACTGGCAAGCGCCTCTCGATCCTGCAACCAACACTCCGACCGGAATCGCAGGCTTGTCACACGGTTTCCTGCTCTACCTCAACCGGACCCGCGCCGCCGACAACACTCCTTCATTGCCCAACGGAGCGACACAGGCCGCCAACAGCTCGAGCGGCCCCGAGTTCTGGGAGCATTTCGATCCCAGCCATCAGGTGGCCGGCGGCGATGACCAGCAGTTTCCGTTCAAGGGCGACGACGACGACGGGTTCTCGGGCACCAACGATCCATCGATCGCCGGACCGCTCAACGGTGGGTTCGAATTCGTCTATGGCGCAGTCCAGCCGGCCGCCGCCTGCACCTCGCCGTGGAACACGTTTTTCCTGAATTCGAACGGCAGCGTGAGCTTCGGCGGCGGCAACAGCAGCAGTTCGCCCGCGACGGGCTCGTTCCTGTCGGGCGTCCCGATGATCGCGCCCGCGTGGACGGCGCTCAATACCTTCAGCCGGGCCTTGTTCACCAACACCTTCCCGGTGCAGGCGATGGGATTCGCCAACATCAATCACTTCATCTATCGCTGGATCGATGTGCCGCAAGCCGGCAAGGAAGCATGCGGATCGAGCAACACGTTTGCGGTATCGCTCTATGACGATGGAACCGGGGTAGACGAAAACGCGAACCAGGCTCTCAATCCTGCCAACCCCATAGGCAACAACGCGGTGCCTTTCAACCTCCAGGAGGGACCAACGGACCTGCGGTTCAAAGATATCGGTGGCAGCATCGTGGGCAAGGTCACCAGGCCCGACGGCAGCGGCTATGCCACTTTTCACTACGGGCGAATGGACCTGATCGGGAGCGCCGCAAACCCGGTGCTGGTTGGCTACTCGGTAGGCGATCAGCCCTCGAGTCCGACCGGGTTGTGCACCACCGCCGATCTCGGGAATTTCCCTAACGGTAACCTGATTGGCAACAACTCGCAGGCAACGATCTTCGAGCTCTTCAATACTGGCACCACTGCCAAACCGGCCTTCGACCTGCGCTTCGAAGGCGCCAACCGCGCGCTTTCGACCCCTGTTGGTCAGCACGACCTCAATCGCGGCCTGGTGCGGTTGTGGGGAGTGGACTGCCATTCGGCAAGGAAATTCACCTGCCCGGGCTCGAGCGCACCATGGTAAGCAACCGGCCTCGCGCATAAGAACGGGACTGTGACAATCCGGGGGCGCTGCCGAACGGCGGCGCCCCCGGTGCATTTGCAATCACCGCTTGAGGCTCCGATCCGTAGGTCCTATCATCATTACATTGACGACGGCATTGGACGACGGCCGTTGGCCTGCTATCGCGACGCAGGCCTGAGTATCGCAACGATGGACCTCGTTCGGATCATTTCCTGCCCCGCGCTCGCAGTGGCGCTGCTATGCGCGCAACCGGCGGGCGCACAGACCCAGAGCGCCCCAAAGAGCATCCCGGCCGGCGGCGACCAGACGCTCGTGCTGCCGCCGGCGGCGCCGTCGGCATCGCAGCCGAGCGCCGCAGCGCCTCGTGCGCCGGGACAAAGTGCGCCGGAGCAAAGTGCGCCGGAACCCGACCTCGGCTCCGACAACGCTCCGCTGCCCGCGGATTTGCCCGCCCCCGAGAACAACGGGCCGCGCCCGTATCTCGGCATCTCGGTGCTGTACACGGTATCGATGCGCGATGGGCAGCAGGTCAACGGGCTCGAGGTGATGGACGTTGACGCGGACAGCCCTGCCTCGCGCGCCGGCTTGAAGGCGCGCACGCCGATGACCACGATCGGCGCCAGCGGCGCGACCGCGGGCGAATTACTCGGGCCGCTCGACGCGGCGCTTAAGCCGCTGCTCGCCAAGTCCGGCCAGCTAGGCGAGGACGGCGACCTGATCGTCGCCATCGATGACCATCGCGTGACCAGCGACTCCGACCTGCCCGACCATCTCGGCCGGCTCCATCCCGGTGACATCATCTATCTCACCGTGCTGCGCCAGCAGCGCGGCGGAACGTACAAGGCGGTCAAGCTGCCGGTGACGCTGGGCTTTCCAAAGAGCGCCAACGCGACCCGGTAACCGCCTGACGCAAACCGCCTGCGCGACCGGGGCGGCCGCCTTTGCTATCATCGATTGGATCATTACCTTTAACTTTGATCATTGATTTGATCATTGGGTTTGGTCCTCAATTCGGGCGATTCGTCGCGCGGGAGCCATCGAGGACCGATCGGAGCGGTCGAAGATCGATTTGGAACGGAGTCTGAAAGAGGCGGCGAGCGAGCTTAAAGCGCGCCTGGACGGCGGCGGCGCGCGCCGCTTTCCGCTGATGGGGCTCAAGGGCGCGGCGGGCGCGCTGATGCTGCGCGAGGCTGCGCTCGGCCTTAGCCGTCCGATCCTGGTGGTGACGGCGCTCGCGCGCGAGGCCGAGGCCCTGGCGAGCGAGGTCAGTTTCTTCCTCGACGAGCCGCCCGAGCGCGACTCGCTCGCGCGCCGGGTCCATCTGCTGCCCGCCTGGGAGCTGAAGCCGTTCGCCCATCTCTCGCCGCCGCCGCAAACGCAGGCGGCGCAGCTCGCGGCGCTCTATGCGGCGTTGCGCGGCGAGGCGCCGATGCTCGTCGCGTCGGCCGAGGCGCTGCTGATGCGGACGATCCCGCGCTCGGTGTTCGAGTCCTCGGTACTGCGCATCGCCGCCGCCGACACGCTGGACCTCGAAGCGCTGATCGACGCGCTGAGCGCGGCCGGCTACCAGCGGGTGCCGCAAACCGAAGAACCGGGCGACTTCAGCGTGCGCGGCGGAATCATCGACATCTTCTCGCCGCTCTACCACAACCCCGTGCGCATCGAGCTGGAAGAGGACATCGCGACCTCGGTGCGCCAGTTCGATCCCGCCTCACAGCGCTCGCTCGGCGAGGTGCGCGAGGCGATCGTGATTCGCACGCGCCTGGTGCCGCCGATCGCGCTCAAGGACGACAAGGTGCGCGAGCGCGTGGCGCTGCGCGCGAGCGAGATCGGCCTGGTGCGCAAGGAGCTGGTGGAGTTGAGCGACTCGCTGACCAACGGGCTGTTGTTCCCCGGTGCCGAGCTGCTGACTCCGCTGCTGTTCGGCCGCCCGCTCGACACCGTCTTCGGCTACCTGCCCTCCGGTACGGTGGTCTGGATAATCGAGCCGGGACGCGTGCTGGCCGAGGCGATCAGGGTCACAGAGCAAACCGCCGCCGCGGCCGAGGCCGCGCAGAGCAAGCCTTCATTTTATCCGCCGCCGGAGTCGCTTTACCTCGGCGCCGACGAATTCGAAGACGCGCTGGGCACGATGACCGCGGTCGAGGTCGGCTCGCTGGTCACCGTGGCCGCGCCGCGCGAGGGATGGGCGCCGGCGATCGAAGTCAAATGCCAGCCCAGCTTGAAGCTCGGCGCGAGTTCTCTCACCGGGCCGCGCACGCCGCCGAGCTTCGAGCCGCTCGCCACGGAGTTGCGCGAGGTGCAGCGCGGACAGGGCCGCGCGCTGATGGTGGTCGAGGGGTCGAGCCAGGCCGCCCGCCTGCGCCGCCATCTGGAGGCCTACGACCTAGCGGTCAACACCGATTGCAAGAGCTTCGGCGCGCTGCTGGAGTTGCCCGACTTCCGTCCCGCGATCATGGAGGGCGAAGTCTCATCCGGCGTGGTGCTGCAAGCCGACGGGCTCTACGTCTACAGCGAAGAGGACATCTTCGGCGAGCCGCGGGTGCGGCGGCGCTCGCGCCCGGTCTCCAAGGGCGCGTTGCTCAATCTCGAGGAGCTGAAGCCCGACGACGTGGTGGTGCACATCGATCACGGAATCGGGCGCTACCGCGGGCTGCGCCACATGAAGGTCGCCGGCACCGAGGGCGACTTCCTGGCGCTCGAGTACGCGGCCGGCGACGCGATGTACGTGCCGGTGGAGCGCATCAACCTGGTCCAGCGCTATATCGGCGGCGACGGCCAGGAGCCGAAGCTCGACAAGCTCGGCAGCGGCTCGTGGGACCGGGTCAAGCGGCGTACCAAAGAGGCGGTGCTCGCGATGGCCTCCGAGCTGCTCGACATCTACGCCGCGCGCGAGGTGATGGAGGGCCACGCCTTCGTCCATCCGGGCGCCGACTACGCCGAGTTCGCCGAGGGCTTCGAGTTCGAGGAGACGCCCGACCAGCTCGCCGCGATCGACGAAGTAATCCGCGACATGTGCCGGGCCAAGCCGATGGACCGGCTGATCTGCGGCGACGCCGGCTTCGGCAAGACCGAGGTGGCGCTGCGCGCGGCATTCGTCGCGGTGATGGACGGGCGGCAGGTGGCGATGCTGGTACCGACCACGGTGCTCGCGGAGCAGCACTGGAACACGATGCGCAAGCGCTTCGACGGCTACCCGGTGCGGATCGAAATGGTCTCGCGCTTTCGCAACGCGCGCGAGAATAAGGCGGTGATCGAGGATGTCCGCCGCGGCAAGGTCGATATCGTGGTCGGGACCCATCGCCTGCTCCAGGACGACGTCGAGTTCCCGCGGCTGGGCCTGCTGATCGTCGACGAAGAGCATCGCTTCGGCGTGGCCGACAAGGAGCGCATCAAGCGGCTGCGCAAGCTGGTCGAGGTCCTGACCCTGACCGCGACCCCGATTCCGCGCACGCTGCACATGGCGATGCTCGGCATCCGCGACTTGAGCGTGATCCAGACGCCGCCGCCGGACCGCCAGGCCATCCGCACCTTCGTCGCGCATTTCGACGACGGGCTCCTGCGCGAAGTGATCATGCGCGAGCTTAACCGCTCCGGGCAGGTGTTCTTCGTGCACAACCGGGTGGAGAACATCGAGTACGTCGCGCGCCATCTGCGCGCGATCGTCCCCGAGGCGAAAGTCGCGGTCGCGCACGGCCAGATGAAGGAGCGCCAGCTCGAGAACGTGATGCGCGAGTTCATCGAGAACCGCGTCAACCTGCTGGTGTGCTCGGCGATCATCGAATCGGGACTCGACATTCCCAACGCCAACACGATGATCATCAACCGCGCCGACCATTTCGGCCTGGCCCAGCTCTATCAGCTGCGCGGCCGGGTCGGACGCTCACGCCAGAAGGCCTACGCCTACCTGCTGATCCCGGGCGAGCACATCATCACGCGCGACGCCAAGAAGCGTATCGAGGCCCTGCGCGAGCTGGTCGAGGCTGAAAGCGGCGGCGGCTTCAAGCTCGCGATTCGCGACCTCGAGCATCGCGGCGCCGGCAACCTGCTCGGCCGCGAGCAGTCGGGCCAGATCACGGCGGTCGGCTTCGAGCTGTACACGGAAATGATGGAGCAGGCGATCCACGAATTGCGCGGCGAGCCGTTGCGTCCCGATTTTGAGCCCGAACTCCGGCTCGGCATCCCGGCGTATATCCCCGACAGCTTCGTGCCCGACGAGGGCGAGCGGCTGGTGCTGTACCGGCGGATGGCGCGGGCGGCTTCCAGGGCCGACCTCGACGCGCTGCGCGAGGAGATGCGCGATCGCTTCGGACCGCCGCCGACGCTGGTCGACAACCTGCTGGCCGCGATGGATCTGCGCCGGCGGATGCGCGAGATGATGATGCTGAGCGCGATCCTCAAGGGCGACCAGCTCGAAGTGAAATTTCATCCCGACGCACCGCTCGACACGGCGCGGCTGGTCACGCTGACCGAGGCCAACCGGCGCCGCATGCGGCTCACGCCGTCGTTCCAGGTGATGGTGCGAATTGAGACCGGCGCCGGCGAGTCGGGCAACAACTACGAGCTTTTGTTCGAGCAACTCGACGGCGTCTTGCAGGCCTTGGCGGCCTGTGAAAAATTGGAGGTGGCGCCGGGCCGCCCCGCCGGGCCGCTCGCCAGTTAGATCATGAGCCAGCATCATTCTTGCGTGCGCCTGGGCGCCGTAGCGCTAATCGCTGCATGCGCCGTGGCCGTGTCATTGATCGCGGCGCCGCGCGCCGCACGTGCGCAGGATGATCTCGATCGGGTAGTGGCCAGCGTCGACGGCGATCCAATCACCGTTCACGATCTCAAAACCTTTGCCGCCATCAACAAAACTTCGCTGAACGATCCCGGCGATCTGAATTCGCCGGAGACCAAGGCGGTGCTCAAGGGAGTTATCTCGGAGCGCCTGCTGGAGAGCGAGGTCAAGAAGTACAAGGACCAGGTCGACGATCGGCAGGTGGACGAATACATCTCCAACTTCGAACAGGGCAACGGGATAACCGACGCGCAATTGCGCGCGCAACTCCAGAGCCAGGGCCATACGTACGAGGAGTTTCGCAAACACTCCCGGCTGGAACTGCAAAAGATGATTATGATCCAGAAGGAGGTGCGCGGAAAGGTCAACATTTCACCCGAGGAGGTCAAGGCCTACTACGACGCGCATCCTGAGGAGTTTAGCGTCGGCAAGGAAACCTTCAAGCTCGCGCAGATCCTCATCGCGGTGCCGGCCAACGCCACGACGGCTCAGGTCGAGGCAGCGCGCGTCAAGGCCGAGAGCATCCACAAGCAACTGCTCGACGGCGCCGATTTCGGCAAGCTGGCACGCCAGTATTCCGACGACGACTCCAAGAGCCAGGGCGGCGAGCTGGGTGACTTCTCGCGCGGTGACATGATCGATCCGATCCAGAACGCGATCGATCACATGAAGGCAGGCGAAATTTCCGAGCCGATACGGACCGAGCATGGCTTCCATATCGTCAAGCTCGAGGAGCACGAGCAGTCTGGCGCCAAACCGTTCTCCGAAGTCTCCGGCCAGATCCAGGAGAAACTGGTGAGCCAGAAAGCGCAGCAACAGTTCGGCACGTGGGTCGACAACGACCTCGTCAAGCAGCATTACATCGAAACGTTCAACTAGTGACACGGCGGATGCCATCGAGGCTGAGCGCGCCAGCGCTCCTGGCGGTAAGCATGGGCGATCCGGCCGGCATCGGCCCCGAGGTTATCCTGAAGGCGGCCTCCGCGATGGCCTCGCGCCGCGGCGCGCCCGCGCTGGTCGTCATCGGCGACGGCGGCGCGATGCGCAACGCCGCGCGCCGCCTGCGCGGCGTGCCCGCGCCGCGGCTATGGCGGCCGGGCGACGCGCCCATTCGCCCGGCGGACGGATTGGCGGTGCTGGAAATCGGCCGTCTCGGCGCTTCCGCGCTCAGGCCCGGGGCGCCGAGCGTCGCGGGCGCGGAGGCGGCCTATCGCTATATTGTGGAAGGGGCGCGGATGGCGATGGCGGGCGAGGCTGACGCGCTGGTGACCGCGCCGATCAACAAGGAATGGCTCAACCGCGCGGGCCATCGCTTTCCTGGCCACTCCGAGTTGCTTGCCGAACTGAGCCGCGCGCGGCTTTGGCGAATGATGTTCGCGGGCGACCAGTTGCGACTCGCGCTGGTGACCGTGCATATCGGGCTCGCGCGAGTCTCGCGCGCGCTCAGCAGCCAGGGCGTCTTTGACACGATCCGGCTGCTCGCGCAGCATCTGAGCGCCCGCCTGGGAATGAGCCGGCCGCGCGTCGGAGTGCTTGGATTCAACCCGCACGCGGGTGAACACGGGCTCTTCGGCAACGAAGAAGCGCGCGTGATCGTCCCGGCCATCCGCCGCGCCCGGCGCGCCGGGATCGACGCCTATGGACCGCTCGCGCCCGACACCGCGTTCATCCGGCCGGCGGGAAAGTTCGCCTTCGACGCGGCGGTTGCGATGTATCATGATCAAGGGCTGATCGCTCTCAAAACGCTGGAGTTCGAGCGCGCGGTGAACGTGACCCTGGGATTGCCGTTCGTGCGCACCTCGCCCGATCACGGCACCGCGTATGATATAGCGGGAGGCGGCGCCGCGAACGGCGCGAGCATGCTGGCAGCGATGGAATACGCGTGGCGGGCGGTAAACGGCGTCACGCGCGACGGACGCGATGGCGCGGCGGCGGCCAAGCGGGCGCGTAAAGGCTGAGCGGGAGAGATCGGGCGCGGAAAGTTTGGCAGCGACGGCAGATCGGCAATGGCAGATCGAATAGTCATCAAGGGCGCGCGCGAGCACAATCTCAAGAACATCGACCTTGAGATTCCGCGCGATCGCCTGGTCGTCATCACCGGGCTCTCGGGTTCGGGCAAGTCCTCGCTCGCCTTCGACACGATTTACGCCGAAGGCCAGCGGCGCTACGTCGAGTCGCTCTCGGCCTACGCGCGCCAATTTCTGGAGCAGATGGAGAAGCCGGACGTCGATTCGATCGAGGGACTCTCCCCGGCGATCTCGATCGAGCAGAAGACGACCTCGCGCAATCCGCGCTCGACCGTCGCCACCATCACCGAGGTCTATGACTACCTGCGCCTGCTGTTCGCGCGCGTCGGACACGCGTTCTGCCACAACTGCGGGCGCGAGATCACGCAGCAGAGCGTGCAGCAGATCGTCGACCGCATCATGGCGTGGCCCGAGGGCACGCGCATCCACGTGCTCGCGCCGATCGTGCGCGACCGCAAGGGCGAGTATCGCAAGGAGCTGAGCGATCTGCGCCGCGCCGGCTTCGTGCGGGTCAAGGTCGACGGCGCGGTGCGCGAACTGGGCGAAGAGATCGCGCTCAACAAGAACCTCCGCCACACCATCGAGGTAATCGTCGACCGCCTCGCGATCCGCCACGGGATCGAAAAGCGCCTGAGCGACTCGCTGGAGGTCGCCTTCAAGTACGGCCACGACCTGCTCAAGATCGAACGGCTCGACGGCAAGGAGGCCGGCGAGGTCTACTTCAGCCAGCGCTTCGCCTGCGTGGAGTGCGGCATCTCTTATCCCGAGATCACGCCGCGGATGTTTTCGTTCAACAGCCCGCATGGCGCGTGCGCCGCCTGCTCGGGCATCGGCTCGATCATGTACTTCGATCCCGAGCTGGTGGTGCAAAACGAGGACCTCAGCATCGCCGACGGCGCGATCGCGCCGTGGGCCACGATGAACTACATGCAGCCGGTGCTCGAGGCGCTGGCGGCGCACTACAACTTCAGCCTCGACACGCCGTGGAAGAACATCCCGGCCAAGGTGCGCCGCGCGATCCTCAACGGCTCGGGCGACGAGGAGATCGCGTTCACCTACCAGCGCGGCGAGCATCGCCGCGGCTACGAGCGCGCGTTCGAGGGCGTGCTGACCTGGCTCGACCGCCGTTACAAGGAGACCGACTCCGAGAGCATCCGCGAGATGCTGGAGTCGTACATGAATATGCGGCCGTGCCCCGACTGCAACGGCGCGCGGCTCAAGAAAGAAAGCCTCTACGTCCGCTTCAACGGCAAATCGATCGCCGAGGTCTCCGCGATGTCGGTCAAGCAGGCGGTGGCGTTTTTCGCCGCGCCCAAGCTGAGCCGCCAGGAAGAGGAGATCGGACGGCTCATCCTCAAGGAGATCCGCGAGCGGCTCGGTTTCCTGGCCGATGTCGGGCTGGACTACCTGACGCTCGACCGCGTTTCGGCGAGCCTCTCCGGCGGCGAGGGGCAGCGCATCCGGCTCGCGACGCAAATCGGCTCGAGCCTGGTCGGCGTGCTGTATATTCTCGACGAGCCGTCGATCGGATTGCATCAGCGCGACAACCAGCGCCTGCTCGCGACGCTCAAGCGCCTGCGCAACCTCGGCAACACCGTGCTGGTGGTCGAGCACGACCGCGACACGATGCTCGAGGCCGACCACCTCATCGACATGGGCCCCGGCGCGGGCGTACACGGCGGCCACCTGGTCGCGCAAGGCACGCCCGAGCAGGTGATGCGCAACGCGGCGTCGCTGACCGGCCGCTATCTCAAGGGCGAACTCGAGATAGCGACGCCGCGACGCCGCCGCCAGCTTTCGGGGCGCTCGCTCACGATCAAGGGCGCGCGCGAGAATAACCTGCGCGATCTCACCGTGAGCTTTCCGCTCGGCGTCTTCATCTGCATCACCGGCGTGTCGGGATCGGGTAAGTCGTCGCTGGTGCTCGACACGCTCTACCGCGCGCTGGCGCAGAAGCTCAACCGCTCGCGCGAACGCGCCGGCGCGCACAAGAGCATCGAGGGAGTCGAGCACCTGGACAAGGTAATCCACGTCGACCAGAGCCCGATCGGGCGCACGCCGCGCTCCAACCCCGCGACTTACACCGGGCTCTTCACCCACATCCGCGAACTCTTCGCGCAACTCCCCGAGGCGCGGATGCGCGGCTACGGGCCGGGACGGTTTTCGTTCAACGTCAAGGGCGGACGCTGCGAGGCCTGCCAGGGGGACGGCATCATCCGGATCGAGATGCACTTCCTGCCCGACGTCTACGTGACCTGCGAAGTCTGCGGCGGCAAGCGCTACAATCGCGACACGCTGGAGATCCAGTACAAGGGCAAGAGCATCGCCGAAGTGCTCAACATGACCGTGCTCGACGCGGTCGACTTCATGGGCTCGGTGCCGCCGATTCGCCAGAAGCTGGAGACCCTGCGCGATGTCGGGCTGGACTACATCCATCTCGGCCAGTCGGCGACCACGCTCTCGGGCGGCGAGGCGCAGCGCATCAAGCTCGCCAAGGAACTCGCGCGCCGCGCCACCGGCCGCACGCTATATATTCTCGACGAGCCCACCACGGGACTCCACTTCGACGACATCAAGCGGCTGCTCGAAGTGCTCGGACGGCTCGCCGACACCGGTAACACCATCATCGTGATCGAGCACAACCTCGACGTGATCAAGACCGCCGACTACGTCATCGATCTCGGACCCGAGGGCGGCGACCGCGGCGGCCAAATTGTGGCCAAGGGCACGCCCGAGGAAATTGCCGCGGCGGCGAATTCCCACACCGGGCAGTTCCTGCGCCACGCGCTCGGCGATCGCGCCGCCGCATAACGCGCTTCGAACGCCGCGGACGTCCCAACCCGCCTAAGAGGCTTGATTGAAACGCGCCCGCGCAGCGCTGGCCCTCGCAATAGCAGTGAGCGGATGCATTCGCGGCCCCGAGCCGCATCAGCTGGAGGCGCAGCTACGACGCGAACTTCCCATCGGCACGCCGTCGAGCCAGGTCGATGCGTACCTCACGGCACACGGATGGCAACACAGCTTTTTGCCCGACGAGCGCTCTTATCTCGCGGGAATCCGCAACGTCGGCTCGCGCTTCAGTTTCACCCGCGAAGACATCGCGATTCGAATCGACGTCGACAAGGGCGGCCGCCTTAAATCCATCGCGGTGACGCCATTTTTCACTTATCACGGAAGATAGACGCTAGATCACGCCCTCGCGCGCGAGTTCCTCCAATTCGGCGGCGCCGATGCCCAGCAGCTCGCCGTAGATTTTTGCGTTGTCATGGCCCAGACGCACCGAGCCGCGCCAGATTTTGGCCGGCGTGCGCGAGAAACGCGGCGCGACCCCGATTCCCTTGACGCGGCCGACCTGCTTGTCCTCCCATTCGACGTGTAGGCCGCGCGCGCGGTAATGCGGGTTCTCCGCGATCTCCCTGCTCGACATGATCACGCCGCACGGCACCTTGGCCACGGCGCTTAGCGTGCGCACCACTTCGTCGGCGGTGCGCGCACCGATCCACTTGCGCAGGTAGCGGTCGAACTCGACGCCCTCGGGCGAGTCCAGTTCGACGTGCGCTTTCTTCCAGCGCGCGTCTTTGGGATCGAGACCGACGGCCGCGAGCAGCCGCTCGTAGCTGCCGCCTGCCGCCGCCAGCATCACCCATCCGTCGCTCGCTCTGAAAGTATCGAGCGGCTGCACCTCGACGCCCTTGTTGCCGCTGCGCTCGCGCACCACCTCGCGCTGGAAGTAGTCGATCATCGTGCCGCCGAGCGTCAGATGGAGCGCTTCGAACAGCGCAAGATCGATCGCCTGGCCCTCGCCCGTCGCGCGTGCATGAAGCAGCGCGGCGAGTGACGACCACAGCACCATATACGCGGAGGCGTAGTCGCCCAGGTACGGCTGCGCGCGCGTCGGCGGCAGCGGGTCGGGAAACCCGGTCAGGTGCATCGCGCCGCTGAACGCCTGGCCGATCGAATCGTACGAGGCGCGCCCGATCCAGTCCGGGTCGCCATGATGGCCGTAGCCGGAGACGTGGGTGATCACGAGGCGGCGATTGAGCTTCCACAACGCCTCGTCCTCGAGGCCCCATCGCTGCCAGGTGCCAGGCTTCGAGCTTTCCAGCAACAGGTCGGCGTCGCGCGCGAGCCCCAACATGATGTCGCGGCCGCGCGGCTTGGACATGTCGAGCGAGACCGAGAACATGTTACGCCGTTCCTGGATCCAGTTGGTCCCGACCGGCGCGCCGCCGTCGCGCGCGGGCAGCTTGTTGCCGAAGCTGCGCCAGGTCGCGTCGCCAATTCCAGGCTGCTCGACGTGAATCACCTCGGCGCCCATCTCGGCGGCGAGTTGGGCCGCGAACGGCTCGGCGATAAAATTGCCGGCGGAGATTATCCGCACTCCCTTGAGCGGTCCGAAGTCCTCTGGAAGCAGCCTGTTGCGCGTCATCGCTGTCACTTCTCCACCTTTATCGGGTTGGGGGTCATATCGAGGGGTAAATGTACGCCGCGCCGAGCGCGCTTAGCCAGCAGCGCATGGCGCGAGCGGCGCCTCGTGGCGAGGCGAACGGCCTGTGGTATAAACCCATCACCGGAGGTAAGAACAGATGGAACTCACCCGCCAGCAGCCGGCCAACTTCGCCGAGCCCGAATTGTATGACTGGAACCAGGTCGTCGACGATCTCAACCGCCTGCTGAGACTGCGCACCACGCCGATCGGGATGAAGCTGTTCGCGACGGTCGAAGAGATGGAGCAGATTCCCAAGCTGCGCCGGCCAAAATCGATCCACACCACCGACCAGATCGTCGCGCAGGCCGCGCGCCTGGGATGGACCGTGGGCATCACGGCCAAGGACCTGGTCGGCGCGCAATGCGCGGTGGTGATCGGGCTGCAGCCGGCCGACGAGGGCTGGCTCTCGGGCAAGCAGATGGCCGGCGTGTGGTACTCGACGCTGGAAGACTCGTCCGCCCATCAGCATGCGATGGACGTGGTGCCGCATGGCAAATACGCCGGCATGGTGGTCTCGCCGCTGACCTCGGGACGGCTCAACCCGCCGGACATCTGCCTCATCTATGGCACGCCGGGCCAGATGATCATCTTCATCAACGGCCTGCAGTGGGCGGGCTACAAGAAGTTTCAGTGGGGATGCGTCGGCGAGTCGGCGTGTGCGGATTCGTGGGGACGTGCGCTCAAGACCGGCGAGCCGAGCGTCTCGATTCCGTGTTTTGCCGAGCGCCGCTACGGCGGCGTGCTGGACGACGAACTACTGATGGCGATTCCGCCGCGCTACCTGCCGAAAACGATCGAAGGATTGAAGCGCCTGGCCGCCAACGGCCTGCGCTATCCGATTCCGCAATACGGAATCCAGCAGGACGCGCGCGCCGGGCTCTCGGTCAGCTACAGCTCCAAGGATTGACGGGACTGGCGCGACGGGGACTCACCCCGGATTTGCGTGGTCTTTACAGCTTCGGCTTGGCGACTTGCTTCGATATATCGACTCGATGTATTGTGATGCTGTAGGTAAGAGCGATGGAAGCGAATCGAACAAAGGCGCGAGCGGTGAGTACACGGAAGCGGCCGGCGGGCGAGGAATCCTTCTCACGCTGGGTGGCGCCTTCCGAGGTCGGCTGGCCAAAGAAGCCCCCGCGCATCGACATCAAGTTCCCCATCCTGGGCTTCCTGATGGAGTCCGAGATGACCGGCTACGACATCAAGCGCCGCTTCCACGATCCTATCGGCTTCTTCTACCGGGCCAGCGACGGCTCGCTTTACCCGGCGCTAAAGAAACTCGCGCACGACGGGCTGGTCACGATGCGGGCCGAGCGGCACGGCCGGCGCGCGCGCAAGGTCTACGCGATCACCGCCAAGGGGCGCGAGCATTTCCTGCGCAGGTTGCGCGAGCCGGCGCAGCCGATCTTCGTCTACGACGAGGCGCAGGTGAAAATCTATTTCGCGCATCACGATCCGGAGGCCGCGCTCCAGCATGTTGAACGCGAACGCCGCTTCGCCGGCGCGTGGCAGTCGTTCCTCGAACGGCTGCTGGAGGAGATGAAGAGCAACGGCGCGAGCCCGTTTCGCACCAGCATGGTCGAAATCGGCCGCGGTATCGCGGCGCTCAAGGCCGACTTGTTCGACAAGCTGATGGTCCGGCTGGCGCGCGACCTGCGCGGCGCTTCGCGTACTCGCAACGGAGCGCGCAGTGGCCGGCGTACGGGAATCCACGACGGCGATCGCGCATCCAGTTCGGCCAGGACCAAATACGGCACAATCTCATGAAAGCCATCATTCGCAGAGTAATGAAGCTTGCGATCGTCGCGCTGGTTCTCGGCGGCGGCTATTACCTGGGCAACAGGTATCTTTGGCCTGCGCCCGATACCCGGACGATCCAGACCGTGGGCATAATCGAAGCGCCCGAGGTCAATCTCACGAGCCGCATCGCCGGCCGGATCGTGCAGCTTGACCTGCTCGAGGGCGACACGGTTGAGCGCGGCCAGGTTATCTGCCGCATCGAGGACATCGACATAAAGAACCAACTTGCCAAGGCGCGCGGCGACCTCGCGAATGCCAGCGCCACGCTGCGCGACGCGGAGATCACGATGGCGCGCGATGACAAGCTCTATGCCGAGCACGTGATCTCGACCAAGGACCGCGACGACGCGCGTGCGGTGCTCGACAGCAACCGTGGTGCGGTGACGGCCGCCCAAGCCAACGTGCAGTACTACACCGACCAGTTGAACGACACCGTCATTCGCTCTCCGATCTCCGGGACGGTCGTGAGCAAGAACCTCGAAGTCGGCGAATGGGTCACGCCGGGGACGCCAGTCCTGACCATCGATGATCTCTCGACCATCTGGGCGCGCGTCGACATGGAGGAGACCGACCTCGGCGCGATTCGTGTCGGCGGTCCGGCACAGGTGACGCTGACGACCCGTCCGCCGCTGGTTTTTCCGGGGCAGGTGATGGCGATCGGGCAGGAGGGGCAATTCGCGACCGAAACCGACGTTCGCCGCGGACGCCAGGACATCCGCACCTTCTACGTCAAAGTGCGGGTTTTGCAGGCGACCGGACAGGTGAAGCCGGGGATGACCGCCGAGGTCGCATTTGCGCTCAACAATGGAATCGCAATCAGCAGCAATACAGGCGCGGGAACTCACTAAACGCTTCGGCGAATTCACTGCCGTCGACCACGTGAGCTTCGAGGTGCGGCGCGGCGAATTGTTCGGCCTGCTCGGACCCAACGGCGCGGGCAAGACCACGCTCAGCCGGATGCTGACGACGCTGATCGTGCCGACCTCGGGGCAGGGCCTCGTCGCCGGCTTCGACGTCGCGCGCGACCCGGTGCGCGTGCGCGAAGCGATCGGTGTGATTCCGCAGGCGCTGACCTCCGACCTCGACCTCACCGGATGGGAGAACGTCGACATCTACGGCGGCTTCTACAATCTCAGCCGGCGCGTGCGGCGCGAGCGGGCGCAGCATCTGATCCACATGGTGGGCCTGACCGAGCGCGCCAACGATCTCGTGCAGACTTACTCGGGCGGGATGCGCCGGCGGCTGGAGATCGCGCGCGGGCCTCATCCACGCGCCCGAGGTGCTGTTCCTCGACGAGCCAACCATCGGACTTGATCCGCAGAGCCGGCGCGCCGTGTGGGATCTGCTCGAGCAGTTGCGGCGCGACACCGGGCTCACCATTTCGCTCACCACGCACTACATGGACGAGGCCGAAACGCTGTGCGATCGGATCGCGATCGTCGACGGCGGCAAGATCATTGCGATTGGAACGCCGGCCGAGCTCAAGGCGATGGTCAAGGGCTCGGACCGCATCGAGCTCGAGGTGCAGGGCGACGCGGAAAAGATCGTCGCGCTGCTGCGCGGACAGCCGGGCGTCCACGACGTCACGCGCGATCCCGACGGTCCGATTGTCGTTCTGGCCGACGACGGCGCCCACGCGATGCCGAAGATCATCGGCGAAATCGAAAATGCCGGCGCCAAGGTTTCCTCGATCAAGCTCGAGCGGATGTCGCTCGAGGACGTCTTCATCCGCTTCACCGGCCGGCGGCTGCGCGACGAACCGGCGCGCAAGGGCGGCTTCTTCAGCTCGAGCTTCGGGATGCCGATGCCGCCGGGGCGCTGACGGAGGTTTAACGGCGATGAGAAAAACGTGGTCGATAATGCGCCGCGACCTGCTCAAGATCGGGCGCAATCCGCTGACCATCTTCACCAGCGTCCTGCTGCCGATCATCTACCTGGTCATTTTCGGCAATTCGTTCCAGGGCGTGCTCAAGCATCTGCCGGTCGTGATCGTCAGTCAGGACAACGGCCCGTACGCGATCCGCGTGATGGAGCAGATGCAGGCGCTGGCCGCCGGCCCCAAAACCATCTCCATCACCTACAACAGCGATGCGGGCGCCGCGATCCAGGACGTGCGCGACGGCGTCTACAAGGCCGCGCTGATCATTCCGCCCGGCTTCAGCCACAGCATCGACGAGGGCCGCATCGGCGAGCTGGGATTGTTCACCGACAACGTCGACACCATCAGCGCGGCGACGCTGACCGGCGTGTTCAGCCAGGCGACCGCCTCGATCCGCGCCGGCTACGTCACCGCGCGCGAGCCTAAGCTCGATCAGATCGTGATGCGCCCGAGCAACCTTTTCACCACCGTCGACTACGACCGCTCGCTGATTCCGGGCGTGATCGTGATGGCGCTGTTCATGGGTTCGCTGACCTCGGGCGTGTTCAACTGGGTGATGGACCGTTTCATGGGGACCACGGAGTGCTACCTGGTGACGCCGCTGTCGCGCTGGAACCTCGCCGCCGGCGTCTTGGGCTCGAGCGTGCTGGTGACCAGCGTCGCGTCGGTGATTGTGCTGGCGGTGGGATTGCTCATCACGGGCGGGACGATTACCGGCGGAGCGCCGGCGGCCGCGATGCTGGTGGGCGTCATCATCATCGGGGCGACCGGGATTCTCGCAATGACCTTCGTCTTGCTAGCGCGCGCGAACAATCCGCGCGTGGTCGGCGCCTCAGCCGGCTTTCTCAATGTGATCCTTTTTTTTCCAAGCGGCGCGATTTACCCGATTGAAAGCTTCCCGCCGTGGCTACGGACCTTCGCTCACTACAATCCGGAGACCCACGCGGTGAGCGCGCTCAAATCGATCCTGTTCAAGGGGGCAAACTTCGCCGCGATCTCGAGCGACGTCACATTTCTGGTCGTCTTCACCGCTATCATGCTGGTGATCGCGAGCATGACGGTAAAGCGCACGCTCTAGCGATCGGCCAACGAGGCTTGCGCTATTTTTTATCCGACCAGCTCAGGTAGAGACCGATATTGCCGAGCAGCGCGAAAGTGACCGGCATCCCCAGCGCATACGAAGCCACCCTCAACGAGTCGTTGTCGATAGCGAACCCCACGATCAGCATGACGGCCGCGAACACTTCGAGCGCGATCAGAAAGAAGATTAGCGTTTTATGTTCACGCCGGCTTTTTTCCGCCGGGTGACGGTTGGCTCCATGTCGCTGGGGGTCGCTCGAAAGTTTGCGAAAAATCAATCGGCGGGCAATTGCGCGGCGAGATTGAAGAGTTCCTGCAGGCTCTGATTGAAACGGTAGAACTTGTCTTCGCGCAACTGGTCGGCCGACTCGAGCCAGAGCTCGTCACCGATAAGCGCGAGCGAGTTGAGCGTATGGCGCAACTCGGGACGGCCGTTGCGCGCGATCTCATCCAACATCCGCCGCCACACCGCGCGCCGCGCACAGATCGCAAAATCCGGATCGAAAGACGCGGCCTCGCCCGGAGTAAGCGCGATGGCGTCAGTAAGCGCGTAGCCTGCCATCGCGACGCCGGTGTTTTGCTCTTGGCCACCGCCATCCTCATCGGGCAGCACACGCACGACGAAGCGGGTCTCGACGTAGCCGATGCGCCGAAAAAGCTCGCCCCGAGCCGCCATCAGGCCGCCCAGGGCGAGAAACCATTGCGGATCGGGAAACCGCGGCGCCATCAGGAGAAGAGCTTGGAGAACTCGGTCGGCAACAGGCAGCGCGGACGCCGATCGAGGCCCGCCGAATCGCAGCGTTGGAGGTATTCGCCAACGATCCGCCGCCACAGTTGCGCTTGCATATCCATCCCTTTGTCGAAGTGCTCAAGTCCGCCGCCCATCAGCACCGCCATCGGCTCAACCGACTCGGGCTCGCTGAAGATTTCGAGCAGGATGCGTTCGGCGTCGTCGAGCTCGGTGTGAATCTCTTCGGCCAATTCGGGGCGCGACTTGAGCTGCGTGCGCAGATGCATCGTGCCGTAGCCGACGTGACGCGACTCGTCCTGCATGCAGCGGCGGAAAATTTCCTGGTCCACGCGGCTCGGCGCGATAAACTCGCCCTGTCGAAAAATCGTCAGCACGAAGCCCTCGCCCAGCAGATGCAGCCGGCCGGTCTGCGCCGAAAAGCTCGGCGCGTCGAAAATCTTTTTCAGTCCCAGCTCGCTGTACGCGCTGGCCTTGCCCAATCCGCCGCCGTTGGCGAGCGCGCGCTTGCGGAAGACGTCCATGTGGCGCGCCTCGTCCATCGCCTGGGTGGCGAGGAACAGCTTGACCTCGAAGAAGTCCTGGTTGATGCGGCTCATCCAGCGCGTCGGCGCGTCGGCCGCGATGAACTCGACTTCGGTGAGGAAGGTGCAGAGCTGGCACATCGCGCGCTCGAGGTCGTCGGGTAGCGGCTTGAGCTCGTCCCACGGGATATCGCGCGCGGAGCTCCATTGGCGCGCCACCGCCTCCTCATAAAGCTCGGTCACGTTGTCGGCCCAGCACTCGTCCTTGTTGTTGATGGTGAAGCCGAGCGACGGCACGTTGTCCGGGATAACGCTGCCGCGCGGCGCCATCGAGAGATGCGCGCCGCCGCGCTCCGGCACCACGCCATAGCTGCCGACTTCGACGTCCTTGAGCCGCAGGCCCAGGCCCGACGGCTTGGCGCGCATGCCCCACTCGCCCGTCTCTTTCATCCAGCTCAGATCGGGTGTGCCGCTCTGGAAGAGCTTCTGGAGGTAGGCCGAGGGCTCGACCTTGAAACGGGCCTCGCTGCCGACGCGATGTTCGTCCTTGATCGGAACGGTGGGCATGGCGGTCTCCCTGCGCGCGTTTAGGTCGAGGCCATTGCCGCAGAAATATTCCGATGTGTCAACTGCGGTCTGGCCGCCCGCGCGGGCGGCGCGCGATACATTCGCGGCTCAAATTGCCGCGCGGCGGCGCGTGTGTTAGCGTCCCGGCTCCGCTAAAATCGCACCCACAGGGGCGGCGTACCCAAGTGGTTAAGGGAGAGGTCTGCAAAACCTCCATTCAGCGGTTCGAATCCGCTCGCCGCCTCCAAATTATCCCTTTAACTGTTTCATGCAGACGCCGCGGTCGTGCCGCTGAAAGAAAAGAATAAGCCCGGAAGAAACGAGCCCTGTCCCTGCGGCAGCAAAATGAAATATAAGAAGTGCCACGGGCGAGACGACCCCCTCGTATCTGCGCCAAAATCTGCGGCCGTGGACCAAGCCGCTGCCGCTCCCAAACCCGAACCTCCACCGGGCACCATCTCGACCAATCTTAAACCGGAAGGTTTTCAGGGCATTCAGCAGTCTTTGACCGTCGTTCCGATCTACAAAGATCGTGACGACCCGCGAAATCGCGCCGGTCCGCAGGGCCGGCCTGGAGATTACGAAATCACATTTACCTTTTGTCGCCCGGGCTTCTCGCTCCAACCCGAGTATTCGACGAGCTTCGCGAATGGTCTCAAGGGGGACTCTCATCTAGGAATTACGCGACCAGCCAATCGACACGTCGATGCTGGCATTGATAGGCTCCAGATTGACGCCAGCGCCGACGGCGAAACTTTCCGCTTCATCGGCCATCCTAACGCCCGCGGTTTTTTGGCGAAGATCACCGGGCGTTGTACAGCTCAGGATTTCCTTGATGCCCACCGGAAGTGTTTCAAAGCGCTGGCCCCTTTGCTCAGCAATTGGTCCCTGCAACTCGATGTCCCTCTCGTTGTCTACCAAGTAGACTTGGTCGAGGTTGCCTCCGGAACGCAGCGGATGACTTTTTTACCACCCTTTCAGACAACGCCCCTGGTCACACACGCGAACTCAGCGCTTAACCCCGACTTTCGCGGTTACGCCAGTCTCTACCGGCAGGGGCTTAACAGCGACAGCCCTGTCTTCCAATTCCTTTGCTACTTCAAGATCATCGAAAGCGTGCGTCAACGCCGCGCTCGGCTAGGCAGCGAGGCTCGATCGCGAGGCGAGAGCTTTTCGCGCCCACCCGAGCGTCTTCCATCAAGTCCTGATGAACTGCGCCAATGGCTTGATGCGCTATACACCGTAAGACCGCCTGCGTGGGGTCCTATGATCGTGGATTCCATTTTGCTTCCGGAGGCGTCCGGCAAGAAGTTCGGCACCATCATCGAGCAGCATCTAATACCGTTGCGCACGAGCATTGCCCACGCCCTGTTCGAAGCTGGCGAACTCGGCCTCTCGGTGGACGACTTCCTTAGTCTTGAGGCGGTCATCAAATGGCTTCCGGTAGCGAAGGTCATCGTTCGCCGAATGCTGAAAAATGAGTTTCGCGAGGACTTCCTCGCCCATCTGCCCGATCCTCAGGAAGTTACGAATCCTTCTGCGCTGCAAGACTCTTCCTGATAACTCTGATGTGGCGTGTCGGACACATAAAACGACAAGGGTGCTACTTCCAACCCTCGATTCGATCGCGTATCCGGTTAGCGTGTCCGATAGTTGCCGGGTGTGAGGCCCCGCATCCGTAGGTCGTTGGCATCGTATCTTTTGGCTGTCAGATCAAGGATCGCGCTCGCGTTTGCGTAGGCGCCGAAGGTGGGCCAGCCTAGCGGCTCGCTCGATGTCTTGCTCGCGCTCGATCCGGAAGATCCAAAGTGCGGGGCGCCGGGCCGGGCGCCAATCCTACGAACGCAAAGGTAGGTAAAATACCGCCCACACCGCCCACGCTCTCAAATTACCTTGTTTTCGGGCTGATTTTCCTCTGTAGGCGTGGGCGGCTGGCTGGGCGGTTGTTTCTCAGGACTGCCCAAACCGCCCATGAACCGCCCAAAGAAAAACCCGCCAAACACAAAATGAATTCGGCGACCTGAGGCGGTTGGGCGGTTTGTCCGCTACCCTGCGGGTTGGGAAGGCACGGCACAAAAGGATTACGCCTGCGTGGTTGTTTTAGCGTCCAATGGGGATACGATACGGGACTGTTGTTGGCCGTCCGGCCATGATCGATGAAAATGAGGCCCTACCATGCCGCCCGCCGAGTGATTCTCGTATTTCGGATAAACACAAAGTGAAAATTCAACGCTTACAGCCGGATATCGCGGCCCTCGGAACTGTCGTGGATGCTCTTGATAAGCTCGACGAACCGCAGAGACTCTGGGTTCTTCAAACAGCAGCTGCACGATTTTCTCTAAGAATGCAGACCGAGGTTTTACATGCTAAACCTTCCGTCGAGAAAACTGGAAGTTCGTCCGCGTCCGACATCGCTCAAACTCAAGATAATGGAGAACGCTCTCCAAAGACCTTTATCAGAGAAAAGAGCCCGCAATCGGACGTTCAACGGATTACATGCCTAGCATACTACCTTACAAACTTTCGTGGCACCCCTCATTTCAGAACGAAGCAACTCACCGATCTGAACGCAGAGGCGGGCAATCCGAAGTTCAGTAATGCAACCGTTGCGGCCAACAACGCAAGAAGAGATAAATATTTGACCCCCGCGGGCAAGGGAAATAAACAGCTCACGAACCACGGGGAGGATCTAGTCAACGCCTTACCCGATCAGGAAAAGGTAAAGGCCTTAAGGTCTGGAACCCGCTCTCGTAGTACACGTGCCCGCAAGAGAAGGGGTGCCCTACCACGAGCATAGTATCCATCGAAGAAGCCCAATGCTCAGGGACTTGAAAGACACACGAGCTACAATCGAAACAGAACTAGCGTCACATCTCGACTCCAAACTCGTCAATGAGCTTTTGGATGGCCACGCCGAGGTAAAGAGGAATTATTATTTGGGAGGACTTCGCCTTGCTGAGGTAGAAGGGGGGAGATTCTGTGAGGCAGCCTTCCGCCTTCTTGAACAATCTGGGAATTTCACGGTCACACCGCTAAGCAAGCAGCTGGATACTGAAAAGCTCATTGTTCGTTTACAGAACTTACCGTCGACACATAGCGACTCCATCCGGCTTCATATTCCGCGCGCGCTTAGGCTAGTCTATGATATTCGCAACAAACGCGATGCAGCCCATTTGGCGGATGGAATCGATCCCAACATCCAAGATGCAACCCTTGTTGTATCAGTGGTTGATGGGTACTAGCGGAGTTTATACGTCTGTATCACAAGGTAACTGCCGACGAAGCGAGGAGAATCGTCGAGACAATAGTTGTGCGTGCCGCGCCAATCGTTCAAAACTTTGATGGATTTCTGAAAGTTTTAAATCCTAGTCTTAACGCAGGGGACTGGTGCCTAGCAGGTTGTTGAAGAACCGCGCTGGATAGTCAGTGGCATAGCCATTTGCGAAGAGTGGAGGTCAGATTAGTGGGATTGAGCTGGGCTTTTGCTCTGCCGTACGGAGCGGGACGGCCATGACCCCGGCGGTTTCATGCGGGGGCGGGCGCCAACCGCGCGATTCTCAGCAGGTTGTAGGCGGCGGCCACCAGGTAGGCGTGCCACTGCACCCGCGCGCGTCCGCGGTAGCGGGTTTTGCGCAGCCCGCCGATGGTTTTCATCCAACCGAAGCCCTCCTCGATCCGTTTGCGCATCCATTGACTGACCGCGTAACCCGGATGCCGGGTGGTGCGCGCATCGAGCGCGGAACCTCCCGGCCGCGCGTGATTCTGCGCCACGTGCGGGGTGATCTTGAGGGCGCGGCACGACGCGACGAAGCCGTGGGTATCGTAGCCCTTGTCCCCGGCCAAAGTAATGCGGCCACTGCCCGCCAGCCGCTCGTCGGCCATCGCCTCCGCCGCGCGCCGCTCAGCTTTGCCGTCGGCCGGCTCGACCTGAAAGTCGACCAGCAGGAAATTGCGGTTCTCGGCCAGCGCGTTGGCCGAGTAGTAAAGCTTGGCCTCTTTGCCCTTACCCTTGCGCGCCAGCAATGCCTCCGGGTCAGTGGTCGACTGATGAGTGTCGTTAGAGCGGCGTTCGCCGTGGAAGTTCACGCTCGGATTGCCCGGATCATCGTCCGACCGATTGCTCGATTCCGCGCCTTTGCGCTGGAAGCTTTTGAGCGAGGCCCAGGCCTCGATCAGGGTGCCGTCCACCGTGAAGTGCTCGCCGGAGAGCAACTTGAGCGCACGCGCCTGCGCCACCACGCCCCGGAAGAACTCGCCCGCCACTTCGTGTTCCAACAGTCGCTTGCGATTGGCGCTGAAGCTGGAATGGTCGAAGCTCGCCTCATCCAACTCCATATCCAGGAACCAGCGGAACAGCAGGTTATAGTCGAGTTGCTCGCTCAACAGCCGCTCGCTGCGCACCGTGTACAGCGCCATCAGCAGCGAGGCTTTGAGCAGGCGCTCGGGCGGAATCGACGGCCTTCCGGTCGCGCTGTACATCCGGTCGAAGCTCGCGGACAGCCCCTGCAGCACCGTTTCCGCCAGTTGCTTGATGCGCCGAACCGGATGGTCCCTGGGAACTCGCTGTTCCAGGTTAAGCACCATCAACATCGACCGCTGCTGCCGCTCTTCACCACGCATCCGCCGCTTCCTCCTGCTCCACCACTCCACTCACTGCCTAAGACGAACTATATACCAATTTGTTTCAGGTGTTTTTCAACAACCTGCTAGTGCTTCTTTATCAGTGCGGAGCGAGTGGTGCCACTTTCGATCAAATCTCCGAATCGGTCCGGCCCGACATGCGAACAAACCTCAAGCGAACCCTTCGCCGCCTTGCCGTTGACAAAGCCTTCATCCACGAAAACGGGAAAGTCTTTTTGATCACGTTTCGCGGACAGAAAGAAGTTGAAGCGCGACGGCTAGTGGAGCAAATCTAGCCGGTCCTGAAAACTCGTCGTCGCCCTTGAGCACGTGGTGGTCCGGTGCCGATTCGAGTTAAGCGGCGGTCGCGATGAAACCATAGAAGAGGAGTATATGACGGAATATTCGAAACTGACCTCCAAAGACCTGCGCGATGGCATAGACGAGACGATCGTGGTGTTAAAGCGTGTAGAGGAGCAGCTGCGAAAGATGGGAGCCGTTGAGACGCAATCGGCGGTGCTATCCGCGCTATATGAATCCACAGTGAAGGTCCGTGAGCATTTGAAGGCAGACTTGGCTGCCTGCAAAAAGCTTTAGAAGCTGCCGCAGACGACGCGTAGAATGTTGATGGCGAAGCTTCTGACGTGGGTGGGCTGGCTGTAACGGCCGAGCGACCCACCCCAATCGAAACTGAGGATTCAGATGCCCCGCTGCTTCAGTCAGGGGCCATCTTCTTTCTCATCAGAGCAAGGCCAGCGCGGTTGCACGGATACCGGGCGGCAGCGCGTCGAGCGGCCTTCACGCCGTACAGGCGGTGGCCTGCACCCCGAAAACTCCGCCAATTTGAGGTAGAGTCCGTCGCCTGAAAAGGAGACGGAACGATGAAAGGAAGTCGCTTCACGGAGGAGCAGATTATCGGGGTGCTGCGCGAACAGGAGGCTGGAGCCAGGACCGAAGAGGTGTGTCGGCGCCACGGGATCTCGAGCGCGACCTTTTACAAGTGGAAGGCCAAGTACGGCGGGCTTGAGGTCTCGGACGCCAGGCGGCTGAAGGCGCTGGAGGATGAGAACCGCCGCCTGAAGCGACTGTTGGCCGACTCGCTGTTGGACAACGCGGCACTCAAAGACCTGCTCGGAAAAAACGTCTGAAGCCTGCGGCGCGGCGAGTAGCAGTGATTCGGGTAATAGAGCGTCACGGGCTGAGTCAGCGGCACGCGTGCGAGCTGGTGGGGTTGGATCGTTCGACTTTGCGCTACCGGTGCAAACGACCAGACGACTCGACATTGAGGCAACGACTGCGGGAGCTGGCCGCGGAGCGGCGGCGCTTCGGGTACCGGCGATTAGGGTGGATGCTGGCGCGCGAAGGTCACGCGCTGAACCACAAGAAGCTCTATCGATTGTACCGGGAGGAGCGGCTCATGGTGCGCCGGCGCCGCGGGCGTAAGCGGGCATTGGGTACCCGCACACCAATGGCGCTGCCGATCAGGATCAACCAGCGCTGGTCGCTCGACTTCGTCTCGGACACGCTGAGCGACGGCCGGCGCTTCCGCATCCTGTGCATCGTCGACGACTTCAGCCGCGAGTGCCTGGCGGCGGTGGTCGACACCTCACTGGGAGGCGTGCGAGTGGTGCGCGAGCTGGAGCGGCTCACGATCGAACGAGCGCTGCCGGAGACGGTGGTTAGCGATAATGGGACGGAACTCACCAGTGGTGCGGTGCTGCGCTGGGCAACCAGAAGGGTCGCGTGGCACTACATCGAGCCGGGCAAACCAGTACAAAACGCTTTCATCGAATCATTCAATAGCAAGTTGCGCGACGAGTGCCTTAACGAGTACGTGTTCAGCAGCCTGGGAGAAGCGCGCGCGATCATCGAGGCGTGGCGGCACGACTACAACCACCTGCGCCCGCACTCGAGTCTTGGCTACCTGGCGCCGGAGGAGTTCGCGGCAAGGAATCAAGGGAGCTCGGCCATCGCGCGCACCGCTTGGCCAGCCCAAGAGCTGGCCGGCGCGGTGCAATGCACGCCGGCCTCGGATCCAAAACCTGACAGTTTTTCGACCGCCCTCAGAGAGTGAAGGGCGGCCGGAAAAACTGGGATGAAGATGAGACCAAAACCACAAACGACGCGCCCCAGGAGGGGGCGAAATAACCGGCGGACTCTACTTATAACTGGTGGGAAATTGGGGTGCAGGCCAGCGGCAGTGTTGCGGATGGCGCGCTCGCGGTCGCCTGCGGCCTTCTCGACGGCGTGGCGCAGGCGCCGAAACTCGGCGGACTCGCCGAGCATCCGGCCCCTGTCACCCTTTTGCTGGTAGGTCTTGTTCGCGCCCATCGCTCGCGCGAGTCATGATAGCAGCTATCGGGGCCGTTTGGGGCAGCCCTGCGCAGGCGTCAGCCGGGGGCGCACAATCGTTTGTGAGGCGTTCGCCTTCGCTTACGTCGTCGCCCTGGGCTTGAGCTTGCGGCCGTAGGCCCGGTGGAGTTACGCAATCGGACAGATTCTCAGCCGGAAGTTTCGGTTGTCCTCGACTGCTTGAAATAGCGACGGATTGAGCCCTCTGTCTTTAATCGAATTGCGCACCTTCTTTTTGTCGGCTTCTGTGGCGCGGCAGCCGAATATGACGGTCGTCAGGGCTTCAGCTGGGAAGACATAAGCGCCTTTCCCGAGAAGTCTCTGTGATTCGCCACTCGCGCTCATAGCTCCAATGCTCACTCGTAATGATATGCCCCTTTTTTTCCGAGGCCCTGAAATCGTCATCCCTGGGGTCAAACACTGGCTGAGCGGCGGAGTAGACGACAGGCAAGGCACGTGCGAAGAAGGGGTCATTATCTGAGGCGGCAAATCCAAGACACAGACCGCGATGACCGTTCGCATAGTGCGACCACATGAGAATGTCATCGCGTCG
>CAWENP010000010.1:0-13888 GCA_963810495.1 uncultured delta proteobacterium
GCTCAACCAGTAGTCGTGCGCCTGAGAGAGGAGCTACCCTAGCGACCGCGAACGCGGTTGGCCTGATGGGATGGACCCTCCCTCGCTTCTCGTCGGATGGTTGCGTACCATCCTGGCCCTATCTGAGGCCGTTTTGAAAAGTGAGGGTTGGGTCCATCCCATCAGGCCAATGGCAGGATTCAGGTTGTCCTGTGATGAGCATCCCGTGTAGATGGATATAAGGTGGTCGGCTACCGCTTTTTTAGCCTTCTTGCCGATTGATAAAGCCCTCGACCAACTCGACGAATTTGCTCCATGTGCGCTAACTTTGCTAGCGCTGCGTAGAAGGTCTTCTCGGCTGAAACAGGGATATTTAGATACGCTTTAATACCAGCGGCGGAAAACACGGTGTGAGCGCGGGAGTCTAAAAAGCTTCGAATCTCGTGCATTAAATTAAAACTGCGCGGTAATTCGAATGAAAGGGACGTTTGGTCTGGGCCGGTGGCCACGACTTCCTCAATAGATTGACGTCTCCGCGCAGCGATATTTGAGGTAGTGCTGAGACGCTCCAGTTCGGCTAGCAGCTCCTGCCGTCTGGACGCTATTCGCCTCAACTCCGCCATTATTTCCAGAATTCTGCCTTCCATCAGTAAACATTAGGGACTTCCTAGGGCCAAGGGTCAACTGGCTTTCCTAGCTTTCTATATTGGTTTCTGTTAGACACCCAGGGGATGCAAAGATCTGTTACGGACAGCCGATCGGAGAAAGCAAGTGGCCTTGATTCCTTTCGGAGAACCATCGGTAAGGCAGGCCTGTTGGGCGACCTCGCAATTAGAGAGTTGCTGGATCATATTGCAAGAGAATTGGCTCAAAAATTTCTTGACGTCGCTCGCGGGGGAAGTGCCGAGTAGGAAAGCATGAGGGACAAGTGATGAAAGCCGCGATTTACGCGCGATACAGTTCAGAGAATCAACGCCCAGAGAGCATTACTGATCAGATCCACTCTTGCCGAAAGTATGCCACCGAGCACGAGTGGGCAGTGGATGACAACAATATCTTTTCAGACGAAGCCGTTTCTGGTGCCCGGGAAGACCGAGTGGGTCTTCATGAGATGATGGAAGCGGCACGACAGGTGAGATTCGAGGTGGCCTGCACCCCGAAAACTCCGCCAATTTGAGGTAGAGTCCGTCGCCTGAAAAGGAGACGGGCAATGAAAGGAAGCCGCTTCAGCGAAGAACAGATCATCGGCGTGCTGCGGGAGCACGAGGCCGGGGCCAAGACTGAGGAAATCTGCCGGCGCCACGGGATCTCGAGCGCGACCTTCTACAAGTGGAAAGCAAAATACGGCGGGCTCGACGTCTCAGAGGCACGCCGGCTGAAGTCGCTGGAGGATGAGAACCGGCGGCTGAAGAAGCTGCTGGCGGAGTCGATGCTGGACAACGCGGCGCTCAAGGACCTGCTCGGAAAAAACGTCTGAAGCCTGGGGCGCGGCGAGAAGCAGTGATGAGGGTGATGGAGCGTCACGGGCTGAGTCAGCGGCGTGCGTGCGAGCTGGTCGGGTTGGATCGTGCGACTGTGCGCTACCGGTGCAGACGACCGGACGACTCGGCACTAAGGCAGCGGCTTAGGGAACTGGCCGCGGAGCGGCGGCGCTTTGGGTATCGGCGCTTAGGCTGGATGCTGGCGCGCGAAGGTCACGCGCTGAACCACAAGAAGCTCTATCGGCTGTACCGCGAAGAGCGGCTCATGGTGCGCCGGCGCCGCGGGCGTAAGCGGGCACTGGGTACCCGCGCACCAATGGCGCTGCCCATCAGGATCAACCAGCGCTGGTCGCTCGACTTCGTCTCGGACACACTGAGCGACGGCCGGCGCTTCCGCATCCTATGCATCGTCGACGACTTCAGCCGTGAGTGCCTGGCGGCGGTGGTCGACACCTCACTAGGCGGGGTACGTGTGGTGCGTGAACTGGAGCGGCTCACGATCGAACGAGCGCTGCCGGAGACGGTGGTTAGCGATAATGGAACCGAACTGACCAGTGGTGCGGTGCTGCGCTGGGCAACGAGAAGGGTGGCGTGGCACTACATCGAGCCAGGCAAGCCGGTGCAGAACGCCTTCATCGAATCGTTCAACAGCAAGTTGCGCGACGAGTGCCTCAATGAGTACGTGTTCACTAGCCTAGGAGAAGCGCGCGCGATCATCGAGGCGTGGCGGCACGACTACAACCACCTGCGCCCGCACTCGAGTCTCGGCTACCTGGCGCCGGAGGAGTTCGCAGCAAGGAATCAAGGGAGCTCGGCCAGCGCGCGCACCGCTTGGCCAGCACAGATGCTGGCCGGCGCGGTGCAATGCACTCCGGCCTCGAATCCAAAACCTGACAGTTTTTCAGCCACCCTCAGAGAGTGAAGGGCGGCCGGAAAAACTGGGATGAACATGAGACCACAACCACAAACGACACGCCCCAGGAGGGGCGAAATAACCGGCGGACTCTACTTATAACTGGTGGGAAATTGGGGTGCAGACCAGTCATAGTTCCTGAGGTGGGCCACCCTTACTACGTGGCCCACACAAATCTCGACATTGTGGAGCTACTCGATCCCCGGACCGGCAATTTTCGTGCGGACCGCAACGATCCGCGGTCCCCAGCCGACCGACCGGCAGGGGGTTCGAATGCATTACGTTCGTGGAGGCGGGGGGAATTGAACCCCCGTCCGAAAACCGCCGAGCGATGGCCACTACACGCTTGTTCCGCGATTTAATCTCGCCGCGTCAACGCCCGCGGACGGGCTGTGCTGCGGCCAGCCACTTTGTGTTTCGGGTGCGCGCCCAAGTGGCCGACGGCGTTTCCCTAGCCCACTAAATGACGCCCCGACCCGCTGTCATGGGCGAACAGCGGCGGGACGCTAGCGGCCCTTAGGCCGCCAGAGCGTAACCGTTATTGTCTGCGGGTAAATTTCGCAGTCTGTTTGTTTAACGGGATAACAGCACCCCGGCGTGCGACCACGGCTTTCTTGTTTCCGTCGAATCCGGTTCGCCCCCAATTTTGACTGCCCTGGACGAATCGCGACAGCCGTTGCGCAGTTCCAATGTAAGCCCTGTGCACGCCGCGCGCAATCGCCCGCACAATTGGGGTTGACTACCCGTGGATTCCGCAGTGCACGCCGCGCGCAATCGCTAGATTCCGTGTACGCGGCCCGGATTCCGTGTGCGCGGCCCGCGCCCGTTTGGCCGAGCGCCGAGTTGGTGTAGCCTGTATCGTCAAGTGTGAGCCAAACCACGCCCTAACGAGCGCCCTATCGGCCCGGCCAGCGAAACGATGGCAAAACGAATCCTCGGCATCTCCGCCTATTATCACGATAGCGCGGCTGCGCTCCTGTGCGACGGCGAAATCGTGGCCGCCGCACAGGAGGAGCGCTTCACGCGCAAAAAGCACGACGCCGCCTTTCCCCATCACGCCGCCGCCTGGTGTCTCGGCTCGGCTGGCCTCAGGCTCGAGGACCTAGACTCGATCGTTTTCTACGACAAGCCCTGGGTGAAGTTCGAGCGCATGATGGAGACCTACCTGGGCTATGCGCCGCGCGGGCTTGGCTCGTTTCTGACCGCGATGCCGATTTGGCTCAAGGAGAAGCTCAACCTGCGCTCGGCGCTCAAGCGCGAACTCGCCTCGCTCGACGGCGGCAAGCTCGACACGCTTCCGCCGCTGCTCTTCACCGAGCATCATCAGGCGCACGCGGCCTCGGCGTTCTTTGCGAGCCCCTTCTGGCGCGCCGCCGTGCTCTGCCTGGACGGCGTGGGCGAATGGGCGACGACCTCGGTGTGGCTGGGCGAGGGCAATCGCTTAACCCCGCAGTGGCAGATCGATTTTCCGCACTCGCTCGGCCTGCTCTACTCGGCCTTCACCTACTACACCGGCTTCCGGGTGAACTCGGGCGAGTACAAGGTGATGGGCCTCGCGCCGTACGGCGAGCCGCGCTACGCCGGCGCGATCCTCGACCATCTGATCGACGTCAAGCCCGACGGCACGTTCCGCCTCAACACCGAATATTTCAACTACGTCACCGGTCTGACGATGACCAATGAGCGCTTCGCCGCGCTCTTCGGCGGGCCGCCGCGCAAGCCCGAGTCGCCGCTAACGCAGCGCGAGATGGACCTTGCGGCGTCGATTCAAAAGGTCACCGAGGACGTGGTCTCGCGCCTGGCGCTGACGGCGCGGCGCGAGCTTGACGCCGACTACCTGTGCCTGGCGGGCGGCGTAGCGCTCAACTGCGTCGCCAACGGCCGGTTGGTGCGCGAGGGAACTTTCCGCGATATCTGGATCCAGCCCGCGGCGGGCGACGCCGGCGGCGCGATCGGCGCGGCGCTCGCCGGATGGCATCTCTATGGCGGCGCGCCGCGCGAGGTCGACGGCGACGATCGGATGCGCGGCTCGTTTCTGGGCCCGAGCTTCGGCGAGGCCGAGATAAAGGACGCGCTCGATCGCGCGGGCGCGCGCTACCAGCGCCTGCCCGAGGCCGAGTTGCTTGAATCGGTCGCCGCGATGCTGGCCGAGGGCGCGGTGGTCGGATGGTTCCAGGGGCGGATGGAGTTCGGGCCGCGCGCGCTCGGCAACCGTTCGATCCTGGGCGATCCGCGCAACTCTAAAATGCAATCCGTGATGAATCTCAAGATCAAGTACCGCGAATCGTTCCGGCCGTTCGCACCCGCGGTGCTGGTCGAGCGCACCGCGGAATACTTCGAGCTCGATCGCCCGAGCCCCTACATGGCGCTGGTCGCCAACGTGCGCGAGGAACTGCGCCAGCCGATGAGCGACGAGCAGCACAAGCTGTTCGGTATCGACAAGCTCAACGTGCCGCGCTCGAGCATCCCTGCCGTCACCCACGTCGACTACTCGGCGCGGATCCAGAGCGTCGACGCGCGCACCAATCCGCGCTTCCATCGGCTGCTCGAGCGCTTTGCCGCGCGGACCGGATGCGCCGTGCTGGTCAACACCTCGTTCAACGTGCGCGGCGAGCCGATTGTGTGCACGCCCGAAGAAGCGTACCGATGTTTCATGCGCACCGAGATGGATGTCCTGGTGCTCGGGGACTTCGTGCTCGCCAAGACCGACCAGCCCGAGCGCCCGCGCGACGAGAGCTGGAAGCGCGAGTTCGAGCTGGACTGACGGGCGGCGATGGAGCATCGGGCAGGGGAGCAGCTACCCAAAGCTGAGTTGCGCAATTTCGGACTGGTGCTCGGAGCGCTGTTCGCGGCGCTCTTCGGCGTGCTGCCCTTGCTGCGCCATCGCACGCCCGCGCAATGGCCGTGGATCGTCGGCGCGGTGCTGTGGCTGGCGGCGCTTTTGTGGCCGCGGAGCCTGACGCTGCTCCATCGATGGTGGACGCGGCTGGGGCATGCGCTCGGATGGTTCAACACGCGGGTCATTCTGACCCTGATTTTCATGATCGTGATCACGCCGTTCAGTTTCGTGATGTGGGTTTTTGGCCGCGACCGGATGAAACGCGGCTTCGACCCCAAGTGCGAGACCTACCGGGTGCCGAGCCCGCCGCGTCCGCCGCAAGGAATGGAGAAGCCATTCTGAGCCCATCTGCTTGAGTCCGGCGTTCATCGATTTGCTTCGCGGGGCGGACTTCACCCTAGCTTTGATCGTGTTCCGGGCGAATGTAATCGAGCATCCACTGTGATCCGCAGTAGTAGTAGTCGAAATGTAACTGAATATCCGAAGACTGCTGGTGGTCCGTCCCGCGCATCACCACATCCTCTTCCAACGACGGTTACCTACTGCTTTACACGGCCAGGGGGACATAAAGCGATCGTCCTCGCGCAGTTTGTTGGTCGCTTACGGCGCTGGGTGATATACGAAGGGCGGGTCGTTTATTTTTCCGGGCAAAACGATGCGTTGCACCAACTGCGGGACCGAGAATCCAGGCGGTAAGCGGTTCTGCGGTGACTGCGGGTCACTGCTCGGGCATCGCTGTCCAAAGTGCGGCGCCGAGAATCTTGCCGGTAAGAGATTCTGCGGCGATTGCGGTACCGCGCTCGCGCATGACGCCATCTCGCCTGCGGCCCCCGCACACAAACCTCCAGCATCTGCGGCCGCGATTCGCATTGCGCCCGAGCAGCCCGAAGCGTCATTGGTGGCCGACGGCGAGCGCAAGACCGTCAGCGCGCTGTTCGCCGACATCAAGGGGTCGACCGAGCTGATGCGCGATCTCGATCCCGAGGAGGCGCGCGCGATCGTCGACCCGGTGCTGCGGCTTATGATGGCGGCGGTGCATCGCTACGGCGGCTACGTTGCGCAATCGACGGGTGACGGAATTTTCGCGCTATTCGGCGCGCCGGTGGCGCACGAGGACCATCCGCAGCGCGCGCTTCATGCGGCGCTGGCAATGCAGGAGGAGTTGCGTGGCTACGCCGAACGTCTACGGGCGGAAGGCAAGATTCCCGTTGAAGCCCGCGTCGGGGTGAACACTGGCGAGGTGGTGGTGCGGACGATCGAGACCGGAGGCCCATACCGAATACACGCCGGTCGGTCATGTAACCAATCTCGCGGCCCGGATGCGAATGCCGCTCCACCTTCGATCTCATCTCCGCTCCTTCCGCGGTTAAGATGAGCCGAAAATCCTCGGGGGCCTCGGCGGAAAAGCCGAGGCCACCGGCCGCTCGCGAATTGCGGTCAAAGCGTATTCCAAAAAATGGAACAAAAATGATCTTTGTTGAAGCTAGTTTCGACCACCGGCGTGGGTGGTACCAACGACTGGAACTCGTCGGTTAACGCGTTGTATGGAGACCAGACTGGCTCACCAAACGAGTTCGGGTCTCCCGTCTTCGCGAAGTGCGTCCAGTAGCTGATCATCGCATCGGAGAGCTGCTCTTGTGTGGGCGAAAGTGGCGCCACCGGCAGTCCGAAGAAATCGCCATTGAACAGGTATTGAAGCTCTGCAGTATGATAGGCGCCCAACGGGAAGTTTAACAATCCGCCAAACAATGATTGAGCCGGGGGCGCGTTCTCATCGTTAAACTCATACGCATAGGTTGTAACGTATTGCGAGAGCAACTGAACACCGTTGCGCTCGGGGCAGGCGAAAATTGCGTCGGTACCGGAAGCGCCCAGGGCGATACCGGGGCTGGGACTAGGATCGCCGGGAGGAATCGGGGGAGGGATGGGGTAATCGACCAGCGGGTATAAGCCCAAGGGGCCATAGATGAAGTCTTGCCCGAATAACGGCCCAAATCCGATATACAGTAAATTGACCGCTGCTTCGTAGTCTGCTTCGGTCACCAGCGGAGTTCCCAAAAAGTTATAGTCATCGGCCACGAACAGCCGCCATTCGTCGTGATTGCCGCCGGAGATGACGGGCACTCGATTGAATTGACCGCTGGCAAATGCCGCGCCAGGGGTTTGAGTAAGCAGTGTTCCATCCACGAACGGATACAAGGTGCTTGGCTGTGCTGAGACAAGCGTCGAGGCTGGCACGCCACGCAGACACGAGGCCGTCGCCATGCTGCCGCATCCGACCGCTACCGCAATCGCGTTGCCAGACGGTACACCGGCGCTGCCCGTCGTTTCCGCAATCGCCAGCGTAACAATGTAGTCAAAGTAGGCTTGGAATTCCAAATACGATCCGCTTTCCGCTATCGCCCGGCGGAACAGGCTTGCCGCAAGGGGAGATGCGAGCTGGGAATAGACGCTTTGTCCGCCCGCAGACTCGCCAAATATCGTTACTCGATCTGGATCACCGCCAAAGGCCTCAATGTTCCTCCTTACCCACTTGAGCGCTAACTGCTGATCCATCAACCCATAGTTGCCGTTGAGATGGCCTTCAGCATCTATCGCAGAATGAGCAAAGAATCCCAAAAACCCGATGCGGTAATTGATTGTGACGACGATCACCCCCCTTTTCACGAGTCGCGTGGGGTCGTAGGGATCGCTGCTCCCAGTCGTGAGTGCGCCACCATGTATCCAAACCATAACTGGCAGGCCACGCTTGCGCTCTTCGCCTCGGTTGGCCGTCTCGTCGCCGACCCGTTCAAGTCTTTCTCGCCCTCGGGGCGTATAAACATTCAGGAACAAGCAATTCTCGCTGCCCGAGGGGCCAGGCTGTGTGCATTCACTGCCGAACTGAGTAGCCTGGAATACGCCGTGCCATCTGCCGTGGGGCCGAGGTGGCGTCCAGCGGAGCGGCCCGACGGGAGGCACCGCGTAGGGGATACCCAGATATTCGTTCATCGTGGCTGTCTCTGTCCCCTTCAGTGGACCATTCTGGGTAACAATTGCGGGAGCTGCCGCCGCAGTCACTGCCGAGATGGCGCTGACAACCCCGACCGCGACCAGTAGGAGGAATAGTTTGAGAGCGAGTCCGAATTGATTGTTTCGCGTCGTGGTCATCGGTCGACTCCTCCCGTGTGCGGACTCTTGCCGCAACATCCGCCGACGTTTCCCCGAGCTTTAATTGCGCAAGCGATCAGACCCAATGCACGGTGCATCTCCTCCCGGCGCAGCCCAGGTCTCTTAACCGGAATTTCCGTCTAGAGACTCTTGGCATTGAGCAAAATCCACCTATACTTACCTTATCGCTCTGGTACCATCTGGGCCTCTGAAGGTCAACAACCTATTTTGAGGCTCGGTGCGTGCGATGCTCGCCGAGATCTACGGCTGGTTCACCGAAGGCTTCGACACAGCCGACCTGAAAGAGGCAAAGGCGCTGCTCGATGAGTTGAGGGCATAGATGGCGGCTGGGATGAACATGCGCTGCCCGAAATGCGGAGTCGAAGCCGCGCCGGGAAAGCGGTTCTGCGCAGACTGCGGCGCGCAGCTGCCGATTCGCTGCCCCAAATGTGGCGCCGAGGCGCAAGTCGGAAAACCATTCTGCGCCGATTGCGGCGCGCGACTGGAGGCGGCTTCCTTAGCACCTGCAGGAAAGCCGGCCCCGCCTCCGAGCGGCGTTCGCGTCTCGGCCGAAGCGGCGGAAATTCCCGAAGGCGAGCGCAAGACCGTCAGCGCGCTGTTCGCCGACATTAAGGGTTCGATGGAGTTGATCGAAGACCTCGATCCGGAGGAGGCGCGCCGCTTGGTCGACCCCGCGCTCAAACTGATGATGGACGCGGTGCATCGCTACGAGGGCTATGTGGCGCAATCGACCGGGGATGGCATCTTCGCGTTGTTTGGGGCACCGATTGCGCACGAGGATCACCCGCAGCGTGCACTCTACGCAGCGCTTAGGATGCAGGAGGACATCAGGCGGTACGCAGAGCGCCTGCGGGCCGAAAAGGGAGTCAATCTGCAGGTCCGCGTGGGTGTGAACACCGGCGAAGTCGTAGTCCGATCGATCAAGACGGACGATGCGCATACCGAGTACACACCGATTGGCCATTCGACCAGCCTCGCTTCGCGGCTGCAGACACTGGCGAACCCGGGTTCGGTCGCGATCACTGAGGCGGTGCGCAAGCTGGTCGAGGGCTACTTCTCGCTCAAACGGCTGGGGCCGGCGCGAATCAAAGGCGTGAGCGAGCCGGTCAACGTTTACGAGGTGACCGGGCTGGGACCGCTGCGCACCCGCCTTCAGCGTTCAGCCGGGCGCGGGCTGACCAAGTTCGTCGGGCGCGAGCGCGAGATCGAGGCGCTCAAGCATGCCGCCGAGCAGGCCAAAGGTGGACACGGGCAGATCGTCGCCGCGATCGCTGAACCAGGGGTCGGCAAGTCACGGCTGTTTTTCGAATTCAAGGCGACATCTCAATCCGGATGGATGGTGCTGGAGACATTCTCGGTCTCGCATGGCAAGGCCAGTGCCTATTTGCCCGTCATCGATCTGCTGCGCAATTATTTCGACATTTTGGCGACGGACGACGAACGTAAGCGACGCGAAAAAGTCGCGGGCAGGATCGCGATTCTCGACAGAAGTCTGGAGGACGGGTTGCCCTACCTCTTCAGCCTGCTAGGGATCGTCGAGGGCGAGGATCCGCTGGCGCAGATGAACGGGCAGATCCGGAAGCGGCGGACGTTGGAAGCGATCAAGCGCATCCTGCTGCGCGAATCGCTCAATCAGCCGCTGATGGTGATCTTCGAAGACCTCCACTGGATCGACACTGAAACGCAGGCGCTCTTGAACCTGCTCGCCGACTCAATCGCCACCGCGAAAGTCCTGCTGCTGGTCAACTATCGACCCGAATACGGTCACGAATGGGGCAGCAGAACCTATTACACGCAACTCCGGCTCGATCCACTGACCGGCGAGTCGGCCGACGAGATGCTCTCCGCGATGCTTGGCGACGGCATCGAACTCGCGCCGCTCAAGCGTCTCATCATCGACAGGACCGAGGGCAACCCGTTTTATATGGAAGAGACCGTGCAGGTGCTCTTCGATGATGTTGCGCTGGTCCGTAATGGCACGGTCAAGCTCACCAAGTCATTGAACCAGCTTAAGATTCCGCCGACTGTGCAAGCGATCCTCGCCGCCCGCATGGATCGCTTGCCGCCCGATGAGAAGGATCTGCTGCAGACACTTGCGGTGATCGGAAGGGAGTTCAGTTTCGGCCTGCTCCGGAATGTGGTCGCGAAGTCGGACGATGAACTCAACCGCATGCTCACCGACCTCCAACTCGGTGAGTTCATCTATGAGCAGCCCGCCACGGACGATATTGGATTCATCTTCAAGCACGCGCTTACCCAGGACGTCGCCGCCAAGTCGATGCTGATCGAGAAGCGCAAAGCGCTCCATGAGCGGACCGCGCAGGCGATCGAAGCGCTCTACGCCGAGCGCCTCGATGATCAGGTTGGCAATTTGGCCCATCACTATACGCAGAGCGCCAACACCCGGCAGGCCGTCAAATACCTGTATCTCGCCGGTCAGCAGGCCGTGCAACGTTCGGCCCATCAGCAGGCGATCGCCCATTTGACCGCGGCTCTGGAGTTACTCAATACGCTGCCTGAATCGCCTGAGCGTGACGGGCGCGAGCTGGAGCTTGCGAGCGCGCTGGTCCAGGTACTGCAGCCCACAAAAGGGTACAGTGCGCCTGAGACTGTAGAGGCGGCCGCGCGCGCCCGTGCCCTGGCCGAGAAGACAGGCAACCTTGCCCAGCTGGTTTTACAGCTGTCCTCGATTAGCCGGGCAGCCTTCGTCTCGGGCGACTATTCTAGGGCCGCCATGGTTGCCGACCAGCTACTCGACCTCGCCCAGCGCGAGGGCAGTCCCAGGAGCCTCTGGCTCGCGCACTATGCTCAATTCCAGGCGCGCATCCCAAGCGGGGACCCCGTCGGAGCCGAAGAGCATTTTGCGCGCATGAGCGGCTTCTTTGAAGCGGCCGGCTTTAGGCAGGTTCCCAACATGCTCGTATCTGCAATGGGTAACGCAAGCCTTGTCGCGTGGATCCTGGGCCACGCCGAAAGATCAAGAGGGTATGTTCTTCGGGCGAACGTCTTCGCACGGGATAGCAAGAACTTTTACGATTTGGCGTACGCACGACACCATGAAAGTTGGCTGTACCGGCGCCTCCGTGAACCGCAGCGCGCCGAGGCCGCGGCCACGCAGGCGCTGGCCTTGTCTGAAGAGCATGGTTTTTTATTCGTCAGGGAAGTGGCGCGCATATCCCTGGGCTGGGCGCGGGCGCAACTCGGCAGCGCGGCCGAAGGCGTCTCGTTGATCCGCAAAGGGTTGGCCGGCATGGCCGAGATTGGGGCAAGGGTAGCAATCACTGACCGTCTCACGGTCCTGGCAGAGGCTCTCGCCCTCGACGGCGCGCTCACTGACGCTCTCAGCACAATTGATGACGCGCTCGAAGCGAACCCTCAGGAAGTAACTTTCCGGCCCAATATTCTCACGTGTCGCGGGGAGCTGCAGCTCAAAATTGGCCGGGCCGAGCTTGCCGAGGCCGACTTCCGCGAAGCGATCGCTCTCGCACAAAAGATGAGTGCAAAGGCCTGGGAACTGCGCGCGACGACGAGCCTCGCGCGGCTGCTCAATGAACAGGGCCGGCGCGACGAAGCACGCGGGATGCTCGCCGAGATCTACGGCTGGTTCACCGAGGGCTTCGACACCGCCGACCTGAAGGACGCCAGGACGTTGCTCGACCAACTAAACGCATAGCGGGTTGGTTCTGCCCTGGACCGACTGTCCTAATTCGACGCTTCCGCCGCGTCCGCCGCAAGGGATGGAGACGCCATTCTGAATCCGTTTTATCGGCGCGGCGTACTCCGCTGTGGCGCTCAGGTTGGGAGGCGTTCCGGCTATACTGGCCGTGGCCCCGGATCGAACTTATGTCTGGCCGCAGAAAGGTTATGTCTGCCCGCGAGAAAGATGCGTCGCCGCCTGAAAGCCTTGTTTCTGCCCAACGGAATTGCCCCTATGCTTGTACAGCGGGCCGGTCATGGCCGCGACAGATACCGGAGTGAGCCTGACGATGCTGGATTTGTTCAAAGACCTGTGGGGGTTTGCGAGCGAGCGCAAGAAGTTTTGGCTGGTGCCGCTAATCGGCACGCTGTTGATCCTGAGCGTGCTGGTCGCGATCGCCGAATTCTCCACCGTCGCCCCTTTCATCTACACGCTGTTCTAGGCCGGTGAGCAGGAAAAGGCGCGTTGCCGCCAATCTCGCGCTGGTACTGGCGGGTGTGACGATCGCATTCCTGGTGGCCGAGGTCGCGGTGCGCGTGAGCGGACTCGCCAGGGTCAGCCTCTACACCTGGGACGCGTATCGCGGATGGGGCCTCAAGCCGGGCGCATCCGGATGGCAGCGCGAGGAGGGCGCGGGCTTGGTCAGCGTCAACCGCGCCGGCTTTCGCGGCCCCGAGTGGACGATCGCCAAGCCCTCGGACACGCTGCGCGTCGCGGTGATCGGCGACTCCTTCACCGAGGCGCCGCAGGTCGCCTACGAGCAAACCTTCTGCGCGGTGGCTGAGCGTGCGCTTGGCGGATGCAAGGGGCTGGGCGGCAGAAAAATCCAGGTGATGAACTTCGGGACCGACGCCTACGGCACGGCGCAGGAGTTGATCACGCTGCGCCGGCATGCCTGGCGGTATTCGCCCGACCTCGTGGTACTGGCTTTTTTTTCGGGCAACGATCTGCGCAACAACTCGACGGTGCTGGAGAGCGACAAGTGCCGCCCGTTTTACGTCTTCGAGGACGGCGAGCTGACGCTGGGCGGGCCGTTCGAGCGCTCGCGATGGTTTTATCTGTCGTGCATGATGCGGTTCGAGTCGCGCCACTCGCAGGTGCTCAACCTGATCGGCGACGCCAAGAGCGATATCCGCTCGAAAATAAAGGCGATGGAAGCCGCGCGTCCGTCAGCCGGCGCGCCCACGCCCGCGGCGCGCGTGTCGAGGCCCGAAGGGCGTGCGCCCGGGCCCGAAGGGCGTGCAAAAGACGGCGGCTTCACGCCGGTCGCCGAGCAGCAGCCGGAGCCGCCGCTCGGGCATGAGGCGGGAGTCGAGGACAACATCTACAATCCGCCGATGACGCCGGTATGGCAGGACGCGTGGCGGGTCACCGAGGGGATCATCACGATGATGGCGCGCGAGACGGCGGCGCATCATGTGCCGCTGCTGGTGGTGACGCTCGCCAATCCGCCACAGATCTATCCGTCGAAAACCGTGCGCGGCTACTACTTGATGACGTACCGCTCGAGCGACATTTTCTATCCCGACCAGCGGATCAAGGCGCTCGGCGAGCGCGAGGGTTTCGAGGTGCTGAATCTGGCGGCGCCGATGCAGGCCTACGCCGATGAGCATCATGTGTTCCTGGCCGGCTTCAAGAGCACCAAGCTGGGAGTGGGGCATTGGAACGCCGACGGGCATCGGCTGGCGGGCGAGCTTATCGCGCAGAAGATTTGCGAGATGCTGTCGGCGGGCACGCATCCCACCGCGGCTCGCTGAGCGCCGCTTCAATTACGCTTCGATCGCGCAGCGAGCGCTGCCTGGAACTGT
>CAWENP010000011.1:0-207345 GCA_963810495.1 uncultured delta proteobacterium
CGGGCCTGAGCACCTCGTCTACGCAATTACCCTAGAGGGGCTGCGCCAATTGGGTTTTCCTGAGCCGAGAGGTGCCGAGCGCTTGCACGACGGCGGATAGACAGAAACATCGGCTTGGGCGAAGGACGCTCCTCAAGCGCTCCCTCGATCACTTCGAGCTCGACCAAGCCGTAACGCGTATAATAGTCTTGGTTGCGGGCGTCGCGTCGACGACGACTCCGACACAGCCCAGCTTCTTGCGAAGTTCATCAGGCGTAGCCGCGCGTCGCTTCGCGGAGCTTTCTTCCCAATGCGGCCGCCTCGCCCGAGAATGGACGCGTCACTATGACGGTGATATCCCTGGCAAGATAGCGCTGAACCGAATGCAGCATCCCGATAAACAGAATCCCAATCTCGCCGGGCTGCAGAGTCTGATCGATTCGCTCCGCTATGAACTGATCGCGCTTCTGAAGCAGCGCCGCGCCCGCGTCGATCATCGGGTCAGCTTTTGTCGCCACGCCCGATTGGGCGAGGATCTGCTTGACGCGCCGGTACTCCTCGATGAGAAGCTCCCCGGATTCGGTACCCATTATCGTCGCGCCCTTTTTGGCGAGCTCCGCGATGAGGCGATGATTACGACTCCCCGCGTTAGCCAGTTCGTTGACGATTTCTATCTCACGTCCGCAAACCGGAAGGCCGTCCTGGTATATGCGAACTCTGCTGTAGGGCAGCTGAATTTCGGCGAGCATCGTTTCAATACTGCGCCAGAGTCTTTCGACGGCGGTTTCTTTCTTTTGCAGAAATTGCGGACCGAGTTCTTTGGCGAGCCGACTTCCCATTTCCTTCGCCAGCGTACCCATATCGGCCTGGGTGTGAATTATCGGGATATGAATGAGGGCCCTGTCCGCCACAGGCTACCTATATACCGCGCGTCGGGCGGCGTAAATGCGAGGTCGCGGCGCCGGCTCGCGAGGATGTCGCGCATAGCTGTCAGTTAGTTAGCGCGCGGGTCTTCGTCGAGGCGAAGTTATATGGCGGCCATGGTCCGCTGAGTTCGATCGATCGACGACGATCCGCTCGCAACGCCCGGGTGAATTCCGCGACGCCCTCGCGCGGAACCAGGAAGTGGATCGTCAACATTGATTTCCGGTCGTGGCTCGATCGCTCGGGGATGGCGCGGATGAACTTCCCCTCGGCCATCGCGCAGAGTGATTTACGAACTTCCTCGCGCCGCGCGCCGGACTGATCGACGCGCGAGTAATGCCGCCGCCGCCCGGCGAGATAGCTCGTGCCGGAGGGCATCGCCGACGATAACAATCGCGAAGCGAGCGGCTCGGGATCATCGCGAGGGTCGTCGAAGGCCACATTGGCCGACATTTCCACCCGGCCATCGAGTTCGTCGAGCAATGCGCCGAAGGTGCCCTGCTCTCGCGTGAGAAACTCAACGATGTCGCCGATGGTTTTGAACCGGCAGCCGTATCGCATCGGGATAACGGCGCGCTCTTTGTTGAACGACTCGACTATTTTCGAATAGACCATCAGGCGTACCACGTCGGGGTCCGCATCCGCCAGCGACAGCCTGGATACGATCGCACCCAGCCGATCGGTCCGCACCATAATCGAAGCGCGCGGATACCCTATGAAGCCGGGCTTTTCACGGGGCTCCATGCGGTCGCCGTGAACGATACCGTAAAGCAGGAAGCTCATGGCGGTGACTCGAGTGCCGGACAGAAGCTGTACGGCGGCCAGGGCCCGGTGAGCGCGAAGCTCAATCCATCCTCGGCGCGCTCGCGGTTGATAGCCTCGATGCGACGGCGAAATTCGGCCACTCGGTCGCGCCCTAGCAGCGCCGCGAGGTTGAGGACCTCTTCGCGCCCATCGGGCTGCTTTGAATCGTCGAGAATTCGGCGCTGACACGAACGCGTCGCACATTGGTCGAGCGCGTCAACAACTACTCTGAGATTCTGCTCCAGCCACGCCCCCGACTGTTGGTCCGCCATCTGATCGGCGCGGCGCTCGCGCAAATAGCGAAGGCCGGGCGAGACGGCGGTGGATCCCGCATCCGCGATCGATTCGATAAGTGATCGCTTGAGCCGCTCGCGATCAAGCATTGCCTTGATACCCCATTCTTCGCAGCCGGCCGCATATTCGAAGAATCCCTTGATAAGATCGGCGTTCTGCTCAAGGAAATCTCCCAATACCCGCGGCGAAGAGAACAGCGTGCCGAATGGAACCGGCAACACCGGGCTGCCACGAAAGACCTCCGCGATGACACGTCCATGGTCGATCGCGCGGGGCGTCACCCACGCCGGATCCGCGAGCCGCCGGTCAGCATCGGGTCCGCAGAATTCCTCGAGCGAAACCCGTTTTGCGATTGCGCACAGATCGCCGTGTCGATGCAGAAATAAGCGGTCTAATTCGGAGGACGATTCGGAGAAGCCCGGGCACCGCATGGTGCTGAGGCAGAAGATATATATTCCTGCGTCCATCAGCTTAGGCCGAAGTCCTGTCGGATATATGAGCTGCGATATCTTCAGGCTCGACGCGCACTTTCACGCTGGAATCTGGTTTTTCAACGAGTCGCCGCACTGCGCGGCGAACCGCGCTCAATCCGGCTTTCCTGCATAGCGACGCCAATTCGGCTCCGCTGTAGCCCTCTGTATCCAGGGCCAGGCGCTCGAGGCTGACCTGCGGCGCTACCGACTTGCCGCGCAAATGCACCTCGAGGATGGCTTTGCGATCTGCTTCGCCAGGCGGCGGAATCTCGATGATTTCGTCGAAACGTCCCGGGCGGAGCACCGCGGGATCGAGCCGGTCGAGCCGATTGGTCGCTCCCAGAACCAGCACCCCTTTGAGTTCCTCGATTCCGTCGAACTCGCTGAGAAACTGGCTGAGCACGCGATCGGCGACCGGGTCGGCCGAGAGGCCGCCGCCGCGAGTCGGCACCAGCGCATCGATCTCGTCGAAAAAGATGATCGCCGGAGCGGCCTGGCGCGCCTTGCGGAAAATGTCGCGTAATCCGCGCTCCGACTCGCCCACCCATTTCGAGAGCAGCTCGGGACCCTTCACCGACAGGAAATTGACGTTGCTCTCGGTTGCCAGGGCTTTCGCGAGCAGAGTCTTGCCGCAGCCCGGCGCGCCCACCAGCAAGATCCCTTTGGGCGGCGTAAGGTGGGCCTGCGCGAACAGTTCCCCATACTTCAGCGGCCATTCGACGCTCTCGCGCACCCGCTGCTTGGTTTCCAGCAGCCCGCCGATGTCGCTCCAGGCAACGTTCGGCACTTCGACGAACACCTCGCGAATCGCGGACGGCTCGACTTCGCGCAGCGCGTTGCGGAAGTCATCCATCCCCACTTCGATTTGCGAAAGCCGTTCATAAAAGACCTGCTCGGTCGCGGAGTCGATGTCGGGCAGGATACCGCGCAAGGTCAGCATCGCGGCCTCCCGGCACAGCGCCTCCAGATCGGCGCCGACGAAGCCGTGGGTGATCGAGGCAAGATGCGGCAGATCAACGTCGGTCGCCAGCGGCATCCCGCGGCTGTGAATTTCCAGCATCTCGAGCCGCGCCGATCGATCGGGAATCGGGATCGCGAGTTCGCGATCGAAGCGTCCCGGACGGCGCAGCGCAGGATCGAGCGCATTGGGCAGGTTGGTGGCCCCAATCACGATCACGTTTTGGCGCTGATTGAGCCCGTCCATCAGCGCGAGCAACTGCGCGACGATCCGCTTCTCGACCTCGCCGGTCACGCGCTCGCGTTGCGGCGCGATCGCATCGATCTCGTCGATAAAAATTATGCTCGGTCCCTTGCGCGCCGCATCTTCGAAAATCTTGCGCAGGCGCGCTTCGCTTTCGCCGTAGAATTTGTGGACGATCTCGGGGCCGCTGACCGAGAAGAAGTTCGCCTCGGTTTCGTGCGCGATCGCGCGCGCAATCAGCGTCTTGCCGCATCCCGGCGGACCGTGGAGCAAGACGCCCTTGGGTGCGTCGATTCCCAGCCGATCGAAAATCTCGGGATGGCGCAGCGGCAATTCGATCATCTCGCGAATGCGCTGAAGTTGCGGCTTGAGCCCGCCGATATCCTCATAAGAGATCAAACGCGCCGTCGGTCCAGCGGACGGCTCCCCGATGATGAGCCGGGTGGTCGGCGAGATCAGGACCGGACCCCTGGGCACCGTGGCTTCGACTTTGAAATCCGCCCAGCGGCTGCCGAACAGCGTCGCGCGGAGGCGATTCCCCTCCAGCACCGGCAGGCCGTCGAGCAGGCTTCCGATATAGTCGAGGTCGCGCTCCGACGGGCGCACGTTGGTCGGCGCTAGCGTTACTTGGTCGGCGATCCGACAGGCGACTTTGCGGATGGTCACGAATTCGCCCAATCCCGCACCCGCGCTCTCGCGGCTGACGCCGTCCATCTGCACCAACGATTTACCGCGCGACTCAGAATGCGCCGGCATCAGCTTGCACACGGTCTTGCGCTTGGCGGAAATTTCAACAGTATCTCCGATTGCGGCGCCCATCCGGAACATGTCCTCGGGACTTATCCGCGCATACGCGTGGCCGGTGTCCTTGGTCATCGCCTCCGCGACCTTGAGTTTGATATTGGCGGCGGAGGTTCCCGGCTCTATGGGCGTGGCGCTGTTCATTTCAGCGGACAGCTGATTTCGACGACCCCGTTGTTGCAGGCAACTGTGATCCGGCTGCGCACCACCGGCTTGGGGAGCAGAATCTCTTTGCGATATTTCCGGTCGCGGCGCGAGGCCTCGACCTTCATCACGTCGCCATCGATCGAAACCGAAATGTCATCGGTGGTGATGCCCGGCATCTCGGCGATCACGAGGATGCGATCCTTCTCCTCGATGACGTCGAAGAGCGGCTCGCGGATTTCATGGACCACGGCGTGACGTGACTTCTTGTCTACTTTGACGTTGCCAAACGGCTCGATATCGACGGCGTCGCCGCCGAGTCCGACTTTCATGCGGAAACCGTAAACGCCCTTGAGCTTGTCGTCCTGGCTGAGCACGCCTTCCCGACGCATTTCGCGGCCGGTCTCGGCGAGCTCGCCCAGTTTCTCGATCAAGTCGGACAGCCCTTTGACGAATCCTGAGCCGATCTCGCCGCCGGCGTCTTGTGCGGCTTTTCGTTTAGCGCTCATCGTGAGTCTCCTTGAGAGCCGGCAGCGAACGATTGGCTGCGAGCTCGGCTTCGAGTTTCGCGATCCGAGCTTCGAAGCTGTGCTCCGGCGCCGTCAGCAGTTGCCCCTCGGCGAGCGCCTCGATCCGCTTGGGATTCCACCAATCAAGGCCGAGCTCCTTGGCCTTTTCGACCGAGCACACTACCAGCCGGATTTGGATCGTAAGCAGTTCCACTTCGACCAGTTTGATCTTGATGTCGCCGGCGATGACGATTCCCTTGTCCAGGACCCGCTCGAGCAGGTCCGCGAGGGTCGACGACTGGACCGAATGCTGCATGGATTGCGACGACATGAATCGAGTTACCTCAAACCAGTTTGCCCAGCGGTCCGAGATCGATATTCAGGTCCTCGCGTGAGAGCCCGAACCCTTCCCGAAGGGCGTCTATTTGGTCACTTTGGCGCATCAAGGTCAGACCCAGGCGCTCGCAGTCGGCTTCGCTCAGGCGGCCGGATTCGATCCGTGCGAGGGCTTGGCGTTCGAGCAATTCGTGGAGCAGGTTCACCAGCGCAAGCACCAGTTGCGCGAGCCCATTCTTGAGATCGTCGGGTTTCAGATTGATCCGGCGCTGGTTCGTGGTCTGCGGCGGATCGTCAAACAAGGTCTCGCCGAATCCGCTGTCGAACGGCCGGGAAGGCGACTCGCCAATCGGTTCGTCGGTCGGGCGGCGGGCTGCGTTAATCATCGCGTGCCGCCTCGACCGAGCTGATCATGACCTGGAGGCCGAGGTAGATCAGATCGATATCGGCGACCGAAATAGTGACCTCGCCCGCGACCACTGCACCCTTGTTCAACACGCGATCGAGGGTCTCGCAGAGCGAGACCCGCTCGCTCGGCCGCATCGAGAGGTTTTCCAGGGAATGCTCGCGCTCAGTCTTCATCATCGTGTTTTCCTTCGGCGCTCTCGAAGTCGTCGTTCTGCTCGCGGATGCGGTCGAGGCGATCGAGCAACTCCTTCTCGCGCGCGTCGAACTGAGCCTCGGTGATCGCGCCGGTCTCGAGCTCGCGATGCAGTTCGCTCAATTCAGCGGTGACACGCGCCGTGTCGTTCTCGAGTTCTTCCTGGGCGGCCTCTTGAACCTTGCGCATCACCCAGAGCAGAAAACTGCCAGGCGCTATGAGGAGATCGTCGATTAAAAACATCGTGTTTAACTCTCGATGGTGAGCTCGGCGAAGGTGTGGGGCGGCCACGGTCCGTTGTAGTCAAAGGCGAAGTTGTTGTCGAAATGAGTCGCCGCGCGGAACACGCCTTGCTCGAATTCGGCGCGCCGGTCCTTCGCGACGAGGCACGCGAGGTTCATTATCTCGAGGTCGTCGCGGGGCGCCCCGCGCTTGACTGCCGCGCACAGCGGTCCGAGTTCTTCCTCTACCGTCGCGCAATGGGCCAGACGATCGGCTTCGTGCAGCCGCTCGAACATGCGTCCCAACTCGATGCGATCATTTTGCGAGGGCTGGTTGGAACCGCCGAACAGGCGGTCGCGCGCCTCCTTAAGATCCGGATGCGCGTCGACGAAATACTCGAAGATGTTGGGGACGTCCCATACCACCCGCACACCCATCTCCAGTTTCCCGGCGATCTGCTTCAGTTGGCTTTCGAAGACCTTGCGATTGGACGCGAGCAGGCTTTTGATCTCGTTCGCGTTCGCCGCGATGGTGCCGAAGCGCATCGGTAAGACCGCTTCTTCCACCGCCATCAGCCCGCTCAAGACCGCACGATGCGCCGCGAGGTTGCGCCGCTGCGGACGGATCCGATCGTTCTCGAGGTCGCTGACCACGGCCGCCATCCCGCGATATGCGATGGTATAAATCGGCCGATCGTCCAGCCCTTTGAAATTAAGGGCCTGCTCTGCGCTCTGCGTGACCACCGCATAGATGTAGCGGCCACGCGGGGCTGTGCCGCCGACATCGGTCCGACGCGAGAGCTCCCCGCTCATTGGATTTTGTCCGCATGATCAAGGCGCGCGCCGTTATACTCCTGTCCGCCGCGGTGATCATCCGACGGATCACTGTCGATCTCGCGCTCAAGGCGCTCGCGCGGCGCGCACAGATGAACCCCCCGCAGGCTGCCCTGCTCGGTCTTGATCTCGAGCGTCGCGTCGCATCCGTAGCACTTGATTGCGCCTTCGTAATTCTCCAGGTAAGCGTCATCAAGGTCGACGTTATGTCCGCATGAGAGGCAGTTTATCTTCATTGACCTTCCTCAGTATTTGAGTGAGACGCCGCGGGAACGCCGCGACTGCGAGCTGTGCACGCCCTGACGAACGCCCACCGTACAGTCAGGCGGCGCTTCCATCGCGGCCAGCAAGGCGGCTTTCTCGATGCCGATTTCCTCGCAGCGCGCGTCGATCTCGCCGATCCGCCGCGCGGCGTGCCGGCGGACCCGGCTCAGGCGCAGTTTCTCGAGCTCCAGCGAGGTGATCTTCATGTAAGCCGCATGCGGCGCAAGTGTGGCCGCGCCGAGCGCGCCAGTGGTGCGCAGATCCTTCAATCCGCCAAGAAGGCGTTTGCGCTGCTGCATCTATGCTCCGACTTTTCGCCGCGCTCGCGCGCGCGGCCGGCAGACCTTGCGCATGGCTTCGTCGATCTTGTGACTCATCTGGGACTCGCCGCCCCGCGTCACCTTGGCAGTGTCGACGTTGAGCACGTCGTGACAAACCCATTGGAACACGGCGTCATCAATACGCGCCCGCGCGCCCTTGCGCGCCAGCACGCTTGCGATCGCGATGCACGCGCGGATGGTGGGACGATGGTTGTTGACCCCGACCCCGCGCAGTTCTCGGACCAGGTCGACCACGATTTCGCCGTCGGCGCGCGCGATTCCCGAGCGTGCGACCGCAATCCTGATTTCGGTCTCGCGATCGTAGTGGCCGAGGTCGAGCGTGATCAGCCGATCCATCAGGGCGTCGGGCGCCTTATGCACCCCGGCATACTCCTCGGGATTTGAGGTGAAAATCGCGCGAAACTCGGAATGCACCTCGATGTAGCCGCCCTGGACCTTGCCCAGCGACGGCAGGCTCAGCATCTTCTCTTCCAACACGCTCAGCAGCACGTTGTTGGCTTCCGCGCGCGAGCGGTTGAATTCGTCATAGATGAGCGTGTAACCGTCGCGACATGCGGTGGTCAGGCGATTCTCTATCCACAGCACCCGCATGTTCTCTTCGGACTTGAGGACTGAGTGGATGTAATTGTCGATGAACTTGGATTTCTTGTAGCCGACATCTTTGCCGGTCAGGTCCGAGCTCACGAACTCGTCGTCGCCATGAATCAGGATGACCGGGCGCCCGAGTTTGGCCGCGATATGAAACGCGATGGTGGTCTTGCCGGTGCCCGCGAAGCCCGCCAGGTGAAGCGGGTAGCCGATCTCGAGATAAGTCAGCGCCCGCAGCGTAAGATCCTCGACGTAGGGGCTGGATACGAAGCCGTCGCTGGCCTCAGGAAGAAAGACGCCGTCGGGAGCATCCGGCGCAACGTCGTCCGGGCTCTCGACCGCTTCGGTCTCTCCCCGCTCGAGCAGGCTTTCGAGGGGCACGCTTCGGTATCCTGACCCGTTGAGGTCTTCCACGTTCTTCAAGCCTTTTTACCCATGAAATTGCGCCGCGCGCGCGCACGCTCGCCGTGCAGCCCACGCATCATGTCGTGGATCCCGCGTTGATTTTGCGCATTGAAGGCGCCGCGCATCTCGCGCATCTTGGCATGCTCCTCGTGCATCGCTTTTCGCATCGCGCAGAGCATCTTCGCCGTGTCGGACTGGAGAGCGCTGCCAAATCGACGCAGTCGATCGAGCATCCTTCGCCGCTCGCGGCGCAGAGTGTCAATTTCGTGTCGGAGATTCATCATGTCGCTGGCAAAGTGCATTGCTGTAATCCTCGATTTTTTGCTGCCGTCCCTCGGTTAGCGCCGGAAGGTCTCTCAGAACCCTTCCGGCCGCTAACCTCGGGGGTCATTACGCCGGCGCTGCCGCCGACGCCGTCAACCCAATCGCTTCGGCGTACTTGAGGTACGTTTCGACCGACGCGATCACGACTCTCGCTTCGATGGAGAGCAGTTCGATCCCCACCAACGAGACCTTGACCCACGCGTCAATCACGATGCCTTTGTCGAGGATTCGATCCACGACCTCGGCGAGACTGGACGAATCGGTCGCCTTTTGAACTCGTGCCACTTTGCAGTCCTCCTTGTGTCTTCTCGCGATCACCTGCGGTGGTGGGCGGAAGTGTTTTCGGCAGTTCATCACGACAGCATTGATCATGCCGAGGCGGGGTACGCAGATCTGATTGGTTAAGCGCGGCTAAGATCACACTCGAAGATCGAGAGACGCACGCCATGTCGCTTTGTGGACATATGATCGCGCTCGAGTGCCCACTTTTAGACGACCGTCTGCGATCGAGGCTGAATAGTCCAGCGAGGCGGCCTGGTCTCCGGTCGTTCTTTGCGCTGCTCGCCACTGCGCCGATCAGACCAGCCGCAAAGCCACGGAGCGCGATCCGGCAAACGATCGTTAACATCGTTACGCCGAAACGTCGGTTGACTACTCCACTGACGACGCATCCCGCCGCAGCGGCAATCGCGAGCGCCGCGAGAGGCTCGTCGCTGATGCAGTCGCCACATCCCGGTGTCTCGTTTTTGGCCGAAAGGCGTAAGCGCGGAACGGCTACAGTCCGGGGTCAAGCGGCCTCGAAATCCTTGGGCAGAACTTGGGCAAAGTTGGCCGAAAAACGCTGCGAAGGTGAACCAAAGGCGACAAATCGATTTCGCATAACTCCGTGAAACTATTGGCTTTCTTTTGGTGGATTTGGTTTTGCTTTGTCCGTATCTTCAGTCCGGGTTCGATTCCCGGCCGGGGCACACTCGGGCCTGAGCATCCCGGAGTCTCGGCCACGACCATGCAGCGCAAGGACCGAAAGCGCGACCGGCGCCTCTTCGGCTTCTCGCTGCAGCGGGGCAGGCTCACCTCAGGGCGGGAACGCGAACTCCGGGTATATTCCCGATGATGCCAAACCCCTGTAAGAGCCAAACTGCAACAACGAGGAAGACGACGATGTTGAGCACACTCTTGATGCCGGCCGCCATCGGAATATACGTGTTTATCAGCCACATTATCAGCCCGACCACGACCAATACGCCTACAATACCCACTAAAGTCATATGCCTACTCCCTGACACTGCGTCCAATACATTTCGCACTATCTCACTGCTTGGCTGGCATGGCGCGACTGTTCATTCCGTTCGCTTTGCGTAAGCTCCGGCTCCAATGAGTATGACCCCCAGTACCAGTGCGCCGGCGCTTAGCGATCGAGGGACCACATGCGTCGATTGTTCCGTGCTCTGAATCTTGAGGTCGCCCAACTTTGCCACGTCCTTGGTTTGTGAAGTCGTAAATACGGGGATTGCCAATCCAACAATCCCCAAAAGAGCGAGGACTGCACCGAACCAGGTTATCGACTTCATTGGATTTCGCCCTTTTTGCCGCAGTTCACCGGCGCGCGACGATGAATCAGGCGGTTGAGCGGCCGGGATTCATTTTTTGTCCTGTCGCTCTGGTTTGACTCGAAGGCTTCATAGTTGCGTGACTCACACCCCCGGCAGCCAACAAGCTAAAACCGGCGATCCCAAACGACTGCCACCACGGCAGCCATTGATGCAGAAGCAGGATCAAGGCGCACAGAATGCAGAGTGCGCCGCAGACCATCGCTGTGATTGTGGTCAGGCGCATCACGACATTGTCTATTTGCGCCTCCACAGCCATCTCGACGCGGGTTTGAAACATATGGATCTCGGAGCGAAAAATCCGCGATACATCGTCCAGCGCTCTTTCCGTCAGAGTCGCCCAGTCCGTGTAGGCCGCAGAGGCCCGTTCAATCGTCAGATGATGTTGCTCTGCCATCGCATTCGCTCGATTCGCTTGAGGCACGCCGCGAGAGCGCGAAGCCCAGCAAGGCGGCAATCATGGCTGGCCCGGTTACGCGGCTGTTGATGCTTGAGCCGATGAGAAAGCCCAAGGCGCCCACCACCAGGCAAGCGCCGACAGAATGGCCCTCGATCAGATGATCAGGACGAAACTCGTTGCCCGCACGCTCGAGCTTCGCGTTGACTTCGGTCAGAGTGTCGCGGAGGTCCTGGCGCGCGTCGTCTCGCTCATCCTGGTTCCTGGAAATCTCTTCTTGGCTTGTCATATCCTTCACTGCCAGAGCTTGCGCTGTTCGATCTTCCGTTGTGATGATTTCCGGCCGCTAGTGCCTCTATGAAGGTGCTCGCGGCGCTCTGTATCGCAATCCGGCCAACGATCGCGAGTATTGCCAGACCGACACGGTTCTTAAGCCCTCCGCCCACCAAAAACCCTGCCGCAGCGGCAATCGCCAGTGCGCCAAGCGGCGCCTCCCTGACGTACTCCTCCACACTCTCGCGACGGCCGTTGTGCCGCGCCGCGCTATCGGCTGAAATATCCATGACGCATAGACCCGTCAGGAAATACGCCTGATAACACGCGCGGCGAAGTAACCGATCGTGAATGCGGCCGCGATGGCCAACCACGGCTCGCGACGAGCGAATTCGCGCACATCGAAGTTGAAACCCTTTTCCTCAACGTATTGCCGTGCCGCTCCATAGCCATCTTTAAGTACCTGGCTGGCCTTCTCTGCGGCTTGACGGCCCTGATCCACGGTCTGGTGAATCGTCGAATTCGCAGCATCTTCAAATGTCATCTTTGCCACCTTTCTTGACGTACAAGTTGCTATTAACGCAGAACGTTCTTGTGCTAAAGCGTTTGTATGGAAACATACGCAATTGAGTCTATTGACACTGTAAGTGGTGTTCCTTAGCGTACCTTCGACAAACTTCGAATGCGCGCCGCTAGAGAATCGGCGGGCATCCAGAGAGAGGGGGAGTCTCCCGGATGCCCGCCTGCTCACCATTTACCTCGCGGCGTGCCGCTCGGCAGGCGAAAGCATCGTCACGGAAGCACCGAGTGTCATCACGCGATGAGGGCTCCCTATTCCCCTATCGCCCCGGATGGCATCTGTCGAATACCTACTCTACTGCGATGCAAGCTTTGGCGCTACACTGAGGCGATGCGCTTTGGTTACATGAAGCACCAAGCGCGCCGAACCGGGACTACGCCGTCCGGAGAAGTCTGTTACATTGATTTTATGCGTGCCGTGCGGATATCGGGAGTCCGAAAATTACGGGGACTCAAGAACATTTCCTGGCTTACGGCGCGCCAGCTCAACCGGCTTGCCGGCGCGTTGACCATGAGCCGGGTTGAAAAGCACGGCATCATTTTCGATGAGAAACACTCTCCCGAATCGGCGTACGTCTTGCTGTCGGGAGTTGCGCGCATCACGTGCCGCAACCGTAAGGGCGATCGCGCGCTGGTGATTATGGTCGCCCCCGGCATGATTCCGGGCTTTCCTCCGCCGGTCGCAGGGATCAGCTATAACTTCCGCTGCGAGGCGGTTACCGAGTGCCAGATCGGCGCGGTCGCTCTGGCGACGTTCATCGAAATCGCTCTGGGGATCGCCTCGGCGGACTTCAAGCGCATGGCCGCCAGCTATTCCGGACGCTGGGACCTGGTGCAATTGCGCTGCGCAAATTTCATGAGCTGCACGCTGGAGGAGCGAGTGGCGCTGATCCTGCTCGAATTGGCCGACAATTTTGGCGTCCCCGACAGACTGGGAGTGCGGCTGACCGTGCCGGCGCGGCACAAGGACCTGGCTGAGCTGGTGGGCGCCTCACGTCCGCGGGTAACCGAGTATCTCGCGCTGCTGGAGCGCGAGCACATGATCGTCCGCGAGGGCCGCCAACTGATCGTCAGACGCGACCGGCTGGAGAGCTATCTCGCTCGAAGACATTCGTCTGCAAACGGCCGCGACCTTGAAGAAACTCTCGCGTCATAACCTTGCCCTCGCGATCTGGCCTTTCTTGCGCGCGCGACGTTGGCTCCCCCAGTTTCTGCGCTGCATGCTCGTCATCCTGAACGATGTGAAGAAACTTGCGCGGTCTTCCGCGCTCGATCCAGTCATCGGCTGTTGGTTCTTCCGTTTTGACTTCTTGGGATCATCCTGAGCGAAGGCTGCCAGAGTCGAAGGATGACAGAAGAAGAGGCAGGTTCGGTCGCCGCTACCCGCCCGGAAATTCACCGATCTTCGTGAGGCAATAGCAATCACGGCGAGCTGAGCTCGCCGTGATTGCTGCTTTATCTGCTCGCGCTCAGCAACCGGCGCGAGACTCAAGCGGTTCGCTGAGGGAGCCTGGTCTTTTCTAGTGAATCTCGAAGAAAAGATTTATCCCGTCCGACGGTGGCGGCGCACTGTAGACCGGCTCAGACGGATAGTATTCCGGCTCAGGTGCGTAGTAGTAGTTGGGCGCGCGGGCGCATAGTAATAGTTGGGGGCCGGCGCAATATAGCCTCCGCCGCCATGACCTCTGTCGTGACCTCCTCCTCCGCCGCGGTGCTGCGCCTCGTGCTTACCGCCGCCATGGCCGCCGGCGAACGCAGGCCCCATCGCGGTACAGCAAATCACGAGGCCGAGGCCGATCGCGATCGCAATCTTACTGATCTTATCGATCTTACTGATCTTGGTTAGCGTGGTCTTTTCCATAGTGACTCTCCATCTCCCGGAGCGAATCCCGGTCAAACTGATAGGTTCCCGCCCGGTCGTGACCGGGCTCTCTCAATCAAGTGCTCTTTTTTGTTGCTGCGGCACGTACCTTGCCGCGAAACATGGAATCCGCGGTCTCCTTCTGGGCGCTCGACATGCTGTTATACAGAGCCTGAAACGCCGGCACGAATTTGGCCATTCCAGCCTCATGCGCTGCAATGACCGCCTGGTAGGATTTGATCGCGTCGACAGCTGTCATCGCGCTTGCGTCCTGGCCTCTCTGCTTTTGCAGATCGGTCATCGCCTTGGCGTTGTCGCGCATCACCTGCACCAGGCTGTCCCATTGGGTCTGCTGGGCGGCCGTGATGTGAAGCTTGTTGTGCAGCTCCTTGATGTGCGCCTCGACCGGATCGGCCTTGGCGGCCGCCATCGCTGGCTCCGTCGTTGCTGGTGCGGCGAAAGCGAACGGGCCGGCGAGAACAAGCGAGACGACTAAGGTCGCCGCTGCAAATACGCGTGCTGCCGATTGGATGAACATTGTTTACACTCCTAAGTTAGTTGCGATTGCCGGAACACCACTCTCGGACATGACCGACCTTCTGGCTACTCCCTGTAATTGTTATGTTCTGCGAGGAGAAGCTTATATATACACTCCCGCACGTTGTGCGGAATGTCTATCGGCATCTGTGTAAACATGAGAACAATCCTGCCGACTTTGTTCCTGATAGCATACATTTACATACTTTGACGTCGTCGGCGGTTCTTCTTCGCAAGGATCTGGCTTAGCTGGTCGGCGCCTCACGGCCGCGGGTAACCGCGTATCTCGCGCTGCTTGAGCGCAAGCATCTGATTTCTCGTTACGACCATCAGTCGACCATCAATGATCGTTGACGCCGACCAACCGGTTTTTTCCTCTAAAGATATTTCTCTGCACGCCGCGTCGAATTGAAAACACGCTCGCGGCTTAAGCTTCCTGAGCGTTTCATCCTTCCGGAGTTCGCGGTGCCGGTCCGCGTATGTGCCCGATAAGACACATCTCTGGTTCTTTGCGTAAGTGCCCGATAAGACACGTCTCTTGTTCCTTACGTGACATCGCGTTTGCTTCGTCGCCCCATACGGCATAGGGTCGTCGTATGCTTCTTAAGGTGCAATTTTGAATGAAATCCGAAATTCCCCAGACAGTGACGTCGACAAGCTGAGCCGCCTCAAGTCTCTGTCGTGGCTTTCCGCTTCAGAGCTCGGATTGCTGGCGGGAGCCCTTGCGCTCGCCGATTACAGACGGCCGCAAGTAATCCTCGGCGAAGCCGCGCTCGCATCCAAGGCCAACATCCTGCTAAGAGGCATCGCACGCATTACGTGCCGGAGCGCTCGCGGCGAGCGGGTGACCATCGCCCTGCTACCGCCGGGTCCGATTCCCGAGTTTCCTTCGCTGCCATTTAGCCAGTTTGATTTGCGCTGCGAGGCTTACAATGATTGCCGGGTAGGCAGCCTGGGCTGGAACGATTTCGAACGTATCGCGGCGCATCGTTCCGAATCGGTCTTCAAAACATTTCATGCGAACGATTTGCAGCAGTGGTACCGGCTGCTGCTGCGCAGCTCCAGCTTTCTCAACCTCGGGCTTCACGAACGCATCACCATTGCGCTGCTCGAACTGGCTACCGACTTCGGAATCAAAGAGTCGCGCGGCGCGCTGCTGAGAGGGTTTTTCAGCCACCAGGACCTCGCCGATCTCGTCGGTGCTTCGCGTCCAAGAGTGACCGAGCATCTGGCGCGATTGGAGCGCGAGCATCTGGTCATTCGTCAAGGCCGTCAATTGATCGTGTGCGTGGACAAGATCCGGGATCCATCCGGCGTGCCGCTACCCGCCACGAATGACCACCTCTTCGAACGGCTGGCGTCCTGAGTTCCGGCGATCCAGGCTCTTGAGAAGCAATCGCTCCGGATGTGTCAGCTGTTTGCCATGTGACGCTCGGCCATCGCAAGCACGTCCTCGAGAAAGGCGACCCTGTCCGGCGACGGGAATTCGTCGATCTCCAGGCGCGCGCGCACGGTTTCCGCGACCTCTTCCAGCAACGACCCGCGTCGCGCTGCAGGCAGGCTCGCCATCCGTCTAAGCGTGGTACGAATCAATTGCAGCTCGCGCGGGCCGATTCGCGCGAGCTGCTGGCGAGTCAAACTGAACGCCGGAGATCGCTCAGAGGTCTGAATTTCAGCGGCGGCCTCGGGCCGATCCAGACGAATCACGAGCGTACCGGCGGCGTGATCGCCCAGACGCTCGCCGCTATCCGACAGCAGCATCGCCACCAGCCCCACGACGTAGTTCGCCGGTAGCATGTCGACGATGCGCATCACGTTGCGCACGACCGAGCCGCGGAAATCGATCGGCAACCCGTCGCGGCGCACCACGCGCAAACCGACCAGGGCTTTGCCGGGCGAACGCCCACCGGTCAACATCTCCCAGAAGATGAAATAGCCGGTCTCGACCACGAACTGCGCGAGCAGGAACAGCGCGATCATCACGCCGGCGACGCGGCCGATGAGCTGCGGATCGGGGTGTTGGCCCTGGGCGGCGGCTTTGGCTTCGTGAAGCGCCGACCTGATCCATTTGTCGAGCAGCGCGCCGAGCGGCAAACTGGTGAACAGCGCGATCAGCAGAAAGACCATCAGCAGTATGACGATCAGCCAATCGATGCCGTACGCGAAGATCCGCGGCGCCGGGCCCGCCACTGGCAGCTCGAGGCGCACGCCCTCGGGGGAGAACAGGCCATGAATCGGTTGGTCAGCCTGGCCTATGGAATCGTTCATCGGGCGGCACGGATGTGAGCGCGCGCGAGACGCAGATCGAGGAGGAACTCGAGGCGCTGCTCGATCGCGCGGAGCGGACGCCGCGGCGGCTCGGCTTCGACGACCTCCGCCGGCTGGCGCGGCTGTACCGGCTGGGCTCGGCCCGGCTGGCGGTGCTCCGCTCGCGGCGGCGCTCCGATCCGGAAGCGGTCAGATACCTCAACGCCCTGTGTGTGCGTGCCTATACTCATTTGCAGGTCGCGCCGCGCCGCCCGCGGAGCACTGGCCGGTTCTTCCTGGTGGAATTTCCGGCAACCCTGGCTGCGACGGCCCGGCTGCAGGTGCTCACGGCGATCGTGCTTGCGGCGGGTGGGCTGGCCGGAGCGACGCTGGTGGCCGAGAATCCGGCGGCGCTGTACGCTTGCATCCCGGCCAGGATATATCCGCCGGACTTGCTGGAACGGCTGGTGAATTCGGCCGCGCAGCGGGCGGATTTTCTCGCCCATAAGCCGGTTGCGTTCGGGCTCAAGTCAATCTTTTCCGCGAGTCTCTTCGTTCACAACACCCAGGTCGGACTGCTCGCCTTCGCCAGCGGTATTTTAGCGGGGTTGCCCACACTTATCCTAGATTTCTACAACGGCCTCACGCTCGGCGCGTTCGTCTGGATCTTCTCCCGCGACCGCGCCTGGCCCCTGTTCTGGGCATGGCTCCTGCCGCATGCGATTCCGGAGTTGCTCGCGGTCATCCTGTGCTCCGCTGGCGGTCTGGTGCTCGCCAAGGCAGTGCTGGCGCCGGGACGCCAGGGTATGGCCGCGTCGCTCCGCACCGCCGCGCGGCCGGCGCTGCAGATGGTGTTCGCCGCGCTTCCGCTGCTAGTTGTCGCCGCCGCGATCGAGAGCTTCCTGCGCCAATCGGCGCTTTCGACCGGAGCGCGCTTCGCCGCCGCGGCGACCGCGCTCGGCGCAATCGTCGGCTACGTCTGGTATGTGCGGCAGATGGTTCGTCGCCGGCCCGGAGCGGATCTTGATTGGCTAATCAGAGAAGTGCAGCCTGGCGGATCGCGAGATAGCGGTTGAGCACCGGCGCGGTAATCCGCGCGGGGTCGAGGTCGAGCGTCTGCACGCCGAACTGCGCGATCCGCCGCAGCACGGCTTCGCGCTCGACCGCGAGATCCTGCAGCGCAAGCCGGCGATAGAGGCGGCCCCGCGCGATCTGCGGCTCGCGCACGTCGAGCTCGGCGAGCAGCCGATCGCGCATCGCGACCAGCAATACGCAATGGCGGCGGGCGAGGACGGCGAGATAGCTCTCCAGCTCGCGCGACGCGCTGCCCTCGACGAAATCGGTGAGCACGACCACCAGGGCACGTTTCTTCTGATGGCGCGCCAGGGTCTCGGCCAGGACGCGATAGTTCGGCTCGAAGGGGCGAGGCCGCAACTCGAGCGTCGCCTCGACCAATCCGCCCACACCGGCGGCGCCGGAGCGCGGCTTGGCAAGCGCCCGCAATTCCTGGTCGAAAGCAAGCAGGCCGACCCGGTCGCCGAATTGCCCGGACAATCGCGCCAGCGCGATTGCGCAATCGAGCGCGCAATCGAGCTTGGAATCCCCCGCACTTTTCGCCGCCATCAGGCGCCCGGTATCGACCGCGACGATCACCGTATGCCGCCGCTCGGTCTGATAGCGGCGCACGATCAGACGGCCGCGCCGGGCGCTCGCGCGCCAATCGAGATGGCGCGGATCGTCACCGTGGAAATACTCGCGCAGTGATTCGAATTCGCCGCCCTCACCGCGGGCGCGGCGCGGACGAACGCCGAGCTCGTCGCGCAGCGATCGATGGGTGAGCGCCGCGTGTCGCGCAGGCGGCGAAGCGGCCGGGATGATCGCGACGGTTCGTCCGGCATGCGCCGTCGCGCGAAACTTCAGCAGGCCAAGGCGCGAGCGCCACAGGATGAACGTCGGGCCGAGTTCGCAGGTTCCCCGCCTAAGCGGCATCAGATCGCGCGCGAGGCGGCAGCGCTGGCCGGCCCCGAGCGCGACATTTTCGATCAGGAGATCGCCGCCGAGCTCGGCCGGCAACTCGTCGAGTATTGAAACCGTGGTCGCCAAGCCGCCCGGCCGCGACAATAGATAGACGGCTTCGGCGCGGCGGCCCTTGACCATCCGCGCCGCAAGGATGCGCTCGAGCCTGGGAGGCGGATCATTGCGGCTGACTCCCCAGTCGAGCAGCGCGAGCGCGGCAGCTATCGCGACCAACGCGAGCGCCGGCGCGACCAGCAGGTGCCACACGACGGCGGCTAACGCGCAGAGCGCGATCAACGCGGCGAGCCGGACCAGGCGCGATGCGGGACGGACCGCCGTGCGCTCCGGCCCGCCGGCCTCCGGCGATGGCACTGCGAGCATCAATGCGGTACGGCGACCGTTCGCACGACTTCATCGATTGCGTCGTCCGGACCCATCCCCTCGACCTCCGCGCCGGGCTCGAGGACCACGCGATGGCGCAGCGCCGGGCGGATGACGGCCTGCACGTCCTCGGGCAGCACAAAGCTGCGCCCCTCGAGCGCGGCGATCGCCTTGGCGGCGCGGAGCGTCCAGAGCGCCGCGCGCGGCGAGGCGCCGACCGCAACCGCCGGATGGTCGCGCGTCGCGCGCACGAGTGACACCGCGTAGTGCAGAATCTCCTCGCGCGCCAGCGCAGCGTCGACGATTGCGCGCGCGCGGGCAAGCTCGGCGGCGCCGAGCAGCGCGTCGGGGCCGCGCAGCGCTGGCGCACTCGCGTGATGGGCTGCAACGATACGCACTTCCTCCTCCGCGCTCGGATAGCCAATCCGTATCTTGAACAGGAAGCGGTCCAGCTCGGCCTCCGGCAATGGGTAAGTCCCCTCCTGCTCGATCGGATTCTGGGTTGCCAGCACCGTGAACCAGTCGCCGAGAGAGTGCCGCGTGCCGTCCACCGTCGCCGCGCGTTCCTGCATCGCCTCGAGTAGCGCGGCCTGGGTTTTGGCCGGTGCGCGGTTGATCTCGTCGACCAGCAGTAAATCGGTAAACAGTGGCCCCGGCCGGAAGCGGAACTCGCCGCCGGCGTGCAGTATCGGCGTGCCGATTATGTCGCTCGGCATCAGGTCGGGCGTGCATTGGATGCGCCCGAAGCGCACACCGATTGCCGCCGCCAGCGTACGCACCAGCAGCGTCTTGGCGACGCCCGGAACACCCTCGTACAGGCTGTGGCCCGAGCAGAGCAGGGTGACGAACGAGAGCCGCACGGCCTCGTTCTGGCCGATGATCACCGTGCCGATTGCCGAGCGGAGCGAGGCAAACGATTGCGCCACCCACTGCGCGTCGCCGGAGTTCTCGCCGTCCATCATCCGATCCCCGGATAGGATTCGATTGCGCGGACCGCGCTTACCAGCTCGCTCTCGTTGGCCGGCGTCGCGCTGTCAATCAGCCAATGGCGAGTCTCCGCCGGGAGCGAGCGATCGCGCTCGAGACGCTCGAGCAGGAGCCGTTCGGAAAATTCGCCGTGCGGCGAGAGTTGCCGGCGTACTCGACGCAGGAAGCCGGCGCGATAGGCGCGAAACGCAGCGCCCGGATCGCGGGCGCGTGCGTACAACAATCCGAGCGAGTCGAGAAACGAGGCGATCGAAGGGGCCGGTTCCTCGGCTTGCCCGGCCAGACGGCGCGGCGGCCACGAACGTTGCTCACCGACCCACAGCAGTGCCAGCAAAAGGCCGACGCCCACCGGAAGTATCACGCGCGAGCCTGCCAGCGTCGCTGCGAGTGAACCTGACTCGACCAAGCCGTGGAAATATTCGTCGAAGACCGGCGGTCCCAGTGCGCGCACGAGATCGACCAGCAGGACGCTCGCATCATCGCTGCCCAGATTGGCGTTGCGCAGAAACCGGCCCTCGGCGACCGCGACGAGACGGCCCGCGCCGAGCGGCAGCTCCAGCGCGAACGGCGCGCCGTCGCACGTCAGACGAACCCGAGCTTTGTCGTATGCGGTTTTGTCACCGGCGGCCGCAAAATGCACAAGGTCCGGGACGTCGAGCTTGCGCGCGCGCGGCGCGAAGTCGCCCTTCACCAGATTTGCTGAGCCACTGGCGGAGATGCCCGGTTTTAGATCGAGCCTTTTCCAGTCGCTCTCTGAATCGCCGAACACGACCGCGGTGCCGCCCTTGCGAACCCATCGCAAAAGAGCGCTCCCCGCCGCGTCGTCGTCGCGCAGATCGGCATTGAGGAAGGAGGGCGAAACCAACCACAACGATCCCTTGGCAGGCATCGCGTCCGGCTGAACGTAAGAGCGCCTGACCGGCACGCCCAGCTCGAGCAACAGATCGTAGGCGGCCTTGTAGCCCTGCCGCTCGACGCCGAGGCTCGTAGGACTCTCCCTGAGAGCGACCTTTGGAGCCCTCCAGAGGTTCAGGCCGAGCAGCAACAGGACCGCCGCGACCAACGACACGAGGCTCCGCCTTGAGAGCGAGTTCATGTCGCCTGCGCGCAAAGCCGCTCGAAGGTGGAACGCCATCGAGCGTAGATGCCGGGATCGTTTCGCCGATCGCCGAACCAAAGGCGCTCGGTCTGTTCGATGAGCGCGCCGATTTCGAGCGCCAGCCCTTCAGCCAGTGACGAGCGGAGCAGCGCGGTGCGAATCCAGCGATTGGGGCGATCCGGGCGCAGTTCGATCACCGAGCGCTCGGCGAGCGCGCGAAAGCTCGCGAGCATCAGCCGATGGGCAGCCTCCAGGTAACGTCCATCGGCGGCCAACGCGTCAGCCTCTTGCGCCAGATCGCGCCGCGATGACCCTTCCCATCGCTGCGCCGCCGGTTCGGGCGCGCTCAGCGCCACCCACAGGGTCCAAATCAGATGCACCGTCATGCCCGCGAGCACGAGAGCGACGACGGCCAGGATCGTCCAGTAGATGACGGGCTCCTTGACCCGTAAGATCTCGAGCTGGCCGAGCTTATCGAGCAACCAACTCAGCAGGCGCACGAGTATCGAATCCCCTCCTGTCGCCTGGCCGTACTCCGGGCGCGCGAGGATCTCGGCGGTAAGCTTATGGACCGCGGGATCGGAAAGATCAGGCAATGGTCGAAGTCCCTGAGGCGGCGGCGGCCATGCCCGCCTCGCCTTCAGCGCGGATCTGCCGGGCGAGGAAGTGGAGATCGAACTCCTCGACGCGGCAGCGCCGATCGAAATAATAGATCACCAGCACCACGGCGCTGTAGGTGCTTACGACGGCCGAGGTCGCCGCGTTCAGGATCTCTCCGAGATAGGGGATGAACATCCAGTAGACCTTGAGCATGCCGCCCGGCACGCTCGCGATCAAACCGGCGATAAACAGGATCGCGAACGTCCTGCCCCACGCACCTCGCACCAATTCGCGGCTGCGGCGCAGCGCCGCTATTCCGAAGCGCCGTTCTACAATCATGACCGGAGAGAGCAACGCCCAACACACCATGAAATAGATCCCCGGGATTATGAACGCGAGAAGCGCGAGGGACAGAAGCACGTAGAGCAGCAGGAAAGTCCCGATGATCGGAACAGCGAGCGAGCGCGTCGACCCATAGGAACCGCCAATCGTGGCCGGCTGATCAAGATACACCTCACCGACGGCGATGATCAGAGCGGCATACATGAGCGGGCTGACGATCAAGAACACCAGCATGGCGACGCCGGCGAGAATCTTGTTGCTCTCGCTTAGCGCGAGCAACACTCCATAGGGTATCCAGGCCCAGGCCGCGATGCCGACCAGGAGCCGGAAATGATCGCGCAACACGCGGAAGCCGCGATCGAGAATCTCGGCGAGAGATAACGGACGAATGTCGTAAGCCATCTCCCCCCCAAGCCTACAGCCCTTCAGCCTCCCATTTCCGTCCGTCAGCGTACCAGCGCCTGCTCCGCCTGTCGATCTGACTGCGCACCGTCGCGCCGCACGATCCAGACCAGCAGCAAAAGCGCCGGCAGCGTTGCGACCGTCGTCAGCAGAAAAAACGGCACCCATCCGAGGCGCTCGGCGAGCACGCCGCCCGACGACGCCACCAACGTGCGCCCGACCGCGGCCAGCGATGACAGCAGCGCGTATTGAGTCGCGGTGAACGCCGGCGAGCACAGGCTGGAGAGATACGCGACCAGCGCCGCGCCAGCCATCGCGCCCGTCACGTTCTCCGCCGCCACGCACAGCGCCAGGTAGTCCAGCCGATGGCCGCCGATTGCCTGCAGCACGTAAAACAGATTGCCCGCCGATTGCAGCACGCCGCACAGTATCAGGGCGCGCACGATCCCGAGCCGCACTGTCACCAGCCCGCCGGCGAGCGCTCCAATCACAGTCGCGAAGAATCCGACCAGCTTGGAAATCGCCGCTATCTCGGTCAGCGAAAAGCCGAGCGCGATGTAAAGCGGCATCGCCATCACGCCCGCCATCGCCTCGCCCAACTTGTAGCCCAGTACGAAGATGAGAATCGCGAGCCATCCCGGCCGGCGCATGAAGTCGGCGAAGGGCCCGACCACCGCCGTCGCCAGCCACTCGCGAAGCGCTTCCCATCCGCGGCTCCGGCTGCGATCGGTGCGTTCCGGCGGCGGTGCCGGCTCGGGGCCCAGCAGGAATACGAGCATCGCGGCGCTTAGGAGCGCGGCCATCGTGGCATACGCCGCGAACCATCCCGCACGAGCGGCAATGATCAGCGCGCCCGCGCCCGAAACCAGCATCGCTATCCGGTAACCGGTCTGGATCATGCCCGCGCCGGGCCCTTGCTGCTCGGGCGCGAGGATTTCGACCCGCCACGCGTCGATCACGATATCCTGGCTCGCCGAGAGAAAGGCGACCAGCAGCGCCAGCGCTCCCATCGTGGCGAGACCGTGCTTGGGATTGCATGAACCCAGCGCGAGCATCGCAGCGACCAGCGCAATCTGAATCGTGAGGCCCCAGCCGCGCCGGCGCCCCAGCGGCAGCGGCGGCGGCAATCGATCGATCAGCGGCGACCACAGGAACTTGAACGCGTATGGCGTACCGACCAGCGCGAAGGCGCCGATCGTCGCGCGTCTCACGCCGGCGGTGGCGAGCCAGGCCGAGAGCGTCGAGAAAGTGAGCAGCAGCGGGAGGCCGCTGGCGAAGCCGAGCGGCAGGATCAGCAGCACGCGCCGATCGCTGTACACGGCGAGCGAGCGCCGCCATCGGGTCATGCCGTTGCCTGTCTCTTCACGTGCGAGCGGCCGCCTTCCTTCAGCGCTTGTAGGCGGGGTCTTCGCGCGAGCGCTGGCCGCACACGAGCCCTTCAGTCGAGAACATCCTTTCGATTTTGTCGATCCGGCTCCGATCGAAGACCACCTGGCGATGCGCGATCTTCCACACCCCGGCGCGGCGCTCGAAGCGGTCCGCATATCTACCGGAGAAGACCAAATCAACCGTGCCGCCGTCCTTCTCCTGGCGGCGATGGATTCCGAAAAAATAGCTCTCGCAGTGCGCGACCTCGCCGTCGACTTCGATCAGTTCGTTGGCGATGTAGTGGCTGGTCCCGTCATCCCTGACCAGCGCTTTGAGCGCCCATGGAATAAAATCGGTGGCGCGGCCTTTGAACAGTCCGTGATCGTCAGTCGCGTCGGGATGATAGACGCTGTGCAGCAGTTCCGCGTCGCATCGGTCGATACCCCGGCAATAACGCATCAGGACTTCGTGAATCTCCTGCTTGTCCAGGAGCACGCGCAAGGCGCGTTCGGTTTTTTCGTCGATGCTCATGTCCTTCTATTTCAACTCCCTGCAATTGTCTCGGAGCGTCACGTGATCGCGTCCGCGAGCGACGGATCGCCCGACATTATCGCGCGCGCCAGTGCGAAGCGATGCACTTCCGAGGGACCGTCATAGATTCGAAACGCGCGGATGTCGCGGTAGATGCGCTCGACCACCGTGTCGCCGGTGATGCCGAGGCCGCCGAGAATCTGCAGCGACCGATCGACCACCCGGCCGAGCGCTTCCGAGCAAAACACCTTGCACAGGCTGGTCTCGTTGCGCGCGCGCTCGCCGCGGTCGAGCAGCCAGGCCGATTGCCAGATCGCGAGGCGGCACAGATGCAGGTCCGACGCGTTGTCGGCAAGCTGGAACCCCACGCCCTGATGCTCGCCGATTAGCTTGCCGAATGCGTGACGCCGCCGCGCGTAATCAGCCGCGATCGCGTGGCAACGCCTCGCGGCGCCGAGCCATCGCATGCAATGCGTCAACCGCGCCGGGCCGAGACGCACCTGCGCGTTGCGAAAGCCGTGGCCGACCTGGCCCAGAATCCGCTCCGAGCCGACGCGCACGCCATCGAACTCCACTTCCGCATGGCCTCCGGGCGTGTTGTTGTCGAGCGTTTCAAGCTGGCGCACGATCCTGAATCCGGGCGCGTCCATGTCGACGAGAAACATCGTCGCTCCCCGGTCGGTCCCGTCCTCGTCGAGCGTGCGCGCCATCACGATATTGATGCTTGCACCCGGAGCGCCGGTGATCAGCCACTTGCGCCCCGAGACCACAAATTCGTCGCCGTGGCGGCGCGCAGTGGTTTTCATTAGATTGGGGTCGGAACCGGCGCCATCGTCGGGCTCGGTCATCGAGAAGACGGTGCGAATCTCACCCGCCACCAGCGGCCTCAGCCATCGTTCCTTCTGCTCGTCGTTCGCAATCTTGTCGAGCAGATTGGTGTTGCCCTCGTCGGGCGCCATGATATTGAGCGCGAGCGGGCCGAGCGGCGACCATCCCGCGGCCTCGAACACCACCGCCATGGCGCGATGGTCCAGACCAAGGCCTCCCCATTTCACCGGCGCGTGAGGCGATAACAGGCCGGCCGCGCGGCCGAGCGCGATCAGCTCGCGGCGGAAGTCCTCGCTGGGACCGTGCGGGCCCTGCCTCGGATCGCGCTCCAGCGGCACGATCGCCTCGCGGATAAAGCGGTCGACCCGCGCTTTGAGTTCGACCAGGTCACCAGGAAGGGAAAAATCGATCACGGTTACGCTCCTCAAGCGCGCGCTCTCGACTGGCCGAGGGGCGGCGCTCTGTTACGCCCACGACTAGTAGGCCGCGCGGCGCCCGACCGTCAAGCGGCGCTCCAAGCCGCTTGCGGCGCTGGACGCGGCAGTCGGCTCCTTGCAAATCCGCAGTCGTGTGCTAAAGCGGACACGAATCGCAGACGGGTCGCACACGAAGATGGGCCGCGACGCCGCGGCCGCGCGAAGCGTTCGGGAGGCATACAAACCAATGGCTAATCTGCTTGATGGAAAAATCGCGCTGATAACCGGCAGCGGAAGCGGAATCGGCCGCGTCACCTCGCTCACTTTTGCGCGCGAGGGCGCGACCGTCGTGTGCGCCGACGTGAGCCAGGAAAGTGGCGAGGCAACGGCCGCCAAAATCCGCGAGTCCGGGGGCAAGGCGGAATTCGCGATGGCGGACGTTAGCGACGACGCCCAGGTGCAGGCGCTGATCGCGCGGATCGTCAAGACTCACGGGCGCCTGGACTGCGCCTACAACAACGCCGGCATCGAGGGCGACGTCATCGACACGCACGAGACCTCCGAGCGCAACTTCGATCGCGTGATGGCCATCAACGTCAAGGGCGTATGGCTCTGCATGAAGTACGAGATTCGCCAGATGCGCAAGCAAGGGGGCGGTGCGATCGTGAATACCGCCTCGGCCGCCGGGCTGATGGGCTTTCGCAGCCTACCCATCTACGTCGCGAGCAAGCATGCGGTCGTGGGACTGACCAAAAGCGCGGCGCTCGAAAACGCCGAGGCCGGCATCAGGATCAACGCGGTCTGTCCGGGGCCGGTCGACACGCCGATGATGGAACGCATCACCAACAACGAGGGCCAGCCGGGACGCAAGGACTTTGAAGCCTTCGTTCCGATGCGGCGCTATGCCGTGCCGCAGGAGATCGCCAACGCAGTGCTATGGCTCTGCTCCGCGCAGTCATCGTACGTGACCGGCACGACCATGCGCGTCGACGGCGGCGTCGCCGCGTCCTAGCGTTCGCATGGTCCGAAAGTGATACAGCGCTCACGAAAGCACCGTTTCAATAGCGAACCTTCCGAGCCTCCCTTGACTTCGCCGTTCGCGCGCCGAAACGGCTGCGCAGAACAAAACCCTGGTTAGAGAAAGCCTGCGGGAACTCGAGCACGCCGCCACGTGCGGCATCGATGTTGCTCATCCATTGGACGCGGTGCGTCAATGGAGCAAGTTCCGAAATCACGAACCGAGTTGTGCAGGCCTTGGCGGCACGCAAAGGTGCCGCGGCCAGGGGCTGGCGCGTACGAGTTCGTCCTCATTCCGCCTGCAGCCGCTGCGCGCCGCCATTGTAGTGGCGATCCTGGCGGTACCAGCATTTGCTGCCGTCGATTCCGCCTCCGAATTCGGCATCAGCACCCACGGCCGATTCAGGGCGCGGCGCTATTTTCGGCCCGTTCAAAGGACGGGTGCTCGCTGGGTCCGCTTGTCGGCAAGACGGTCGATCTGTGGAAACTGCCCGTCACCTTCACCGTCAAATACGACGTCGAGTTCGCGGCGCAGAATCGATCGACCGGCAACGAATTATGGCTGACCGGGGGCTTTCGATTCTGAACCTCGCGCGCAGCGTAGCGCGATGAGTCGCAACGGCAGCAGGGACAAGATGGCAACGGAGCAAGAGAAGGCGTCAAGCCAAAGCCCGTCACGCGAGCACGGGCGTGCCGAGCGCGAGCAAGCCCTGCTCGCCGCTATCGTCGAGTCGTCCGACGACGCCATCACGAGCTTCTCTCCAGATCTTCGCCTCACGTATTGGAACCGGGGCGCCGAGAAAATGTACGGCTTCACCGCGGCGGAAGCCATCGGGCAACCGTTCACCCTGCACATTCCGCCCGAGCGCCATGCCCACGTGCTGGAGATTACCAGCCGTCTCTTGGCACAACCGGGCCAGGTGGTTCGCTCCGAGGGCGCCAACCTCACAAAGAACGGCGCACTGATCGAAGTTTCCACGGTCTGTTTCGCGATCCGCGATGGCGAAGGAAAAGTCGTTGCCATCTCCGCAATCCAACGCGACATAACCGAGCGCAAGCGCGCCGAGCGTGAAAACGCGGCGCTCGCGGCGATCGTCAATGCTTCGCACGACGCGATTATGAACGTGTCCCCAGAGGCCAAGATCATCACTTGGAACCCGGCGGCGGAAAAAGCGTATGGCTATACGGCTGAGGAGGCGATTGGACAGGGTATCGAGCTCTTCGTGCCTCCCGAAGAACTTCCACAAACCCTTGCGACAACCCGGCGCGTCGTCGAGACCGGCCAGCCGGCGTCGTGGGAACAACATGCGCGCAGAAAGGACGGCACTTCGTTCATTTCCGCAGTCAGTATTTTCCCCATCCGCGATGCGGCCGGCAATGTTACCGGCGTAGCGGGCATCGGGCGCGACATCACGACGCTTAAGAACATCGAGAAGGAGCTGCGCGAGGCCCGCGACTACACGCGCGGCCTTATCGAGTCTTCGGTTGACGCGATGGTGGCAGTCGGCCGCGATCTCCGTATCACCGACGGCAATGAGCAACTCGCAAGGCTCACGGAGGTGCCCAAGAAAATTCTGATCGGCAGCCGCTTCGACAGCTATTTCACTGAGCCGGCGCGTGCCGCGGCCGCGATCGAAACGGCGCTCGCCGACGGTTGGGTGACCAACTACGACCTCGTGTTGCGCGCCGCCAGCGGCAGAGAAATCCTGGTCTCCTTCAATGCCTCGGTCTTTTCACGTGCCAGCGTGGTTTCCGGCATCTTCGGCGTGGCGCGCGACGTCACCGAGCAGCGCGCGGTCCAGCGCAAACTCGCCGAAGAACGGCAATACAGCAGCAGCCTGGTCGAATCTTCGCCCGATGCTTTGCTGGTCACCAACTCCGAACTCACATTGACCGACCTCAATGGGCAAACGATTCGTTTGACCGGCTATCGGCGCGAGGATCTGGTCGGCATCAAGCTGGCGTCCATTTTCATCGAGCCCGAAAAGGTGATCGCGGTCGTGCGGCGGGCGCTGGACGAAGGCCTGGTGCGCGAGGCCGAGGCCTGCTTGCTGACCAGGACCGCCGAGGAGGTACCGGTCTCGCTCAACGCTTCGGTGTTCAAAAATGGCGACGGATCGACGCGCGGAGTAATAATTGGCGTGCGCGACATCAGCGAGCGCAAGCGCGCAGAGAAGGAACGTTCGCTGCTCGCCTCGATCGTCGATGCGTCGGGTGACGCGATCTACAGCGAATCGACCGATCTAACGATAACCAGCTGGAATGCCTCGGCTGAACACCTGTTCGGCTTCAGCGCCACGGAGATAATCGGCCGCAACGCCGCGCTGCTGGTGCCGCTCGATCGCCGCGCCGAGTTGCTTCAGCAGAGCGGCCTCGGTTCACGAACCGACAGGGCCGAACGTTTCGAAACCATGCGCCAGCGCAAGGACGGCAGCTGCTTCGATGTAGCGCTCACCCGCTCGCCAATTTTTGACCACTCACACAAGATGATTGGATCTTCGGTCACCGCGCACGACATTGGCGATCGCAAGCGTATCGAGGCCGAATTGACCGCGGCGCGCGACGCGGCGCTGGAAGCCGCCCGGGCCAAGTCGGAATTTCTCGCCAACATGAGCCACGAGATCCGCACCCCGCTCAACTCGGTTATCGGGATGACCGGCCTGCTGCTCGATACTCAACTCAGCCCCGAGCAGCGCGACTTCGCACAGGACGTGCGCGAGAGCGGCGAGGCGCTCCTGACCCTGATCAACGAAATTCTCGACTATTCCAAGCTCGCCGCCGGCAAGATGACCTTTGAAGAGATCGACTTCGAGCTGACCGCGGCGGTGGAGGGAGCGGTCGACTTGGTCGCCGAGCAGGCCCGGCGCAAGGGTCTCGAAATGACCGTGTCGATCGACTCCGAAGCGCAGCAAAGTTTGCACGGCGACCCCGGCCGCTTGCGCCAGGTGCTGTTGAACCTGATCGGTAACGCAATCAAATTTACCGAGCGCGGCGAGGTCGCCGTGCAGATCAGCAAGCTCAGCGAAAATCAGAAGGAAACGATCTTGCGCTTCGCCGTATGCGACAGCGGGATTGGAATCGCCCAAGAAAATCTTCACCTGCTGTTTCAGCCCTTCAGCCAGGTCGACGCCTCGACCACTCGCCACTTCGGCGGCACCGGACTGGGACTCTCGATCGCGCGTCAATTGGTCGAGCGGATGGGTGGAACGATCGCCGTGTCGAGCACGGTCGGCGCCGGCTCGACATTCTGGTTCACGGCCAAATTTGTCAAGTCGGGAGTCGTCACGAAGCCGGCCTCGGAGCGCTTCGCCTCGTTCGCCAATGTGCGACTGCTCATCGTCGACGACAACCAGAACAGCCTCCAGATCCTGCGCAGCCAGGCGTCGGCGTGGAAGATGGAGGTTGAAACGGCCGACTCCGCGGACTCGGCGCTCAAACTGATGCGCGGAGCGGCACGCGAGCATCCCTTCGAGGTTGCACTCATTGACGTGCAAATGCCCGAGGTCGACGGTATCGAGCTGACTCGAATGATCAAATCCGATCCGGCGCTCGCCGCGACGGCGGTGATCCTGGTTTCGTCGGTGGGTAGAGCAACTGACTCCCGCTCCCGATTGCAAGGGCTCGACGTGGGCGGATGGCTAACCAAGCCGGTGCCGCAGTCCTCGCTTTATAACGCTCTGGTCGATGTGCTGGTGCGCGGAAATGAAATCGAGTCCGACGCGCGTGCTTCAAGAACGGCGGACGCCTCCGCGCGGCCTCCCAAGGGAAAGCTGAAGCCGACCGCGGGGCACAAGATCCGGGTGCTGCTGGCGGAAGACAATCCGATCAATCAAAAGCTGGCGAAGTTCCAGCTCAAGAAGCTCGGCGTCGAGGTCGACTGCGTCGCCAACGGGCGCGAAGCCGTCGAAGCGGTGATGCGAATACCTTACGATGCGGTCCTGATGGATTGTCAGATGCCCGAGATGGACGGCTATGAGGCCACCAGGGAGATCCGGCGGCTGGAGGGCTCGCTGCGCCATACCAGGATCATCGCTTTGACCGCCCATGCTCTGTCCGGCGATCGGGACACCTGCCTGGCAGCCGGCATGGATGCTTACGTCAGCAAACCGGTGAAGCCCGAAATCCTCGAAGGAATTCTGGCGCAGGTCGTCGCGCCGGCCTTAACGCCAACCTCCATTGCCGGCACGGCTTCGCCTGACTCGCCCGTCGCAAACGGCGCGGCCGCCGCCATGACACCTGCCCAATCGCAAGAGGCCGATGCGACGCAAGCGCTGCACGCCTTGAACGGCAACGCTCCGACATAAGCCAGCGCCGCACGCGCGAGGGTCAGCGGCGCAGGCCCGCCTGCTTGAGCAGCGGCATCACGGCGCGCTCGAAATATGCGAGTTCCTCGTGGTAGTCGAGGAATCCGAGAATCACTCCCTGGATGCCCATCACGCTTAACGTCTCTAGCTGATCGACCGCCTGCTCGGGCGTGCCGACGATCGGATAGCCGCCCCATCCGAGGATGAAGCGTTCGCGGAAGGCCTCCATATGTGGAAACGAACCGCTTTCGATTCCGAGCACCTTCATGATGTTGGTCGCGGCGCCCCAGTCGCCCTTCTCCAGGATTTCGCGCCGAACTTCCTGTGCCTCGCGCTCGGTGTCGCGGCAGATCATCATCGCGTAGGTCATGATGCCGATTTCGCGTCCATAGCTCTGCGCGCGCTGATGCATCGTGGCGATCAGCTCCTGGCTGTGCTCAAACTTGTCGATCGTCATGAAATTGAAATCGACCTCGCGCGCTGAAAACTCGATTCCCGCGGGTGAGTTGCCGGCGTTGACCAGCACCGGGTATGGCTTCTGGAGCGGCTTGGGATGAGCCTGGCCGCCGCGGATGCGAAAATATTTGCCGTCGAAATCGAACGGCTCCGGATCGGTCCACAGCCGCTTGACCACGCCGATCCATTCGCCGCCGAAGGCGTAGCGCTCGTCGTGCTCGCGCTGCACCCCGCCGAACATCTCCATCTCGGGCGTAAACCAGCCCATCACCAGGTTCAATCCAAAGCGCCCATTCGAGATGTGGTCAACCGTCACGCATTGCTTGGCCGCAACTATGGGATGAACGGTGGGCACGTGCGAGGTCGAGAACACCATGATGCGCTCGGTCGCGGCGGCCAGCCCCGCCGCCCAGGTGTAGGTCTCGAAGCAGATGCCGTTGAAATCGGTGGTGCCGCCAAAGCCGCGCCATCGCGCGATCGGCACCAGCATCTCGAACCCCATCGCGTCCGCGCGCCGCGCGATCGCGAGGCTGTGCTCCCAGGTCGCGCGGTAGGTCGTCTCCGCGTGCGAAACCGTCAGCCCGTTGCTGCAATTGGTGCCAAAGAGCCCGAGCTTGAGCTTCTGATCGCTGTAAAGCGGACAGTTGGGGCGCTCGATTTCGGCTGTGCGTGCCATACGCGTCACTACTGTTTTTGTGCGGCCAGCCACGACTCGGTCCGCGCCAGCGAGGCCTTGAGCCTATCGATCAGCAGATCGATTTCCTTGGCCGTTATAATCAATGGAGGCGACATGCACAGGGTATCGCCGACAGCGCGGACCAGCAGACCTTCCTCGCGCGCCACGTCGCGCCAATGAGCGCCGACGCCGAGGGAGTCGGGAAACGCCTCGTGCGTCTGCGGATTGCGCACCAGTTCAACGCCAGCCATCAGGCCCAACGCTCGAATCTCACCCACGATTGGTGAGGAACGCAGCTCCTGGAGCCGCTGATTCAGCCGCTCGCCCATCTTGCGCGAATTTTCGACGATGCCGTCGCGCTCCATGATCTCGAGCGTCTTGAGCCCGGCCGCGCAGCACGCCGGATTGCCGGTGTTGGTAAAGCCGTGCCACACCGCCGCGCCCGCCGACGACTCCAGCAGCGTCTGATAGATCCGCTCGTGCACGATCACCGCGCCAAGCGGCAGATAGCCACTGCTGACGCCCTTGGCGCAGGAGATGATGTCCGGGCGCACGTCCCAGTGCTCGCAGGCGAACATCTTGCCGGTGCGGCCGGCGCCAGTGATAACTTCATCGGCGACGAACAGGACATCGTGCTTGTCGCAAATCTGGCGGATACGGGTCCAATATTCTTTGGGCGCGGGAATCACGCCGCCGGCGCCCATCACCGGCTCGGCGATGAAGAAGGCGACCCGGTCGGGCCCTTCGGCCACGATCGCTTTTTCGAGTTCGTCGGCGCAAGCGACCGCACACGACGGATACTCCTTGCCCAGTGGACAGCGATAGCAGTAGGGCGGCGCGATATGCCGGACGTCGGGCAGCATCGGTTCGAAGAACTCATGGAAGTGATCGATGCCGGTGAGGCTCGCGGCGCCGCACGACGAACCGTGGTAACCCTTGATACGAGCGATCGCGACGGTCTTGTTCTTGAAGCCCCGCAGGCGATGGTACAGGCGCGTGAGCCGGATTACGGATTCGTTCGCTTCCGAACCTCCACTGGTGAAGAAGACTCGATCGAGTCCGGGGGGCGCGAGCGAGGCCAGCTTGGCCGCGAGTTCGATCGCCGGCGGCGTCGAAATGTTCAGCAGTCCGAGATGGAACGAGAGCGTCTCGAGCTGGTGGGCGACCGCGTCGGCGATTTCCTTGTTGCCAAAGCCCAGGTTGACGTTCCAGATCGCCGAGCTGCCGTCGAGATATTGCGTGCCGTTGGCGTCCCAGACGAACACGCCCTTGCCGCGCGCGATGATGAGCGGACCCTTATCCGCGTGCTCCTTTATGGACGCGAAGCCGGGCAGCTTGTGCTTGCGGTCGAGTTCGTCAAGCCGCTTGGCGTCGATCTCGAAGCGTATCGCGTTCGCGCCGCCCGCGGGTTTTTGTGCTGTAGCCATCGGAGACTCTCCTACATCCGCTGCTGCCTGCCGCACGATGCGCTTCAGGCGCCGGGTTGCCCTCTGAGCGCGGCACGCCATTTCACGGTGGCCTCGCGATCGACGGCGAGCGACTCGTCCTCGGCCCGCCCCTTGAAGATCACGCCGTAGATCTGCCGCGCCTTCTCCGGCGAAACCAATCCTTCGAGCACGTCCGTGCGTACCATCTCGGGGTCGCGATCGAGTGGGCTGCCGTAGCCGCCGCCGCCGGAGTCCACGCCGACGATATACTCGCCCGGATTTATCTGTTCGGCCGAAACCGAGGGTAGTTCGTGCTCGTCGCCTTCACGATCAAGCTTAGCGGCATAGCAAGCTTGACCGGAATGACCGCCCAGAACGCCCTTGGGCGGATTGTGATGGCCGTCCAGAGGATAGACCACCGTCATCGTGTCGTGCCTGGGGCCATATTCCACGCGCGCGCCGGGCGCGCCGCGAAAGCGGCCCGCGCCACCCGAGTCTGCCAGCAGCCGCGCAGTCTTGTAGATAATCGGATATTTCTGCTCGTCGATTTCGATGCTGTCGCGATACATCAAACCCGCGACCACCGGCAAGCCATAGTTAATCCAGCCGTCGTTGTGTGGCGTGCCTGGGCCGCCGTTGGCGCTGATGAAAAGCTGATTCACATAGGGCGCGCCACCGCGGCGAAAATCGCCGCCCGAGATCACACCATAGCCGGGGCCCATCCCGAGACCGCCCTCGGCGAGTCCATAGCCCTCGCCAAGCTGCGCGAACGCGGCCTGCGTGATATTGACCAGCCGGTCGCCGATATTGGTGGTTGCAACCGAGCACGAGGTCGGAAAGCGCGGGATTCCGACCACGCAGTTTTCGCGCAGAAGCACCGTGACGCGGCGGAAGCTGCCGGCGTTGTGCGGCACACCCGAATCGATCGAATTGAAAAGTCCCGTGACGGTATTGTTGATCGCGCAGGTCTTCGATTCGTTCAAGCCGCACGGAACGCAATCGATATTGTCGCGCAGATCGATCTCGACCCGTCCCTCGGCAGCGTCGATTTTCACCTTGACCTTCAGCGGCACGCCATCGGGCAAGGCGGGAAACGGATCGTGCGCGCCCGTGCCGATGAACTCGGCCGAAGGAAGTTGCTTCAACGCATGGATCATCCGGCGCTCCGAGTAGTCGAACCATTCCCGGATGAAGTCACGAAGCAGCGGTTTGCCGAACTTGGTCGCCAACTCCTTCAGCCGGCGCTCACCGATCCGCGCCGCACCGACCATCGCCAGGTAGTCGCCATACCACTGATCGGGCACACGGATACGCCGCCGGCACATCCGGATGATGTCGTCGATGTCCTGAAAGTTGCGCTGGACCTGCACGCACGGAAAATTCAACGCGCCTTCCTCGTAAACGTCGCCGGCAAACGGCGCGTACGTCGTCGGCAGGCCGTTGCCGCAATCCGCCTGATGGGCCTTGGCGCAGCAGGTGAACAGATGCTCGCCGTCGACGAAGACCGGCACCAGGATCGTATGGTCGGCGCTGTGCGTGTTGCCGAGGTAGACGTCGTTGTGCAAAAACGCGTCGCCCTCGATGAGGTTCGGATGGAGATCGCACATCGCCTCGCCCAAAAACTGCGATCCGAAAACATGGACCGGCAGGCCCTCGGCGGAAGCGAGCATCTGGTTGTCGCCGGTGACCAGCGAGCAGGAAAAGTCGCGCGCCATGTTGAGCACCGCCGAGCGGCCCGAGCGCAACAGCGTGTTGGTCATCTCGCGGCAGACGCTGTCGAGGCGGTTGGCGATGACCGCGAGCAGCGCCGCGTCGAGTCCCGCGCCCTCGCTTCGTGTACTGATGCTCATGGTGGTCTCCAAGCCTCCGTTTTGCGCTTCGTTTCGTTTTTTCGGCGCCCGATCAGGCGCCGGCGACCTCGAGCAGGTAGTTGTGCAACTCGGTCACGCGTGCGCGGCATCCCGGATAGACGACGATCGTGGTGGTCGGCTCGTCGATGATCGCGGGCCCCTCGACCGCTATCCCGGGCGCGAGACTCTCTCCATGATACCGCGGCGTAATGAGCTCGCGATGGCCGGCAAAGAAGACCGGATGCCGCACCCGCGCGGCCGGCAACGCCGACTCGCGCGCCGAGATCTTGCTTAGCGGCGGCCCCTCGAGCATCGCGGTCAACCTGCCCCGCCAGTAAACGCATTCGACCTGCTGGCCCGGCTCCTTCACCGCGAAAACGCGCTCGTGCTCGCGATGGAAAGCCTCGATCGTCGCGTCGAGGTCGGATGGGCCCTCGAATCTGCCCTTGGGCAGCGCGACGTCGAGTTCCCATACCTGGTACGGATAGCGCGCCTCGACGAAGTACTCGCGTTTAAAGCGCGTCAGCCCCCGCTCGCGCAACTCGGCCTCCAGCCGCTCCATCGACGCCGTGATTTCGGCCAGCACGCGGTTGACCGGTTCGTAGGGAAAGTCTCCGGTATAGGCGAACCTGCTCTGGGTGAACTCGCTCACGATGTCGGAGTACTGGCCGCCGCAGGCGCTGAGCGCGCCGGCCGTGCGCGGCACCAACACCCGGCGACATCCGAGTTCGCGCGCGATCGGCACGATATTCAGTCCGGCGGCGCCGCCGCCCGCAACCAGCAGGCTCTCGCGCGGATCGATTCCCTGGTTGATCGTGATGTCCTTGATCGCGCCGACCATGTGGTCGCCCGCAACTTCCATGATCGCGCGCGCCGCGTCCTTCACGTCCAGGCTAAGGCGCGAGGCGATTTTCGCCACCGCCCTCGCGGCCGCGTTGGAGTCCAGACGCATCCGTCCGCCCAGGAAATAATCCGGATCGAGATAGCCGAGCACCAGCGCCGCGTCGGTGACCGTCGGCTCGGTGCCGCCCGTGCCGTAGCACGCCGGCCCCGGCTCCGCGCGTGCGCTCTGGGGGCCGACACGCAGCAATCCGCCGGGGTCGATCCAGGCGATCGAGCCGCCGCCGGCGCCGATACTTCTCACGTCGACCGACGCCATGCCCGTGATATGGCCGGTGAAAATCGAGCCCAGCCAGGTTTCGCGCGTGAACGTGATCGTACGGTCATGCACCAGGCTTACGTCGAAGCTGGTGCCGCCGGCGTCGCATACGATGAGGTCGCGCGGGCCGACTTCGGCCTCGCCATAGGTCCGCCCTGCCACCGGCGCCATCGCGGGGCCCGACTTGACCAGAAAGATGGGACGCTGGACGACGTCGCCCGCGTGCATCACACCGCCGAATGAAGTTGCGACCAGCAATTGTCCGGTAAAACCGGCGCGCCGGAGGTCCTCCTCCATGTCGCGCAGATGACGTTGCATGAGCGGTTTCAGCGAAGCGTCGATCGCCGCCGACGAGGCGCGCCGATATTCGCGGATGATCGGATTGAGCCGCGAGGACAACGTGTATGGCACACCCGGCAGCTCGGCCTCGATCAGCCGGCCCAGCGCCGCCTCATGCGCGGGATTCGCCGGCGACCACAGCAGGCACACCGCGATTGCCTCGACCCGGCGCTCGGCCACCCGCCTGAGCGTCTCGCGCGCCTGCTTCTCGTCGAGCGGTACCACAACCTTGCCCTCGGAGTCGATCCGCTCACGAATCTCGAAGGTCAATCGCCGCGGCACGTAGGGCTCGATCGGCGGATATGACAGGTTGAAGGGATCGAGCTTGCCGCCCTCGCGCAGCACGAGAATATCCGGGAAGCCTTCGGTCACCAGGAACGCGGTGCGCGCGGTGTTGCGTTCGATGATCGCGTTGGTCGCGTGAGTGGTGCCGTAGATCACCAGGTCGGTGTTGCGCAGCACGTCGCCGACGCTCGCGCCGGCTTGCTCGGCCGCCATCTTGAGCGCGCCTTCGATACCGACGAAGATGCGCTCGTAGGTCGTGAGCGATTTGCCGAGCACGAGGCCGCCGCGTTCGTCGGCCAGTACCAGGTCGGTAAAGGTTCCGCCCGTGTCGATCGCTATGCGATAGGCCACCTATGCCCGTCCTCCCTGTTCATCCGGTTCGCCGATTTGCCTGCTTCGCGCGCGTTCCCATTTAGAGCAGAAGCCCGCTCGCCGAACCAGTTTTCGCCGTTTCGCTTGACTAGCAGCCCCGAGGGCAAATGAAAACCGAAAGCGCGGTCGTCTCGGCTGTTTGGCGCACATTCTCCTTGACAGTTTGAAATCAGCCGATCTAGCGTGGCCTGTTCTGTTCTCCGGCAGCGATCCGGCGGCTCGGAGACCCGCCAAATCAGGCGGCCACACTAATACGAAAACACAATTTATCAAGGACTGGGGAGGCGATAATGGCTGAAGGCAAAGCAAAAAAAATGTGGGCGCTGCCCGGCGCGCAACTCACGGCCCCGCAATCGCTGCTGATGCACGGTGGCGACCCGGCGATGATGCTCGATCTCCCGTGCCCTTCATTCCTGATCGAGCATCCCAAGGGCCTGGTGCTGTTCGACACCGGATGCAACCCGAAGATCATCGATGACGCAGTCGGTTACTGGGGCGAGGTGGCGGCCCATCTGCCGCTCAAATGGAACAAGGCCGACACGCTCGACAAGCAAATCCAGAACGTCGGCTACAAGACCTCCGACGTGAAGTACGTGATCCTGTCGCACTCGCACCTCGACCATTCGGGCGGTCTGACTTATTTCCCCAAGGCCAAGTTCCTGGTCGGAAGCAGAGAGCTACAGTACGCCTACTGGCCCGACGTGGATCGCCGATGGGCGTTCATACTCAACGATTTTCTGCCAACCCGCGCCTACGAATGGCTGGAACTGGATTGTGACTTCGACCTTTTCGGCGACGGCGCATTGCAATTCCTACTGACACCCGGCCATACGCCTGGCGAATGCTCGCTCCTGGTAAACCTGCCCAACCGCAAGTTCCTGCTGACCGGCGACACCACGCATCTGCGCGCCGCGGTCAACCAGGAAGCGACGATGGGGATCGATGTCGATCCGTTCAAGTCGATCCACTCGCTCCGGCGCATCAAGGCAATCCGCGACATGCAGGGCGCCACGATGTGGATCACGCACGACCCGGATGACTGGAAGGAGCATCCGCACAAGGTCGAGTAGCGCGGAAGCACGAAAGGTTCGATGCCGCTTTACGAATGCCGATGCGAGCGGTGCGAGCTCACCTTCGAGGTGCTCGCACCGCTCAGTTCATCCGGGCTGAGGTCGCGCCCCTGCCCCAATTGCGGGCGCGCGGCGCAGCGTATCATGTCGGCGGTGGCGTTCACGGTCGAGGGCGGGACGCGCGCGAGTTCAACTCCCGACGTTACGCAGTACAAGGTTCCGCCGCCGGCGCGTCTGTGCTGGATGGACGATCGTTCCGCCGCCCGTTATGCCGCCCACAAGCACGGACGCGGCGCGGAGTATGACGACAAGACCCAGGCGCACGAGGAAGCGAAGAAAAAACGCGACGAGCCGCCGTCGAAACCGGCGCCCGGCGCGCATCAGCATGCACATCCGCACTCGCACGCGCAGTCAGCGCTTGCGGCCGCGCGCAAAGCGAAGGTCGCAGAGTCCAAGCCGCTAAAGGTTCGGTAGCGAATCGCTTCTGACTCGCCTCCGCTTCAGTTTTGGAGAAGTATTGGGGGTCGAGGCAATGAAAAAGTTCTGAATTTCTGCGAGAACCGTTTCTTTCTGAACTTTCTGAAACGGCAGGAAATCAGAACGAGGAAGCGCCGCAAAGGAAAGGCATCCGGCGCTTCCTCGCTCGACCCCCCACCTCCATCCTCCCCCAAGACACGGGGGAGGAAGTAAGAAACGCTCCGCGCAAGACAAGTGGGGGAGGAGGCCGGAAGCTGCCTTTCATTGGCCGGCGCTCGAGGTAGTGTCCGGGGCGCCCTTGGTGAACGCTATCGCCACGCCGCTCATGTAACGGCCGCCGTGACCGACCTCGCCCACGGTCGGGTCGTGCATGCGTTGGGAGACGTTGGCGGCCTTATTGTTGATATTGGAACCCACTTGGGCGTCGTAGCCCTCCAATTGCTCACCCTCGTGCTGGCTCTTGTCGGAGGTTATCACGACGGCGTCGGCGCCAACTTCGCACGCCTTGCTCTTGAGAACCGGCAACAGGTCGACGTCCTTGGCCGACTGGTCACCCCACGTGTCCACCAGCGCGAGTTGCTGGACATCGGCGGCAGGCATCGCGTGCAACACCTGCAACGGACAATTCGGCGCCTTGGCCGGACGCATGACGGACGTCATCGGACTGACGGTCGCCGAGGGCGCGGGAACCTCTAATTCGAAACATCCGCCGAGGGCAAGCCCAATCGTGGCCAGCCCTACGGCCAACGCGCCTGACGCGTGGCGTCGCAGCGGCGCTACTGGCAAACGGCTACGCACGACTCATCTCTCATCTGTCTTGCTGTCTCGCTGTCCCAAACTGGGTCTAGGGCTTTGCCGGCACGTTCTGATCAGTCGGCGGCCCCACGAGTTTGAACGTTCCCTGGTCCGCGATACCACCGTTCATATAACAAGTGTATTCGCCATCCGCCTTGGGCGGATAGAAGTCATCCATAAAATACATGCACCAGCTCGTATCTTCCATCGCCACGCGAAAGCCGCGGGCGTTAACCTGGCCGGTGACCCATCCGTTAGGCGCATTGTTGCGGCATACCGCGTTGCCGGCCGCGCATAGGTATTTGCCCTTGAACTGATTGCCTTCGCGCTTGATATTGAAGGTGATCTTCGCACGGGCCGCATTCATCGAGCTGACCTGAGTGCCCTTCCAGACGCCGGTGAAATCCATAAGCGGATCTGGAGAATCGGGCGTCCCGCCAGAGCCGACGGAACCCACGGAACCGGCTGAACCAGCCGAACCGGACTGCCCGGCTCCGCCGCTCGACGAGCATGACCATCCGCCGAGCGCCAGAAGCAGACCGAGTATCATGATACGTCGCATAAACCCCTAACCTCTCTGGCGCCTCGCGGGGCCGGTCGCGCTTTCAGGCTTTGCGCGCGCGCGGCAGGACCTCTTCACCGAGACGCTGGATACATTCCAACACCTTCTCCGGTGAGGGGCCAAGCGGGACCCGGATACGCAGGACGTACCAGTCGATTCCGCCCATCACGGTGTTCCAGCGATCGAGCGCCTCCAGCCAATCATCCCTGGTGCCGATGATCGCGTGTCCCCGGCCGCGAATCTTGTCCAACGTGAAATCGCCTTCGGAAGCGAAATCCTCGGTCGGCGCCAGCATCCCATTCTTAAAGTAAAACTTGCATTCTTCCAGCCACAGCCGGCCGAACGTCTGTTCGGCCTCCTCGCGGCTCGACGCGAGCCATCCGTCGCGAAACAGCGCGATGCTGGGCTTACGGCCGGCCTTGGCGGCCGCCTCGCGATAAATCGACACCTGGGCCTTGATGTTCTCGATACGGTCGAAAAACGGCGCCGCCGACCAGGCGTCGCTGAGCCGCCCCGCGCGCGCGATCGACTTGGGTCCGAACGCCCCGATCCAAATCGGCGGCCGCGGCCGCTGGTAGGGCTTGGGCGTCACGTGTATCGCGTCGAAATTGAAGTACTTGCCGTGATGCGCGAATGGCCCGACGGTGGTCCACGCCTTGTTGACGATCTCCATCGTTTCCTCGAAACGGCCCTCGCGCTGTTTGATCGGGACGCCGAAGTGCGCGAAGTAGTCCTTGTGATAGCCCGCGCCGACGCCCAGGATCAGCCGCCCGCGCGAGAGCACGTCGATAAGCGCGGCTGACTGCGCCAGATGCACCGGGTTGTAGAGCGCAGGCATCAGGATGTCGGTGCCGATACGGACGCGATTGGTGCGCACCGCAATCGCCGCCAGCAGCGGCAGCGGGCTCGGGAACATGCACTCCGTGCGCGCGTGGCGCTCCGGCACGAAAACGCCGTCGAAGCCGCAGTTCTCGGCCTTCACGGCCTCGCCGAGCAGCTGAGCCGCGAAGTTTGCGGAACGCTCGGGATCGGGCTCCGGCTGTCCGTAGGGTCCGCCATGGGTATCGGGCATGTATGCAAACGAAGCCATCAGGTTCTCCCCGGGCGCGCGGCTCAATCGAAGTGTGAAGAAATGAAAAGTGAAAGCAAGCCGCGCCGGCCACTGATGCCTTTTAGCTAAAGCGCCGCTTAATTAAAATGCCCGCGCGCGGCGCCGGGTTCCCACATTTTCCGCGCGCGCGCTCAACCTCGCAATTCACAGAGGAACGCTAAAGGATCGCGCGAGAAATTGCGCACGCTAAAGCTTCCGGCAAACCGGCTTTCGCGCTACTAATTTGGGGCTCATACAACCATCGAGGAGGCTCACAATGCTTTTCATGCTGAAGGCGAACATCGCCAAGCCCGCCAACGTGTCGAACAAGGAATTCTATAGCGTGTGGCGCCAGGAGTCCGAGGCCGCTCTGGGAGCGGTCAAGGCCGGCGCGATCAAGGGAATCTGGAAGGTCGCCGGAAGGCCCATAATCATCGCCGTCATCGACGTGCCGAGCGCCGACGATCTCGACCACGCGATCCACGAGCTGCCAATCTGGAAGCTCGGCTATGCGCACATCGCGGCCGATACCGAGGTCTTCCCGCTCAGACCGTACGAGAACTGGGCCGAGGACCTCAAAGAGCTGTCCAAGGGCTAGAATCGGACGTTCGGCGAGACCGCGCGCACACGGAAAACGCGCGCCCGACGCGGCCGTGCCGCCAGGGGGGACGGCCGCATCCGCACCCACAATTGCAACCAAGGAGAAATCGTGAATTTCGGCTTCACTCTGTTCTTCCGCAATCCGCCACCGGCCAAGGTCTCGTTCGCGGAGCTATATCGCAAGGAAATCGAGCTTGCGATCGCGGCCGAGGAACTCGGCTACGACACCGTCTGGCTGACCGAGCATCATTTCGTCGACGACGGCTATTCACCCTCGCTCCTGCCGATCGCGGCGGCGATTGCCGCACGCACGAAAAAGATCCGCATCGGCACCTTCGTGCTACTGCTGCCGCTGCACAACGCGCTGCGCGTGGCCGAGGACGCCGCCACCGTCGACCTCATTTCCAACGGCCGCCTCGACCTCGGCCTAGGCCAGGGCTACCGCGTGCCGGAATTCGTCGGCTTCAACATCCCGCGCAACGAACGCGGCCCGCGCCTGGAGGAAGGCACCGAAGTCATCCGGCGCGTATGGACCGAGCGCGACGTCACGATGGACGGGCGCTTCAACAAACTCACCAACGTCACCGTGATTCCCGGCCCGGTGCAGAAGCCGCATCCGCCATTGTGGCTCGCCGCGCGCGGACCCAAATCGATCGGACGCGCCGCGCGCAACGGCTACCATTTCATGGGCACCGGCGGCGTCGATCAGCAGCAGATGTACGACGCGGCGCTCAAGGAACAGGGCCGCGACCCAGAGGATTTCAATATTGCGCAGCTACGGACCGTCTTCGTCGCCTCAAAACATGACAAGGCATGGGACGACGCCGAAGCCGGCGCGCACTACATGATGAGCTGCTACGGCAAGTGGTTCGTCGAGGCCAACGATCTCCCCGGCGACCAGGCCTACGGCACCAACCTGCCGCCGATCGGCAAGCTGCGGCACTCGGAGACCGCTTCGCTGTTTGGCGAGTCGATGCTGATCGGCACTCCGGACGAGGCGATCGCCGGTCTCGAGGATTACTTCGGCCGTACGCGCGTCACTCACTTGGTGGCGGCGATGGATCTGCCGGGGATGGATCCGCGCAAGGTGCGGCGCAGCATGGAGTTATTCGCCAAAGAGGTGATGCCGCATTTTCGCCGCAAGTCGCGCACGCAAGTGAAGAAAGCGGCGAAGAAAGAAGTAGGCGTGATGCATCGTCTCGCCCGTGTCCTCGCGGTCCTCAGCGCCGCTGCTCTGGATGGCGGCCTGCCAGGCCGCCATCACAGCAGCAGGAGCAGAAGAAGGCGGAAATTCACTAGCTACAACACTACCGTGGATCGCCAGCGCATCCTGATCTCGACCGGCGATCTGAGTAATCCGCACGAGAAACTCGGCGATCTCAGCTACATCGAGCCGCTCAACGCCGACTGCATCGACAGCACCCATATCAACGAGAAGCTGCGCCAGATGGCGATCGACAAATGGGGTAACCAGGTCGACGCGCTGATCTTTGTGAAGAGCACGCCGAGCGGCGACGCTTCGATGATCACAGCGTCGTGCGTGGCGGTGAGAGTGATCGGCGACTGCGACTTCTGCCGTCACAACTTCACCATGCCGACGAACTAGCCTCCCTCTCTGACGGAGGCTAATTCCCCTCCCCTGTGCAGGTCTGACGTTGACCACATAGCAAGTCCAAAGAAAGACGCGCGACGAGGCCGGAGCTCAATCCGGCCTCGTCGCGCGTCTGAACAAATGCCGCGCCCTGTGCGAGCGCTACTTGATTTTGTGCAACACCGGCATCAGGTACTTCTTGAAGGTCACCGGATTCTCGGACATCGGAAAATGCCCGATCTCCTCCATGATGATGCATTCGGCGTTGCGCACCTTCTTCGCCGTCTTCTGCGACATCTCGGGCGTGCAGGCGAAGTCATAGACGCCAGTCATGAAGTACACCGGTATCTTGCCCGAGATCTTTTCGCAGTCTTCGCGAAAGTCGTGGTCGACGCTGTAGAAATACAGGTCGCCCTTGAAAATACCGGGCCCGCCCTGTGAGTAGTACCACCAGGTTTCCTGGCGATACTCGAACGGGCTATGTGGCGCCATCAGGCCGTTGATCGCGGTGGCGCAAGCCTCGCCGCCGTGGACCTGTGAGTGCCACAGCCAGTCGAGCCACCATCCCGGCGAATAGTCACAGGCCTCGATCGCGATGAGCGCGCGGAAGTAGTCGCTATAGCGCAGCGCCAGGTGCAGGCAGATGTTGCCACCCATCGAACTGCCCATCACCACCGGCCGATCCAGGTTAAGCTCGCGGCAGAGCGCCACCACGAAGTCGGCATAAAACTGGGCCGTGAGCTTGTACTCCTCTTTCCACCAACCCCTGGGAGGAATCGACTTGCCATGGCGCGGGAGATCGAACGCGATCACATGGAAGCGCTCGCTGATCTCCGGATCGTTGAGCTGATGGCGCCATTCGCGCGAATCGGTGCCCGCGGTATGCAGGCAGACCATCGGAATGCCTTTGCCGGATTCCTCGTAGAAAATCCGGTACTCCTCGCCCTCGAAGGGAACGTGAATGTAGTGTCCGGTTACCGGCTCTATTTTTGCCATCTCAGTGCGCCCCCTATTCCTTGACCGCGCGCATCAGGTCGAGCGCCCATGCGAACGCCCGCAGGTTCTGCCACATCACCTTGACGTCGCCCTCGATTTTGAGGCGACCGTGCAGCGTGTGCGACATCGCGATGATGTCGTTGTACATCGGCGGAGGAATCGGCTGCACGAACTTGGCCCAGGTCTCGGCGGGCGCCCGCAGCGCGAACTGATAGGGGCTCTCGGCGCCGATCTCGTGCTGTACGCGGTTGATCGCGCCGTGCTCGAAGCTAACCACGTAGGCATGCGGCCCGAACTCGAGCATCACGTCAGCGTTGAAATGACGGCCCAACAGGCGCGCGACGCCGTCCTGATTGACCATCTTCTGCCAACGCTCGACCCATCGAACATCAAAGGCAGGCATAGTCTTCCTCCCTGGCGGTTGTGAGGCCTCCCCGCGCGACGATCCATACCGCATCGGCGCGGCGTCGCTCAAGAGGGATGCTCCGCATGCGGGGCCACGCGGGCGGGACAAAAGGAAACGCCCCGCCGGATCCCAATAGGACCCGGCGGGGCGCGGGATTAGGTCTAGCGATGGACCTGTTCGAGACTATTGATGTCGAATAGTTTTTCGGACTCGGCCCCCTTCACGTTGGGAAATCCACCGGGAACGATCCAGATGGTCCCGCGATCGTTCTGCACGTCTAGCACCTGGACCGACTGGAACTCGGTCGAGTAGGCGCCTTTGTTGATGGCTTCCTGCCAGTCGCCCTTGAAGCTCTCGCTCCACTTCTTCTGGAATTCCCAGACCTTCCAGAGCTTGTCCTTGTGGTCGAAAGCTTCCATCAGCCATGCGTCGTAGTTCTGCGAATCCCAGTCCTCGACGACGCTCTTGTACGGATGGCGCTCGGAGGTTGGCGTGCGCTCCATGACTGCGAACCGGCGCATCGTCCACGTATCGTTCGGGATGATCCCGTTGGGGCCGTACAGGTAGGTGTACTCGTGCGAGGAGTCCACAACGGCCAGCTGATCCTTCCATCCGAGAAAGCGCCAGTGCCACTCGAGCTCACGGCCGGAAAAGCTGTAGAAGTCTTCCAGCGTATGGTCGGTGCCCAGCAGCGAGTCCGACTTGACCTCCGCCGAGATACGGCGCACGCGACGTAGGTTGGGGATGTAGGCCCAGCCGTCGTCTTCACGATGCGGGTCGGCGTAGCGGTAGATGATGAACGCGGTGCCGCGGATGTCAAACGGCGAGAAGAAGCCCGTGAACTCCTTGAACTCGAAATTCGACGCGCCGGGCGCCGGCAGGGTGTGGTTCTCCAGTTGCGCGAGGTGCGTGTAGTACAGGCGCTTATAAAATGCGCTCAGTGTGCGCTGGAAGTTGCCGCCGCCGCCATAGATCATCTTCATCTCTTCGGCCGACGGAACCGTGTAGTTCAGATTCGAGAGCCCTGAGTTCGACAGCCAATCGCTAGGAGGATCCTCCCACTTCGGAATGTCGTGCGAGCCGCCGAAGCGGTCCCAAGTGGCCGGCGGAATCGTGAACAGCCCGAAATTCTGCCAGCGGTACTCGTAGTTCCAGGCGGCTTTCCATCCGGCATCCGGATCGCTCTCGGTTATAGCCGAATTGGGAAAGGGCTGGCCGCAGACATAGTTGGCCATGGTCTTGTCAGGCAGCAAACGAACCTGGCTCTGGTACTTTTCCGTGCAGGCCATGTAGTCCTTGCGCGGAGTGTGGTCCACGGGCGCGGCAATCGTCGCTTTGAACTCGGGGAAGTTGAACTGTTCGACGTAACCAGGAAAAACGAACGGGCGCATCCGTTCGATATCTTTGGCAGTCAGAACATCACCGACCTTGAAGTCCGGCTTCGCGTCCTTGTACTTGGCCAGCCACTGGTCGAATGTGGACCGGGTGTAGCTCTTCACGTCCTGCGCCTTTGCGGTGCCACCGCCGAGGCAAAGGGCCGCCGCCGTAACCAGGACCGCCAATGCCAGGCACCATGGCCTCGCGGCGCGTCCCTCGTGCGGCTGTAAATTACGTCGCATAGTGCTCATCTCCTCCGTTTAGTCGTCCCTTTGGTCAGTTTTTCCCGATGGGGACCGTCAACGCTTATTATTCGCAACTCCCCGTCCCGTCTTCCGCCCCGTGTATCAGCGGCTACTGAGCCGCTTGCCTCCTAACAGATGCATCGCTGTGTGATCCAACCCGTCGGCCGCCGTGTAGCGTACCGCGGGGTCGGTCTCCTGGACCATCGCGAGCAGCATCACGATGCCGTTGGGACTTCCGATGCGTCCCAGCGACCAGGCGATATCGGCGCGCGTGATCGGGTCCTTGCTGTCGCGCAGCAGGGCGCCGAGCAACTCAACCTCGGGGTCGCCGCCCGCAGTCCCGAGCGTCTTGATCGCCGCCAACTGAATTTCCGTATCGGGCGACGACAGCGCCTCCACGAGAATCGGATGTCCCGCGTCGAACGCGATGTCGTCGAACAGTTGCGCCGCGTGGCGCCGCGTTACCTGGTCCTGATCGCGAATCGCGCCTCTAAGATATGCGACCCCGCCCGCATCGTTGTAATGGGTCAGCGCCGCGGAGGCGCCGATACGAACGTCGATATTCTGGTCGGTCAACGCCTGCCGAAGCATCGGCAAGGACGCCGGGTCATGCGCGTATCCCAGGGCAACGGCGGCCATCGCCTGTGCGTTGCCGTCGGAATGGTCGTTCAGCGTGGCGCGCAGCATTCCAACCCCGGAGTTGTCGCCCAGCAGCAAAAGCGCTTCCGCCGCCGTCACCCGCTCCATGGTTCGTCCCTTGGCCAACGCCAGCTTCAGCAGCGGTATAGCTTCGCGATTGCCGACCCGCCCAAGGCCTTTGAGCGCGGCCAGCCGCAACGCGGGGTCGGAGGATTGCCGGGCGGCATCGCTCAGGATCACGATGGCGCTCGGATCGGTTGCCGAGGACAGAGCGTTGACGATGAACCGGCGGTCCAGCATCTCTCCGTGGTAGTAGAGATGCCCCAGGATGGCGACCGCCTTGCGGTCACCAACCTCGCCCAGGCCGTCCGCGACTGCCATTTTCAGGCTGAGATCGGGGTCGGTCTGGAAGGTGTTGGCCAGCAGCTGGAGCGCCTGATTCTCGCCGCCCTCGGCGAGCGCGCTGGCTGCGTAGCACTGCTCGAAGGGATCGCGCTCCTTGAGTCCGCGCTGCAGGACAATTATCGAGAACTGTCTGAGCGCGATCAGTCCCGATTCATGATCGAAGCGATAAGTTGAATTGAGCTTGTTGGTCGCTTGCGAGACGTTGCCTCGCACGACCATGTTGCGAATCGCGACCATCGAGGGATCGGTGATCGAAACCGTCCAGCGGTCGCGCGCGCGCCTTTGCATCAGCGCATTGACGCCGACGATCAGTGCAACCACCGCGACCAGCGCAATCGCCCATACTTTACGCCCCCGTGACTGGAGCCCTGCTGGCAGCCTCAATTCCGTACTCTGTCTCCCTTAAGGCTCCGGGGCCCGGCGTACCGGACCCCGGAACTTGTCTCATCACTAACACTATTATCTAGAAACGATACCGTATGCGAGTCCAGAACTCGTCATCCAAGTTTTTCTGCCCGCCGCCGGCCTGCGAGCGCGCAGGACCAAAGACGTCCGGACTGAACGGTGCGTCCGCAGCCGTCGTGTGGCCCGCCTGGAAGACCGCGTTCGGTCCGAGGTTCTGTAGCATCGTCTTGCCGAGAAAGGCGTCGAAGCCAATTACCGCCGACCAGTGGTCGTTGATCAGCCATTCATTGTTACCGCCGATGGTCGCGTCGGTGCCTTCGGTCCCGTACGCAGCGAAGATGAGCGGGATGATCTGGTCGCGATAGTAGTGCGTCTGGGTGAACGCGGTGAAGGTGAAGTCGTTAGTGCCGGTGACCAGCCCGGTCTTGCCGCCTTGTTCGCTATGCGCGCCCGGATAGTAAGTCTCGAACACCTGAAAGCTGGAGAAGAAGGTGCGATCCGGGTTCAGGAACTTGATGAAGTGCGGACGATCGAAGCCGACGACGTACTGCATGATGTCATTTTGAGTCGTCCAGTCGAGCGAATTGGTGTCATTGAGAAGCGCGTTGTGCGTCCACGAGGACTCGACCCGGATAACTACGCCGCTCCACGGCTCGAAATAGTCAGCCGACAGCCCGAGCGTGTTGTCTTTGCGATAATTGATTTGCGCGCCGCCGCCGAAGGTGCAGTCGTTCAGGAAGGTATACGGATTCACGTTCTTGGCCAGATGGATCCAGTGCCCTTGCGTTGCGATGATTGAGGCCCCGCCGCCGCCTGGTCCATAAAAGCCTGGATAGCCCTTGGTGATGTTGGCGAGCTTGGAGCAGTTCACGCCCGATTGCGCGAAATTGCTGCCGCTGGAGATCCCGCCGTGGCCATTACCAATGACCTGAAGCGTATTCAGGGTAAACACCGGTGTTTGCGCCATACCATACCAATCTGTTAGCGCGAAGCGAATCGATGGATGCGGAAGTTGGAAGTCCCACTTCATGCCGATGCCGGTGTTCTTTAAGCTCCAGGCGGGAAACCTTTCGTGGTCAAGGCCGAAATTGACATGGTTGGGGTTGCACACACCCGGCGTACTGCTTCCGCCGCACAGTCCGGCGTCGAACAGGCTGTTATCGAACCCAAAAGCCTTTTTCTGGTCGCCGAAGTTCACTGCCCAGGGCTGGCCTCCCACACCTAATCCAACAGGATTGAAGGTATCAAAGTTCCATACGAAATTGCCCGCTACGTCCTGCAGGCCCAGCACGTCGCCGAAGCGATGCTGCAACCAAAGGGCTAGCTGCGGGATTCGGGTGTCCTCGAAGGGCTCGATGAAGAAGTGCTGCCCGAAGTCGACCGGGTTGATGATGTCCTGGAGGCGGAAGAAGTCGGCCTTGCCCCACACGACCTGCTGTTTGCCAACGCGCAGCAGGTTGGATCCGAAGAAGTCCCAGCGGAAGTCCAGGTAGGCTTCGCGAACGGGGTAGTAATATTGATTGCTGTCGTCGCGCTCAAAGCGCAGGTTGTTAACCGACTGCGTTGCGTTAAAGCAACTCCAGCAACTGGTCGCAACCCCGTTTACGACGCGGTAGTCGCTGATGTTCTGGGCCACCGGCATCGGAAATTCCAGATTGCGGGCCACTACACCCTTGAATTCCTTGGGATGGTAGCCGAAGGCCTCGAGCAACCCCAAGCCGGCGGTCTGCCCAGTGCTCTCAAACGGCGAGACGCCGATGCCTGAGAATCCGGTGGTGTGATTGCCGAAGCGGTCGGTCACGAGATCATATACGCCTTCGTAACCCGGCCGGATTTCCATGAAGTAGTTCACCGAAAGACCGGTTCCCAACGGCACCCCCAACACGGTGGGCAGTTCGGTGTCCTTGATTATCTGCCCCGACGGTTGCAAGTCGAGGCGGTTACGGATCGACGCCACGTTGTAATCGTCTACGTAGTTCTCACTGCGGATGATCTCTTGATTCTCCGCGTAGCCGTGGAGCTCGAAGCTATCCTCCAGGTTTTGCATCACTCCCTGCTGTGCATACGCAGGGCCGCCCATCATCACCAGCGCGAGCGCCGCTACCAAACCCAACAGCCAAAGCCGCTCTATGCTTTTTCCACCTACATTCATGTCGCTTCCCCCGAAGTTTGCTAAACCAAAACTCACAACCCTATTGACGCCAAACAGAGCCCTTCCCCAGCCTCCGTTCAGCTCACTGCCTCAACGTCCTTTTCGATTAGCTCCAGATCTTCATCGGAAACTTCAGCGCCCCGCTCCACGAACTTGGGCCGAATGATCGCGAAAATTGATGGCACCAGCGTGATTGCCGACAGCCAGTGCGTGATCATCAGCAACGCCAGCAGCATCGCCATCTCGGCCGAGAACCGCAGATCCGACATCCACACCCACGGGATGACCCCGCCGACCAACGTGGTCGCCGTGAACGTAACCGCCATGCCCGAGGTAGCAATAGCGCGCTTGATCGCCGCGTCATGGTCGTGCAACCGGCCATACTCGCGCTTGATGCGGTCGACCACGTACAGGATGTAGTCGACGCCGATTCCCATACCGACCGCGGTCACCGGCAAGGTGTTGATGTTCATGCCGATGCCTTTGAGGCCGATGTACAGGAAGCTGACGATACCGGCGGCGACCAGCGTGATCATGACCATCCCGCCCGCCACGAACGACATGTAGCTGAACGTCACCAGCACGAACACCACCAGCACGATCAGAACTGTGCTGACCCGATCCGAATAAGCCACCTCGTCATTGAGCGCAGCAGTCGTGCCGATAGTGCCGCCAGCCAGGACGAAGGTTACGTCCTTCATCGGATGCGCGGCCATGAACAATTTGGCCCGCATGGTCGCCTCCTCGATGGTCGTGCCCTTGGCGTCCTTGTAGAACACCACGAACTGTCCGTCGCGGGCGTGAAAATCCATGTATTCCAGGATGACCCCGGGCACCGGAGCGTTGGCCTCATACATGAAAGTCATGTTGCCGACGCCGGCTTGCGTGCGCGGAATCACGGCCCACGCCGGATCGTCGTAGTGATATAGGCGATTGACGCTGCGCACGAGGGTCGGCAGGTCGCGCGTGCCGCCCGCCTCACTCTGCTCCATCATGTAGTGGCGCAGGTTGTCGAGCACGGCCAGCACGGCCGGATCCTTCAGCGCGTCATCCTTGGCGCCCTGCATGTAAATCACCAGTTGGTTGGAACCGGCGAAGTCCTGGTTGATCGCGCGCGCCGAAATGTTGAAGTCCGAATTCTGAAACAGCAGCGGCGAGCCTGCCTCAGTCTCGCCGACTTGCACCGAACTCGCCTCGTAAGCGCCCGCTGCTACGACCACCGCCGCGATCGTGAAGACCACCCAACGGCCGTGTTTACTGGTGCAGAATTCGCCCACCCAGGCGAGCAGGTCGTGCATCCACTGCGGTACGTAGTGGGTGGTCTTGGTGGGCGCCGGCAAAACATCGAGCAGAAGCGGGATCAGGAGCAGGATCGTGAAGAGGTTGGAAAAACCCCAGAAGCTCGCGAAGAAGGCCAGCTTGCGGACCAGCGGGATGGTCGCGACGGCGAGCACCAGGATACCGGCGGCGTCGGCCAACACGCCGATTCCGCCGGGCAGCAACAACTCGCCCATCGCAATCGAGACGGCGTGGCGTTTATCCCCGGTCGCTTCAAGCTCCTCGAAATAGCGCTCTACCATCTGCACGCCATGGCTGGCGGCACGCGCCGAGACCAGCAGCGGGATGACCAGCACCAACGGGTCGAGGTTATAACCCAGGATGCCGAGGAACCCGAGGCCCCAGATGGCTTGCGCGACCGCGCCAATGAAAGGCAGCAGGACGCCATAGAGCCGGCGGAAGTAAATGATCAGCGTACCGAAAATGAAGATGAAGGTGACCGCGAAAATTTCCGCCAGCTCGCCGGTGTAGAACCACACCCAGCCCTTCAGCATCGGCTCGCCTGCGGCGTACAGCACCGTGTTGTTGTCCTCCACGTGCTGGCGAATGAGCATGATCTGATGCTGGATGTTACCGTAGTCCAGCCGCTCTTCGTTGAAGCCGGCCAGGATCAACGCGGCCTTGCCGTCGGTCGAGAGATATTTTCCGTAGACGATGTCGTTGTTGTACATCGCCTTCTTGAGTTCTTTAAGTTCGGCCGGGTCGGTGGGAACCTGCTCGGGCAAGACCGGCACCGACTTGATAAGGCCGCCCGAGCGCGCTTCGAGGCGCCGGATCTTGACGTGGGACAGCGAGGCTACCTGGTAGTGATTGACGCCGTCTATCTGGTCAACCTTTTCGGTGACGTAGCGGATTTTCTTCAGCGTGTCGGTGTTGAAGATGTCGCCGTTTTTCACCCGTAGCGAAAGGCTGACGATGTTGGCGCCGCCGAACGTCGTGCGAAAATGGTTGTAAGCCTTGATGTACGGATGAGCCTGCGGCAGCAGATCGGCGAACTGGCTATACATCTGCACTTTCACTGCGTGAAATGCGAAGAAGACTGTAATAGCCGCCAGCACCGCCAGCGTGGGCCAGCGATGCCTCAATGTGAATCGGGCGATGCCGTGGGTGATGCGTTCCGCTGCCGGTAATCTGCTCATGGCAGCTGCCACTGAAGTTCCTGAACTTGACGTCGCCATTGAAATTCCTGCTCTTAGCGTCCGGATAGCTTGGACTTTAGCCTTTGGTCAGACTCAGCTCTTGGCGGCAGCGATGCCTGCTGCCGCGATCGTATCCTTGTTCAACGGGTTCCAGGTGGCGCCGCCGTCGTGCGAGACCAGCACCGCCCCATTGCCGCCAGTCAGAATTCCCAGCGAGCCGTCAGGCGAAAACGCGGCACTTCTAAGCCAGGTGTACACGCGACTCGACACGCCCTCGTCGATCGTCCAATTACCGCCGTTACCCTCGTGCGCCACCGTTCCCAGCAGTCCCGCCGCAACCGCCGGATGCCCGGCCGGAGCGGCTATCGCAAATAGTGAGTTGCTGCCGCCGCGCTTGGCTTGCCAGGTCGCTCCGCCATCGGTGGTCTCGAGCACGTAGCCGCTCGCGGCCACGATGTACCCCTTTTGTGGACTGCTCCATGCACCACCGAACAGATAGAGGTCCTGCTCGGATAGTTCAGGGATCCCGCGATGGTAAGCTTCGGCATCGGTCACATCCTCGACGTACTTGGGTAGTCCGACCACCTTGTCCGACTCGACCCAGGTCTTGCCGCCGTCGAGAGTGTGCTTGATGACGCCGAATTCGCCCTGGACCCAGCCGTTTTTGTCGTCCAGGAATGCGACGCCGTTAAGGCATTCGTCCTTGTGCAGACTCTGGTCTTCCCAGGTCTTGCCGCCATCAGTCGAGTGAATGATGGAAGCTTCGGGACCGACTGCCCAGATTTGATTCCCGTCCTTGCCGCGGCTTATCGCGAGCAGGTTTTCGCTCACGCCCTTGGGCGCGTCGACTTTCTCCCAGGTCTTGCCGCCATCGGTCGTGCGCAGGATGAGCGATTGCTCTCCGCCGATGACACAGTTGGTGGGATCGGCGCAGCTGACCGAGAACAGCGAGAAGTGCGTCCCGCTCTTCTGCAGCTCAACCTTGGTGGCATTGTCGGTGATGCTCAGGATCGTGCCGTAGGTGCCGACCACCCACGCATGGTCTTTGTCCGCCACGGCTGAGCCATAGTAGTCCTCGTGCTCGGGTAACGACCGGCCCTCGGAGGAGTTTCCGATGCGATCCCTGATGGCACGCTTTTGCGCTTCACCTTCGCATCCGACCGATGTCACGCACAGCGCCACCAGCGCCGCGCACACTACCGACCACCTGCTGATTTTACCCATTGCCCCGTGCAGCAAAGGCCACCTCTCGGAAAATTCCTGACGCCGCATCGTCACCGTAACCTTGACGTTGCACATTTGCGCGCGGCCCTCGAGCCGCCCGCAACTTCACCGTCGATCCCCCGAACGGTTACGTGCGGACCAATTGAGACGCGATGCTTTTCGCTATCGCGCCTTCCCTATTTCGCCCATCAGTTGCTCCGGAGGTGGCGCGAGAGTTGCCCTAATGGACAGGGTTCCCCAGGTAAGGCTACCCACGCAGGCCACGCCCCGAGTGGACGCTATAATGCTTGATCCAAAGGGAATGTCAAGCAGTCCCGCGCATTTAATAACGAGCGTTTATTAACAGTCGGATAAAGAACGATTAGATGAGCGGTAACGCTTGCCTGCTAAAGAACTCGCCCTTTCTCCGCCGGCCGGCGGCGTGCCGACGCGGGGGGAGTTGCATAGTCGGCGCGTCGGCAGCCGCAATGAGACCCCGCCCGGCCCCATTTCCTTTTGCATCGCCAGGCCTTCCTGTCATGCTGCAATTGGGCTTGAAAAAAACCCGCCGAAATGCTTTGAGCTATGCGGCTACCCGGTGCGTATGCAGGTCGCTCCGGGGGGAGCACCCAACCATAAGGAGCCGAAGCTGATGTTGAGAGGGAAATCATCGTTGTTTGCGCTACTCGTTGCATGCCTGGTCGCCGCGGCGTGGTCGGGGGTGGGGATGGCAGAGGAGATCACCCACCAGAATGTCGGAACCATGGCAGCCAACGCCAAGACTGCTCAGGACTACGAGGCGCTTGCGAACTACTATGAAGCCCGGGCGAAGATGCACAAGGAGGAGGCCGAGGACGCAAAAGCTCAATACGAAGCCATCCACAAGCCCATGGGAAAGCGCACGGGATCCGATCAGGAAGTGATCGCGACGCAAGAGACTTTCATGAAGCAGGCAGCCGCGCACTATCTCGAGATGGAAAAGCACAGTAGAAAGCTTGCGGCGATGTATCACCAGCTAGCGAAAGCCGCGGGCGGCGGACAGTAGTCTTTCGCTTTAGTTCTCTTGCCTGGTCGAACGCGCGCCCTCGACCGGACTAAAACCGTCCCCTGGCCTCGCCGCCAAGGGTCCCTGGGCCATCTGACCGAGCGGACCCATTCAATCGAATCTCTCTGGCGAGGTCAGGGGACGGAACATTTCCGCAAAACGCGACATCGAAACAACGCTTCCTCACAAGCATTCGGCGCGAAACCGGTCACTCAAGATGACTAAGAGTGGACTTCAGCTAACTTTCGGTCGTCAGGGCTATTGTCCGAGGCAGCCGACGCTGTCGAACAGCGCGAGCGAATCCGCGAGCGAGCGCAGGCGCGCCTTGTATTGCGCGCGCAACCGCAGCGCGTCCTGGATCGTGACCGCGCGAAAGCGAAACCGTGTGCGCGGCGGGGCCTGTGCCACGCGATCGAGATCGCATTGGATGACGGTGCCGATGGTCGCGTAGCCGCCGCCGGTAACTGCATCGCGCATCAGCAGGATTCCCTCCTTTCCGCCGGGCACCTGGATCGAGCCGACCGGATAGCCGACATCGACCACGTTGGAGGGATCGGACCCGGCGCCGAAGGGCGGCTCGCGATCGCGAAACTGAAACCCGGCTCCATGAATCCTGTAGCCGATACGGTCGGCCTCGGTGGAGACCTCCCACGGTGTGTTCAGGAACTGCGCGATGCTCTCCTCGGTAAGCCGATAGCTGCAAAGGCCCATCACGATGCGCAGCTCTGCGACTTCCGGGAAAGTTGGGAGCAGCCGCGGGTCGAGGCGGCGACCCGTAAGCTCGGCGGCGCTGCGCCGCGGCGCTCCCGTGGCGAGCACGTCCGCTGCCGCGATCGTGCGGCCGCCGATTCCGCCGAAACGGCCGAGCAGATACGTCGAACGGCTGCCCAGCAACTCGGGCACGTCGATTCCGCCGCCGACGCATACGTAGGAGCGGACTCCCGCGACCGCCTGTCCGCACCGGAGCTTGTCACCCGGCTTAAGCGCGAGCGCGACCCACATCGGCGCGGCCTCGCCGTTGAGCCTCAATTCGAGTGGCGCGCCGGTCACCGCGACCGTCACGTTGGCGGCAGCCTCGAGGTCGGGCCCGAGGAACGTCGTCTCCAGCGCCGCGGCGCCTTCGTCGTTACCGACCAGCAGATTGCCGGCGCGAAACGAAAACTGATCCATCGCGCCCGACGGCGGCATCCCGATGTGATACCAGCCGAAGCGGCCGGCGTCCTGGATGGTGGTCAGGAGCCCGGGTCTCAGGACTTTGAGCATGCGCGCGCTTCTTCCTGCAGACGATTGAGGTAGCGCTCCGGATCCTCGAAATAGACCGCCGGCCGGAATTCCTGCTCGACGATCTTGTACCGGTACGTGCCGGCCTCGACCTCGGCGCGGATCGCGTTGAACTCATCGAGATCGATCGGCCGCAATTTCCATCGATCGGCCGCCTTGGCCAGGATTCGCGTCTCGCGCAGGTCGACCAGCCGCCCCTCGGGCTCGTAAACCGGCACCGGCGTCATCCCGATTAGCTGATAGCCGCCCGGACCGCGCACCGGATAAATTGCCAGGAACGCGCCGCCGTGCGAGACCGTGCGCTCAGGTGTATCGGTGCGCGGACGGACGTATTTGGGCGCCTGCAATGTGCGCTCGCGCGGCACCATCTGATAGCCCCACGCGGTGCCGGGCACGAAACCGACCATCGAAATCCAGTACGGGCGCCCCGAATGCGCCTCGATAAATTCCTGCTTATTGCTGAAGCCATTGATGCGCATCAGGTATTCCAGGTTGGTGACTGACGGGTCCTGATGGCGTTCACCGAACTGCTTGGCGCATTCCTTGGTCCACGGATCGTCGTAGAGCACCGGGATATCGACCATCCGCGAGCTGATGCTGGCGATGTGCTCGGCCTGGTGCTCGAACTTTTGCAGTTCCTTGACCAGCTTGTGCGGATCGATTTCCTCGGGCCGATAGTGCATCAGATACGACGTGTTGCCCGGGCATACCTCGATCGCTCCGGGTATGCGCTCGCGTTCGATCTCCTGGCAGATCGAGAGAATCTTGAAGTTGACCTCGAGACTCATCTCGATATCGAAGTCGACAAAGATGTATTCGTCGCCGCCGAAGTCGTAACGGACATCCATCGCGACGCGCCCCCCTCGCTCCCGCTTAGCCCGCGGCCATCTCGCGCAGCACCTCGTCGGCGACGCGGAGCACTTCCTTCACGTCTTCGGCGGTATGCGCGGCCGAAAGGAACCCCGGATGATGCGGCGTCAGCAGGATGCCCTTGGACAGCAGCCCCATGCTGAATTCGTACTGGCGGGCGTGATTGGCGCGCATCGCGGTGCGCTTGCTCGTGACCGGCTCGTCGGCGAAGTGGACGTGAAAGAGCGATCCGATGCCGGTGACCTGGACCGGGAAGCCGGAGCGCCGCGCGCTAGCGGCGATTCCTTCGCGCACGGCATGGCCCATCGCCCCGACGTATTCGTAGACCGGGTTGCGTTCGAGTTCGGTCAGTGCGGCCAATCCGGCCGCCATGCTGATCGGATTGCCTGAGAACGTTCCCGAGGCGAAGCTCTTCTCTTTGATGTCCGACGGCTGCTTGGTCGGCGTGATCACCTTCTCCATCAAATCGCGCCGTCCGCCAAAAGCGCCTACCGGGAACCCGCCTCCGACGATCTTGCCGATACATCCGAGGTCCGGCCGCACACCGAAGTGGGCCGCCGCGCCGCCCAGACCGAGGCGAAAGCCGGTGACGACCTCGTCGAAGATGAGCATCACGCCGTTTTCCTCGGTCACCTTGCGAAGCGCCCGCAGAAATTCTGGATCGGCCGGGACCGCGCCGGTGAAGAACGCCGCCACCGGCTCGATGATCACCGCGGCGAGGTCGGGCGCGTGGCGGCGCACGAGGTCGATCGCGGCCATGTCGTTGTACGGGAGCATCAGGACGTTTTCGACCACCGAGTGCGGGATTCCTGCGCAGTCCGGCATCGAGAGCGGCTCGCTCTCGGGCCCCTGCCCGCCCGCCGCGCCGCCGACGAGCGACCAGTCATGCTGGCCGTGGTAGTTGCCCTCGAACTTGGCGACCCGCTCGCGCCCGGTGAACGCGCGCGCCGCCCGCATCGCCATCAGCGTCGCCTCGGAGCCGCTGTTCACGAAGCGGATCATCTCCATGTAATCCATCAGGCGCGAGACTTTCTGCGCCAGTTTCACCTCCAGCTCGGTCGCCATCAGGGGCAGGATCGCCTCGTCGATCTGTTCCTTAACCGCGCGCCTGATCGACTCGTGCCCGTGGCCCAGAATGGCCGCGCCGACCGCGTCGAGCAGATCGACGTAATCATTGCCGTCAACGTCGATGACGTGCGAGCCGCGGGCGCGCTTCACATAGAGCGGATAGGGTTTGAGGAACTTGGCGTTGCCGCTGACTCCACCGGGCAGGACGTTGCGCGCACTCTCGTAAATCTCGCGCGAGCGAGGCGTGCGCGCAACGTAGGCGTTGACGAATTTTTCCAGCGCCATCGTGATGACTTCTCCTCTAACGGACTACTGACCTAACCTTCCGGTCCCCTCTTCTTGTCCAGGGACAAGGAAAAGGAACAAGGAGAGAGAAGGATCACGCGTGGGCGGGCGCGACATGCGAGCGGCCGTTGCCTTTGCCCTTGCCCTTGACTTCCTGCACGGCGCTGCGCGCGGTCACTCCGGCCTGCTTGAGCGCCTTGTGCACCGCGGTCAGAACTTCGGGCGCGTTGATCACGTCGCCGTGGACGCAGATGCTGTCGGCTTCGACCTTGATATCCCTGCCGCTGGAACTCTTGACCTTGCCCTCGGTGACGAACTTCATCACGAGGCCGACCATCTCCTCGACATTTTCCTCGCCATAGGTACGCTTGACGCCGATCGATCCGTCGTCCGCGTAGACCAGGCCGGGATAGAATTCCTTGATCACCCGAAAGCCCATCTTTTCCGCGACCTCGAGCATCGGATGGCGCGGCAGCGCCGGAAGGTAGGCGACGAAGTTGGGATCGATTTCGCGAAAGCCTTCGAGGATCGCACGCGAGTTTTCCTCGCTCTGCTGCGCCCACAGATAAAATGCGCCGTGTGGCTTGGCCGCGATCAACTTGACCCCGGCGGCGTCGGCGAAGGCCTTGACCGCGCCGACCTGGTAGACTACGTAGTCGCGCGCCTCCTGGTGCGTGATGTTCATCAGGCGGCGCCCGAAGCCCATCTTGTCGGGGAATCCCGGATGCGCGCCCAGGGTCACGCCGTAGCGCTTGGCGGATTCCACCGTGCGCCGAATCCAAACCGGGTCGCCGGCGTGAAAGCCGCATGCGATGTTGGCGTGGTTGATCTGCTTCATCACTTCGTCCGGACGGCCGAGCACGTAGTTGCCGAAGGACTCGCCCATGTCGCTATTGAGATCGATCCAGCTACGCATTGTTGGTGAACCTCCCGCTATCATCCCTTAATGTGCGGCATTACTTCGTTCGCGAACAGCCGCATCGAGTTCATCGTCTTGTCCATATCGACGCCGGGAAACTGCATCCAGCAGATAAGGTAGTCCATTCCGATCTCGCTCTGGTAGCGCTGGATCTCGCGCACGCAATGGTCGGGGCTGCCGATGATGAAGCGTTCGCGATGGCTCTCGAAGGTCACGGTGGCCGGGTCCTTGACCAGCTCGCCGTGGTCGTCGCGCAGCGGCCTCACGCCCGCCCACTTGCCGTACATTCCGCCGTGGATATACATCACGCCGTCGCGCGCCTCGGCTTCGGCTTCGGCGGTAGTCGGTGCGCAGTACACTTCGCGGATGACCGGGACGCAGGACGGATGCTTGCCGAAGCGCTGCAGGTACTCCCCGTACATCGCGAAGTGCTGCTTGAGCTCGGCGATATGATGGCGCGGCGAAGCGACCAGCGCGTCGGCCCATTGCGCGGCGCGCCGCACTCCTCCTCGCGTGGAAGCGCCGATCCAGATCGGCGGACGGGGCTTCTGCACCGGCTTGGGCGTGACCGAGGTCTCGGGAATCTTGTAGTAACGGCCGTCGTAGGAGAACGACTCGGTGGTCCAGGCCTTGATCATGATGTCGAGCTGCTCTTCCATCCGCCGCTCGCGGCCGGAGCGTTCCTCTTCGTAACCGGCGAACTCCTCGGGCCGGTAGCCCGCCGCCACGCCCAGGATGATCCGGCCGTTGGAGAGATTGTCGAGCACGGCCACATCCTCGGCCGATTGCACCGGGCGATGGAGCGGCAGCAGGTACATGCTGGTGCCGATAGTCATGCGCCGCGTGCGCGCCGCCATCGCGGCCGCGGCCACCAGCGGCGAAGGGCATAGGCCGTCGGCGAGAAAATGATGCTCGACCAGCCAGGCGGAGTCGAAGCCGAGGCCCTCGCCGGCTTCGATCTCCTCGAGCATCTCGCGGTAGATCTGCGCCTGGGTCGCCGGCTTATCAGGCCGCGATTGAAGTGAGTACAGGAGGCCGAAGCGCATCGCTCTCTCCTTGGGACAGGCTGATGGCAAAAGAACCTGATAGGCGCTGCTATACCATAGCCGGTTTAAGTCGAATAGCGGGACGGTTAGTAATGACCGTTCGTAAACGGCAAACCGGGGGCCCATCCTCGAGGCCAAAAACGCTGCGGATGGGGCTTGTCGCGGGTCGAGACTTATGAGACAACCGTTCAGTTATTTGGGAAATTCTCTACGTAACTCTAGCTGGCCGGGGGAGGCATCGCTGGAGCGCGCTGCTCGTCCACAAGGCTGGGAAGGAAGGATGATGGTGAGAAAAAAATTGGGTCTGTACCTGATGGGAGCGGCAGCCGTATGTATGATCGCCGGCTGCTCGGCCAACGAAGAGCAGAGAAATTGCGAGATTCTGGGCGCCGGAATTGGCGCGATAGCCGGTGCCGGGATAGATACTGCGGTTCTCCTGACCACCAAGAACCACGGCTCGCACTTGGGAAGTTACTTCGCCTGGGGAATTCCCGCCGGGCTCGCGGGTGGTGGTCTGATTGGTGGAGTGATCGGCCACTACATGTGCCCGCCGGCCCCGCCGCCGCCTCCGCCACCGCCGCCTCCTCCGCCGCCACCACCGCCGCCACCGCCTCCTCCGCCGCCGGAGAAGCTAATCCTGCGTGGCGTGCACTTTGACTTCAACAAGTACAACATCCGCCCGCAGGATGCGGCTGTGCTCGATGAAGCCGCGGGCATTCTGAAGCAGCACGGCGACGTATCGGTCAACGTCAACGGCTACTGCGACGCGATCGGTTCGGTAAGGTACAACCTCAAGCTCTCGGAGCGTCGCGCTGACGCGGTCGTGAGGTACTTGGCCGACCATGGGGTCGCCGAAAGCCGCCTGAGCCCGCACGGCTATGGGAAGACGAACTTCGTCGCCACCAACAAGACGGCCGAAGGGCGCGCTCAGAACCGCCGGGTCGAGCTGATTCCGAATCAGTAAGAGCCGGGCGACACCAGACAAAGGCAACGGCCGCAGTCCCTCACGGGGCTGCGGCCGTTGTGCTTTCAAACAAACAGCGGCAGTCAGAGTGGCGCGATGATCCCCAGAGTTTCGCGGCCGGGAAATCTCTAAGGCCGTCGCGCGCGGCCCGATTGATATTTTCTGAAGAGGAGGCGCGGGATGTCCGGCCCCGATTCCCATCCAGCCTTATAGTCTCATCTCAACCCGGGCAGGGGATGTGAAGGATTAAAAATCTTGACGCCAGCCAAACGACATTCATCTGCGAGGTCTCCGGTGTCCGTGCATTTCCAGTAGCCGTCTATCAGCACCCAACGGCGCAGGGCATAGTCCAACCCTGAGCCCCAGTGCTCAAGAACGATGCTGACTCTGCCCCCGTCTTTCGTTCGCAGCTCGATAATCTGACGCATGAATTAAGCTCCTATCCATCCATTCACCCCTTTATCGTAATACATTCGTCCTTACAGAGCAATACATAGCTTTATTAACTTTTACCATGTCTTGATGGTGACAAAGATGGCGGGCGGCCTGTTTGAAAGCTGTGGGCATTACCGCAGGACGGGACCGGCGCGTCCGCGGCGGTCTCAACTTTGGGCCTGGCGGGCTCGCGGATCGGAAAGGGGACCTCTAAGCGGGATGGTCGCGCCTGGATGGTCACCATCCGCGCCGTCGACTGGGAAAACCTTGCACCATCAAGGTGAATTCGCTCGACGCCCCGAGCGAGGTCACTAGTAGGTCACGCATCAGTAAAAGTCGGGCGGCATAGACAAAAGCAACGGCCGCGGGGTCCCTCACGGGGCTGCGGCCGTTGTGCTTTCGATGCGGTTGCGAGACGGTTAACTGACTATTCTTGCCAGACCCGGTTCACTTAACTTCGACGCTGATCTGCCGATATAGACTCTTTCCCACGTTTACGAGATCGCGTTCGACGCCGCCCGGCTGCCAGCACACGTCCTTGGCGTTGCGGATCTCCTCCTTGGCCCGTTCCGGCCCGGCGGGCGCACGCTCGACCATCTTGACCTTGCCCGGCTGAACCACGAACACCGCGGCGTCGCGCTCGCAGCGCTGCATCCCGAGGGCCTTGCCCGGCGGCAGCGTGGTCTCGATGATGCGCATGCGATCATTTTCCATCACGCAGATGCTGCCCGGACGATCGGGGGCGCCCACCAGCGCGTCGCAGGAGGTGAAACCTGCGCGATCCTGGTCGGGACGCGGCGGGCGCTTGATTTCAATCAGCGCCTCGCGAAAAGGCGTCGGGCTGACGTTGCGGAAACTCTCGGTTCCGCCCGCCTTGATGTAGTAGACCGAGCGGTCATGGGCGACGAAGTCGTAGGGTCCGGCATCCTTGTCATCAACCTTCAGGTTGGCGCCGCTAGTGATGTAGAGCACGTAGTCATTGGTGTGATGATGCAGGCCGAAGGTGTCGCCCGGCGCGACGTCCATCTCCCACACTCGCACCTCCTGGTTTTCGAACAATGACCGCGTCGCTATCTGGGTCATCGGATGCTGGCCCTTGGCTTTCGACTGATGCTTGTGTTCGGATACTTGCCCGCTTCCAGCCATGGTCTATTTCCTCCTGATCGCTCGCGCATGGTCCCTGCGCGATTTTTGCGACATTTTGTGAGAACTCCCCAAAAGGCCGTATAGCATGCGCCTCGGGAAAAGCGCCACCGCATCAGCGCCGATGATCCGCTCACCCCTTGAGCTTGTAATAATCCGGGCGCCCGGCGGTCCATTGTTCGCCCCACATCTGAAAGCCGCCGTCGAGCGCGATTACCTCGCCGGTGATGAACTTGCCGCTGGGGCCCGCCAGGTAGCAGCAAGCGTCGGCGACGTCCTGCGCGTCGCCGAGTTTCATCATCGGATTGGCGCGGCGGAACTCGGCCCTCGCCTCCTCCGGGTAGACATTCATGCCCTCGGTGGCGGTGACGCCGGGCGCCACGTTGTTGACGCGGATGCGGAGCGGCGCCCACTCGACGGCGAGCGTCTTGCTGAGATAGATCACGCCGGCGCGCGCGGCGCAGGTATGCGCGACACCGGGCATCCCGCGCTCCACCACGGCGACGATATTGACGATACAACCGGGGCTCGCGGCGTCGCGCCAGCGCCGCGCCGCGGCCTGCATCATGTACCAGGCGCCGTTGAGGTTGGTGTCGATCACCGCGTTCCATCCCTTGACGCTGAAATCGATCGCCGGCTGCGGGAACTGGCCGCCGGCGTTGTTGACCAGCACGTCGAGCCGCCCGTAGCGGCCCCAGGCGGCATCGAACAGTGCCGCGACCTGTTCCGGGTCGCGAATCGTCATCGGGTGGACGAGACAATCGATCCCGAGCTTGCGCATCCCTTCCGCGGTGCGTTCGAGCGGCTCCGGCTTACGGCCGCAGATAACCACTTTCGCGCCGAGGCGACCGAACTGGTAGGCGATCGCCTTGCCCAGCCCGGTGCCGGCTCCGGAAACCAGCACTGCCTGGCCGTCGAACAGCCCAGGGCGCCAGCTCAGCTCCAGCGTGGCGAGTTGCTCGTCGGTGAATCCGAATATCCGATGACTATCGTCGGCCATTGCTGATTCCTCAATCACTTGCACTTGCCCGACAACTTCCGCGCTCAGTCGTAGCGGCCGTCCAGCGTCACCAGCAGATCGTATTCGACCACGCTCGTATTGCGGAACTTTTGCTGGCGGATGCTCCCGTCATGCCTAAGTCTCTACGTGCCCAATGCAACCGCTGGCAAGCGATCGTGTTTTTGCCAACGAACCAGATAGCTATCCCAATAAGAGGGCTATGATCTGCGTGTTATACGTCATTTTAGCCGAATATACATTATAGAACGCTCAACATCACTACTAAATATGTTTATTCGTCTGTAATTTTATTGACATTAGTTTTAACGCTTTGTACATTTCGTAGCGACGTCTAGGCTTGGGGGGATCCTTGGGGGAGGATCTCTCTCACCTGCCAGTTAGCGCAGGAGGCCGCGACGCTCCACCTGCGGCCATCTCATCCTCATCTGGCGTAACCATCCCTCGTTCGTGACCGACAACTTCTGCCGGTCGGCGGCATCGCGCTCAAAACGAGCGCGGCGCTGCGGCGGAGAACTGCGTCCGCCTCAAACTTTTTGTTGGGGGGAAGACTGATGAAGGGTTTTTTCGGATTCGTAGCGCGACCTTTCGGCGCAACCGCAATGCTATTCGCGTTCCTGTCCACTGCTGCGCCCGCCCAAGCTTGGATGCTCGGCCGGCCACAATTGCTAGCGCGCGCGGAGCATGTTGCGAAGCCCACGCCGACGCCCAAGCCGACGCCTACCGCAACACCATCTCCCGCCCGCACCCCGACTCCAGTGCCCACGCATACGCCGACGCCGAAGCCGAGTCCCAGCAACACTCCTGCCGCCACGCCGACGCCAACCAATATCGGCACGGAGATCACGATTGATGCCCCAGGCAACGGGCAAACCCTCAGCGGCAAAACGGTGACCGTGGCCGTCACGCTCGGCCCCGACGTCTATTGGGATCAGCTACAAGTCGATGGCACCAGCGTGCTGTCCGGCAGCAGCAACTTCACCTGGAATTCGACCACCGTCGCAAACGGCGCGCATACGCTGATGGTGCGGGTCTTCCAGCAGGGCGGCACCACGCCGATCGGCACTGCGTACGTCTCGATTATCGTCAACAATCTGACCGCCAGCCCGACTCCCGTTCCTTCAGCGACCCCGAGCCCCACATCGACGGCAAGCTCTACGCCAACCGCGAGCCCTACGCCTGCGGCAACGCCCACACCGGGCACAGTACCCGGGCATTTCTCGACGTTGGGCTACCGGGCGACGCTGCCGAGCGAGTCGCAGTGCACGGCCTGGTCGAACGCGCTTCCGATCACGGAGTACGCGCCGGGTAACACGGCCTTCAACGTGCCGCCGCCCGGCGGCGTTCCATCGTCGTTCTACTCCAATCCAACACCATCCAGTGGTGGCGGGATTCCTAGTTCGGACTATGCGAACGTGACCGGCAACTATTCTGGGACGACCGACGAGATTGTTCGGTGGGCTGCCTGTAAATGGGGAATCGACGAGGACATGGTACGGGCGCAGGGCGAGGTGGAGTCCGGGTGGGATCAGGGCGGTGCAGGCGACAAGCGGACCACGCAATCGTCATGCGTTAACGGCACCTTCACGGCATTGTGGAACACCGTGATCAGCGAGCCAGACGGCTCTACCGTGTCGTGTCCGGATTGCTGCTTTACTTCGTGGAGCATGTGGCAGACCAAGGCCTATTACGAGACCACGACTTGGCCAATGATCATGGAGAGCACGCCATTCGCCGCAGACTATCGCTATGCAGATCAGCGGTCGTGTATGAACGGCGACTGGGCTGCCTACTTCGCCAGCACGGCTCAACAGCCCAACACTTATGCGGCCGATATTGCAGCTTTTGCGGCTGGTGGCAGCGCTTCTCGCGTGCTGTGGGGCTGCATTGGATTCCATTTCTCAGGGGCCTGGTACGACTCGAACGCGCAGAGCTACATCAACGAAGTTCAGACTGATCTGGCGGCGCACAATTGGCCGGGCGGGGTGCAATAATCCGCTGCCGAGCATAGTCTCCGGGCGCGGGAGGCCTCGGTGCCTCCCGCGCTCATCACTTTCCATTCGGGACGATTGCGAGTCCGCACCTCGATGTGACATTCAAGTCAGGGCCGCTTGGACGGCCTTGCTCGCACGAGGGAATCGGATGAAAGCTGGCGAGTTTGCGCGTCTGGGAAGCCTGCGGGATGTAGCGCACTTCCAGGAACATCTGGATTCGCTCGGCGTGGCGATCCCGTGCGACCGGGAATTGACCAGTGGAGCGGATTCGCCTCTGGCACGGCCGCTCGTGCGCCACCGGATCAATATCGGCAACCGCCTCACCGTCCATCCGATGGAAGGATGGGACGGCACGCCTGACGGCAACCCGAGTGAGAACACGATTCGCCGATGGCGGCGGTTCGGGCAGAGCGGCGCGAAGCTTATCTGGGGCGGTGAAGCGGTCGCGGTGCGTCACGACGGGCGCGCGAATCCCAACCAACTCGTGATCGGCCCGCATACCGAGCGCGGGCTCGCCCATCTGCGCGAGGTCCTGATCGAGGAGCATCGCAGCGTCACCGGCTCCGATAACGGGTTGCTGATCGGCCTGCAGCTCACGCACTCGGGGCGCTACAGCCGTCCCGGCGCGGACCATCGGGCGGCGCCGCGGATCGTCTATCGCCATCCGATCCTGGACCGTCGGCTGGGCCTCACCGCCGAGTTCCCGGTGCTGACGGACGCGGAGATCGGGGCGATCATCGAGGACTTCCATCGCGCAGCGCGCACGGCGTCGCGCCTCGGCTTCGATTTCGTGGACGTCAAACACTGCCACGGCTACCTGGGACACGAGTTCCTGAGCGCGCACACGCGCGAGGGACGCTATGGCGGTAGCTTCGAGAACCGCACGCGATTCCTCAGTGAGATCGTCGAGGGCATTCGCGCGATCGCCCCCGGACTTAAAATTGGCGTGCGGCTTTCGACTTTCGACATGGTGCCGTTTCGGCCCGCGCCGGCTTCGTCGCTACTTGTCGCCGGCATCGGAGAGCCGGAGCCATTTGAGCGGCTCATCCCCTATCGATGGGGATTTGGCGTGAACCCGGCCGATCCTACGCAGGTGGATCTGTCCGAGCCGGCGCGCTTCCTTGCGTTGCTCGAGCAAATGGATATCCGGCTGGTGAACCTTACTGCCGGAAGTCCATACTACACTCCGCACATTCAGCGGCCGGCGGCCTATCCGCCGTCGGACGGCTACCGGGCGCCCGACGATCCGCTGGTCGAAGTGGCGCGGCAGATGGACGCGGTGCGCCTGCTCAAAGGCCGCTTTCCCGAATTGATTATCGTGGGAACCGGGTATAGCTATTTGCAGGATTTCCTGCCGAACGTGGCGCAGGCCGCAGTCCGTATGGGCTGGACGGATTCGGTCGGCCTGGGGCGAATGCTTTTGACTTATCCCGGAGATGCTGTGGGACGCGATCGAAGGGCGGCCGCTTCAACACAAGCGGGTCTGCCGGACGTTCAGCGATTGCACCACCGCGCCGCGCAATGACCTGCCCTCCGGATGCTATCCGCTTGACGCGCACTACAAGAAATCCGACATGGCGCTGCGCTTGAAGGAGGCGAAGGCCAGGCGGCCCGCGGCGAGATGATTAAACTGAGACGATGAAACTCGAAACGCTTATCGAGCGGCGCGTGCTGCGTCGCAAGGTGCGGGGAATCGCGGCGGCGCTGCTGCCGTACGACGCTCGCGGCGCGGTAGCGGTCGAAGAATTTCAGCGCCATCTGATTGCGACGCATCGCGCCGGCCTGATGAACGCGGTGAATATGGATACCGGCTACGTGAACTACTTGAGCGACGCCGAACAGCACGAGGTGCTGCGATGGACCCGCGGGGCGCTGAGGGACGGCGTGCCGTTTGTCGCCGGCGCTTATATCGAAGGCCGCGACGGCGACGTGGTCGCCCTCTACCGCCGCCAGATGGACCTCATCGTCCGTTTCGGCGGTATCCCAATCCTGTTTCAGACCGCGCGGCTGCACGGAAAATCGGACCACGACAAAGTCGCGACGTATCGCGCCGCTTGCCGCGGCTACTCGGACGTGCTGGGTTTCGAGTTGGGGCGCATGTTCGCACCCAATGGCGAGATTTTCAGCGAGGCCACGCTGCGCGGCCTGATGGACATTCCGGAGCTTAAAGGAATCAAGCATTCCTCGCTCGATCGGCTGACCGAACTCGAGCGTCTCGCGCTGCGCGACGCCGTGCGGCCCGACCTCAGCATCTACACCGGCAACGATCTCGGCATCAACATGATCGAGTACGGCTCGGACTACCTGTTGGGTCTGGCGACTTTTGCACCGGAGAAATTCGCCGAGCGCGACCGGCTGTGGGAAACGGGCGACCCGGTCTACTACGCGCTCGCCGACGCGCTGCAGTACCTTGGCAACGTGGCGTTTCGCGAGCCGGTTCCGGCCTACAAACATTCAGCCGCGACGTTCCTGCATCTGCTGGGACGAATTTCAACCAGCGAGCCGCATACCAAAAATCCGCGGCGGCCGGCCTGGGAGCCGGAGATTCTGCGTGACTGCGCGCGTCGGTTGGGATACGAAATTTAGAGGCCGGCTCGACGCCGCCGAGAACAGGCGTTCGCGTCGAATCGATTTCATTGCGGATGCGCGGCGCGCGATTCGCGGCTCTCGCGTGAGGCGCACGATCTTTCGGCCTCCAGCAGCGGGCGGACAACCCTGGCCTCACGTTCGATTTGATCGAGCAGCGCCTGCGCGCCTTCGGCCGACCCTTCCCGCGCCAGCGCTTCAAGGTGGCTGCACAACGTCGCCATCCTCGCGAGGCCCAGGCTCAGACATGAGCCCTTGAGTTCGTGGGCGCGCTCGTCTAACTCGCCGAGTTGGCCCCGTGACGCAGCCTCGCGAATCAAGGCCAGCCGGGAGCCCAGCTCGGCGTAGAACATCTCGATAAGCTCGCCGAGGAAATCGCCGCTGTCGCATGAGCGCGACAGGTCCAGCAGTTCGATCATCACCTCGGGATCGATACTCTCGCAGCCCGACCCGGGCGCCGTCTTCGAGAAGCCGTTTTGGCCGTTCGGCGTCCCCTTCAACGGAACCCAGCGCGCCAGCGCCGCCTCCAGCGCCTCCAACCTCACCGGCTTCGCGATATAGTCATCCATCCCGGCCGCGAAGCATCGCTCGCGCGCCCCTTCCTGCGCAAAGGCGGTCATCGCGATGATGATGGTGTGCCGGCGTCCTGCCTCGCGGCGGCGGATCTCGGCGGTCGTCGCGTAGCCGTCCATCCGCGGCATCTGGCAGTCCATCAGCACCGCCGCGTACGAGCCGCGCGCCATCAGGTCCAGTGCGGCTGGCCCGTTGTCGATCGCGTCGGCGCCGTAGCCGAGCTTGCGGAGCTGGTTGAGCGCGAGTTTTTGGTTGATCGCGTTGTCCTCGACGACCAGCACGCGGACAGTGCGCTCGGGCCGCTGAGGCGCCTGCGGCTCTTCGGTCGCCGCGCCGTCGCCGTCCTGCTTCACTTGATTTCGACGTCTCTGCGCGAGCAGTTCGTTGAGGCTTTGCAAAAGTTGCGAGGGCCGGATGGGCCGAGCGAGCCACATGTCGGCCTGCGTGGAATGTTGCGCGCGATTCGAGGCTTCCGCGGCGGGCGAGCTCGCGGCGATCATCCAGGTGCGGGCGATGGCCGGGTCCGCCTTGACTGCGCGCATGAGCTGCGCGCCGCCCGCGGCGGGCAAATGCAGATCGACAATCGCGGCGTCGTACGGCGTTCCCGCGCCTGCGCGAGAGCGCAACAGGTCGAGCGCCTCGGCCCCATCAGCGGCCGAATCCGTGCGCACGCCCCATGCGCCAAGACGCTTGCGGAGGCTCGCGCCAAGCGTCGCGTTGTCCTCGATCACCAGCAGCCGCAGCCGTTCGAGTCCCGAACGCGGATCCGCAGCGGCGCTGATGAAGGGACGCTGCTTTTGCAACGTCATCGTGAAGCGAAAAACGGAGCCGCATCCAGGTTCGCTTTCGACCTCGATCCGGCCGCCCATCCGCTCGACCAGTTGGGCCGAGATGGCGAGCCCAAGACCCGAGCCGCCGTACTTGCGCGTGGTTGAACCGTCAACCTGCGAGAACGGTTGAAACAGCAGCTTCTGCGCATCGGGCGCAATCCCGATCCCGGTATCGCGCACCTCACAGCGCACCGACGCAGTGGCCGCGGACTCCTTCTCCCTGACCAGGCGCACCACTATCTCGCCGCGATCGGTGAACTTGACCGCATTGCTGAGCAGGTTCACCAGCACCTGCTGGAGCCGTGCCGGATCGCCGCGCAGCAGGCGCGGCACGTCATCGTCCGCATCCAGGATCAGCTCGACGTTGCTTCTCTGCGCGCGCTCGCCAAACAGGCCCACCGCGGTTTCCACCACCTGGAGAAGGTCAAAATCGATCTGCTGCAGCACGACCTTGCCCGCCGCGAGCCGCGAGAAATCCAGCAGGTCGTTGACCATACCGAAGAGCAGGTCGGTGCTCAGGTGCACGGTCTCGGCATACTCGCGCTGTTCGGGGCTCAGCTCGGTGCCGAGTAGCAACTGGGTCATGCCGATTATGCCGTTGAGCGGAGTGCGGATCTCGTGGCTCATGTTGCTCAGGAACTCGGAGCGGAGGCGTTCCGCCTCGAGCGCGAGGTCGCGTGCGCGCCTCATCTGCTCTTCGGCAAGCTTGCGTTCGCTGATGTCGCGCAGCACCACCATCCCGCCGAGGATCGTGCCGTCGTCGGTCGTGACCGGGCGCGCGAAGGCTTCGATCCATACGTCGCGCGCCATGGTCGGTCCGCGCAGAATGAATTGGGCGTTGTTGACCGCCTCGCCTCTCATCGCGCGGGCGAGCGGCCGCTCGTCCATCGGGATTGGCGGCGTACCGTGCGACGAGAGTAACTGGTATCTATCCTCCGCTTTCCTGAGGTCGTCGCCTCTCAGATCGGCGCCGAAGATCGCACTCGCGCCGCGGTTGAATTGGACCAGGCGTAAATCGTGGTCGCAGACGATCACGCCCTCGGCCATGTTATCGAGTACTAATTGCAGGAGATCGATCTGATGGCGTGGGGCCAGCTGCGAGGCGCCGGAATCGGCGGCCTCTGACTCGGCCGGCACAACGCTGCGTCTGGATCGTGCCTTGAGGTACTCCAGCATGTTCGCTCCGATCCAAGAAAGGTCCGCCATTGGTACGCCTCGGAGCGCTTGCCTCGTGCCGATTCGCGACGCGTGTCTCTCGTTGCGCAACAGGACCGAACAGTTCGAGAGCGGCAACGCGACGCAGCCTGCGGGCTTGATACCCGGGTGCGGAGAAAAGGTCGCTCCGGCGACCAGGGTGTGCAGAATTTGTGCCTAAGCGAGCGATACAGGGCAGTGATAATCACTCCGCGCACTGATTCGCCAAATGTATTTCATTCGTCTGTGATGCGATGAGCTTTATTGGTCAATACTTGGCCAAAATAGGCAACGCGCTGTCTGGGTCGAAGTGATATTCGGAAAGTTCTCTTCGAATCTTTGTGTATCTGATTGTGCAAGCGTGCCCACTTGCTGTCGTAGTTGCGCCACACGCTGTAGTCAAAGCGTGGCTCCGGCGCATCTTCTGTCCACAAATTTTCCCTTTGGTTTTCGCACACCCGAGCCTTCTTGGCCTAATCCGTGCGTACGATTCCATGGCGCAACAATTAATTGGCTCGACTATCTATGCGACCTCCCATCGATGATGCTAGACAGGCATTGGCAGCTTCTGCGGAGCACAACTAGGCTGCCAGCCGCATGCGAGATTTTTATGACAGGTGCGCCACTGGCATTGTTATGAATACCGACAGGCATCTATCTCTCGCACCGACGGACGAGTCTCTGGCGGCTGCTTGCAGGCTTGTGGGGGGGGCGATAAATGGCTCGAGATAGCGATCGGCCGCTGTTTGGGCGGCAGAGCAAGGTGATGACTGTGGAGGAGGTATCCGAATATTTGCACGTCCATCCTTCCACCATTTACCGGCTGATCAAGCGGCGTAAGATTCCGGCCTTCCGGATTGGCAGCGACTGGCGCTTCAACATCGAGACCATCGACAAATGGCGCTCGGAGATGGAAGCGGGCGCTCCCGAACCACACAAAAAGACTTAGTCGTTAAGGCCGAGGATCGTCCCCCCGGTGATCCGTCCGCCGAATCCGTTGGCCATCGAAGCGCCGGCCGCATTATGATGCGGCTGCCATGAGCAAGCTTCCGCTCTCCCGCTTCAAAGTCATCGACCTCACGCGCGCGCGCGCGGGACCGACGGCCGTGCGCCAACTCGCCGACTGGGGCGCCGACGTCCTGAAGATCGAATCGCCCGACAACGACGCCACCGAAGTCGGCTCGCGCGCGAGTCCCGATTTCCAGAACCTGCATCGCAACAAGCGGAGCCTCACCCTCAACCTCAAGCATCCCGAGGCGGTCGAGATCCTCAAGCGCCTGGTCGAGAGCGCCGACGTGCTGGTGGAAAACTATCGCCCCGACGTGAAGCGCCGGCTCGGCATCGACTACGACCGCCTGCGAGCAATAAACCCGCGCCTGGTGTACGCCAGCATCTCGGGCTTCGGTCAGGAGGGCCCTTACGCCGATCGTCCGGGCCTCGACCAGATTGCGCAGGGGATGGGCGGACTGATGTCGATCACCGGCTTTGCGGGCCAGGGGCCGGTCCGCGTCGGCATCGCGATCGCCGATCTCACCGCGGGGGTTTTCTGCGCGATGGGCATCCTGCTCGCGCTGCTGGAGCGCGAGGAATCGGGCGAAGGACAGTGGGTGCAGACCTCGCTGCTCGCGGCGCAGGTCGCGATGTTGGATTTTCAGGCGGCGCGATGGCTGCTCGCCGGAGAAGTGCCGGAGCAGGCCGGCAATAATCATCCGACGGCGATTCCGACCGGCGTGTTTGCGACCACCGACGGACACATCAATATCGCGGGCTCGGGCCCGGAGCTGTTCGCTCGGCTGTGTAAGGCGCTCGGCGCCGAACAACTCGCCGCCGATCCCGCCTACTCGAGCGGGAAGGCGCGGCTGCGCAACCGCGACCAGCTCAATGCGGCTATCGAGGCGATCACCCGCACCCGCGCGTCGGCGGAATGGATCGAGATTCTCAACCGCGCCGGCGTCCCCTGCGGCCCGATCTATCGCATCGACCAGGTTTTCGCCGACCCGCAAGTGCGGCACATCGGCATCGCGCGCGCGATCGAAAGCCCCGCGCATGGACGCCAGGAACTGGTCGGGCAGGCGGTGGATCTGAGCCGCACGCCGTGGGAGTTGCGCGCGCCGACACCCGAGAAGGGCGGGCATACCGATGCCGTGCTGAGTGCGCTCGGCTACGACGCGGCGGCGATCTCCGGGCTGCGCGCGCGCGGCGCGATCTGAGCGCGACCGTCATCTGATCCGCAAATTGCTGACGCAAATGCTGACGATAGATACGAACCCTCTTGCCCGCACCGAGGCTGTTGGCTAGCCTGCACCCGTCTTGAGAATTCCTGGATTCATAATCGCCGTCGCCATGCTGGCACTGGTCATCGCCGCGGTTTCGGCGGCGGTTTCGCCCACTGACGGTGGCGCGGCAGATGTCGCTGGAAAGATCAATATCAACGTCGCGTGCCGCTGCCCCGACGCCGTAGGGCAAAATTTCTGCGCGGTCTTCAAAGAGAAAATCCAGAAGTCGGTCGGCTATCAACTGGCCGAGAGCACCAGCGGGTATGGGATGGGCGTGCACTTTGCCTGCGTGGACATGTGGAAGGGCATCGACAACAAGCTCGCTGGCCGCATGTCGGCGGTGTCCGTCTCCTTCACGATCTATTCCGACAAGCTGCCGGGCGAAGTGTTCGAGGATTCTTCCGTATTCCGCGTCGGCAAAGACAAGGTGCCCGAAATGTCGGATCAGATTGTGATCGCGCTGGGGCAGCTCGTCAGCGCGAATACCAGCTTCTTCGAAACCATGCGCGCGGGCGCCCCGGCGTCATCACCCGAAGCGTCGCCCGAAGCCTCGCCCCAAGCCTCGTCCGAACCGTCGTCAGTTCCCTCGCCCCAGTCCGAACCATCGCCATAGGTCTGCGCATAATCGCATAATAGGGGAGAGACCCTGATGGCGATCACGGTATTCCCGATGACAGCAAGTTTCGCCGCCGAGATCGGCGACGTCGATTTGTCGCGTCCGCTCGATCCGGCCGAGGTCGCGTCGATCAAGCAGGCCTTTTGGGACTACGCTGTACTGATCTTCCCCGGGCAGGAACTCACGGAGGAACAGCACGTCGATTTCGCGAGATATTTCGGCCCGCTCGAAACCAGCATCGCGGCCTTGAACCCCGACGCGAAGCTGCGCCTGCGCACCGATCTGGCTGACATCTCCAACCTCGACGCGCAGAGCGAAATCTGGGGCGAGAAAAGCCGCGTGCGGATGTTGCAGCTTGCCAATCGCCTGTGGCACACCGACAGTTCCTTCAAATATCTGCCGGCGCGCGCCTCACTGCTGTATGCGCGGACGATTCCGCCGATCGGCGGCCACACGGAATTCGCCGACCTGCGCGCCGCCTACGACGCGCTCGACGAAGATCTGAAGCGTCGACTCGAAGGCCTGGTCGCCGAGCACGCGCTCGCCTTTTCACGCGCACGCACCGGCTTCAGCGGCTTCACCGAGGCCGAGCGCAAGAATCTGCCGCCAGTCCCCCAGGTGATGGCGCGAACGATTCCTGAAAATGGACGGAAGTCGTTGTACATCGCCTCGCACGCCGGCCGTATCGTCGGGATGCCCGAGGACGAGGGCCGCGCACTCATCGACCAGCTAATCGCCCACGCCACGCAACGCCAGTTCGTATACACGCATCGATGGCGCGTGCAGCGATCTGGTGATGTGGGACGATCGCTGCACGATGCATCACGGGACCGAATTCGACGATCTGCGCTGGACCCGCGACATGCATCGCGCCACCGTCTCCGACATTGCGAACACCTGCGAGCAGCAGGGTATGGCGGTCGCGCCGCCCACGGGCGACGGATCGGCGAGCACCGAAGAGTACTAGGGAGGAGCACTAGATCGAAGCGCCGCGAGGCGGCGCTTCGGCGCTAGCTCTTTTTCTCAGGCGCGAAAAAAGCGATCGTGCGGGCCTCGATACTCTCGCGGGGAGCGGGGTTGGGCGGCGACGTCGGATCGTCGAACGCCGTATGTGCGGTCCAACGCGCGCGCCCGTCAACGGACGAGTCGTAACACTTGAGCAGCAGCGCTTCGTCGCGCTGCATCCGCGGAAAATAGAACCAGCGATGCTCCGGGTTGAAGGCCACAGAGTAAACTTCGCCGGTGCGGTCGCGGTACTTGAGGTCGGTCGGCACGAAGTCGGCAAGCCGCATGCTCTGCGCGTCGCATACCGCAAGCGGCGCTTCTTCCACCGGGCCGCGAATCGGCCGCCATACGTTGATAAACACGAAGCGGTTCTTCAACAGCGCCTCGGCCTCGTCGCCCATCAGATCGCGCACGCGCTGCGGACCGGACTTGAGCGTGTAGTCGTTATGCGCGAAGCGGACCGGCTCGCGCGCGCCGTTCAGCCCCTCTTTCGCCATCGGGCCGCAGCGCACGTTGTGATCGAACACCAACACCCGCACGGCGCCCGTGGCCTGCTTCACCAGGCGCTCGACCTCGGGATAGTAGACCGCGCGGACTTCGGCCTCGTCGTAAAAATTGCCGGTCGCGGTCGGATGATGCACCAGCGCGAAGCCCTGGCCGTCAAGCGTCAACCGCTCGTTGACGGCGCGGCCGTTGAGAATCGCCATCGTGTGCTTGATGTTGTGGTAGGTCCGCTGCGGCGTGCCGTTTTCGGTCTTGTACATGTAGGTGACCGGCTTTTCGCCCGTCATGTCGAGATAGTTCAGCGGCGCTTCCACGCGAGCAACCGTCGTCTCGATGTGCGTCTTCTCATTCATCGTCATTGTTCCGCCTTCTGCGTTCGTCTTCATGACGAACTGCTATGACTGATCAGGTACCAGAGCAATTCCTGTACCCATGAGAATAGTAAAGAAATCGCTGAATTTCTAATGCCGAGCGCTTTCCTGAAATGCGAGAAGGCCGGGCCCGCGGACAGATATTCGCAAAACGCCGATCAGGCGGCGGATTGGACTCGTTCCAGCGCGGCGCGCAATCGAGCGACGGTTCGCTCCTTGCCGAGCACGGCTATCACCTCGTAAATCCCCGGGCTGACCGTGCCGCCCGTGAGCGCCACGCGTACCGGCTGCGCGACTTGTCCGAGCTTCAATCCGAACCGCTCCAGCACCCGCTCGAACGCAGCCTGGATGCTCGCCTCGTTGAAGTCGCCGTCGATCGATTCCATCTCGTGCGCGAGCGCCCCTAGCGGCTCGGCGACCTCCGGCTTGAGGAACTTCGCAGCGGCCTTGGGATCGATCGTAATCTCATCGCTCAAATAGAACTTGGCGAAGTCGACCAGCTCGACCAGGGTCTTGGCGCGCTCGCGCAGCGTCGCGATCATTTTTTCGAGCCACGCCTCATCGCCGGGGATTTGCGTATATCCAGCGCGCTCGATGAACGGGCGCACCTCGCGCGCGAGTTGCGGCAATGGCCGCTCCTTCATGTAGTGAAAATTCAGCCACAAAAGTTTCTCGGCGTTGAAAATTCCCGCCGACTTGCCGCAGGCGGCGAAATCGAAATACCCGATCAGCTCCTGTTTGGAAAAGATCTCCTGGTCGCCGTGCGACCATCCCAATCGCGCCAGGTAGTTGAGCAGCGCCTCCGGAAAGTAGCCAGCCTCGCGGTAGGCAAAGACCGACGTCGCGCCGTGCCGCTTGGAGAGCTTCTGCCCGTCCGGCCCCATCACCATCGGCAGATGCGCATACGCGGGCGGCGTGAGACCGAGCGCGAAGAAGATTTGCATTTGGCGCGGCGTGTTGGGCAGATGGTCGTCGCCGCGCACGACGTGGGTGATGGCGAAGTCGGCGTCGTCGAGCACGGTGGCGAAGTTGTAGGTCGGCACGCCGTCGGAGCGAAAAATTATCAGGTCGTCGAGCTCCGCGTTGTCGAACACGGCGCGCCCCTTGATGAGATCGTCGACCACGGTCTCGCCCGTGCGCGGCGAGCGAAAGCGAATCGTGTAGTTGCGGCCGGCGCGCTTGTCGGGCAGCGTGAGGTCCGCGGGGAACGGCAGGTCGCGGCACTTGCCGTCGTAGCCGGGCTTGCGATGCTCGCGTTCGGCCTGTTTGCGCTTGGCGTCCAGCTCCTCGGCGGTGCAGTAGCAGGGGTAGGCTTTTTTCTCGCGCAGCAACTGGAGCGCGCCCTCGCGATAGCGATCGAAGCGGCTCGACTGAAAGTAATGGCGGTCGGGCGGCCCCTTGTCCCACTCCATCCCGAGCCAGCGCAGGCTCTCGAGGATCTCTTCGAGCGACTCCTCGGTGGAACGCTCCTGGTCGGTATCGTCGATACGCAGGATGAATTCGCCGCCGTTGTGGCGCGCGAACAGGTACGCGAACAATCCCGAGCGCACGTTGCCGATATGCAGCGCGCCGGTTGGGCTCGGCGCGTAACGGGTGCGGACGGTCACGCTGTGGCTACTCCCATTCGATGGTCGCGGGCGGCTTGGAGGTAATGTCGTAGACGACGCGGTTGACGCCGCGCGCCTCGTTGGTGATGCGGTTGGAGAGCCGCGCGAGCAGCGCCGGATCGATCCGCGCCCAGTCGGCGGTCATCCCGTCGGAGGACTCGACCGCGCGGATCGCGATCACGCTCTCGTAGCTGCGCCCGTCGCCCATCACGCCCACCGTCTTGAGCGGCAGCAGCACCGCGAAGGCCTGCCACAGCCGCGCGCCGAGGCCGGCCGCCGCGATCTCTTCCATCACGATCAGGTCCGCGCGGCGGAGCAGCTCCACGCGCTCGCGTGTCACTTCGCCCACGATACGCACCGCCAGCCCCGGACCGGGGAACGGCTCGCGATCGACGACGTCGGCGCCCAGACCCAGCTCGCGGCCGACCGCGCGCACCTCGTCCTTGAAGAGCTCACGCAGCGGCTCAACCAGCTCCAGGCGCATTCGCTCCGGCAATCCGCCGACGTTGTGATGCGACTTGATGACGGCCGAGGGGCCCTTGAACGAAACCGATTCGATCACGTCCGGATAGAGCGTGCCCTGGCCGAGGAATTTTGCTCCGCCGATTTTCTCGGCCTCCTTCTCGAATACTTCGATGAAGGTGTGGCCGATGATACGCCGCTTCTGCTCGGGATCGAGCACGCCGTCAAGCCGCTTAAGAAACAGATCGGATGCGTCGACCACGCTGAGCGCGATTCCGAGCCGCCCGGCGAAGACCGTCTCCATCCGTTCGCGCTCGCCGGCGCGCAGGAGCCCGGTGTTGACGAAGACGCATTTAAGACGGTCGCCGATCGCGCGATGAATCAACGCGGCGGCGACCGAGGAATCGACGCCGCCCGACAATCCCATCAGCACGCGCCCGTCGCTGCCGACGCGCGTGCGAATCTCCGCGAGCTTGGTCTCGACGAACGCAGCCGGCGTCCAATCGCCGGCCTCGCCGCAAATCTTATGCACGAAGTTGCTGAGCACCTGCACGCCGCACGGCGTGTGCGCGACCTCTGGATGGAACTGGATGCCCCGCAGCAGGCCATCGCGAGTGCGAACCGCGGCATACGGCGAATTGCCACTGTGCGCGATCGCTTCGAGCGCGGCCGGTATCGCCTCGACGCGATCGCCGTGACTCATCCACACGGGGAATTCCCGATCGGCGAGCCCTTCGAACAATTCATCGCGCTGGTCGATCACCAGCTCGGCCGGACCGTACTCGCGCTTGCCAGCGCCCGCGCTATGCGCGCCCAGGTGTTGCGCGATCACGTACAACCCGTAGCAGATTCCGAGCACCGGGCATCCGACGCGTAGCACTTCCGGCGCGATGTCCGGCGCGTCGGTCTCGTAGAGGCTCGCGGGGCCGCCAGAGAGGATAATTCCCCGCGGGCGCATCGCGCGGATCTTTTCGATCGCGAGATTGTACGGATGAATCTCGCAATAGACCTTGGCCTCGCGCACGCGGCGAGCGATAAGCTGCGTGTACTGGCTGCCGAAATCCAAAATCAGGATCACGAAATCCGACCTTGCGATTAACTATACCGAAGCCGCCGCAGGCGGCGAAATGCGCACGACGCGCGCCTTTCCACAGCGCTCACGTCGCGCCGCCTCGCGCGGTTTATTACTTCCTTTTCTTCGGCGGCTTCTTAGAGGCGTTCTTCGATGGCTTCTTTGGTAGCTTCTCTGGCGATTCTTCCCTGGGCCGCACGGCGCCGGTGGCGCGCGCCTCGGCCCAGGTCCGACCGGTGCGGCGAAACCCCAAGAGCAGCGGAGTGCCGACGAGCCCCAGCGCCGAGCGGAAGCGCGTGGCGAGGAAGCGCAGGTAGTGCGCCGGGATGTCGCGCTCGACGTTGGCGAAAAACGCCAGACGCGGAGGCGAATGTCCGACCTGGGTGACGTACATCAGCTTGAGCCGCCGCCGCCCGACCATCGGCGGGTCCATCGCGGCCGTGGCCTCGGCCAGAATGCGATTGAGGTGCGCGGTCTGGAAAGTCGCGCGCCACGAATCGACCGCCTTCATCGCGGCCGGAATAATCTTGTCGACGCCGTCGCCGGTGAGCGCCGAGGTAAACAGCGTCTCGGCAAACGCCAGAAACGGCACATTCGCCTGCGCGTCGCGCACGAACGCGGCAACACGGCGCCCCTCCTTCGCCGCGAGGTCCCACTTGTTGCAGACCAGCACCAGCGCGCGGCCTTCGCTCTCGACCAGCCGTGCGAGGCGCGCGTCCTGGTCGGTGACGCCCTCGGTCGAATCGATAACCAGCGCCAGCACCTCGGCGCGGCGGATGGTCTCGATCGCGCGGCCGACCGAGAAATGCTCGAGCTCGCCCTCGACCTTGGTGGGCCGGCGAATTCCGGCGGTATCGATCAAGAGTACGTCGCGGTCGGCGGCGCGAAGCCGCACGTCGACCGGGTCGCGCGTGGTGCCGGGAGTGTCGTCGACAATCGCGCGCTCGAAGCCGGCGAGCCGGTTGAGCAGCGACGATTTGCCAACGTTGGGACGGCCGATGAGCGCGAGCCTGAGATCGGGCGGCGAAGACGGCTCGGCCTCTGCGGCGGGCAGGCGCTCGACGATCTCATCGAGCAGCTCCTCGACGCCGCGTCCGTGGGCCGCCGACACGAGCACCATCGGCGAGACGCCCAGCGCGTGATACTCGCCGGCCACCGCTTCCATCCCGGCGCGGTCCATCTTGTTGATCGCCGCGACCATCGGGCGTCCGGTCTCGCGAATCAGCGCGATCGCCTCGCGGTCCCCGGGGCCGAGGCCGGCCCGCCCGTCGAGCATGAAGACCACGACGTCGGCCAGCGCGACCGCCCGCAACGCCCCTTCGGCGACGCGCTCGCCGAGGCGCTCGCGTCCGCCCAATTCGAGCCCGCCGCTATCGACGACGAAAAAATTGCGTCCGCGATGCTGGGCCTGTCCGACGTTGAGGTCGCGCGTGGTGCCGGCGACCGGGCTGACGATCGCGCGGCGGCCGCGCGCGATGCGGTTGAACAGCGTCGATTTGCCGGCGTTGGCGCGCCCGACCAGCACCACGACCGGTGCGCCCTCGGGCAGCGCGGCCAGCGCGCCCGCGCGGCTGGCAATGTTTGCGGCGGGCTTCATCTCAGAGCCCCAACTCAGCGATCTTGCGCGGGCTGCGCGTCCAGTCCTTTTCGACCTTGACCAGCAGTTGCAGAAAGACGTGCGCGCCGAGCATCTTTTCGAGCTCCAGCCGCGCAGTGGTGCCGATCTGCTTGAGCTGGCGACCGCCCGCACCGATCAGCATCCCCTTATGCGCCTCACGCGCGACGACGATGACGGCTTCGATCCTGAGCAGGCGGCGATCGGGCTCCTCGGCGAAGTTCTCCACTACCACGGCGGTCGAAAACGGAACCTCCTCGCGCATCGCGAGGAACACCTTCTCGCGCACGACCTCGGCCGCGATCATCCGCTCGGTCTGGTCGGTGTACTCGTCCTCGGGCATCAGGGCCGGCCCCTCGGGCAGCATCCGCTTGATGACCGCGACCAGTTTGTCGACGTTGCCGCCCTTGAGCGCGCTGACTGGAACGATCTCGGCCTCAGGCAATTCACGGCCGCATTGTTCGACCGCGGCGAACAGATCGGCGCGCTTGACGCGGTCGATCTTGTTGACCGCGACGACGCGCGGCGCCTTGATCTCGCGCAACTCGGCAAGAAAGGCGCGGTCGCCTTCGCTTATTGGCGCGCTCGCCTCGACCACGCCGACCACGACCTCGCCCTCGCCAAGGCATCGGCGCGCGATTTCGATCATATGGTGGTCGAGCGCGCTGCGCGGGCGATGCAGCCCCGGAGTATCGACGAAAATCAGCTGCGCGTCGGAGTCGGAGCGGATGCCGAGGATGCGGCGGCGCGTAGTCTGCGGACGCGGCGTGACGATCGCGACCTTGTGGCCGACCATCCGGTTAAGCAGCGTCGACTTGCCGACATTGGTCCGCCCGCCCAAGGCGACGAAGCCCGCGCGATGAGGCTTAGCGGCGGTCACGCTTCTCGTTCTCGATCCGGTCCAGGGCGGCGCGCGCCGCGGCCTGCTCGCTTTGCTTCTTGCTGCCGCCCTCGCCCACTCCAAGATCGCGCCCGGCGATACGAATGCGCGTGGTGAACATCTTGGCGTGGTCGGGGCCGCGCGACGACACCAATTCGTAGACCGGCTGGCTGCGGAAGCGGCGGTAGGCGATTTCCTGCAATTCCGTCTTGTAGTCGCGCTCGGTGCTGGGGCCGCCGATGTCGTCGGCGAACAATCCTTCGATCACTTCCTGGGCCGGCCTAAGCCCACTGTCGGTATAGATCGCGCCGATCACGGCCTCGAACGACGCGGCAAGAATCGACACCTTCTCCCGTCCGCCGCTTTTCTCCTCGCCCTTGCCCAACCGAAGCGCCCGGCCCACGCCGATTTCCTGCGCCTTGGCCGCGAGCGTGCGGCCGTTAACGATCGAGGCGCGCTCCTTGGAGAGCACCCCTTCCTTCGCTTCGGGAAGGCGGCGCATCAGCAGGTCCGCGATCGCGAGATCGAGCACCGCGTCGCCCAGGAACTCCAGCCGTTCGTAGTGCAGCTCGGCGCCGACCGCGGCGCTCGGATGGGTGAGTGCGATCCGCAACAACTCGGGACGCACGAAAGTATAGTCGAGCCGCCGCTCCAGGTCTGCGCGATCGTCTTCAGAGCGTGGCTGCGCCGACTGCGGAGCCGCCTTGGACCCCAGCAACTTCCCCAGCGAGGGCCACGCCCTCGACACGCGATGCCACCACCTCAACTTCGTCGTTCCCAAGTGTGTCGGGACCCTCCACCAGCACGCGGACGTAATTGCGGCTGTAACCCTTCAGCCTACCGTCCGCGCCGCGTTCTTCAAGCAGGACTTTAAGCTTCGATCCGCAAAACCGTTCGATGAAACGCCGTCGCTTGTCCTCGCCGAGCGCGCGCAAAATTCCCGCCCGGCGCTTTATCTCGGCCCCCGCCACCTTGCCCGGCAGCTTCGCGGCGGTGGTCCCCGCCCTCACGGAGTACGGGAAGACGTGAAAGTAGGCAAGCGGGAGCCTTTCGATGAACTTAAAGTAATCGTCGAAGTCTCGAGAGGTCTCACCGGGGAAGCCGGCGATAAGATCGGTGCCAATAGCCGCCGCAGGCATCAACTCGAGGATTCGTTCGACGCGGTCGCTGAAGTGTGCGACGTCATAGCGTCGGCGCATCCGCACCAGCGTCACGTCGGTGCCGGCCTGAAGCGGCAGATGGAGATGCGGGCAGAACTTTTCGCTGGCGGCCATGATTTCCAGGATTCGGTCGCTCAGCTCCTCGGGATCGAGCGAGCTTATCCTGACCCGGTCGATCGGCGAGCGCTCGGCGACCATCTCTAGCAGCGCCTCGAGACTGACCGGCGAATCAAGGTCGCGTCCGTAGCCGCCGAGGTGAACGCCGGTCAGAATGACCTCGCGAAAGCCCGAGGCCGCCAGGCGATCGAGCGCGTCGAAGATGCGCCGCGGCTCGACGCTGCGCGAAGTGCCGCGCGAAGTCGGCACGATACAGAAACTGCAGAATTGGTCGCACCCTTCCTGCAGCTTGAGAAACGCGCGCGTACGGCCCTCCAGCGCAACTGCTCCGAGTTCGATCGGCGCGCGTTCCTTGCGCAAGTTGGTAACCATCACCCTGCCCAAAGCCTCGCCCAGGGCTGCGCGCTCAAGATCGTCGGGGCGGCCTAGTCCCACCACGGCATCGATCTCGGACGCCGCGGCGAGCACAGCAGGATTGGCCTGCGCGAGGCATCCGGTCATCACCACGCGTGCCCGGGGGTTGAGCCGCCGCGCGCGCCGCGCGAGCTTGAGACTCTCGGCGTCGGCGCGATCGGTCACCGTGCAGGTGTTAACGATATAAACGTCGGCGACCTGGTCGAACTCGCATCGCTCCATCCCACGCGCGCCCAGGCGCGACTCGATCATCGCAGAGTCGTACTGGTTGACCTTGCATCCGAGCGTGGCTACCGCAAATCGCATCGCATCCATCCTTACAAAGCCCGCTCGATAAAGCCGCCGCCGACAACTTCGTCGCCGCGGTAGAACACACACGCCTGCCCGGGCGTTACCGCGGGGCCGCCGCCACTGGCGAAGGTTACGCGCGCGCGGCCGCCGGACTCAATCGCGAGCCGTGCGGGCAGCGCGGGATGGCGATAGCGGATGCGCGCCTCGACCGCGATCGCGCCGCTGGCGACGCTCTCGGGATCGACGAAGCTGAGGTCGCGCGCGACGAGACCGACCGCCGCGAGACCCTCGCGCGGGCCGACAACGACCTCGCCGCTCTGCGCACGAATCTCGCGCACGTATAACGGCGCCGGCGCGCTAAGGCCGAGTCCCCGGCGTTGCCCGACGGTGAAACGATGCACTCCGGCGTGGGCCGCCAGTGTCCGTCCCTTTAGATCCACGATGCGGCCGGGACGCAGACGCTCGGGGGCCGACGCTCGCTCGACGAAGCGGGCGTAATCGCCGTCGGGCACGAAGCAGATCTCCTGGCTCTCGGGCTTGTCGGCATTCGCGAGACCAAGCTGGCGCGCGCGCTCGCGCACCTCGGCCTTGGTCATCGCGCCGAGCGGAAAGAGCGTGCTCCTCAGCTCAACCTGACCGAGTGTGAACAGGAAATACGACTGATCCTTGGTGGCGTCGGCGGCGCGCAAGAGATGGAAACGGCCGCGCAGGTCGCGCTCGATACGGGCGTAGTGGCCGGTCGCGACGTAGTCCGCGCCGAGCGCCGCGGCGCGCTCGCGCAAGCGATCGAACTTGATCTCGCGGTTGCACATCACACACGGGTTGGGCGTGCGGCCGCTTAAGTATTCGGAGACGAAATTGTCGATCACGCGGGCGCCGAACTCAGCGCGCAGATCGACCACGTAGAACGGAAAGTCCATCCGCTCCGCGACCCGGCGCGCATCCTCGAAGTCCTCGTGCGAGCAACACGTCCCGCGACGACGCGACGCCGCGGGCGTCGGCCCTTCCGGCGCCAGACGCATCGCCACGCCGACCACGTCGTAGCCGCGTTCGCGCAAAATCGCCGCGGCGACAGAACTGTCCACTCCGCCCGACATCGCGACCAGCACCCGCGCGCTCATCGTACAACCTCCGCCACTGTGGCCGTTCTGGCCGATACGGCCGTCGTCAGCGGCTCGGCTGCGCGGACCCGCCGCCATACGCGAGCGATGATTTCCGCCGCGCGCTCGATCTGCGCCGCGGTCGTGTTCCATCCGAGGCTGAGGCGCAGCGAGCTGCGCGCTTCGTCGCGGCTTAGACCCATCGCGAGCAGCACGTGCGAGGGCTCGACCGCGCCGGCCGCGCACGCGGATCCCATCGAAACTTCCACGCCCTCGAGGTCGAGCGCGATCAACATGCTTTCGCCGAGCACGCCGGGAAAGGTCAGGTTCAGAGTATTGGCGATTCTGCCGCTCGTTGGACCATTAAGGCGAAGATCCGGAATCGACGCGCCAAGACGCTCGAGCAGCCGTTCCGCCAGCATCGCAACGCGCGCGGACTCTTCATCCAGATGCGCCGTCGCGGCCTCAGCCGCCACGCCAAAGGCAATCGCGCCGAGCAGATTCGGCGTCCCGGCGCGCATTCCGGCTTCCTGCGGCCCGCCAAGCATCGTGGGCGCGAGTGCCACGCCGGCGCGCACATAGAGCGCGCCGATTCCCGTCGGCGCGCCCAGCTTGTGGCCGCTGATCGTCAACAGATCGCATCGCAAATCGCGGACGCGAAGCGGTATACGGCCGGCGGCCTGCGCCGCGTCGATATGAAACAGCGCTCCGGCGCGCGTAATCGGCTCGGCCATCGCCGCCACGTCCTGGATCGTGCCAACTTCCGCGTTGACGAGCCCTAAAGTCACCAGCGTCGTATCGGCGTCGAGCGCCGCGGCCACTGCCGCCGGTGCGATTCGTCCGTCGCGGGCCGGAGCGATGCGGATAACGTCGAAGCCGCGGCCGGCGAGATATTCGAGCGGCGCGAGAATCGAGGAATGCTCGATCGCTGAAGTGACGATCCTGCGCCGCGCCGGATGAGTGTCGGCTACGCCGCGAATCGCAAGGTTGTTCGACTCGGTGCCGCCGCTGGTGAAAACAACCTCGCGCGCGGCGGCTCCGATGAGTCGCGCGACCTGCTCGCGGGCCTGCTCCAGCGCACGGCGGGCGCGCTGGCCGCTTCGATGGACCGCGGCGGGATTTGCTGCCTCGTCCGCTTCGCTGAAGCGGGCGATAGCGGCGCGCACCTCGGGCCGCAATGGCGCGCCGGCGTTATGGTCAAGATAAATGCGCATACGGGTTTGATAGGCCCAAGGCGAACGAATAACTTAGCCTAGCGGATCGGCCGACAAAAGTCGTCGCAACGCAAAATATCAATGGCCATGCCTGATGTAATCGTGATCGGCGCCGGGATGGTGGGATGCAGCCTCGCGTTCCATCTCGCCCGCACCGGGGCGCGCGTCACCGTCTTCGACAAAGAGCACGAAGTGTGCGCCGGGATGTCGGCGCGTTCGGGCGCGCTGCTGCGGATGCATTACACCTTTGCGCCGGAAGCCGAACTGGCGTGGAAGAGCCTGCGCTACTTCGCCCACTGGGAAGAGATGGTTGGGCGCGACGCCGAGCGGCGCGGCTGCGGCTTCGTGAGGACCGGATTCACGATCGTGGTCGGCCCGCCCAACGCAGAGAAGCTGCGCGCCAATATCGCGATGCTGCGCGCGGTTGGTGTCGATACCAGCGTGGTCGAGCCCGCAGAGTTGCGGAGCCTCGAACCCGCTATCAATGTTGACGACGTCGCGCTCGCCGCCTACGAGCCACAGAGCGGCTATGCCGACCCGGTCGCGGCCACGCGCTCGATGGCGGAGGCGGCCGCACGTCACGGCGCAAGGTTCAAGCTGGGAGTGCCGATCGGCTCGATCGACGCGGCGGGCGGTCGCGTGCGCGGCGTGGTCGACGCGGCCGGCAAGCGGCACGAGGCCGACGCGGTATGCGTGGTGGCCGGTCCATGGACGGATCGGCTGCTGAAGCCGCTTGGCGCGCCGATCGGAATCCGCGCCGAGCGCGCGCAGATCGCTTTCTTCAAACGGCCCGCTCCGCTCAAGCATTGCGGATGTATCGACACGATTTCAGGCAGCTACTTTCGCCCCCAGGGTGACGCAGAGACTCTGATCGGCCTCGGCGACGTCAAGGCGGAATACGAACCCGACCCGGACAGCTTTCGCGAAGACAACGACGCCGACTTCGTCACCGAGGTCGCCGAGCGCCTGGCGCATCGCGTGCCCGCGATGGCTGGTGCGGGATACTCGCGCGGCCACGCTGGAATCTACGACGTGAGCCCAGACTCGCGCGCGGTGATGGGACCGGTACCCGACATCGGGGGGCTCCACGTCGCCGCGGGCTTCAGCGGCACCGGCTTCAAGACCGCGCCGGCGGTGGGTGCCGCGATGGCGGAACTGATCCTCACCGGGCGCGCCACAACCGTCGACCTGCGCCCGTTTGGTTTCGAGCGCCTGCGCGAGGGGCGGCCGATCCGCGGCGAGAACGAGTACTTGATGGGCGCCAACTTCGGTCACAAGCTCTGAGCGGCCACGATCCCCAAATGAAACGCGCTCCCAGGAATCGGCCGTCGCGGACGGCGATCATGATCGCGGCTTGTCTGGCGGCCGCGCTGGCCGTGGGATGCGTGGTCGAAAATCCTCCCCCGCCGCCACCGCCGCCTCCGCCGCCGGCGCTGCCAGCAGGATTGGTGATCCAACCCTCGTCGCTCGCCGAGGACACGCAGGGAAACCTGTGGTTCACGATCCTGGGAATTCCCAAGGTCGGACGCCTTGACCGCGACGGATCACTGAGCCAGTTCAAGCTGCCGCCGGTCAGCTTCGGCGCAGACATCATTTACGGGCCCGACGGCAATCTCTGGATGGTCGGGATCACGACGATCGGCTCCTCGGTCGCCGGCAATATCATCAAGATGACGCCCGACGGAAAGAGCACGTTCTATGAACTGCCCGACACCTGGGTGCCTGAAGGGCTGACCGCGGGGCCCGACGGTAATCTGTGGTTCACGGCATGGGTGGGCGCAAACTCCGATGCAGCGGTGGCGATCGGACAAATCACTACGGCGGGCGCCGTCACCATCTTTCCGCTGCCCGAACCCGGGACCGGCCCCGCAACTATCGCGAGCGGCCCGGAGCATAGCCTGTGGTTCACCGAATCTCCGGTGGGACGCATCGGGCGGGCCGCGCTCGACGGCAAAGTGTTCGAATATCATCTGCCGCGCAAAGGCACGTTGCCGGCGCAAATCGCGGCCGGCTCCGATGGCAAAATCTGGTTCACGCAAAATTTCAGCGACCGCGTCGCGCGTATGACGCCCAAGGGCCAGGTCACCGAATTCACTCTGCCGGTGAGCGGCAAGTACGAAGCGATTGTCTCGGGTCCCGACGGCAACCTGTGGATCGCCGTTAATCGCCCCGGTGCGACACCGAACTCCACCGCTGGCGCGATCGTGCGCGTCACAACCAGCGGCGCTGCGACAGTGTTTCCGATTCCGGGCGGCGCCGGCATCACCGGTCTCATCGCGCGGCGCGACGGCACGCTGTCGTTCACCGAGCGATGGGTGACCGGGGGATCGACAAATATCGGACGCATCACTACGGACGGCCAAATCACCGAGACTTCGCTCAGCCTCAAAAAGTGACGCGGCGGGCTGCGCGGCGCGCGTTCAGCTCAGCAAGTCTTGATCAGCAGATCCCGATCAGGAGCTCTTGGTCAGCGGTTCTTGGGAGACGCGGGCTCGCCGGCGGCGGCCGACGCGTCGGGGATGTTCTCGGGAACGTTCGGCAGAACGTTCGGCGGACCATTCGGCGGAACATTCGGATTGATTTTGTCTTCGAGGCAATCCTGGCGCTCTTCCAGTTCCTCGATTCGCACGCCGATCCGGTTGAGCTTGTCGACCAGGCTCTGCATCGCGCGCGCCACCGGGTCGGGCAGATGCACGTGGTCGAGCCCGGCGACATCCTGGCGCGTGCTCTCGCCCTCGATCACCTTGCCGGGGATGCCGACGATGGTCGAGTATGGCGGCGCCGACGAGACCACCACCGCTCCCGCACCGATACGGCTGCCGCGGCCGATCCGCACCGGGCCAATCACCGCGGCGCCGGCGCTGATCATCACGTGATCCTCGATCGTCGGATGGCGTTTCTCTTTCTTGGCGCTGGTGCCGCCGAGCGTCACGCCCTGATAGATAAGGACGTCGTCGCCGATTTCCGTGGTCTCGCCGATCACCACGCCCATCCCGTGGTCGATGAATAGCCGCCGCCCGATGGTCGCGCCGGGATGGATCTCGATGCCGGTGATCCATCGCGCAAGCTCGCTCAGGAGCCGGCCGAGGAGGCAGAGCCGATGCTCCCACAGCCAGTGCGCCGCGCGATACATCCAGATTGCGTGCAGCCCGGGATAGGCGAGCACCACCTCGAGCATCGTACGCGCGGCAGGGTCGCGGTCGAAGACCGCCTGGATGTCCTCGCGCATCCGGCTGATGACACCGATCGGCGCCTGCGCCTCTGCGCCGTTGCCTGTTGTACTCGGGAGCGCCACTTGACTACGGCCTCGCCGCCGCGCCGTTGCGCAGCGGAGCGCGCTCGCGCGGCCGCGTTCCATTTCCCGGCGGATGCTTGACGTTACGCGGCCGGGCCGCGTCCTTATGCAACTTGTACTCGACCGAGTCGACCAGCGCCTGCCAGCTCGCCTCGACCACGTTGCTGGAAAGGCCGACCGTGCCCCAGCGCCGCCGGCCGTCGGTCGATTCGATCAGCACGCGCACGCGCGCCGCGGTGCCCGCGCCATTGTCGAGCACGCGGACCTTGTAGTCGGCAAGCTGCATCGCTTCGAGCGCCGGGTAATACGGCACCAGCGCGCCGCGCAATGCCGAGTCGAGCGCGTTGACCGGCCCGTTGCCGGTGGCCGAGTTGCGCGTGCGCACGCCGTCGGGTCCCTCGATCACCACCACCGCTTCGCTGAATGGCGTGTGATCCTCGTGCCACTTGTCGTCGAACACGCGGAAGCTGACGAAGCGGAAGTGGTCGCGAGCGAAACCAAGCGTGCGCAGCATCAGCAGCTCGAACGAGGCGTCGGCGCCGTCGAAAGTGTAGCCCAGCGACTCCAAGCGCTTGAGCTCGTCGAGCAGCACGCCGATCTTCTCGTTGCTCGGCTCGATGTTGAGGCCAAACTCCTTGCTCTTGTAGAGGATGTTGGCGCGCCCGGAGAGCTCCGAGAGCACCACGTGACGGTCGTTGCCGACCGTCGCCGGGTCGATATGCTCATACGTGTGCACGCTGCGCTGGATGCCGGAGACGTGCAGCCCGGCCTTGTGCGTGAAGGCGCTGTGCCCGACATAGGCCTGGCGCGTATGCGGCGTGATGTTCGCCAGCTCATAGACCAGCATCGAGACCTCGCGCAGTGTCTTGAGCTTGCTCGCCGGCACGCACTGATAGCCGAGCTTGAGTTGAAGGTCGGGGATGATCGAGACCAGGTTGGCGTTGCCGCAGCGCTCGCCGAGTCCGTTGATCGTGCCCTGGACCTGCACGGCGCCGCTCCGCACGCCGGAGATCGCGTTGGCGACCGCAACCTCGCAGTCGTTGTGCGGATGGATTCCGATCGGGCATCGCACCGCCTCGATCGCGGCTTGCACGCCGGCCTCGATTTCATGCGGCAGGCGGCCGCCGTTGGTGTCGCAGAGCGCAATAAGATCAACCCCGGCCGAATCGACGGCACGCAGGCAGGCCAGCGCGAACTCGGAGTTGGCCGCAATACCGTCGAAGAAATGTTCGGCGTCGAAGATGACTTCGTCGACGTGGCGCTTCAAGTACGTGATCGTGTCGTGCAGGATGTCGAGGTTCGCCTGGTTAGAGATACGCAGCGCCTCGCGCACGTGCATATCCCAGGTCTTGCCGACCACGGTCGCGACCGGAGTCTCGGCACGCAACAACAACGCCAGGTTGCGATCGGCCGAGGCGCGCGCGTTGGCGCGCCGGGTCGAGCCGAAGGCCGCGATCTTGGCGTGGCGCAGGCGAATCTTCTTGACCTCGCGGAAGAACGCGGCGTCGCGATCGTTGGAGCCTGGCCATCCGCCCTCAATATAGTCGATCCCGAGATCGTCGAGGCGCTCGGCAATCTCGAGCTTGTCCTCGACGGTGAGCGAGACGTCTTCCGACTGGCACCCGTCGCGCAACGTGGTGTCGTATATCTGTATTTTTTTCGCCACAGCCATTTGCTTAGACCGACTCCGCCGGTGTCGCGTTGGAACCCTCGCCCAAGAATGCGTCGTGCAGCGCCCGCATCGCAAGCTCTCCATACTTGGCGTTGACCACGACCGAAATCTTAATCTCCGAGGTCGCAATCATCTCGATATTGATGCTCTCGTTGGCGAGCACCCGGAACATCCGCGCCGCAACCCCGGCATGCGTGCGCATCCCCAATCCCACGATCGATACCTTGGCCACCTGGTCCTCGTGGCGCACGCCGGCGGCGCCGATTTCCGAGGCCATCAGCCGGCAGAGTTCCAGCGCGCCGCGCAGATCGTCGCGTCCCACGGTAAAGGTGACGTCGGTATGGCCGTCGGCGCTGGCGTTCTGGATGATCATGTCGACGACCATCCCGGCCTCCGCGATGGGGCCGAAAATTCGTGCCGCGAGGCCCGGCCGATCAGCCACACCCGCGATCGTAATCTTGCTCTGATTCTGATCGAGCGTCACGCCTGAGACCATCACGTCTTCCATCGATTTGTCCTCCTGCCCAACCCAGGTGCCCTCGGCCTCGCTGAAGCTGGACCGCACCACCAGCGGCACGCTGTAGCGCCGCGCTAGCTCGACCGAGCGCAACTGCAGCACTCTCGCCCCCAGCCCCGCCATCTCCATCATCTCGTCGTACGAGACGCGTCCGAGCTTGCGCGCGCGCGGGCAGATGTTGGGGTCGGCGGTGAAGACGCCCTCGACGTCGGTGTAAATCTCACACACATCGGCCTTGAGCGCCGCCGCGAGCGCGACTGCCGTGAGGTCCGAGGCGCCGCGACCGAGCGTGGTGATATCGCCCTTGGCGTCGACGCCCTGGTAGCCTGCGACCACCGCGATATTTCCGTCGGCGAGCGCCGCGGTCAGACGCACCGCCTCGACCGAGCGGATCTTGGCGTTGCCATGCTGCGAGTCGGTCGCGAGCTTAAGTTGATGGGCGAGAAACGACACCGTGGGATAGCCGAGCGCCTGGAGCCGAATCGCGAGGAGCGCCGCCGAGACCTGCTCGCCGGTCGCCACCAGCACGTCGGTCTCGCGCGGATGGGGCGAGTCGCTGAGTTGCGCGGCGAGTTTGAACAACCGATTCGTCTCACCGGCCATCGCGGAGACTACGACCACGACCTTGTCGCCGCCGGCGCGCACGCGCGCGACGCGATCCGCCACCGCCCTGATCCGGTCAATCGAGCCGACCGAGGTTCCGCCATATTTGTGCACGACTAGGGCCACGTCATCGCCGCCGCGGGATAGTTCGCGGCGTAATCGGGTATTATGGCGGCAATGGACGGCCTGAACCAGAGGGTTGGTTGGGTGGTGCTTAGGGGGTAAGCTCACGCGAAGCGTGAGCGCAGGCGCTCGAGCAATTGCGCATAGCGATCAGAGGCCGCGACGAACTCGATCCGGCGAGCGCTCGGACTGACGTAGCTGATTCGCACCGAGAGCACTTCCAGTTCTTCGGCCTCGCGCAACCGCTCGAACCATTCCACCGCCGCGACGCCGCTCGTGAACAGGTACTCGCGTAGCCCCAGGTCGTCGAGCCCGGCCTCCTCGAGGCGATAGAGGTCGATATGGTAGAGCGCCATGCGCCCGCGATGCTCCTGGATCATTGTGAAGGTGGGGCTCAGGATATCTTCCTCGCGGAGATTGAGCCCGCTCGCGAGCCCCTTGATGAAGACGGTCTTGCCTGCCCCGAGATCGCCCATCAGCCCGAGCAATTCTCCACCTTCGAGCACGGAGGCCAGACGCCGGCCCCAGCTTTTGGTCTCGTGCGCCGAGTGGCTTTCGATCACCAGCGTCATACTTATAAGCGTGCGCCGATGGGCGATTTCGTTCAAGCGCCAAGCGCGGCGAGCGTAGACGGCAGTTCGTTGGCGAGGTCGCCAGCGAGGTAGCCAACCGGGCCGATCCGCGCGGCCAATCTGTCGGCGGCATGGCCATGCACGAACGCGCCGAACGCGAGCGCGTCGAGCGGCGCGAAACGCTGCGCCAGCAACGCGCCGACCATCCCCGATAGCACGTCGCCCATCCCCGGCGTCGCCATCCCGGGATTGCCGCTCGCGTTGACGTAGACCTCGCCGCCGGTGCCCGCGATAACGGTGCGCGCGCCCTTGACCAGGACCGCCGCGCCGCTGAGATCGCTCAGCCGCCGCGCCGCGCCGATACGGTCGGCGTTGACCTCCGCCGTGCTCATCCCGAGCAGGCGCGCGGCCTCGCCCGGATGCGGCGTCAGGACCACTGGACCCGCGGCGCGCTTGAGTGCACCCGCGCCAATCTGCGCGACCACGTTGAGGCCGTCGGCGTCGATCAGCATCGGGCGGCGCGGCGCGACGCCCTCGGCGATGAGCCACTCCATCAGCGCGCGTGTGTCGTCGCTCTGGCCGATTCCCGGACCGACCGCGAGCGCGTCCTTGCCTTCGATCAGTTGCGCGAGCACCCGCGGTGCGTCCTGCCCGTCGAAATGGCCGTCGCGGTCGGCAACCGGCTCGGTCATCAACTCCGCCTGCCCCGCGGCGACGATCGCGCCGATCGCTTCTGGAATGGCGGCGGTCACGAGGCCCGCGCCCATCCGGAGCGCGCCGCGCGAAGCCAGGATCGCGGCACCCGACTTGCCGCGGCTGCCCGCGATCACCATCACGTGGCCGTAATTTCCCTTGTGCGAGTTGCGTGGACGCGAGCGCAGATACGGCCGCGCCTCGGCCGTGTCGAAAAACTTGCCGCGCGGCGCGATTTCGCCGATCGCCGCAGGCGCGAATCCGATCTCCGCGATCTCGAGCTCGCCGCACAACTCCGCGCCCGGGTAGGAGACGTGGCCGAACTTCGCAAAACCGAAGGTGACGGTCAGCGCGGCGCGCACCGCCGCGCCCATCACCGCGCCACTGTCCGAGTTGATGCCCGAAGCGATATCTACCGCGAGGACCAGAGCGCCGGCGTGATTTATCGCCTCGATCGCGCGGCGCGCGAGTCCCTTCACCTCGGCGTTGAGCCCGGTGCCGAAGATCGCGTCGACGATTACGCCGGCGCGCCCTCCCATCGCCGCGTCGAGTTCGGCCTCGCCGGCGGCTTCAACCACCACGCCGCCGCCCTTGACGAACTCTGAATATGCGCGGGCCGCGTCGCCCTTGAGCGCCGACGCGCTGGCGAGCAGGATCGCGCGCACCGGCACCTGCTCGGCCATCAGCGCGCGCGCGGCGACCATCCCGTCGCCGCCGTTGTTGCCCTTGCCCGCTACGACCAGCACGCCGTGATGCACCGCATGACGCCATCGATGCATCACGGCCGCGGCGACCGCCTCGCCCGCGCGCGTCATCAGCGCGTACGACGCGATGCCATACTTTTCCTGGCTCAGGCGATCAAGTTCGCGGCTCTCGGCCGCGCTCAGCAGTTTCACGCGCGCCCCATCCTTCAGCGTCGCGCCGCACGGACGGCGCCGTTTCGGGCGCGCGACACTCCGGCGTGTTCAGTGTCGGCCAGCGCGAGCATCTCGCTCACCGCGCGGCTCATTCCGACGGAAATCGCCCGCGCGACGATCGCATGGCCGATATGCAGCCACTGAATTCCCGCGAGCGCGGCGATCGGAGCGACATTGCCGTAGTTGAGTCCGTGGCCGGCGTTGGGTTTGAGTCCGTGGGCGCGCGCGGCCCTGACCGCGTCGCGGATTTTGCGCAACTCCGCCGTCGTAGCCTCGCCGGGTTTGATTTTGGCGGCCTTGAGCGCGCGCGGCGAATCGACGCCGGTGAGATAGCGCTCCGCGAGATCCTTGTCGGCCAGATTGGCGTAAGCGCCGGTATGAATTTCGACGAAGTCCGCGCCCAGCGCGGCCGCGGCCTCGATCTGATGCGGCTCCGGATCGATAAACAGCGACACCCCGATCCCCGCCTGCTTGAGCTGCGCGATCATCGGCGCAAGGCGCGCGCTAAGGCCAGCCGCGTCCAGGCCGCCCTCGGTGGTGACCTCCTGGCGCCGTTCTGGCACCAGGCAAACCTCGTGCGGGCGGATTTTCAGCGCCAGCTCGATCATCTCGTCTATCGGGGCGAGCTCCTGGTTGAGACGGACGTGGACCTCCTGGCGCAGGCGCAGGAGATCGCGGTCCTGAATATGTCGGCGGTCTTCGCGGAGATGGAAGGTGATCGCGCCGGCGCCGGCGCGCTCGGCGGCGAGCGCCGCCTCGACCGGATCTGGATAGTCGACGCGCCGCGCCTCGCGCAGCGTGGCGACATGATCTATGTTGACGCCGAGCCGGGGCATCCTCAGGTTCTTCGCGCGGCCCGCAGCTGGCCGATCGCGGCGCCGATCTCGCGCGCGAGCGCGCCGATCTCGGCCGGGTCTTCGCCCTCGATCATCACGCGCGCCAGCATCTCGGTCCCCGAGTAGCGCACCAACAGGCGGCCGTTGGCGCCCAAGCGCTTCTCGGCGGAGGCGATCAGCCGCTGTACGTCGGGCATCTCGGCGAGCGGCACGCGCACGGCCACCCGCACGTTCTCCATCACCTGCGGCACGCGATGCATCGCGCGCAACTCGCTCAGCGACCGCCCGGTCTCGACCATCAACGTGAGCATCATCAGCGCCGTGATAATACCGTCGCCGGTGGTCGAATGATCCATGAAGATGACGTGGCCCGACTGCTCTCCGCCCAGGTTGTAGCCGCCCGTGCGCATCTCGCGCGCTACGGCCGGATCGCCGACCTCGGTGCGCACCAGCCGCGCCCCCTTGGAGCGCAGCGCCAGCTCGAGTCCGAGATTGCTCATCACGGTCGCGACCACCGCGCCGCCGGCGAGCCGTCCGGCGGCCGCCATCCTGAGCCCCATCGCCGCCATCACGTCGTCGCCGTCGAAGACTTCGCCGCGCTCGTCCACCAGCAGCGCGCGGTCGCCGTCGCCGTCGAGCGCGATACCGGCCTGCGCGCCCTCGCGCAGCACCGCCTCGCAGAGCTTCTCCGGATGGAGCGCGCCGCAACCGAGATTGATGTTCTTGCCGTCGGGATCGACACCCAGCCCGACCACGTCGGCGCCCAGCTCGGTCAGCGCGTCGGGGGCGACCTTGTAGGCCGCGCCGTTGGCGCAATCGACCACCAGCTTGAGCCCGTCGAAGGTCACCGCGCGCGGCACGCAGCCCTTGAGAAACACCAGGTAGCGGCCGATGGCGTCGTCGATACGCGCGGCCTTGCCGATTTCGCCGGCGCTCGCGCGCAGATGGGCGAGCGCACCGTCGTCGAAAACCAGGTCCTCGATCCGGCGCTCGGTTTCGTCGTCGAGCTTGAATCCTTCGCGGGAGAAGAACTTGATGCCGTTGTCCTGGAAAGGATTATGCGAGGCTGAAATTACCACTCCCGCGTCAGCGCGCATGCTACGAGCGAGAAACGCGATCCCGGGCGTGGGCAGCGGCCCGACCAGCCATACGTCGGCGCCCATCGAACAGATTCCCGAGGCCATCGCGGTCTCCAGCATGTAGCCGGAAAGGCGCGTGTCCTTGCCGATCAGGATGCGATGATGGCGCGCGGGTTGGGCTTTGAGCACGTGGGCCAGCGCCCGCCCCAGCTTGAGCGCGGTTTCCGAAGTGATCGGTTCGGCATTGGCGACGCCGCGCACGCCGTCGGTGCCGAAGAGCCTGTTAGCCATGATTACGTTTCATCCGCTCCCAGCGCGCTTTTGCCGGTAGATTCGGACCCTGACATTGTCCGGGGTTGCGCGCACCAGTTGTATTCCGTCGGGCAGCTCGATCTGCACCGGGAGATCGCGCAAGCCCGGCTCCACATCTTCCGCCGTCACGTAGACCGAGCCATGCAGGTTGAGGCCGGAAAGCTGGTTGACCGGTCCGCGCACGGTGACCGCGATGTGTTGCGGCTCGGTCTTGACCTTGTAGTCGGTGTCGCGGACCTCGACCGCGAGGCCGCGAAATTCGCGGTCGGCAATGATTTCGTCTATCGAAACCATCGCCTCGGCCGCTTGCGGCCCTGTGATCGTCACACGGTCGCTGGGCGGTGCCAGGCTCACCGGCTGCGCGACGTCGGCTTTGGCGCCGTTCACCTCGACGGGCGAGGTCTGGACGCTATCGGCGTGAAAGACGAAGCGGCTGGGGCCGCGCACGGTCGCAGTGGGCGGATTTGCCTTCGCCGACGCGACGCGATAGCCGGCAGCGGGCTGGCCCTGGACGTTCACATGAATCGGAATCTGGCGATCGGCGATACGGTCGATGTCGAGCACGATCTGGCTGGGCGAGATACGGGTGACGTCGGTCTGGCGCGGAACGTTGAACATCTCGGGACCGATTTTAAATACCGCCTGTCCCAGCGTGACGCCGCTTAAGTCCAGACGCAGCAGCATGCGATCTGGATCGAGCAGCGAGAGCAGCGTGCGCGGCCCCCGGACCTCGATCTGCACGAATTCGGGGCGTTGATTGACGATCACCAGCCCGGCCGGCAACTGCCGGTAGCTTATCGGCACGCGCATCGGGGCCAGTACCCCGCGCTGCCCGGCGTTGACGAAAAACCACAGTCCGATGGCGAGCAGGAGAGCGATGGCGCGCAGGCCGAGGTTGCGCCGAACGCGTTGGACAAGCAGCGGCCCCAATGGAGGACTTACCTGCCGCGGCAGATTCGCGCCCAGCACGAGCCGGGTCAACGCGTTCCTGAAATGGGTCGAGATCGCCTTGCGCTCCATCGTGCCGCGTCCCCCCCCTGCTAGACCATCGTGACCAGGATGCCGAGCAAGTCCTCGGGAGTCAGTCCGCGACGCAATTCGCCATTGCGGGCGAGCGAGATAGTCCCGTCCTGTTCCGAGACCACAATCACCGCGGCGTCGCTGTCCTCGGTAATTCCGATGGCCGCGCGATGGCGCGTGCCGAGGGCGAGATTCACGTTGGGATTGGTCGACAGCGGCAGCAAGCAGGCCCCCGCCAGCACGGTCTCGCCCTTTACGATCACCGCGCCGTCATGCAGCGGAGAGCCACGCATGAAAATTGTCTCCAGCAGCTCGGGCGAGAGCCGCGCGTCGAGGATGCGGCCGGTCTCGACGTAGTCGTTCAAGCCGACTTCCTGCTCGAGCACGATCAGCGCGCCGATCCGGCGTGCGGAGAGCCACGCGACCGTATTGACCAGCTCCTGCGCCACGCTGGCCACCGTTACGTGCCCTGCTAGGAAAGTCGGCGTGCCGACCCGGGTCAGCGCGCGGCGGATGTCAGACTGGAAAATCACCACCAGGATCAAAAACAGCGAGCCGAGGAAATTGTTAAGCAGCCAGTTAAGCGTAAAGAGGCCCAGCAGTTGCGAGCCAACGAAAGCGCTGGCCACGACCAGCAGGCCCACCACCATCTGCATCGTGCGCGTGCCGCGGATGAGCAGCGCGATCCGGTAGATCACGTAGGCGACGATCAGGATGTCGAGCACATCCTGCCATCGCAGCTTGGGGATCAGGCCGAAGTATTGCTCCATCGCGGTTTGGGCTAGCCGCCGCCCTTGGAAGATTTGATCGCCGCCGCCATCTTCACTGCCGCCACCGCCGAGGCCACGTCATGCACACGCACGATCGCGACGCCCGCGGCAATCGCGATCGCGCTCACCGCCGCCGTCGCGGACTCGATCGCGGCCGGATCGGCTCCGGCCGTTGCGCGTACGAAAGCCTTGCGCGACGCGCCTACCAGTATGGGATATCCCAGCGCACAGAGCCGCGGCAAGGCGCCCAGCAGGGCGAGGCTGTGACGCGCCTGCTTGGCGAACCCCAGGCCGGGATCGAGGATGATACGCGAGGGCGATACGCCCGCGCGGATCGCGTCGCGCGCGCGCGCCGCGAGAAAGGTCTCGACCTCGCTGACCACGTCGCGATAGTGCGCGAACTTCATGTGATCGGCCGGTCCGCCGCGCATGTGCATCAGGACCACCGCGCACTTGCGCGCCGCGACCAGCGGCGCCATCGCGGGATCGGCGTTGAGCGCGCTCACGTCGTTTACGATCGCCGCGCCCGCCTCCAGCGCGATACGGGCGACGGCCGCCTTGCGCGTGTCGATAGAGATCGGCACGCGAAGCCGGCCACCGAGCCGTTTCAGCACTGGCGCGACGCGCCCGATCTCGATCTCGGCCGGGACTTCGCGTGCTCCGCGCGGACGGGTCGATTCGCCACCGATATCGATAATCGCGGCGCCGGCGGCTTCCATCTCCAGCGCGTGATCGGCCGCGCGACGCGGATCGAAGTAGCGCCCGCCGTCGGAGAACGAATCGGGCGTGACGTTGAGCACGCCCATCACAGCCGGAAACCGGACAACCCGTCCGTCGCCAAGACGAAGCGAGTGCCGACGGCGATGTAGGGTGACTTCCAAGCCTGAATTCTCCGCGAGCTGAGTTCTCGTTTAGTTGATGTGCATCTATTAGACGACGCGCCGCTATTCTTTATTGAGGATACACGCACGGCGGCTTCGACGGGACGGGGGGTGCGAAACCGGTAAATCGAGGCCCAAGCGCCGACAAACGACGCTTGCCCTTGAATAGGCCGGGAGGACGGGCCAGGCAAAGGACAGGGCGAAAGAGGGAACGACTTACGCGAGAACGGGCTTGGGTGGCAGCCCAGGCATCGCCGGAGCTTCCTCGCCCGCCGGCTTGGGCTTTTCCGGCGCCAGGACCTGACCCGGCTTGGTGGGTCCGCCCGTAGGCGCAGGCGTGCTGGCTGGGAAAGGACGCCCTTCCTGGTAGGCCTTCACCATCTCGGCAACTTCATTGCCGTCGAGCACTTCCTTCTCGAGCAAGCGATCGGAGACCGCATGCAACAGCGGCAGGTTGTCGCTCAGGAGCTTGCGCGCCCGCTGGAAGGCCGCGTCGACCATGCGGCGCACCTCGCGGTCGATCTCGATCGCGGTGTGCTCGGAGTAGTCCCTGTGATGCGCGATGTCGCGGCCGAGGAACACCTGTTCCTCGCGCCGCCCGAAGGTCATCGGTCCCAGTTCCTCGCTCATGCCCCACTGACAGACCATTTTGCGCGCGAGTTCGGTCGCTTTCTCGATATCGTCGCCGGCGCCTGTGGTCGTCTGGCTGAAGACCAGCTCCTCCGCGACCCTGCCGCCGAACATCGTCGCGAGCTGGGTCATCAGGTAGTCGCGCGAATATGTATAGCGATCGTCAAGCGGGAGTTGCTGCGTCACACCCAACGCCATCCCGCGCGGGATGATAGTCACCTTATGCACCGGGTCGGCGCCCGGCTGCAGCATCGCCACCAGCGCATGGCCCGACTCGTGGTAGGCGGTGTTGCGGCGCTCGTGCAGCGACATCACCATCGAGCGCCGCTCGGCTCCCATCAGGACCTTGTCCTTGGCGAGCTCGAAGTCGGTCATCTCCACCTTTTCCTTATTGCGCCGTGCCGCCAGCAGAGCCGCCTCGTTGACCAGGTTCTCCAGGTCGGCGCCGGCGAAGCCAGGGGTCGAGCGGGCGACCTTGCCGATGTCGACGTCATCGGAGAGCGGCACCTTGCGCGTATGGACCTTCAGGATCCCTTCGCGGCCCCTGAAGTCGGGCCGCGGCACCACGACACGGCGGTCGAAGCGGCCCGGCCGTAGCAGCGCGGGGTCGAGCACGTCCGGCCGGTTGGTCGCGGCGACCAGGATCACGCCTTCGTTGGCCTCGAACCCGTCCATCTCGACCAGCAGCTGGTTGAGCGTCTGCTCGCGCTCGTCGTGGCCGCCGCCAAGTCCGGCGCCGCGATGGCGTCCGACGGCATCGATTTCATCGATGAAAATGATACAGGGGGCGTGCTTCTTGCCCTGCACGAACAGGTCGCGCACTCGCGAGGCGCCCACGCCAACGAACATCTCGACGAAATCCGAGCCCGAGATCGAGAAGAACGGCACTCCCGCCTCGCCGGCGATCGCGCGGGCGAGCAGCGTCTTACCGGTGCCCGGCGGGCCCACCAGCAGCACGCCCTTGGGAATCCGCCCGCCCAGGCGCGTGAAGCGCTTGGGGTCCTTGAGGAACTGGATTATCTCCTCGAGCTCGTCCTTGGCCTCATCGATACCTGCGACGTCGGCAAATGTGACTTTATGCGTATTCTCGGTCAGCAGCTTGGCGCGGCTCTTGCCGAAAGACATGGCCTTGCCGCCGCCGATCTGCATCTGGCGCATGAAGAAAATCCACACGCCCACCAGCAGCAGCATCGGGAACCACTGCACCAGCAGGACCATCCACCAGGGGTCGCCCTCGGACGGTTTGGCTTCGATCTGGATGTTCTTGGCGCGCAACGTCTTGACCAGGTCAGGGTCGGCGGGCGCGTAGGTCTTGTAATGCTCGCCATTGACCACGACGTGGATAGTGCTGCCCTGGATGGTGACCTTGGAAACCTGGCCCTTATCGACCTGATTCAGGAAGTCTGAAAAAATTTCCTCGGGTTCCTTAACCTGCTGGCGGCTGAACATGTTGAACAGCAGCAGGAACATCAGTCCGAGTGCGAGCCAGAGCGCGATACTGCGGGAGAACTGGTTCATTCTTGGTTAAAGGTTACCATGCGGCTTCATTTGCAAGCAACGCATCATTAGTTGAACCGCAGGCGCTACTTTATACGCGCGCCGCGTACTCAAACGCCTGTAAACGCAGGACCTGAACGGTTTCCTCGGTAACGAGTGCGACCCGCGCGCGCACCATTCCGGGAAGCCATACGACCTGCCCTTTCAATGTAACCACCGGGAAGGTTCGGCGGCGCGGCCGCGCCAGTTTGCGATCAACAAAAATGTCGTGGAGCTTGCGCGAGCCCTCCATGCCGAGCGGAGAGACCCGATCGCCGGGTGCAAAGTTGCGCACGACCAGCCCCGCGGCGGTTAGATCTGCGTCGAAGCAGGCTTCGTTGAGGCCAAGCGGCATCGGCGCGGCGTCGGCCGGCATCACGCTCGAATGAAAGACGAAACGCGCCTGCGGCACCTTCGTCACGCCCTCGCGCATGAGTGGGACGGCGAACCCGTCAGCGGCGGCCGCGAGGCGCCGCTCGTCGTCAGCCTCGGGATGCTGCTCGATTGCAAGCGCGGCGTAGCGCCGCTCGGCGCGCCATCCGCCGGGCAGGTCGAGCGCGGCGCTGGGAGATTCGCCGAGACACAGCCGTCGCACGTCGTCGATATGGCGGCGCGTGAGACGGCGGAGGCTCCCGATTCGCGCGGCAAGAAACTCTCGCAGGAGCGCGGCGGCGAGCGCCGGATGCAATCCGGCGAAGCCATTCAGGTCCAAAAGATCCAACGGGCCGCCCGACACGGCTTCGCGAAGACGCGAGTCAAGTTCGGTTCGCGCCGCGCGCGCGACGTAGTCATCGAGCTCGCGCATCTCTGTGGCAAGCGCGGCGAGCCGGCGGCGCAATCCCGGCGCATAGTCGCGCTCAAGCTCCGGCAGCAAATTGATCCGCACGCGGTTGCGCAAAAAACCCTGATGCGCGTTGCTGTTGTCGCTCACGAACCGCGCGCCGATCGAATCCAGGTAGCGCAGGATTTCGCGCCGCCCCACCCGCAGCATCGGCCGCAGAATCGTGACACCAGTTGGCGCAAGCGTCATCGTCTCGGGCATCGCGCCAAGCCCGGCCGCACCCGCGCCGCGCAGCAGCCTGAGCATCACGGTCTCGGCTTGGTCGTCCGCATGATGAGCGGTCGCGATACGCGACGCGCCAAGCTGCGCCGCCGCGGCCGCGAGGAACGCGTAGCGGAGCTCGCGCGACCGCTCTTCGAGATTGGACGCGGCGGGGTCGAGGCCGCTCGATTGCTCGACCACCAGCTCGACGCCGAGGGTCGAACAGAGATCGCGCACGAAGGCCTCGTCGCGGTCGGACTCCGCGCCGCGCAGGCGATGGTTCAGATGGGCGGCCGTGAGGCGATAACCGAAACGCGGCGCAAGCTCGCGGAGCACATAAAGCAACGCGACCGAGTCGGGACCGCCCGAGAGCGCGAGCAAAATCGATTCAGCGGTCGATTTTTCAGATGAGTTGCTTTGATTTGCAAAAGCCTTGCTTCGATTTGCGGAAGACAACCCGCGGCCGAGTCCCGCGCGTTCGAGCGCCCGAGCAGTCTTGCCCACCAGGTCTGATTTTGCCGCCGAATTCATGGCGCATTCCGGCATCGGAGGCCGGCCCGAAGCCGAGCGTAAAGAGTACGACGGCACGCCCGACGCCGCAAACCTACTGTGCCTGGCGGCATGCCGCGCAACGAGGGCCAAGGCGCTCAGCGATGCATCTGGTCGAGCAAGTTAAGTATTATATCGATGCCCGGGAGGTTCACTTCGAGATCCTCGGCGAGCGTGCGGATGAGTCTCGCGCGGCGCAGCGTCTCGGATGCGTAGAGCGGCTCGCGGCGCCCGTCGAGCATGACCACGCGGGCGGGAGCGACCAGCGCTTCCTGCTCCCACATCGCAAGCTCGCGCTCGCTCACCCCGCTCAGCACGCAGAACGCGTCGCGGCTTACCAGGGCCGGCGCACCGGAAGCCCGGCGCCGGCCGGATCCGCGTCGCTGCACAGTGCTGGATCGCCGCTTCATGGACTACTCCCGGATCAAGTCGGCTCGCGGATCGGGCACTGCGCGCGCGCGACGCCGCTCGGCGAACTCCTGCATCAGCTTGCGCTCTTCGTCGGTCATATCGATCGGAGCCAGCACCTTGAGTTCGTAGAGGAGGTCGCCCGCCGCCTCCTTGCCGCGTCCGGGCAGTCCACGCCCGCGCAAGCGCATCAGCCGCCCGGTCTGGCTGCCGGGCGGAATTTTCAACGAGACCCGCCCGTCGAGCGTCGGCACGGTTATCTCCGCGCCCAGCGCCGCCTCGTAGTCCCATACCGGCAGTTCGCATCGCAGGTCGCGCCCGCTGACGCTGAAAACGCCATCAGTCCGCAGGCGCACGGTAAGGAAGAGGTCGCCGTTGAGTTCCGGGCGCGCACCCTTACCGCCCTGCCCTCTAAGCCGCATCCGGGTGCCGTCGACCACGCCCGGCGGAATCGTCACCTCCAGCGAGCGCTGAGTCGGGATCGTGCCGCGGCCGTGACACACCGGGCAGGGCTGGGCGGCACGGACCACGCGCGTTTTGCCGCGGCGCTCTTCGCGCGCGACCACACCGGTGCCACCGCAGTTGGTGCAGCCGTCTTCGGCGTTCAGGGTAATACGCATTTTGGCGCCGCGCATCGCGTCGCGCAGCGGGACCTCGACCTCGGCCTCGATATCGCGTCCGCGCGGCGGCTCTTCGGTGAAGTTGTAGCCGGCAAAGCCACGCGGAGCGCGGCCGGCAGCGCCGCGGCCGGAAAATCCGCCGCCCAGGCCGCCGAAGAAGTTCTCGAAGAAGTCGCTGAAGCCGCCCCCACCGCCACCATCACCTGGGCCATAACCAGCGCCGCCGCCGGGCGGAGGCCCGCTCCAGCCGTAGCGGCGCATCATCTCCTCTTCAGTGGTGCCACGCTCCCAATCCGCTCCGAGTTCGTCGTACTTCTTGCGCTTGGCCGGATCACTGAGGACCTGGTAGGCCTCGTTGATCTGCTTGAAGCGGGTCTCGGCCTCTTTGTTGTTAGGATTGACGTCGGGATGATGCTTGCGGGCGAGTTTGCGGTAGGCCGATTTGATTTCGGCCGCCGAAGCGCCGCGCTCGACGCCCAGGGTTTTGTAGTAGTCGCGGAATTCCATCTAGGCGGCGATCACTCCACACTGGAACAACGTCATCGAACCAACGTCATACAACGCCACGAACAACGTCACGAATGATGTCCCGCACAATATGGCGCATCAGGTAAAGATGCGCACGATCGTTCGCTATCGCAAGCCGCCGATGAGAATTCAGGCACCCACGCGGAATTCGGCCGGTTTCGCGGCGCCCGCGGTTTCAGTAAGCGTCCGCATCCGCGCTTCCATCGCGCGCAACTCGGCCTCCAACGCCACCTGGCGGCGCCAGATGAAAAGCACATAGCCGAAAATCACCGCGAAGATTATCGCGTAGGCGGCGAACAGATAACTCAGGTTGTCCATTGATTTTGCACGCAGCGACCTCTAATCCTGCGCCGCGGCCTCGGCCAGCGCCAGCGAGCGCGCGAGCGCGCCCAGGCGCGTATGCATCCGCAGCGTGACGAAACGCAGGCACAGAATCCAGATGAAGAGCGCGGTAAACGCGGCGAGCGCGACCAGCAGCGTCGCAACCATACGCGGGTCTTCGAGCCCGTGGCCGCCCTGGCGGGTGACCAGCACCGCGGGATGGATCGTGCGCCACAGCCGCACCGACACGATCACGATCGGCACGTCGATCGCGGCGACGATTCCCACCACCGCGCCGAAGCGCGCGCCCTGCTCCGAATCGCCCGCCATCGCGCGCAGCATCAGATAGCCGCCATACAGCAGCCACAGGATTAGCGTGGTCGTCAGGCGCGAGTCCCAAGTCCACCATGCGCCCCAAATCGGCTTGGCCCAAATCGAGCCCGTCACCAGCACCAGCGTGCAGAAGACCATCCCGGTCTCGGCCGCGGCGTAGCCAAGGTCGTCCCATACCTGCTGGCCGAGCCACAGGTAAAAAATCCCGGCTACCGCCACCAGCGCGAAGGAAGCGAAGGCGACCCACGCGCAAGGCACGTGGAAGTAAAAGATGCGCTGCACGATTCCCTGGTCGGCCTCGGTCGGCACGTAGACGAAGACCATGTAGAGCGCCGCGAGCATCAGCGCCAAGGTGAGCAGGCCGAGTCCGAGCCTTACTGCGCGGCCGTTCATTTACTCCTCTGCCGCGACATATTCGAACAGCAGGTAGCCGGCGGCGACGAACATCACGTCGAAGGCGACCAGCACCTTGAGCCACACTGCAAGCTCGCCGAACGGCGCGCCGCCAAGCGCCGACGCGCTCGCCTTGACCCCGGCGATAAGCGCCGGCACGAACATCGGCACCGCCAGAAGCGGCAGCACCAGGTCGCCGCCGCGCAGGCGCGAGGAAATTCCGGCGAGCAGCGTCGCCAGCGCGGCAAAGCCGAGCGCACCGAGCAGCACCGCGGGCACCAGGCGCATCACGCGCGCGTCGAACTCGAGATTGAAGAACAGCACCATCAGGATGATCGAGGCGGCCTCCGCCACGGCCATGAAGATGAACGCCGCGGCGAGCTTCGCCGCATAGAGCGCGGCGCGATCGAGCGGGCTTATCAGCAGCGCCCGGATACAGCCGTTTTCGTTCTCGGCGCTGACCGCGCGCGTCGCCCCCAGCATCCCCGAAAACACCAGCGCGACCCACAGCGCGCCGGCTGCGGCCTCGGCGCCCTGCTCGCCGCCGCCGGGGTTGAAGGCGAACACCAGCACCACCAGCACCAGCAGCGAGAGCGCGCCAAGCGCGACCGTGCTCTGCCCGCCGCGCACTTCGAGCATCAGGTCCTTGCGCAAGACCGCGACGAACGAGTTCATGCAAACCTCAAGAGTCTCGTGAACTTCACGAGCGTCACGAAACTTGCCGCGCGAGCGGCTGGCGCACCGCGCTCTGCCTCGCGGAGGGCGCGCCCACGAGCCTGCCGCGGCTCAGCATAAGGACTGCGAAGCCCATTTCCTCGAACGCGCCCGCCGAATGCGCGCTCGCCAGCACGGCGCATCCACGGCCCATCGCTTCGACCACCAGCGCCGCGGCGAGCGCGGTGCCTTCGGCGTCGAGCGCCGCGAACGGCTCGTCGAGCATCAGCACGTCGGGCCGCGCAAGCATCGAACGTGCGAGCGCGAGCCGCTGCTCCATCCCGCGCGAAAACCCGCGCACCCGCGCCTCGGCGGCGGCGCTGAGCGCGACGCGCTCCAGCCATTCGATAGCCTCCGCGCGAGCGTCCTCGACGCCATAGAGCGTCGCGTAGAACTCCAGGTTCTCGCGTGCGGTCAGGTTGGGATAGAGCATGCTCTGATGGCTCAGCAGGCCGACGCGGCGGCGCAGCGCGGGCCTGAGCGCGCGCGCCGGCTCGCCGAAGAGCAGCGCGGCGCCGAGACTCGGCGCCGAGAGTCCGGCGAGCAGACGGATGAGCGTCGATTTTCCCGCGCCGTTGGCGCCGACGACGGCGGCGCCGCGACCTGCCTCGACGCTTAAGTTCACGTCGCGCAGGACCGGGGTCGAACCGAAGCTCTTACCAAGCGCGCGCGCCTCGATAAGCGCGGACGTCATCGTTCGGCCCGCGCCGCGGCGCACGCCGATAAGGAAAGCGGCGCGCCGCATTCGCTGCAGAAGTTTCCCGCCGCGACCTCGACGCCGCATTGCGGGCAGAAGCGGATGCGCACGGTCGCGGCCGACGCGGCAGCGGCCGACGCCGCCGTCAATCCGGATTTGACCAGCCGCGGACGCGCCGCGGCCGCCTCCGGCGCTGGCGCGGCTTTCGCCGCGCCAGCGCCGGAGGCGGCGCCCGCTGCACCGGCGTTGGCGGGCGGGGCTGCCGTCGCGTACCGGCGCTCGAGCGCGGCGCTCGCGCCGAGCGCGCGCGCCATCAGCCCTTCGCGCAGCGCCGCGTAGTCGGCGTCCGAGAGCTTGCCCATCTCGCGATCGAACTCCAACTCGCGCAGCCCCTGCATCGCGAGCGCCCGCTCATGTTCCAGCCGTTCGGCCTCGGCCGCGTCGCGTCCGGCGCGCCGGGTAGCAAGCAGGCCGCCGCCCAGGGGCGCCGCGACGAACAGCGCCACGCTCGCGACGATCAGCACCGCGGCGAGATAGAGCACGGCTTAAAGACGCTCCCGCAGTTCGCGTTCCAGACGCTCGCGGAGCGCCGAATCGGATTTATCTGATTTGCCGGAATTGTCGGAGTTGCCCGAGCCGGAATCGTTTGTCGAGGGCGGGCCGCCGCGCCAGCGGCCCATCATCAGGACCACCAGCCCGCCGCTCACTAGCAGCGCCGCGAACGGCATCGTCCAGGCGAGTAGGTTGAAACCCTGCGTGGTCGGCGCGGAGAGAATCTTCTCGCCATACTGCTTGCGGAAGTAGGCGATAATCTCGGCGCGGCCCATCCCGTGCGCCAGCATCGTGTCGATATGCTCGCGCATCGGCACCGAGAAGCTGCAATTCGGATGATTGCAGTTGGCGACCGTCAGGCCGCATCCGCACTGGCAGGTCAGCCCCTCGGCGATCTCCTGCCGGTTGGCAGCGGCAGCGCGCGCGGTGCGGATCGGCACCATCAGCGGCACTATTAGGGTCACGATCAGCACGGCCGTCAGCGCCAGCGGAGCTAAGGCCCTGACCAACGCCGTATCGGCGGCGAATCTCGATGCGGCTTTCACTTTTTCACACGCTCAATCGCCTCCGGGCACGGGTTCGGCGGCGAGCACCTCATCGCGGCCAAGCGCCGCGGCCATCGCGGCGCGCTCGCGCACGTTGGGCCACATCACGACCACCGTGCCGATCGCCATCATCAGGCCACCCGCCCACAACCAGAAAACCAGCGGCGTGAGAAAAACCTCGAACGTGGCAAGCCCGCTCTGATCGTCGACGCCCGCCAGGACGACGTAGAGGTCGGCGAGCGGCGTGGAGCGAATTGCGACGCGCGTGGCGGGCTGTTGCGGACGTTTGTAGAAGAGCCGGGCAGGCTCCATCGTGGCGATCTCACGCCCGGCGCTCCGCACGTCGAGGCGCGCGCGCAAATCTTCGAGATGCGCCGTCTCGACGCCCTTGAGGCCAAGATAAGTGATCTCGTAAGCGCCGATACTAAAGCTCTGTCCCTCGCGCACGCTGCGTTTGACCTCGGTCCTGAAGAACGAGGAGGCGACGATTCCGATGAAGGCGAAGACCACTCCCAGGTGGATGATATAGCCGCCGTAGCGGCGGTTGTTCTTGGCTACAAGATTGACCAGCGCGCGCGCCGGCGTTTCATGCACCAGATGGCGCCGCGCGCTCACGCCGCGGCGGAACTCGACGGCCACGGTGCCGAGCGCGAACGCCGCCAGCGAAAGCGCCGTCAGCACGTACCATTGCCGTAGGCCCATCGCGAACACGACCACACCGGCGCCCACGCCCATCGTGAGCGGCGCCAGGAACGTTCGCATCAGCGTCTGCGGCGACGTGCGCCGCCAGGCAATCAGCGGCCCCACGCCCATCAGGAAAACCAGTCCGAGCGCGAGCGGCCCATTAACTTTGTTAAAGAAAGGAGGCCCAACGGTTATTTTGACCCCGCGCACCGCCTCCGAGATCACCGGAAAGACGGTGCCCCAGAAAACCGCGAACGCGATTCCGACCAGCATCAAGTTGTTGAACAGAAACGCTGCCTCACGCGAGAGGTAGGACTCGAACTCGGCCGGGCTCCTCAAATCCTTGACGCGGCTTATCAGCAGCGCCGTGTAACCGGCGACCACCACGATTAGGAAAGTCAGGAAGTATGGCCCAAGCCCCGATTGCGTAAACGAATGGACCGAGGAAATTACGCCGCTGCGGGTGAGAAACGTGCCGAACAGCGTGAGCATGAAGGCCATCCCGATGAGCGCAAGGTTCCATACCTTCAGCATGTCCTTGCGCTCCTGGATCATCACCGAGTGCAGGTAGGCCGTCATCACCAGCCACGGCATGAAGGCCGCGTTCTCGACCGGATCCCACGCCCAGTAGCCGCCCCATCCCAGGACCTCGTACGCCCAGCGCGCGCCGAACAGGTTGCCCAGCGTGAGAAAGAACCATGAGAAGATCGCCCAGCGTCGCGTGGTGCGAATCCATCCGTCGTCAAGCTTGCGCGTGACCAGCGCGCCGCAGGCGAACGCGAACGGCACCGCGGCGCTGACGTAGCCGGTATAGAGTGACGGTGGATGGATCGCCATCCAGTAGTTCTGCAGCAGCGGGTTGAGATCGGAGCCATCGGGCGGCACGGTCGCCAGCAGATCGAACGGGCGCGTGACGAAATTCAGCATCCCGAGAAAGAAGATCGCGACCCCGGCCAGCACGATAAGGGCCCAGGGGGTGATCTCGGGGTTTCGCCGACGGTTCTGAAAGATAGCGATCGAAGTGAAAATCGAAAGCAGCCAGGTCCAGAACAGCAGCGATCCCTGCTGTCCGCCCCATAGCGCCGCCACCTTGTATTGGATCGGAAGTGTAACGCTGGAGTACGAGGCGACGTACTCCAGCGAGAAATCACTGGTCAGAAGGCCGGTCCATAGCGCGGCGACCGCCACCGTCACCATCGCGCACATCGCCCATAGCGCATGGCGGGCGCTGAGCAGCAGATCGGGCGAGTTGCGCCGGATACCGAGCAGATTGGCGCCGATCGAATAGACTGCGACCATCAGAGCAAGGGCGAGCGCGAGCTGACCTATGAGCGGCATCTCAGTTTCACTTCGCCTGTTGCTTGGGAGCGTACTTCGGAACGTACTTCGATGGACAGGAGGTAAGCACCTGGCGAGCCTCGATCATGCCGTCAGAGGCGAGCCGCCCCTCGACGATCACGTCGCGCCCGGCCGCGAACATATCGGGTTTGGGCTCGCCGCGCGCGATCACGCGAAATTCAGCCGGCTCCGCAGCGGCGACGGGTTTGACCGGCGAGCCATCGGGATTGGGCGGCGAGACCATCGCGAAGCCGAGCGTCAGCGTCGCCGGGTCCCAGCTGATCGTGCCGGCCTTCACTCGTCCGGCCACGCGCAGCATCTGGCCGCTCAGTTGGGACTGGCGGGCGCCGACCTCGTTGACCGTGAGGTAGTACTCGGACGTGTTACGGACGGCCGTCGTAATGAGGTAGCCGATCGCGAGCACGATGAGGCCCGCCCCGACCACGAAACGCAACTTCGAGGGCATCGAAATTCTCTTATCCGCCAAACCTGAACTGTTGCTGAAATATTGTACTGAACTATATCCCGAAGCTACTGCCGGGACTATTTTCGCGAACCTGGGACTGTCGCGCCAGCCCCGGGCTATGACGCAAGATATCCGCTGGCCGCGCCGGACAACAGAGGTTGCCCTACAGCCGGGTTGTTCCCTTCCAAACGAAATCGCTCCAATTGTCGCCAAGTGGGCCGTTTCAAGCAAGCCCGCTCCCCCCGAAAAATACGTGTCCGGGGCGGAAGTTCCACCAATTTCATCGATTCCAGGTCTCGGACCCGGCGCGAATCCGACCGCACCCGAAAGGAGCGTAGGCCAATCCCCGCACGGCGTGCACCATACTAACACTCAACATCTTCTACGAGCTGCCGATGTACCGTCATCTGCAGCGGCGCTGCGAGCTCATCGCCAAAGCTATCGCCGCGCACCGCCCGCACATCGCCGCGCTGATGATGCGTCCGGCGAACGGACACGCGCCCGAGGTGACGGAAGTGGCGCTGTTCGGCGACCGGCCGCATCGCGAGAGCGACGGTACGTGGCTCTGGCGGTCGGATCATATCGGGGTGTTCGCGACGCTGTGGCTATAGGCGCCGGTAGCGCTGCGATGCTGACGCCTATTCCGTCTCGTCGCCGGGATCGCCCGCGTCCCCCGCGGCGTGCGGGCCGAAGGCGACCCCGCGGCGCGCGGCGCGAATGAACTCGACTATCTCGGCGACCTCGGGCGTCATCGGGCCCGCGGCCGTAAGCTCTTCGATCGCAAGCTTGAGATTGCGCCGCTCGCCGAACAGCGTCTTGAACGCGCGGCGCAGCGCGGCGATCGCGCGCGCGTCGATACCGGCGCGCCTCAGCCCCACGGCGTTTATCCCGCGCAGCGTGTGAGTCAGGTCGGCAATGCAAAACGGCGGAATATCGCGGCTGGTGCGGCTCATCCCGCGCATCATCGCGAGCCGCCCGATCCTCACGTACTGATGCACCACGCAGTTGCCCGAGACCAGCGCCCGGTCGCCGACCTCGACCCATCCCGCGAGCAGCGCGCCGCCGGCGATGATGGCTCCGTTGCCGACCCGGCAGTCGTGCGCCACGTGCGCGTTCTGCATCAGGAAGTTGTCGTCGCCGATGATCGTGATGTCGCCGCGCTCGCTGCCGCGATGCACGGTCACGCCCTCGCGAAAGACGTTGCGCGCGCCGATCCGCACGCGCCGCGGACCGCCGCTATAGGCGAGGTCCTGCGGCTCGTCGCCGATGACCACGTTGGGATGAAGCACGTTGGCGTCGCCCATCTCGACCTCGCCCAAGATGGTGACGTGGCCAATAAGGCGCGTGCGCGCGCCGATCCGGATCGCGCCCTCGAGCAGGCAAAACGGGCCGACCTCGACGTCCGGCGCAAGCGCGACCTCGGGGCCGACCACCGCGCTTGGATGGATCCGGGGCGCCGGCGGCGCGTCGAGCTGACTGGTCAATTGGAGCTTCTTTTTGTGAGCAGCTTCTTCTTGAGGTCGTCGGGGTGCTCGCGGTCCTCGACCGCCGCGCCGGGCACGCGATAGCCCTCGCCCGCCCACTTCCCGAGGTCAACCATCTGGCATCGCTCGGAGCAAAACGGCCGGAAGCGGTTGGCAGGCGTCATGTCGGCCAGCCTTTTGCAAATTGGACACCGCATCGCGCTTACCCGAATCGAAAAATTGCCAGATAGCCGCGCGGCGCGCAAATCGTCGGCAGATGCGAATCAGTAGATATCCGCCTCAGTAGATATCCGCCTCAGTAAATATCCGATTGACGGCAACGGTCGGTTCCGCCGACCGGCCTGAAACCCGCCGAACGATAGTCGAAGACCACGCGCTCGGTGTAACAGAACGGCTCGCCGCCGGCGCCTTTGTACTCGGCGCGCACGTGGAGCATCAGTCTCGCCTTGCCGGTGACTACGGATTTGTAAGTGTCCACGGGAAAATAGGTGTAGAAGAAGTGCGGCACGCCGGGTGAAAGCACGCCCGCTGAGACAGAGGTGATCTCGTTGGGCATATCGGCTATACGCTTTCCGTCCGCAAGCGCGACCACAGTGACGATCGCACCGCTGGCCGGAATTTTGCCGAAGTTGCGATATTCGACCACGGCCCGCGGATTGGGCGTGTCACCCTGCTCGAAGGTGACGCCCTCGAGGCCGACGAACGGGCGTTCCTCGAGCGCGAAGATGTGCGAGGTCACCTGCGCCGTGCGCCACGCCGCGTATGCGCTGAACGCCGTCGCCGCCACCATCAGCAGCGCCATGAAGTCGGCAAAGCGCAGGACCTCGGTCAGCCGGCGCATCAGCGACTTTTCGGCCGGCGTCAGTTGTTCCTGCCTCGGGGGCTCGGGGGGTGCTGCGGCGTGACTCCGCGACTCGGAGTGATGTTGTCGCGCCGGACCCTGGTGCTCGCTCATCGGATCTCTCCCCTGCCCTGTCCCTCCGCCCGCACCAAATAATCGGCTAAAGCGCGTCGGCTGGCAACGTATCGCGCGACGGTAAGGTACGCCTTGGGCGAGCGGCAGGAGCGACGATGCGCGCGGCCTCGGTCGTTGCTTTCTCTTTCTTGTGGGAACTTTCTTGTGGGAACTTTCGATATCTTTCCGGTGTTACACCTGCGAATCTGCGCTCAATAGCACGTTAGAGGAGGAACAGTTATGAAAAGCTTGATCAAATTCGGTCTGGCTGCTGCGATGGTGTTTGCGACCGCGATGCCCGCGATGGCCAAGAGTTGGGTGGTCTGCGTTGACCAGAGCAAGGACGTCCGCACCTCCTCGGAGGCGACAACCCCCGTCGCCCCCGCCACCACGGGAACGCCCTTTTTCTTTGTCGGGGCGGCTCCCATATACCCGGGCGGCACCGATGTTTCGAGCGCGACCAACTGCACATCGACCACCATCGACAGGACGCAGGTCGGTACCTTCTTCGCATTCGGGGGCTTGGTTGCCGGCCTGCCGGTATCCACAACCGCTAACCCGAATGACGAGTTTTACGTTGTCTGGCATTTCCGGATTAACGGCAAAGGCGCCTTCGATACTACCGGCCCGACCCGCATTACGAGGACTTACGCACAGACCATAACCGGCTCGACCAACCCCGGGTTGGTGCCCACTCACGGCTCCGCCATCAGTAACCAACCTGAGCAATGGCGGACCACCGCCACCACCGGCATCGTGCTCACGTTCAAGATCACCACGCCGTAGGGAATATGATCACTGGCATCGCGACCTGAACTACGGGTCTGCGTTACCGGTGAGTCACAGCGGCGCTTGGGTTGATGCGCTCGGTGTGCTGAACTCTGCCGGATGGCGCGGCGCCGCAACATTCGAAATCAGCAGTTCATGCGCTCCGCCCGTGGCCTAGCGGCTACGGGCGGAGTTTTCGTTTGCCCAGGCGCGAGGCTGCGATGTTCCGTCTCGCGATCGTCGAGACCTCAGTGAAGAAACTCGGGCATCACTTCTTTCGCGAACAGTTCGTGAGACTCTTCGGAGTCCGGCAGCACAACGAAGTAGGTCATCCCGGTCTCTTCGATCCGTGAGCGGATTTCGCGCTTCACCTCGTCCGGAGTTCCCCCAAGAATCGAGGGAGCGCGCCGCGCCGCTTCCTCATCGGGGAAGCCCATTCTTTTCGCGAGTTCCCGCACGGCGGAATCCGCCCGGCTCTTGTCCTTGGAAATGGTCGCGAGGCTTAGTCCGCTGATCTCGATAGCGTTCGGGTCGCGGCCGGCCTCCTTCGCAAGGCCGTGCAACATTCCGATCCGCCGCTTGAGCTCGGCCTTGTCGAATCTCACGGCCGCGGCAGGGTCGTTGATCAAGTCCTTGCCGTTGAATATGGGCGGGATCAAATTCGCGATATCGGCCTCGGCGGCGGCGATCTTGAGCAGCTTGCTTCCGGAGCCGCCGAGCATGATTGGCGGATGCGGCTTCTGGAGCGGCCGTGGATTGTTATAGGCCTTCTCAATCGAGAAATAGGTCCCGCGATAGGTCGGCTCATCCTGAGTCCACATCACCTTGAGCAGCTTGATCGCGTCCGCGAGCTGATCAAGACGCTCGGCGTTGGAGGGATACGGATAGCTGTGGGCGTCGTATTCCTCGCGCTCCCAACCGGCGCCCAAGCCGAGAACCAGCCGGCCGTTGCTCACGTGGTCCAGCGTCGAGGCGATCTTGGCCAGCAGTGGCGGGGAGCGAAACGCCACTGCCGCGACCAATGAACCCACGCGAATTCTGGTCGTCACGGCCGCGATCGCGCTCAAGGTCGTAAAACACTCCAGTTGAGGCTCGCGGGCGGGACGGAACGGAGAGAAGAAATGATCGTTGAGCAGGATCGAATGAAAACCCTGGGTGTCGGCGCGTTTCGCCGTCCGTAGGGCTTGCGCATAGTCGCCGGTAATCGAGAACAATCCGAACTTCACTTCACGCATTCGATTGAACTCCCTGTTTATTAAAAAGCTTGGCACAACTTACATGAGCGATCACAGGGATGCAGGCAACAGGGGTTCCTCTCTGCGCTCGGAATGAGACTATCTCCTTATCCGAGAGAGCGTTTCTGGGCCCCTTCTCCTTGTCCTTGTTCAAGTCCAAGGAGAGGTCAGGAGGAGCCCCGCGCGTGGGTTATGCAGGAATGATTATCTGTTATGCGTCAGCAGTGATGATCGTGGCCGCGCGACGCTAAAGACGGGTCGAGACTCGATCGCGGCCGGCTAAATGCTTGGCTCAGTTGCCGTCGTCCGAGCCGCCTTTGACCTCTGACCATTCGTCGCCGGACTGGCTGTTGTCGGTATCGGCGGCCTTTGCGTCCTCAGGAGAGGAGTCGTCCTCTCTTATCTCCGTCGTGCTCGTGCCGGATGAATTGGTTTGGGCGGAGGTTCCAGGGAGCGCAGGAAGGTCTGCGTGAGGAGCCGACGCGGCCATGCTCGCGGAGTTACCGACCACGGCGCCGTACTCGCCCATCGCTTGCGCTCCGGCCATCGGCGCGAACGCCAATGCGACTGCCGCAAAGGCGAGCGACGCCACTCCCGCTCTGAGTATTGAATCCCGTTTGGCGCTTGCCATAAAAGTTTCCCCCTTTACCGGAGTGTGGCCGTCAGCCCTCAAGCGCGACGGCGCTCCCAATAGTACATTGCACACCTGGGCATGCATAGCCCCATCTGGACACGTTTTGACGAATCAAAAAAGGCTCCGAAAGCCCAAAGCCCCTCGCAACAAGGACTCAAAAATCAACCGACGTGGAGGACGGCGGCCCCCTTGAGCTCGTCGTGCTTGAGCATGTTGAGCGCGCGGTTGGCCTCGTCAAGGCGCATCCCGAGCGTATGCGTGCGTACTGGAATTTCGCCGGCGATTTTCAGAAACTCCTCGCCGTCCGCGCGCGTGTTGGCGGTGACGCTGCGCAACTCGCGTTCGTAGAACAGATGGCGCTCGTAGTCGAGCGTCGGCACGGCGCTCAGGTAGATTCCGGCGACCGCGAGGATACCGCCGCGGTCGAGCGCCTCCAGCGCCGGCGGCACCAGCTCGCCGGCCGGAGCAAACAGAATCGCGCCATCAAGCTTCTGCGGCGGTGGCGCGTCGGCCGGACCGACCCAATCGGCGCCGAGAGCTTCGGCGAGCTCCTGATGGCGTCCGCCGCGGCTCATCACGAACACGCGACATCGCCAATGCTTCAGCACCTGGATCGCGATATGCGCCGAGCCGCCGAAGCCGTAAAGGCCGACGGTCGCGCCGGGCCGGATTTCGGCGCGCTTGATCGCACGAAAGCCGATTATTCCCGCGCACAAAAGCGGCGCGGCTGCCTCGTCACCGAGGCCGTCGGGGATCGCGTAGGCGAAATCCTCGCGCACGACCACGAACTCGGCATAGCCGCCGTCGTGATCGTAACCGGTGAACCGCGCGCCGGGGCAGAGATTTTCGCGGCCGCGGCGGCAATACGCGCATTGGCCGCAGGTCTCGCGCAGCCACGCGACGCCGACGCGCGCGCCAGCGGCGGTAAAACGCGTGCATCCGGGGCCGCATCGCTCCACCGCGCCGACTATCTCGTGGCCGGGGACGATTCGCGGATGGCGCGGCGGCAGGTCGCCCTCGGCGACGTGGAGGTCGGTGCGGCAGACGCCGCAGGTCTTGATACGAACGAGAATCTCGCGCGGCCCGGGTTCGGGGTCGGGAAGCTCGATCGCGCGCAGCGGATCGGTTTCGATCGGGGCGGGCGTGTATACGGCCATCGCTTTCATCGGACAATCGCTGCCTCCGATAGGCGTATCCCGATTATAGATTAGGCGGTGGGTAGTGCCACACGCTTTGAACGCGGTTCAGAGAGAGCGGAACTTCTCAGCGGCGCCTGTAAACTTCCCGCCGATGGCCGATCGTAACGATCAGGACTCGATAGTTCGAATCGCGAATTTCATACAGGATGCGGTAGTCGCCAATTCGCAGCCGCCAACCATTACTTTCTCCGACGAGCTTCTTCGTCATACTGGGCCTGGGATTGCGCGCAAGTGCGTCGATCCTTGGCGCCAGGCTCGCGCGGACCGCCGCGGGCAATTTCCGGAACTCGCGCGCGGCTGACGCCGAAAACTCGACCTGATAGGCCACGCCTTGCGCCTACAGGCCGAGCTGCCTCTTCAGCTCGTCCCAAGGGACGGCGGCTTCGCGGCGGGCGGCTTTGAGCGCAACGCGGAAATCGCGCGCATCCACGCGATTCTCAAATTCTTCGAGCAGGGCGAGATCGTCGATCGGAACGAGCGCGGCGAGCGGCTTGCCGCGCCGGGTCACCACGACGCGCTCGCCGCCAAACGCGGTGCGATTGACGATTTCGGAGAACTGCGAACGCGCGCCAGCGGCGGTCATCGTGCGCAGGTCTTTAATGTTGCGACGCTTGCGGCCAGGCTTCAAGGCCGCAGCATTGGTCTTAATTTTAGACATCGTACGAATTGTACATTTTGTACGTTACCAAGGCCAGCCTCAAACGGCCCTCTCCGGATGGGAGAGGCCGCCACGCGCAGCGTAGTAGGTGGGAGGGTAAAAGAGCGCCGCGGGCCATCAGGGAAATGGTTTCAGATCGCTCTTGAGAATCGTGTCCTGGGGACCTGTCACGTATTCGAAGGTCCGGGATTTCTCGCTCCACTGCTCAACCACCAGCCGCGAGGCCGGGTCGATGCACACGAACTGCATTCAGCCCGGATGCGGCCTGGTGAACGGGAACACCACGAAATCGCCATACGTCTGAAGTTCTCCCGGCGGACAGTCCGCGGTGAACGCGAAGTTGGCCGGCAAAGTCGAACAATGATTCGGGTCGCGCCAGCATTCCATCACACCGAGCACCCGATGAGTCCCGGCCACCCATAGAGGCATCGCTGGACCGCCATTCTTGGTGCTCAAGCGCCCGTGGACAGCGAAGCATTTGCCCACGAGGGTGGGGTTATCGCGGCAGGCGGTTTTGGCCTCGCTGCCCACGTACGCACTCGCGGCTAACGCGACCAACAGAAGGAATAATGAGGCAGCGATCCCCCAACGATTCCGCCGCGCATCGAGGATTACAACTCGAAGTCGGCTTCCTCGAGAATCCGGGCGGCGCGGTACAAGAAGCGGTTGCCGAGCACGCCGTCGATCACGCGATGGTCGTACGATAGTGCCAGATACATCATCGTGCGGATCGCGATCGCGTCCTCGCCGTCAACCTCAACCACCACCGGCCGCTTTTTGATCTCGCCCATCCGCAGAATCCCGACCTGCGGCTGATTGATGATCGCGAAGCCGAACAGATTTCCCTCACGTCCCGGATTGGTCAGCGTGAAGCTGCCGCCCGCAAGATCGTCGGCGGTGATCTTCTTCTCCGCGATCTTGCGCCGCAGCCGCTCGATCTCGCGCGCCAGACCCACCACCGACATCCCCTCGGCCGCCTTGATCACCGGCACCAACAATCCCTCTTCGGTGTCCATCGCGATGCCGAGGTTTATCTGGTGGCGCACGATCAGCGAGTCGCCGACCACGGAGGCGTTCATGCGCGGAAATTCCTTGAGCGCGCGCACCGTCGCGGCAGCCGCCAGCGGCAGCAGGGTCAGCGCGAAACCCTCCTGCGCGGTAAACGCGTCCTTGTGCTGGTCGCGTAAGCGCATCACGCGCGTCAGATCGACCTCGGCCAGCGTGCCCACATGCGGCGAGTGGGTCTTGGAGTAGACCATGTGCTCGGCGATAAGCTTGCGCCGCCGCGTAAACGGCTCGACTACGTCGCCCTCGCGCGGCTCGTAGACCGGCGGCCGATAGCCCACTCCGCCAGGCAGTCCGATCGGCGCGGTGCTCGGGCGCGCGGCCGTCTGCGCCGATGGCTGACCGGCTGCGGCCGCGGCCTGTGCCGCCTCCTGTCCATTCAAACCGTTCGCCGCACCGTTCGGCGCGGCCGGCGGCTGTACCTGGCCCGCCTGCAGCGCGTCGAGATAAGCGAGTACGTCGCGCTTGCTGACGCGTCCGCCGATTCCGGTGCCAGGCACGCGGCTCAGGTCGATTCCGTGTTCCTCGGCCATCCGGATCACCACCGGCGAGTAGCGCCGATGCGTGCCGGCGGCGACGCCGCCGGGCGCGCCCGGCGCGCTCGCGCGCCGCGGCGGAGCGGCTACGGAGTGAGCCGCGGCCGCTTGCGGCCGCGGCTCACTCCGCACGGCGCGCAGGGTCGGCGGCTGCTGCGGGCGTGCCGCGAGCGGCGCACCCGCGGCAGCCGCCTTGCCCGGCGCGGGCGGGAGTGCGGACGCAGCCTTCGGCTGCGTCCGCACTCCCGCCGCAGCGGCGGCGGAAGCCGGAGCAGCCGCCGGCGCGGCTGCCGCCGCGCCGGCGGCTGCTCCGGAAGTTTCGATTACCGCCAGCGGCGCGCCCACCGGCAACGTCTCACCCTCAGCCGCGATCAGCTTCGCGATCACACCCGTGCCCGGCGACGGAATTTCCGTATCGACCTTGTCGGTCGAAATTTCGCACAGCGGCTGATCCTCCTGGACGCGGTCGCCCTCCTTGACCAGCCACTTGGTGACGGTCCCCTCGACCACGCTCTCGCCCATCTGCGGCATCATTACTTCGATCGACATGCCGGCCCTCTGCCCTAGTACGCCGCGAGCTCGCGGATCGCCTCGACGATCTTGTTGGTGTTGGGAAGGATGTACTCCTCCAGCGGCGGACTGAACGCGACATGCGTGTCGAGCGCGGCGACGCGCCGGATCGGCCCGTCGAGATAGTCGAAAGCATGCTCGGCGATAATCGCCGCGACCTCGCCACCGATACCGCCGGTCAGCCGGTCCTCGTGCGCGATCAGCACCTTGCCGGTCTTGCGCGCGGTCGCAAGTATCGCCTCGCGGTCGAGCGGCAGCAGCGTGCGCAGATCGAGCACCTCGACCTTCAGCCCGTCCTCCTTCTCGACGATTCGCGCCGCGTCGAGCGCCTGATGCATCGTGCCGCCATAAGTGATGAGCGAAAGGTCGCGGCCTTCCAGCCGCAGTTCGGCCGGCCCGATCGGCACGGTGAAATCGCCCTCGGGCAGGTCCTCCTTGATACTGCGATAGAGGCGCTTGTGCTCGAAGTAGATGACCGGGTTGTCGTCGCGCACCGCGCTTTTCAGCAGGCCCTTGGCGTCGTAGGGCGTCGCCGGCGCAACCACCTTGAGTCCGGGGACGCGGGTGAACCACGCCTCGGGGTTTTGCGAATGGAAGAGCGCGCCATGCACGCCCGCGCCCGAGGGTGCGCGTAGCACCAGCGGGCATGCGGCCTGGCCGCCGTGGCGATAGCGCAGCGTCGCCGCGGTGTTGACGATCTGGTCGAAGGCACAGGAGATGAAGTCGCCGAACTGCATCTCCAGCACCGGGCGCATCCCCAGGATCGCCGCGCCGATCCCGGCGCCGACGATCAGCGCCTCCGAGATCGGGGTATCGATCACGCGGTCTTCGCCGAAGGCGTCGAGCAGCCCCTCGGTGACCTTGAACGCGCCGCCCAGTTCGCCTACGTCCTCGCCCATCACGAAGACGTTGTCGTCGCGCCGCATCTCTTCGTGCAGCGCCTGGTTAATCGCTTTCAGATAGGTGACTTCCATCGTGCTCCAGCAGTTGAGGTTCGAGAATCGGTATTCTGTGTGACGATGGTTACGAGCCGCGATGGTTGCCGCCGCCGGTGGTGGAGGTGGCGGTGGAAGAGGAGCCGGACGGCGCGTAGAGGTCCTCAAGCGCCTCTTCGGGCTTGGGCATCGGGCTCTGTTCGGCGAAATCGACCGCGCCCTGGACCACCGCGCGGACACGCTCGTCTACCTCTTCGCGGATGCGCTTGAGGTCGTGGCCTTTCTTCTCCAGGAAGAACTCGTAGCCCGGGATCGGGTCGCGGCTCTCCCATTCCACCAGCTCTTCCTTGTCGCGGTAGAGCGCCGGGTCGTGCTCGCTATGACCGCGGTAGCGGTAGGTCTTGCACTCGATGAGCACGGGGCCGCCGCCTTCGCGCGTGCGATTCATCACGCGCTCGCTCAGTTCCACCACAGCGAGCAGGTCGTTGCCCGAGACGACATGGCCCTTGAAACCGTAGGCCGCGGCACGCGAGGCCACGTCCTCGATCGCCATCTGCTTTTCCAGCGGGGTGGAGTAGGCGTAGCGGTTGTTTTCGCAGACGAAGACCACCGGCAGCTTGTGCACGCCGGCGAAGTTCATCGCCTCGTGTACGTCGCCGCGCGAGGCCGCGCCGTCGCCGAAGAACGCGACCGCGATATGGTTTTCCTTTTTGATGTGGTACTTGAGCGCCGCACCGACCGCGACCGGCAGCGACGACCCCAGCATCGAAGTCGAGCCGAAGACGGCGTGCTCGAGGTCGCCGCCATGCAGAAATGAATCTTTGCCGCGCGAGAGCCCGGTCTCCTTGCCCATCAACTGCGCCATCAGGCGTCCCGGGTCGACGCCACGCATCAGGAAGACTCCGAGGTCGCGATGGAGCGGCGCCACCAGGTCGCCCTCCTGCAAGGGCGCGCAGATGCCGGTGACGATCGCCTCCTGGCCGGCCCCCGAGTAGACGCCGCCAAGAATCTTGTTCTGCCGATGAAGCCGCGAGACGCGATCCTCGAAGCCGCGGATAAGCTTCATCCAGTAGTAAAGTTGCAGTTCATATTCGACGCGGGTGGCGCCGCTTGTAGCGGGCGCACTCGCGCCTTCGACCTCAGCCATCATGCACCTCGCCGATCGGCATCAAACTCTAGCAGTATCGCAGCCTTGCAGGTTTCGCAAAAGTGCTTCGTCACGCGCACGGCGCCTTTTGTCGCGCTTGCTACAAGCGGATTTATGAGATTGTTCCAGCGGCGGGACGCCGGTATCATCTCGCGGCAGGTGTGGCTCGGCCCGATCTGTGGTCAAGCAAACCACGAGCCGAGGTTGGGAGGGACTGCGATCAATCGATTTTCCGGGCGGCCTTCAGCCCGACTTTCAGCCAGAGCATCATCTTCAGCCAAGGCCGATCGCTCTCTCGCGGTCAGCCGGCGGCTTCTCGTTCCAACCGCCCGCATCGCTCTGATCCTGTTAATGTGCTTTGGCTCTGCAGCCCGCGCTGATTCCGCGCCGGTGACGGTCACCTTCTCGCCCCAGGGCACGATCAAAAACGTGCGCCAGGCCGTTGCGCGCTTCTCGCAGCCGATGGTTCCGCTGGGCGATCCGCGCGTCCATCAATCGCCCTTTCAGATCGATTGTCCCGAGCACGGGATGGCACGATTGCACGGAACGGCGAGATGGCACGGAACGGCGCGATGGATAGATAGTCGGCAATGGTCGTACGACTTCGACAATGACCTGCCGGCCGGCGTGCGATGCACTTTCACGCTCGTCCCCGGCCTCAAAACGCTCCAGGGCGCCGTCCTCGAGAGCCATTCGCCATTCGTCTTCGACACCGGCGGCCCGGCGGTGATCGAAACCAGGCCGTGGACGGGCAGCAGCGATATCGACGAGCATCAGGCCTTCATCCTCGTCCTCGATGCCGAACCGGTCGAGCAAACGGTGCTGGACCACGCTGAGTTCGCCGTGCACGGGATGGCTCAGCGCGTCGGCGTGCGTATCGTTAGCGGTGCCGACCGCGACCTGCTGCTCAAGCGCTTCGACGATTTCATCAACCATCGCCCGGCGATCATTTTGCAGGCGCGGCAGGAGTTTCCCGATAACGCGGACGTAAAGCTCATCTGGGGCAAAGGGATCGCGACCACCAGCGGAATCGCGACCGCGCAGGACTCAGGAAATCAACTTCAAGGTGCGCCCCGCGTTCGAGGCGCAATTCCGATGCGAGCGCGAGAGTGCGCAAGCCGCGTGCATCCCGGTAACGCCGATGTCGCTTTCGTTTTCGGCGCCGATATCGGCGGAGAACGTGAAGCGGATCGCGATTGTCGGCCCCGACGGAGTCCGGCGCGCCGCGCAACTTCCTGACAGCGCGGACCTCTCGGACATCCGCAACGTGACCTTTTCCGGCCCATTCAACGAATCCGCGCAATACACGATCGAGATTCCGGTTGGCCTCACCGACGACATCGGCCGCCCGCTCTCCAACGCCGCGCGCTTTCCGCTGGCGGTGAAGACCGACCCGTTTCCGCCGCTCGCGAAGTTCTCCGCGCGCTTCGGAATTATCGAGGAGGCGGACCCGATGCTGCCGGTCACCGTGCGCAATCTCGAGCCGCTGCTTCGAGGCGCGCAGCTCAAGCCGAGCGGGATGCCGTCGCCCACCGGCGCGCCGCTAAGCGATTTTCTAAGGCGAATCGACGCCCGGGTCTTCGGACTTTCAACGCCTGAGGCGCCGACCGTGATCTCTTGGCTCAGACGAGTCGCCAGCGCTTCGCGCCAGCGCTCGGTCTTCGCAGACGACAAGAGCGACGGCGCGCCGCATCGCTTCACGTTGCCCAGGCCCAACGGCGCCAAGGCGTTCGAGGTCCTCGGCATCCCGCTGGGCAAGCCCGGACTCTACATCGTGGAACTCAAGAGCGCGCGCCTGGGCAGCGTTCTGCTGGGCAAGAACGCGCCGATGTACGTTCCGACCGCCGCGCTGGTCACCAATCTCTCGGTCCACTTCAAGCAAGGCGCCGCCAATTCGCTGGTCTGGGTGACGACGCTCGAGGACGCGCGTCCAGTCGCCGGAGCGGCGGTCGCGATCGCCGATTGTCACGGCCATCGGCTTTGGACCGGCACCACCGATCGTCAGGGACTCGCGCTGGCGCCGAAGATCGACGCCGTGAGCAATCCTGTAAAGTGCGACGACGTTACGCCGACCAAGTATGACTTCTACACCACCCAGACCCAGGCGTTGCAGGAACTCGGGTCAGGGCTGCTGGTGACGGCGCGGCTCGGCAACGATTTCAGTTTCGTCCATTCGAGTTGGCGCTATGGAATCGAGTCGTGGCGCTTCCATCTGCCGCAGGAATGGAGCCCGAGCAACCTCGCGGCGCATACCGTGCTCGATCGGCCGCTGCTGCGCGCGGGCGAGACGGTCCACATGAAACATTTCCTGCGCGACAAGACCGTCGGAGGTTTCGCGATGGTCCCGCCGACCGAGCGTCCGGCGACGGTAACGATCCGCGCCGTCGGCGGCGACCAGCACTATGACTTCCCGCTCAAGTGGAGTGCGGCGGGCACCGCAGAGACCACCTGGCCTATCCCCAAAGGTGCGCGGCTGGGCCAGTACTCGGTCATGATGCAGCTTAAGGTCGCTCCGCAGACGTACCCCAACGAGATCCAAACGGCGGACTTCCGGGTCGAGGAATTCCGCATCCCGCTGATGAAGGCGGTGATTCGGATGCCGGCGCAAGTCCAGGTCGGAGTCACCAGCATCCCGGTCGATCTCAGCGCGGAGTACCTTTCTGGTGGAGCGGCGAGCGGATTGCCAGTCACGCTGCGCAGCCAGATTCAGCCCAACGCGTCGGTTTCCTTTTCCGATTTCGAGGATTTCACTTTCGCCAACGGCGAGGTCAAGGAAGGAACCGTCACCAGCGAGCAATGGTACCAGAGCTTCGAGACCACGAAGTCCCCGGGAGTCCATCAGCGCAAAGACCTGACGCTCGATGCCGCAGGCGGCGCGCGCACCGAGATAACCGATATCGCGCGCTCGTCCACACCGACCGACGTGCACGCGGAGATGGAATACCGCGACCCCAACGGCGAGACGCAGACCGTTTCCAACTCGACCACGATCTGGCCCGCGAAATGGCTGGCGGGAATTCGCGCCGACGACTGGGTTTCCTCGCCCGGCCACGTAAGTTTTCGCGTCGCGGTGGTCGCGGAGGGCGGCAAGCCGGTCGCCGACGCTCCGGTCACCGTCGAAATCTTCACCCGCAAGACGTTCTCGTATCGCAAGCGCCTGGTTGGCGGATTTTACGCCTACGACAACACGATCGAGACGCGCCGAGCGGGCGAATTGTGCTCCGGCGTTACCGACCGGCGCGGACTCCTGCTCTGCGACGCGAAAACCTCGATCACCGGCTCGGTTGAGGTGCAAGCCTCCGTGCGCGACGACGCCGGCAACTCGAGCATGGCGTACACCGAAGTATTTATCCCCGGCGCGGAACGCTTGTGGTTCGAGGGCAATGATGAGGATCGGATCGATCTGTTGCCCGAGCATCCGCAATACCAGCCGGGTGACATCGCGCGCTTCCAGGTGCGGATGCCCTTCGCCGAAGCCACCGCGCTGGTCGCGGTCGAGCGCGAAGGAATCATCGCGGCCTCCGTGATTCATCTCTCGGGCCACAACCCGGTCATCACGCTTCCCGTGCGCGACTACGCCCCCAACGTGTTCGTGTCGGTGCTGGCGATTCGCGGCCGTATCGGATCGCCCGAGCCCACCGGCATGCTCGACCTCGCCAAGCCGGCCTTCAGACTGGGGATCGCGGAGATTCGCGTCGGATGGCGCGCCAACCGGCTGAACGTAACCGTCACGCCGGAGCATCGCGTTTACCGCGTGCGCGAGAAGGCGAAGATCACGATCGCGGTCAGGACCGCGACCGGCGCGCCGCCGCCCAAGGGCAGCGAAGTGGCTGTCGCCGCAGTCGACCAGGGGCTGCTCGAACTCGCCAACAACGATAGCTGGAAGCTGCTCGACGCGATGATGGGGCGGCGGCCCTACCAGGTGGACACGTCGACCGCGCAGATGGAGGTCGTCGGCAAGCGGCACTACGGACTGAAGGCGCTGCCGCCGGGCGGCGGCGGCGGCCGACGTATCACGCGCGAGTTGTTCGACACGCTGCTGTTGTGGAAAGCGACGGTCCCGCTGGATGCGGCCGGCAACGCGTCGATCGACGTCCCGCTCAACGATTCATTGACCAGCTTCCGAATCGTCGCGATCGCCAGCGGCGGCATCAATATGTTCGGCACCGGCGACACGCTGATCCAGTCGACGCAGGATCTCATGATCCTGCCGGGAGTCTCGCCGATTATCCGCGCCGGCGACTCATTCGACGCGGAGTTCACCGTGCGCAATGCCTCCGAGCAGGCTTTCACCGCGACCGTGAACGCGAAGATCGAAGGGGTTGCGGCTCAACCCGCGCCGCAGGTGCTCGAACTCGCACCGGGCGAGGGGAAATCGATCGATTGGAAAGTGGCGGTGCCGATGGGTCCGAGCGAGTTGCGCTATCGCGTCGACGCGACCTCCATCGCCGGCGGACCGTCGGACCATCTGAAGATAACGCAGCGCGTTCTGCCGGTGGTCCCGGTGAGGACCTACCAGGCGACGCTGATGCGATGGGAAAAGCCGATCGCGGAGCCGGTCGCGTTGCCCGCCGACGCGCTCGCCGGCCAGGGTGAAGTGCAGATCGCGCTCAGCCCGTCGCTCAGCGCGGGGCTCGACGGCGTGCGCGATTGGATGCGCGCCTATCCATATACATGCCTGGAGCAACGGGTGTCGCGCGCGGTCGCGCTCGGCGACCCAGTGATTTGGAACAGCATCGCCGCCGACCTGCCTCAGTACCTCGACGCCGACGGCCTGCTGAAGTTTTTTCCCATCATGCACGACGGCAGCGACATCCTGACATCGTACGTTTTCTCGATCGCGCACGAGGCCGGCCTGACAATTCCGCCGCGGTCTGAAGAAGCGATGGAACGCGGTTTGCGCGGCCTCATCGCGGGCACCGTGGTGCGCTATGGCGCGGTGCCGGGCGCCGACCTGCCGCTTCGGAAAATCGCGGCGATCGAGGCGCTCTCCAGTGCCGGCCAGGCCAACGCCGCGATGCTCGGCAGCATCATCATCGAGCCCAATTTGTGGCCCGACGCGACGGTTATCGAATGGTGGAACATCCTGCTCCGCATGCACGACGTTCCCGATCGCGCGCGACGCCTCGCCGAGGCCGAACAGATCGTGCGCTCGAGGCTCAATTGGCAGAGCACGGGAGCGCATCTTTCGGGCGGGCAGTGCTGGTGCCTGATGACCGACACGGAGAGCAATATGCTGCGGCTCGACCTGCTGTTGGTTGACAATAATTTGTGGCATGGCGACGTGCCGCGCGTGATGCAGGGCGCGGTGAGACTGCAATCGCGGGGCGCGTGGACGACCACGCTCGCCAACGCGTGGGGAACGCTGGCGGTCGAGAAATTCGCGCGCGCCTTCGAGTCGGTGCCGGTCAAGGGAACGACCACGGCGTCGCTCGCGGCGGCCGCGCAAAAACTCAATTGGGCCCACGATCCCAAAGGCGGCAACCTGAGTCTGGCGTGGCCGCCAGCGCAAGCCGATCTGCACGTCGATCACAACGGCAGCGGAAATCCGTGGGTCCAGATACGCGCGCGCGCTGCGATCCCGCTCAAGTCGCCGTTTAGCAGCGGCTACCGGATCACGCGCACGCTGAGCGCCGTGGACGCGAACCATCGCGGCGGATGGCGCCGCGGCGACGTCGTTCGCGTGCATCTCAAGATCGAAGCGCAGACCGACATGACGTGGGTGGTGGTGAACGATCCGCTGCCGGCCGGCGCCTCGCATCTCGGCACCGGGCTGCGCCGCGATTCGGCGATCGCGACCGCCGGTGAAAATATCGGCAACAACAATTACTACTGGCCCGACTTCGTCGAGCGGCCGTTCGACGCCTTCCGCGCCTACTATGAATACATCCCCAAGGGCACGTTCGAAGTCGAGTACACGATTCGGCTCAACCAGGCCGGCGTGTTCCAGCTCCCGACGACACGCGTGGAAGCGCTCTACGAGCCGGAGATGCTGGGTGAACTGCCCAACACGCCGTTCGAGGTCGCGCCTTGAATGAAATGCCGAGGCACATGTATCGTCGCGCTCGCCGCGGTCGCGGGATTGCTGGCCGCGATAGCGCTGTGCTGGCCCGTCGTGCCGAGCTTCGACGCGGTGCGCGCGCGATGGCGCCCTTCGGACGCGCAATTGCTCGACCGTCACGGCGCGCCGATCCACGAGCTTCGCGTCGACGCGCACGGGCGGCGGCTGGCGTGGACTCCGCTCGCAGCCATCTCGCCGGCCCTGCAGGAAGCCGTCATCGCCTCCGAGGATCATCGCTTCCTCCGGCATCATGGCGTCGATTTCACTGCGATCGCGGTGGCCACAGCTGGCCGGCTCGCAGGCCGGCCAGGGCGCGGCGCAAGCACGCTCACGATGCAACTCGCGGCGATGCTCGATCCGCGAATCGCGCGCGCTGGTACGCGGCAGCGCACCGCAACGCAGAAGCTGCGGCAGATGCTCGCGGCCCTCGCGCTGGAGCGGCGATGGTCAAAGCCGCAGATACTCGAAGCCTACCTCAACCTGGTGACCTACCGCGGCGAGATCGAGGGCGTGAGCGCGGCCTCGCGAGTGATGTTCGGCAAGGCGCCGGATGGAATCGACGCGGCGGAGGCGGTGGTGCTGGCCGCGCTCATCAAGGCGCCCAATGCGCGCGCGTCCGCGCTTGAGCGCAGGGCTGAGGCGTTGCGTATCGCGATGGGCCGCCGCGCGCGCTCGCCTGATGCGCCGGGCGAGCGCGTAATGTCGAGTGCGCAAATTTCTAGTGCACAGATATCGAGTACACAGATATCGAGTATAGTTGACCGTGCGCTCGCCGCTCGCGCGCGCGACTTCACTCGCGTCACGCTGGCGCCGCGCATCGCCGAGCAACTCCTGCGCGACGGCCGCCTAACCGCGCAATCCACGCTCGATCGCGACCTGCAGGCGTTCACGCTCGACGCGCTGCGCCGCCACGTGGCCGAGGTTCACGATCGCAACGTCGACGACGGCGCGGTGATGGTGGTCGAAAATTCCACCGGCGAGGTCTGGGCCTATGTCGGCGGAACCGGCGCGCTTTCGAGCGCGCCTTACGTCGACGGCATGCGCGCGATGCGCCAGCCGGGCTCGGCGCTGAAGCCGTTTCTCTACGCGCTCGCGCTCGAGCGCCGCCTGCTCACTCCTGCTTCGCTACTCGAAGACACGCCGCTCGAATTGCCCGAGCAGCGCGGGCTTTACCGGCCGCTCGACTACGACCGCGAGTTTCGCGGACTGGTCTCGACACGCGTGGCGCTCGCGTCGTCGCTCAACGTCCCTGCCGTGCGAACAATCGATATGGTGGGTGTCGAAGCCTTCACCGGGCATCTGCGCTCGCTGGGCTTCGATGGAATCGTCGAGCAGGGCGATTACTATGGCGCGGCGCTCGCCCTCGGCTCGGCGGACGTGCGGCTGTGGGATCTCGTCAATGCCTACCGCACGCTCGCCAACGGCGGCCGCTCCTCCGCGATGCGCCTGGTAAGCGGCGGCGCGCCGGAGCCCGCACGGCAAATCTACTCGCCGGCGACGGCGTTCCTGGTCTCCGACATCCTGGCCGACCGCGCGAGCCGCGCCCCCACCTTCGGCCTGGAGAACACGCTCGCCACGCGCTTTTGGAGCGCGGTCAAAACCGGCACCAGCAAGGATATGCGCGACAACTGGTGCGTCGGCTACACCGGCCGCTTCACGGTCGGCGTGTGGGTGGGGAATTTCTCCGGCGCCTCGATGCATGACGTGACCGGCATCACCGGCGCTGCGCCAGTGTGGCTCGACGTGATGAATTATCTCGACCAGCGCTTCGGCAGCGACGCGATCGCGAGGCCGGCTGGCGTAACAGCGCGGATGGTCGAATTCCCCCAGGCAGTCGAGCCGCAGCGCCAGGAATGGTTCATCGCGGGGACCGAGCCGAATCGCCAGGCCGCGCATCTCGACGACACGCCGCGAATTCTCTCGCCCGCGCCGGACACTGTTATCGCGTTTGACCCCGATATACCCGTTGACCGCCAGCGTGTCGCCTTTGTCGCGAGCGCCGGCGCCGGCGGCTCGCGCTGGATGCTCGATCACAAGACGCTTGGCTCCGTGAATGGCGTGATGCTCTGGACGCCCTCGCCCGGCGTTCACACGCTCGCGCTGGCCGACTCGATGGGCCGCCCGCTCGACATGGCGACGTTCAGGGTGCGCGGTGGAACCGGCCTCGGTTTGCGGGGGTTGGGGAAATAGCTATAAACTGCGCAGCAATGACGACCGCGCAGCCCTCATCGATTGTGGGGCGCTCCGGACCCCCGCAAATACGCGAAATCTTTGACCGGGCGCGCGATGGCGCGCGCCTTGGCGAAGCCGACGCAATCGCGCTTATCGAGTGTCCGGCGGACGAACTGCCGGCGCTGCTCGCGGCGGCGGGCACCCTTCGCGATCGCGTCAAGGGGCGCGTCGTCACGTACTCGCGCAAGGTTTTTCTGCCGGTCACCAACCTCTGCCGCGACCGCTGCACCTATTGCACGTTTCGCAAGGACCCGGGCGATCCGGGAGCATGGACGATGACCCCGGCCGAGATCGCGCAATGGTCGCGGCGCGGCCGCGCGCTGGGATGCCGCGAGGCGCTGATGTGTCTCGGCGACAAGCCCGAACTGGCCTTCAAAGAATACCGCGAGACGCTGGCGCGCCTGGGCGCGCAAAGCACGATCGACTACGTCGCGCGGGCCTGCGAGGTCGCGCTGGACGAAGGTTTGCTGCCGCACACCAACGCCGGCATCATGAGCCGCGATGAGATGGTGATGCTCCGGCCGCTCAACGTCAGCATGGGGCTGATGCTCGAAAACGTCTCGACCCGGCTGCGCGGCCGCGGTGAGGTGCATCAGTGGGCCCCAGACAAGGATCCCGCGGTCAGGCTACGGATGATCGCGGAGGCCGGCGAGGCGCGCGTCCCGTTCACCACCGGAATTCTGCTCGGGATCGGCGAGACGCCGGCCGAGCGCGCGCAGAGCCTGGTCGCGATCCGCGATTTGCACGAACGCTACGGCCATATCCAGGAAGTGATCATCCAGAATTTCCGCGCCAAGCCAGAGATCGCGATGGCTGACGCGCCGGAGCCCGACGCGATGGAGATGGCGCGGGCGATCGCGACCGCGCGGATCGTGCTGGGGCCGAAGATGAACGTGCAAGCGCCGCCAAACCTCTCGCCCAACGAGATCGAGCTGTTCCTCGCGGCTGGCATCAACGACTGGGGCGGCATTTCGCCGCTCAGCAAGGACTACGTCAATCCCGAAGCGCCGTGGCCGCATATCGAGCGGCTGGCCGAGCGCTGCGCGCGGGCCGGTTTCGATTTGCGCGAGCGGCTCGCAATCTATCCCGAATACGTCGATGATTACTGGGTTGACCCGAAGCTTCACCCGGCGCTTAATCGGCACGGCGCGGAGATCGGCGGAGGTGCATCGTGAACCTGGAACAGCTACGCAACTATGTCGATGAGATCGAAGCGGCGCCGCTCGGCGCGCTGATGGATAAGGCCAGCCCCGCCGTCCGCGCGGCCCTCAAACGCAGCCGCGAACGCCAGGAACTGACGGCCGAAGAAGGACTGCTGCTCTACACCGCCGAGGGCGACGATCTGCGGGCCGCGATAAAGTGCGCCGATCTGGCGCGCGCCGAGGACGTCGGCGACGAAGTCACCTACGTCGTCAACCGCAACATCAATTTCACCAACATCTGCTTCGTCGGATGCCAGTTCTGCGGCTTCAAGCGCCAGCGCTGGGAATCCGACGCCTACGATCATTCCGACGAGACTATCCTCAACAAGGTCGGCGACGCGGTGGCGCGCGGCGCAACCGAAATTTGCATGCAGGGCGGGATCAATCCCGAGATGCCCGACTTCAAGTACCGCGACCTGCTTCGCACGATCAGAAGCGGCTATCCCGAGATTCACATCCACGCATTTTCGCCGATGGAGATCATGTTCGGCGCGCGCCGCGTGCGGATGGAGTACCCGGAGTATATCGCGATGCTGCGCGAGGCCGGGCTGGGATCGATTCCCGGCACCGCGGCGGAAATCCTGGATGACAGCGTGCGCGAAATCCTGAGCCACAAGAAGGTCGACGTCGCCACCTGGGTCGATATCATCACCACCGCGCACGCGCTCGGCGTGCGGACCACCTCGACCGTGATGTACGGCCACGTCGAGAGCCCGCGCCACGTCGTCAACCATCTGAATCTCCTGCGCGACATCCAGAAGCAGACCCAGGGCTTCACCGAGTTCGTGCCGCTGCGCTTCATCCACGAGAACACCGTGCTCTTCCGCAAGGGCCTGGTCTCCGAGCCGCCACCCAAGGGAACGCTCGACTTTCAGATGTATGCAACTTCGCGCCTGTTCCTGCGCGGGCAGATCGACAACCTCCAGACCTCGTGGGTCAAGCTCGGCGTCGAACTCGCCGCGCTCACGCTGAAGACCGGATGCAACGATTTCTCGGGCACGCTGATGGAGGAAAGTATCACGGCCCAGGCCGGCGGCGATTCCGGCGAGTTCGTTCCGGTCGACGTAATCGAAGAAAAGGCGCGCGCGATGGGCCGGGTTGCGGTCGAACGCAGCACGCTCTACAAGAAGCTCTACGGGAAGAAGGCTCCCAATGGCGCGCGGCCGATCACCACGTCTCCCTCACCAGTCCATCAGGCCGATCACCACGCTTGCGGGGGGAGTGGGGGCGGCTAAGTTCCTACGCGGCCTGGTGCGCGTGACCGGCCAGCCGCGCCTTCGCGTAATCGTCAACACCGGCGACGACGAGGAGTTCTACGGGCTTTACGTCTCGCCCGACCTCGACACGATCGTCTACACACTCGCCGGCGCCTCCAATCCGACGACCGGATGGGGCCTTGAAGGCGAGAGCTTCAACACGCTCGGCGCGCTTGCCCGCTTCTACGGCCAGGCCTGGTTCAACCTTGGCGATCGCGATCTCGCGACGCACCTGTTCCGCACCGAACGGATGCGCGTCGGCGAGCCGCTCAGCCGCATCACGGCCGAGATCGCGCGGCGCTACGGCGTGCGCGCGCAGGTGATGCCGATGAGCGACGAGCGCGTGCGCACTTTCGTGAAAGTGCGCGGGCGCGCCGCCATGCCGTTTCAGGAGTACTTCGTGCGCCGGCGCTTTCGCGGCACGGTCGAGCGAATCGAGCTGCGCGGCGCAGCGCGCGCACGGCCGCTCGGCGCGGCGCTCGGTGCGATTCGCGACTCGAAGGCGGTGATCATCGCACCGTCCAATCCGTTCGTCTCGATCGGGCCGATTCTCGCCCTTGTTGGGATGCGCGAGGCGATGCGCCGCGTGCGTCCGCGCGTCGCCGCGATAAGCCCGATCGTCGGCGGCAAAGCGATAAAGGGCCCGGCGGCGAAGATGTTGCGCGCGCTGGGGCATCAGGCGTCCGCGCTCGGAGTGGCGCGGCTTTACCGCGATTTGTGCGCGGTCTTCGTGCTCGACCACGCCGACCGGCGCGCTGCTGCCGCTGTCGAAAAGCTCGGGATGCGCGCGGTCGTCACCGACACCATCATGGCCGACGAAACGCGTTCGGCCCATCTGGCGGACGTGGTTCTGCGCGCGCTTGAGGTGTAGTAGGGTGAACCGTCAGTCCGAGAAGGAGCAACGCGAGAAAGGGCAATGCGATCGGTGACCTTCACCGCAATCGAGGGTATCCCGCTGGTCAGCCAGGGCGACAACCTGGGCGGGCTGATTTGCTCGGCGATGGCCGCGAGCGGCCTTAAAGCGGCGCGCGGCGATATCCTGGTCGTGTGCCAGAAGGTAATCTCGAAGGCCGAGGGACGCACCTGCGAGCTCAGCGACATCGAACCCTCCGCGCTGGCCATGGCGTATGCGGCGCGCTGGCAGAAGGACCCGCGCGCGGTCGAACTGGTGCTGAGACAGACCAGCCGTATCGTGCGCATGGACAACGGTGTGCTGATCGTCGAAACCGGCCCCGGATGGGTCTGCGCCAACGCCGGAATCGACGAGTCCAACAGCATGGCCGACGGACGCGCGATTCTGCTGCCTGAGGATGCCGACCGCTCCGCCGCGCGCATCCGTGAGGAGATTCGCAAAATCACCGGAGTCGAGATCGCGGTGCTGGTGACCGACACGTTTGGGCGTCCATGGCGCGACGGCCTGACCGAGGTCTGCCTGGGAATCGCCGGGATGAACCCGATGCTCGATCTGCGCGGCTCAAGCGACCTTAGCGGCCGCGAACTGCATCACACGGTCATCGCGATCGCCGACGAAATCGCCGCGGGCGCGGGCCTGCTGATGCCCAAGGCGGGCGCCATCCCGGCCGTGCTGGTGCGCGGCTACTCCTACGAACCCTCCGAGGGCAGCGCGAAAGTGTTGATTCGCCCCGCCGAGCTCGATCTGTTCCGATGACCCGGGGGATGTGAGCATCGTGGACCGAAACAAGATGAGCGGCGCGGCCGCCTCGATCGTTCCGGCCGCCGCGGCGGCGAATCCCGCACACGTGGTCGAAGCCGATTTATACAACGTCGAGACAAAGCTCGGCGCGCTGCTCGATTCCAACGAGGCCCTGATTTCGGAAATCTGCCACTACCTGGTCGACGGCGCGGGCAAGCGGCTGCGTCCGGCCTTCGTGCTGCTGGTCCATCGCGCCTGCGGCGGCACCGACGCCACCGCGCTCGACGCGATCGACGCAGCGATCGCGATCGAACTGATCCATTCCGCCACGCTCCTGCACGACGACATCATCGACGGCGGGATGCTGCGGCGTGGCAAGCCGTCGGCGCTCGCGCGCTATGGCTCGGCGGCGACGCTGGTGGCCGGCGATTACCTGTTCTGCCGCGCCTTCGAGTTGTGCGGCCGCTTCGAGGAAAATCTCGTGCGCACGGCGGCGCAGGCCTGCATCCAGTTGACCGAGGGCGAGGTGATGGAGGGACGGCTGCGGCACAACGCGGCCACCAGCCTCAAGGACTATCTCGCCGTGATCGCGCGCAAAACCGCCTCGCTGTTCGCCGCCGGGGGCAAGGTCGCGGCCGACCTCGCGGGCGCGCCCAAGCGGACCATCGATACGATGCAGCATCTCGGCAACGCGGTCGGGATGGCCTTCCAGATGATCGACGACCTGCTCGACATCCTCGGCCCCGAGGAAAAGATCGGCAAGCCCGTCGGATCGGATTTGCGCGCTGGAATTCCCTCGCTGCCGGTGGTGCTGGGCGTGGCGGCGAATCCGGAATTGAAGGCGATCATCGGCAACGGCACGCGGCTGGAGGGCGCCGCGCTCGAGCGCGCGCTCAAGATGCTGCGCGACCCGAAGGTCGTCGCCGAGGCGCGCGCGATGGCGGCCGAGCAGGGACGAATCGCGATGGCCGCGTTGGGAGAACTCGCGCCGTCGGTCTATCGCGAGAGCCTCGCCGCGCTGATCGACGAACAACTCCGCCGCGAAGTGTAAACGCTGCCGGCGCCGTCGGCGGCGGCGCAAATAGTTACAGGGGCGCGCGCCGTCGCGGCGCGCGCCCCTGTTTTGCATCCGGCGAGATATTAATTGGGTGTCAGCGTGCCGAACAGACCGTCATTCTCCATGACGAGGCCGGTGGTGAAGTACAGCGTCTGCGGGCTGGAGACCAGGCCGTTGCCGAAGACCAAGCTCCATAATGTGCCGAGCTCTATTGGCTTGCCCTTGTCGTTCCGCATCACGTCGATGAAGTCGGCCGTCTTGGGCTCCCAGGCGCTGATCTTTCCATCGCCGAAGTTGCCGATCAGTATGTCATTGGTGAACTCACCGAAGTGGTCAGGGGTCAGCACCATGCCCCATGGCGCATTGAGCACGCCGCGCTGTGCAAAACGTCTGATCAGATTGCCGTCGGTGTCGAACACATCAACGAAGCCGCGGCCCGCGCCAGGCACTGGATCATGCTTCGGGGTGTCCTGTTTGGCATAGGTGACCCAGAGCTGACCGTTGATATTCTGAATTCCGAACGGCGCGAATGTACTGGGGATACTGTGGTCGATAAATTTCACGTTGAGCGCGGCGTCGGCACCAAACGTGCTGTTCCACACCGCGATCTTGCCGGCCCTGAAATCGGTAGCGTAAAGGAGAGGCCCCTGCTGTTATTGCCTATCGCGAGCCCCTTATACACTGGGCCCGCGGTGAGGTTTGTGTTAGAGACGACGATCACAGCCTCGGTCTCCGGACTCAGGCCTGCCTGCCAAGCGGCAATCGTTCCATCCTCGGTGGCCCAGATGAAGAGCGCTGCCGCCGTATTCGTCGGATTGTTCCCAACCAGAAATGCCATCGGATTGCCGTTCCAAACCATGCCAGAGGGCCCAGGTGCTCCAGGGTTGGTGTCACCGAGAGGAGTGGGTATGGTCACCGTGAGCGCAACTTTGGTTCCGTTACCTTCGTAGAGGGTGGAAACGCCCGTGCCGTTATCCGAGATCCAAAACGGGCCGCCGGGGAAGAACGCAACTCCCCAGGGGGTTTAAGAGGCTTGCATCGGTAAAGTCCGCCACAGCGGCGGTGTTACCCGTAACGAGATTGGTTTGCAAATAGCCGTGCGCGTCGGCGCGCGAAAGCGGCGCCAATGCGATGACGCCCGCGGCCGCCATCATTGTGAAAAAACGCTTCGAGAAAAAACTCTGGTAATTCATTTGTCCGGATCTCCTCCTTGGTATCCGTTGATGGGAGGACTCCCCACCATGGGGAGTACGCCCTCGACAAATAACGGAGGTCAGGAGCGCCGGGTTCCACATTTCGCGCGGGAACTTTTCCGCGTCGGTTAACGTTTGATTACGTGCGACGTGTGTGCGAGAAATTCGAAAAACGAAAGAAAAATAAAACAAGAAATGAAGGCGGGTGCGCCGACCGTCAACGCGCACGCCGCCGGCCGGAGGTTTTTAAGAAAGCATTCAGCGCGCGGCTAGCTCGACCATCGATCGAAATTGAATCCCGGCGGCAACTCGATGAACGCCAGCATCGCGGGACCTTCGATCACGCGCGTGAGATGGCCCTTGCCGCTGAGATCGTCGGGGATGAATGCGGAGCCGGCGCCCCATCGCCGCTTCTCATTGTCGCTGGTGCCGACCTCGATCACTCCATACAACACGAACACGATCTGCCGCGCGGGAGCATGATGCCAGGTTTGATCCAGGCTAGGCGGAAGCTCGACGAACCTGACGCTGGGCGAGTTGAACGCGTTTGACTGGTGCATCATGTTGCCGAACGGGTCAACCCGCTCCTGGTTCACTGGAAGTTCGATTTCCTGGAAGCGTGACCCGCCGTCATCGGTGGCATGGAATCTGGTGATCTTCATAGATGCATCGATAGCATGAAATACGTATCCGCGGGGAATGACGACCCAGGCGCAAATCAAAGCGGCGGCCGGGGGATGGCGCGCCGCTTGGTGTCGGGAGGCGGGGGTTATTTTGCGAGCGCGGAAGCAGCCTCGGCGCTCGCGGCGCCGAGCCGCGCCATCGCGCCCTTGAGTTCCGCGCGAGTGGTGCCGAGCGTGCGCAGCGTCGGCAGCAGCCCGCGCTCCAGGAATGTGCGCGCGCTGATCCCCGCGCCCGTGGTGCGCAATCGCTCCTGGTAGTCAGGAATCAGGCCGTCGCCCGGCATTTTGAAATTTGCGATCACGAAGGCAAGGTCGGCCAGCGTGCCGTCACGGTCCTCGTCCAGTTCAAGCTCGACCGCCGCGCGGTAGAAGCCCGCGTGCGCGGCTTCGTCGCGGCTCAAGAAAAAGAAAATCGCCTCGAGTACCTTGTCGCCCTCGCTCACCGCCTTGTCTTTCTGCGCCTTGTAGGCGAGAAAGGTCGCGGCTTCCTGGAGCGCACCGTAGCAAGCCATCTGGCGGCGGGTCTGGAAAGGCAGACGCCAGACCTTCGACATGACGCGTTCCTCGAAGGCCGCCATCTCGGCCTCCGAGCGCAGGCCCGAGCGCGTCAGGTACTCGCGGAACACCAGTCCGTGCTTGGATTCCTCGTAGCTCCAGCAAGCCTGAAACCACGCCGCGCCGAACATCGAGCGGGTCAACTCGACGCCGCGTGCGCTGTAGTCCGGCAGGTAGAGCTCCTCGGCGCAAAAGACTTCAATGCAGGCCGCCTTCTGCTCACTGCCGACGGAACTATCCAGCGCTTCCCACGGCACGTCGTTGAACATGTTCCAGCGCCGCTTGGTCTCGGCGATCTCGAAAAATTCGAGATACGCACGATACATCTTTTCACGCAGCGCAGACGATCCGGTCATCGGTAATTCCCTTTGCCTGCCGCGGTCAGACGCACTCGCGTCGCACCGCGAGCAGGTTGCCCAAATACACCTGGGCCCGATTGCCCTAAACGACCGGTTTTTAAAAAGAAACCTCGATCACTCCATCGTCAGCCGGCAGGCGAGGTTGGAGGATATGTTCCGTGGGTGACAGGTCCTGATTCTATGCTTTCACGATGAAAAAATATAGCGCTGCCGCGTTTGACACGTTCCAGATTAAGAAAGTCATTTGTCGCAAGTTGCAGACCATTGCCGCCAAAGTTCGTTTACGTGATGTGTGAAGCGTTGGAGGAATAAAAAGGAGCCGACGCTTCCCCTCTTGCGGTTCGTCGCTGGCCCGCTGAGCGAGCGCTGCGCCCGGATGGACTCTTAGCGCGAGTGCCCGCTCTCGATCGTAAGGTTTTTGCGTAAGGTTTTGCGGACGAAACTTTTACGACAGCGTGTAGAACTCCGCCTGCAGCTCGGTCGCCGCCGCATCGAGGGTGCTCGCTAGCTCGGCCATCCGCCGCTTGCATAGCTCCACTGGGTGGTGTTTTCGAGCGACTTGGCCAATTCGGTCCAGCGCTCGCGGCAAACCATCGAATTCGTTTTTCCGTTTGACAAATACGAATAAAAAGCGAAAATCGATCATGGCTGCCTCTCCCGTCGCCTTGGTCGAAAACGTCGCGCCGGTTCCTGCAACCGCGCCTCTTCACACCCTAACTGATCGGCAAATAGCTGAATTTTCAGGAGTTTTTCGCGGGCGCGAGTTTACCCGCAAGGATCGTCGCCTAAGCTCCGGCATCGCCACCCTTGACGCCATCCTGGACGGCGGCATTGTCCGCGGCCGGATGAGCGAAATCGTCGGGCGGCCCGGGTTTGGGCGAACTTCGCTCGCCGCCTCTTTCGCCGCTATCGCCACCCGGCGCGGCGAAGTCGCGGCATGGATCGATTCAGCAGGTGCCTTCGACCCACGCAGTATCGCCGCGGCGGGGGCGGACCTTTCGCGGATTCTCTGGGTCGGCGCCGATGCGACGGTGCATACGCGCGATTCGGCCGAATCGTCGGCCGCTGAATTTGCGCCCACGCGATCCAACGCGTCGCCGAAGGCGGGGATTAAACCGGTGCTGTTGGCGGCCGAGATGGTTTTGGGCGCGGGAGGTTTCGGCCTGGTCGTGATCGATATTGGCGGCCATGCGCGAACGCTCACCTTGAGCGCGGCGCTCAGGCTGGCGCGCGCGGCTGAGCGCAGCGGCGCTGCCGTGATCGTCCTGGCCGAACGCCGGACGTGCGGAACTTTCGCCGCGCTCAGCCTCGTGCTCGGCCGCATCCGCCCCTTCTTCAGCCGCACGGCGCCGGGCGCTCCAGCGTTGTTCGACGGGATGCGAGTCGAGGCATACGTGGCGCGCAACAAGCTCGGCGGCTCGGGCCAGGCGGCGGCATGGCGCGCGCTGCTCGATTCAACTTCTCCCGCGTCGACTTCTCCCGCGCCAACGTCTCTCTGCGATGCCGATTGCCGCATCCGCGTCCGCGCAAGCAACTCGGATCGCCGAGCCCGCGGTTGTCGCATCGTATCGCGATCGCCCACAGGCGCAATCGATAAGGAGACTGCGAAGAGGCGGGGCATACGAATACGCCAGGTGATGTCCGTCTTAACCGGCATGGAATGCCGGTGATTGCTTAGCCGGCATGGAATGCCGGCACCTGTGATTTTTTGTAGTGACCGAATGATCGAACGACGCCTATCGCCGAAAACCACTGTTACCGCTGCCGCCGCCGAAGCGGCGCGCGATACGCTTTTGCCACCGCCGCTCAGCACCTTCGCCAATACCAACGCGTCCGCGGCAGGCCCCCCGATCGCATGCATTCGGATCGCGTGCATTTTGGTCGCGGATTTTCCGCTCGCCGCGGCGATACGCCAGAGCCCCGAGCTGCGCGACCGGCCGCTAGTGCTGATTGAGTCCGCCGGGCGGCGCGATGCGGCCGGCGTCGCCAACATGGAATGCCGCTTCGTGTCGGCGCAAGCGCGGGCGATGGGTGTGCGGGCCGGGATGACGGTCGCAAGGGCGCGCGCGGCCGCCGCGGGGTTGGCCGTGATGAGCCGCTCGCCGGCGGCAGAAGCGTCCGCCGCCGAGGCGCTCGTCGATGTCGCCCTTTCGTTCTCGCCACTGGTCGAGGCCGGCGCCGATGGCGAAGTTTATCTCGACCTCGGCGGCCTCGAGCGGCTCCATCAGCGGCTCCGTGCCAATTCGCATCGCGAAGGCGCGAGCGCGGGTACGAGCGCATCGTCATCACCGTCGGAGATGACGGATGCCGAGACGATCGAGACTGAGCTTGCGCAGGAAGCGCTGGGGCGCGTGGCGCGGCTCGGAATGGACGCAGCGGTCGGAATCGCATCGAGCAAGGAAGTCGCGCTGCTGGCGGCGCGATGCGGTGGGGCGCGGGCGATCGCAGCGGGCCGCGAGGAGGAATTCCTCAACTGGCTGCCGCTCGACCTGCTCAAGCTTGACGGCGGCGCGGACGGCGGCGGCCGCGACGGCGCGGAGCTGGAGCAGACGCTCGCGCGATGGGGAATTCGGCGGCTGGGCGAGCTGGCGCGGCTGGATATTCGCGCGGTCGGCAGCCGGCTCGGCGCCCGCGCAGTCGAGCTGATACGGATCGCGCGCGGCGAGTGCCGCACGCCGCTGATCGCGCGCCGGGTAGCTGAAAATTTCGCCGAGGCGGTCGAACTCGAATGGGGCGTGGACAGTCTCGAGGCGATGGGCTTCGTGATGCGCGCGATGCTCGAGCGGGTGGTCGAGCGGCTCAAGCTGCGGGGGATGGCGGCCGGCGAAATTGCGCTCGCGCTCGAACTCGACGGCCGCCGCCGCGACGTCCGCCGCGTCGCGCTGCCCGCGCCAACCAACGAGGCGCGCACGCTGCTCGCGCTCATCCTGCTCAACCTCGAAGCCGCGCCGCCGGCCGCGGCGGTGGAAGCCATCCGTATCACGGTCGAGCCGCGCGCACCGCGCGCCGCGCAAGCCGACATGTTCGCTCCACCCTGCCCTTCGCCCGAGCGGCTGCACGTCACGCTCGCGCGGCTGGCCGCGCTATGCGGTCCGGGGAAAGTGGGCACGCTGATGCCACGCAACTCTCATCTGCCGGACGCGGTCGAGCTTGGGCGGTTCGCGCCGCGTCCGGTCGTCGCGCCGGCGCCGGCGCTAGCGCAAAACGGCACGGCGGCGATGGCGAATCGCGCCGCCGTGAAAAGTCCGGCAGCCGGCGCCACCGTGGCGCAACTGGCGATACGCGCGGTTCGACCGCCGCATCAGGTCGAAGTGCTATGCACTCGCGGCGACGCGCCGGAGTTCGTACGCGGCTCGGACTTCGGCGGGCGCGTGGTCTCGTGCGCCGGGCCATGGCGGATCGCAGCGGCGCCGTCGCATATCGGCAACGGCGGCAGCGACAATCATCAGAGAGCGCCCGGCGCGGCGCGCGATTACTACGACGTCGCGCTGGAGGACGGCGGCGTGTACCGGCTGCTCCGCGACCTGCGCTCGGGCGAATGGTACGTCGATGGGATTTACGACTAACCGTCGCTGAGCGCGGCGAGCCCTCATGTCAATGCCGAATTACATAGAGCTGCGGACGCGCAGCGCGTTCAGTTTTCTCGAAGGCTCGGCCCTGCCCGAGGACCTGGTCGAGCGCGCCGCGGAACTCGGCTACCCGGCGCTGGCGATGGGCGATCGCGACGGATTGTACGGCGCGCCGCGCTTTTACCATGGCGCCGAGCGGGCCGGGATACGCGCGATCGTCGGCGCGGAACTGACGCTCGATCTGTCGTCAACCGGCACGCCGTCCATCCGCGATCCGGGCGATCAGCGGCTCTTCGTGCTGGTGCCGGATCGCGAGCGCTATCGCAATCTGTGCCGGATGATCACCGCCTCGAAGATGCGGCCGCTTAATCCCGTCGAAATTGAGCAAGGGCGAGCGCCGAAATATCCTGCCAAGGGGGAGAGCCGAATAACGCTGGACGACCTCGAGCGCTACGGCGCCGGATTGATCTGTCTGGCCGGCGGCGCGCGCAGCCCGCTTGCGCTCGCGCTCACTCGCGGCGACGATCCGCGCGCGCTGTGCGACCGCCTCGGCGCGATCTTCGGCCGCGGTAATTTCTATATCGACCTCGGACGCCATCTCGACCCCGCCGAGGAACGGCTCAATCGGAGGCTCGCCGCGCTCGCCGCGGCATCCGGCGTCCCGCTCGTCGCGACCAACGACGTATGCCATACCGGCGCCGACCGTGCGCTGCTCGACGCGCTCACCTGCATCCGGCTCGGCCTCACGCTGGAGGGGGCGGGGCGGGCGTTATGGGCCAACGCCGAGCGCCGGCTCAAGCCGGCCGCCGAGATGGCCGCGTTGTTTCGCGATCTGCCTGGCGCGGTCGCCGCCACGGGCGCGATTGCCGAGCGCTGCGCGTTCAAGCTCTGCGACCTCGGCTACCGTTTTCCGAGCTATCCACTGCCGCCCGGCGAGACGCCCGACAGCTACCTGCGGCTGCTGGTCGAGGCCGGGGCGCGCGAACGATGGGGCGCGGCGCCCGGCGCGCGAGTGCTCGGCCAGCTCGCGCACGAACTCGAAGTAATCGCGCGGCTTGGCCTTGCCGGCTACTTCCTCATTGTCTGGGACATCGTGCAGTTCTGCTGCGAGAACGCAATCATGGCGCAAGGGCGCGGCTCGGCGGCCAACAGCGCGGTCTGCTATGCGCTCGGGATCACGGCGGTCGACGCAGTCGGGATGGAGCTGCTGTTCGAGCGCTTTCTCTCCGAGGAGCGCGGGGAGTGGCCCGACATCGATATCGATCTGCCGAGCGGCGACCAGCGCGAGAAGGTCATCCAGTACGTCTATCGCCGCTACGGAGAGCGCGGCGCCGCTATGACCGCCAACGTGATCACCTATCGCACGCGCAGCGCCGTGCGCGAGATCGGCAAGGTGCTGGGCTTCACGCCCGAACATGTCGACCGCCTCGCGCGGCTCAACTACGTCTACGAATTCCGCGATAGCAACGACGAACTGGCGGCGCTGCTCAAGCGCGGCGGTGTCGACGTCGAAACCCCGCGCCTTGCCCGGCTGGTCACGCTGGTGCGCCAGATTCAGGACCTGCCGCGCCATCTCGGCCAGCATAGCGGCGGGATGGTGATTGGTGCGGGGCCGCTCGACGAGGTCGTGCCGCTGGAGCCGGCCTCGATGCCGGGGCGGGTGGTGGTCCAGTGGGACAAAGAGGACTGCGCCGACCTCGGGATCATCAAGATCGATCTGCTGGGGCTTGGGATGATGGCGGTGCTGGAGGAAGCGATCCCGCTGGTGCGCGAGAGCGAAGGGGTCGAAGTCGACCTCGCCCGTCTGCCGGCCGCCGATCCCGAGGTGTACGCGATGCTCTCGCGCGCCGACACGATCGGAGTCTTCCAGGTCGAAAGCCGCGCGCAGATGGCGACGCTGCCGCGGATGAAGCCGCGCACGTTCTACGATCTGGTGGTCGAGGTCGCGATTATCCGGCCCGGACCGATCGTCGGAAAAATGGTCCATCCTTATCTCGACCGGCGCGCCGGCCGCGCGCCCATCGTTTATGATCATCCCGCGCTCGAGCCGATTCTGCGCCGCACGCTCGGCGTACCGCTCTTCCAGGAACAGTTGTTGCGGATGGCGATGGCGGTGGCGGGCTTCAGCGGCGGCGAGGCCGAGGAGTTGCGGCGCGCGATGGGATTCAAGCGCTCGGCGGCGCGGATGGAGAAGATCGAGCAGCGGATGCGCGCGGGGATGGCGCGCAACGGGATCACGGGCGCGACCGCCGACCGGATTGTGCGGTCGATCACGTCGTTCGCGCTCTATGGGTTTCCGGAGTCACACGCCGCCAGCTTCGCGCTCATCGCCTACGCCTCGGCCTGGCTCAAGTGCCATCACCCGGCGGCGTTTTTCGCCGCGATGCTCAACTGTTATCCGCTCGGCTTCTACCATCCTTCGACCCTGGTCAAGGATGCCGAGCGCCACGGCGTGGTAATGGCGCCGATCGACGTGACTCGCTCGGACTGGCGCTGCACGATTTCAATGCCCTCGCCCCCTTCAGGGGGAGAGGGTCAGAATGAGGGGGCGTTCGCTCTGCGGCTCGGCCTCAAGTACGTCGCGGGATTGCGCGCGGAAACCGGCGCACGAATCGAGCGCGAGCGCGCGATCCGTCCATTCGTTTCGATCGCCGACTTCACCGCGCGCGCCGCGCCCAACCGCCGCGAACTCGACGCGCTCGCCTACGCGGGAGCCTTTGCGGCTTTCGGGATGGGCCGGCGGGCGGCGCTATGGCAGGCGGCGGCGGTCGAACGCGATCCGCGCGGGCTTTTTGCCGGCGTCGAACCGGCGGCGGGCGCCGTCCCGCTTGCCGGGATGGGCGCGATGTCGGAAACCCATGCCGACTACGCAACCACCGGATTAACTATCGGGCCTCATCTGATGGCGCATATGCGCGAGAAGTTGCGCTCAAGCGGCGTGCTCGCCGCCGCCGAGCTTGCCAAGTCCTCGCACGGCGTGTGGGTGAAAACGGCAGGAGTCGTGATCGTGCGGCAGCGTCCCGGCACGGCCAAGGGGTTTTTCTTTCTCACGCTGGAAGACGAAACCGGAATATCCAATGCGATAGTCATTCCCGATCTGTTTCAGGCCAATCGCGCGCTGCTGCACAATGCGGCGATCCTGATGGTCGAGGGCGTGTTGCAAAAGCAGGACGGAGTGGTCGCGATCCGCGCGCGCCGGTTCAAGGAGTTGCGCCTGGCCGCCGCCCTTCCCCCTTCGCACGACTTCCGCTGACGCCTCTGTCTGTGCGCCGATCGAAACCGCAGTCCGGGCTTGAGCTTTTCATCAACGCGAGTCTGAGCTAAGGAGCAAGGCGGAGCTAAAGAGGAAACGCACGATGCGCATGGGCGTGGCGGGAACATCGAATCGCGTGCCGAGTGTGTCGGCTAGCCGCGAGGCGTCGTTCGAGCTCGAATTGCCGGGCCCGCTCGACCCGATTACGTCGCTCGAGATGTTCCGCCGCTCGGGCGACGATCTGCTCGATCGTTGGGACGGAAGGACTTTCATGCGCACGATCGCGATCGAGGGACGCACGGTCGCCTTCGCCACGTCGTTCGCGGGAACCCGAGCCCGTCCCGCGATTCGCGTCACGGTCGACGATGGCGACTACGGCGATGCTGTCATCGCCGCCGTACGCGCGACCTTCGTGCCGCCTCCGCGCCACTTTGCCGAATTGCGCCGCGCCGACCCGCTCTTCGCGCGCCTGGAGACGCGCTACCGCGGCTTCAGACCGGTGCTGCAGCTCAATCTGTTGGGAGCGCTCCTGCGATGTATCAGCGCGCAACAAGTCAATTTGCGATGGGCCTCCGAGACGCGGCGGCGGCTTGCGGAGCGCTTCGGCGACAAACACGTCGTTGACGGCGCGATCGTCTACAGCCTGAGCGCCGAGCGTCTGGCCGGCGCCGCGCCTGCCGAGATTCGCGCGCTCCAGTTCACCAATCGCAAGGCCGAGTATATCGTCGCCGTGGCGCAAGCGGTCGCATGCGGCCAGGTAAGCGTGGAACGGCTCGCGGCGCTCTCCGACGCCGCCGTAGTCGACGAACTGGTGGCGCTTCGTGGAATCGGCGTGTGGACCGCGGAGTGGATTCTGGCGCGCACGCTGGGGCGGCCGCGCGTCGTCGCCGGCGACCTCGGCGTGCGCAAAGCGATCGGTATCGCGTACCGCAAGGGCGTAATGCCTTCCGAGAACGAGGTTCGCGATCTCACCGCCCATTGGCACGTCTCGGCCGCGCACGCGCAGGCGCTGTTGCTGCACGGGCTGGGAGAAAAGGAGCTCGAGGCGCTGGCCGCGGCGCGCTGAGCGCCGACCCTTGCTCTTTTGCCCTGTCCCCGACGCGCCTTACCGCGTAGCAGACTCGACGGCCGCGACGATCGCGCTTGCCTAACGCCCATACGGCGGAATGCGCTATTGTGCGGAACGGATTTGCGCCAGGGAATCGCGCGGGAGAGGGGAGCATGAAGCTTGCCAACAAGGTTGCGCTGATAACGGGCGCGGGCGCGGGGATGGGCCGCGCGGGCTCGTTGTTGTTCGCGCTGGAGGGCGCGAAAGTTGCCGTCGTCGATATCGACCAGCGCGCCGCCGCCCAGACCGCGCGCGACATCGAGACGGCCGGCGGCAAGGCGATCGCGCTCGGCGCCGACGTCTCGAAAAAGGAAGACGCACAGGCGATGGTCGCGGCGACGGTCGAGAAGCTGGGCGTGCCGGATATCGTGTACAACAACGCCGGGATCGAGGGCGAGAGCGCATTCATGGCGCAGCTCAGCGAGGACGCGTTCGACCGGGTGATCGCGGTCAACTTGCGCGGCGTATGGCTCGGGATGAAGTACGCATTGCCGCACATGGTCAAGAAAGGCGGCGGCTCGATAATCAACACCGCCTCGATCGCGGGCATGGTAGCGATCCGCGGCGCGACCGCCTACTGCGCGGCCAAGGCCGGTGTGATCGCGCTCACCCGCGTCGCCGCGCTCGAATACGGCCGCTACAATATCCGCGTCAACTGCATCTGCCCCGGCACGATCGACACGCCGATGGTGCGGCGGATCCATGGCGCCGAGGGTGAGTTGCCGCAGCGCGCGCTGGGGCCGTCCGTGTCGGTGCTTGGCCGTGCAGCCGCGCCCGAGGAGATCGCCAAGATGGCGCTGTTCCTGGCCAGCGACGACGCGTCGTTCGCAACCGGAGCGCCGTTCGTGGTCGACGGCGGATGGACGGTCGTCTGAGCAAGCGCGGCAGGGGCGGCGCCGAATCAATCGCAGCACAAGCATAAGAGGAGACCTTCACGATGGCATCAGCGGGCGAGATCGACAGGGAAAAGGCCAAACAGGTCGCGCAACAAATCATGGCCGACGTCGCGAGCGCGATGCATAGCGCGATGAATTTCATCGGCGATCGCCTTGGCCTGTTCAAGGCGATGAAGGACGCCGGACCGCTCACGGTCGAGCAACTCGCCGCCAGGACCGGGCTCAACCAGCGCTATCTGCAGGAGTGGCTGAACTCGATGGCGGCGGCGCAGTACCTCGAATACGACCCGGCCGCGCATACCTACCTGCTCACGCCGGAGTACGCCGTGGCGCTGGCCGAGGAAGGCTCGCCCTACTTCGTGGGTTCGTACTTCCAGGTCGTGCAGGCGACGATGTCGGTCGCGCCCAAGGTGGCCGAGGCGTTTCGCACCGGCGGCGGACTCACCCAGGCCGACTATCCGCCGTGGATGTTCGAGGCGACCGAGCGCAATTCGCTGCCGCGCTATCAGTTCAAGCTCGCGCGCAAGTGGATTCCCGCGATGCCGCAAGTGGTCGAGCGTCTGCAGCGCGGCGGCGTCGCGGCGGACGTCGGATGCGGCGGCGGGCGCGCGGCGATCCTGATGGCCCAGGCATTCCCGAAATCGCGCGTGTTCGGCTTCGATCTCCACGCCGAGTCGATCGAACGCGCGCGGCGCAATGCGGCCGCGGCCGGCGTCGCCGATCGCGTGACTTTCGAGGTCGCCAACGGTGCGCGGCTCCCGGCCGGCAAGTTCGACCTCGTCACCACCTTCGACGTCGTGCATGACTCGGTCGACCCGGTCGGGCTGATGCGCTCGATCGGCCGCTCTCTCACGCCGGGCGGCACCTACCTCGTGCAGGAGATCAACGTCTCCTCCAAGGTCGAGGAAAACGTGAAGCCGATGGGGAAGCTGATCTACTCGGTCAGCACGCTCTACTGCATGACGACTTCGCTGGCGCACGGCGGCGCGGGAATCGGCGCCGCGATGGGCGAACCCAAGGCGCGCGAACTGGCGGCCGCCTCCGGCTTCACGCATTTTCGCAAGCTGCCGATCGAAGATGAGTTCGCGGTCCTCTATGAGCTGATGGTCTAGCTGGACGCGGCGAGTTCTGGATGGAGGTGCTCTCGATGGCGACGCAAAAACCGAAGTTTGGACTGACGCTGCCGAATCGCGGCGTGGTGATCGGCGCGACCACGGTGGCGGAGATGCTCGAGATGGCCGAGTGGGCCGACGGCAGCGCCGCCTGGGATTCGGTGTGGGTGGGCGATTCGATTTTCGCCAAGCCGCGCCTCGACGCGATCGCGCTTTTGGGCGCGCTCGCCGCGCGCACCCGGCACGTGCGGCTTGGCCCCGCCTGTTTCGCGAGCACGCCGCTGCGCGACGCGCTGATACTCGCTTACCAATGGGCGAGCCTCGACCTCATGTCGGGCGGGCGGACCATCTTCGTCGCCTGCCAGGGACAGCCCGAAGCTGGCGGTGGTGCCTTCGCCAAGGAGTTCGAGGCCCTCGGCATCGCGCCCGGTAGCCGGATGCGCCGGATGGAAGAGGCGATCGAGATCATGCGGCTGACCTCGGCGCGCGAGAACGCCGATTACGAAGGGCAGTACTACAAGTTTCGCAACCTGACCGTGCTGCCGCGTCCCGTCCAGCAACCCCTGCCGATCTGGGTGGTCTCGAATCCGCAGATGAACAAGCCGCGCAACGTCGAGAGCGGCTATCGGCGCGTGGCCCGCCTGGGCGACGGCTGGATGACCACCTTCAAGGCGCCCGCCGACGTCAGCCGCTCGCTCGAGATGATCCGCGGCTACGCAGGGGACTACGGCCGCACGCTCGGCGACGACTTCGAGGTCTGCGTCTACCACAACATCAATGTGAACGAGAATCGCGAAGCGGCGCTCGAGGAGTCCAAACGCTTCCTCGACGCCTACTACGGCGTCGACTACCATCGCGACGCGCTCAAGTTGTGGGTCGCGATGGGCTCGCCGGCCGAATGTATCGAGAACATCCGCGCTTTCGTCGAGGCCGGCGCCACCACGATCACGCTCCGCCTCACGGGCTACGATCAGCGCGCGCAATTCAGGCGCGTGACCGAGGACGTCCTGCCGGCCTTCGCCTAGCTCACGCGCGCTACGGACAGAGCGCGGTCGTGCTCAGCGGCAAATAGGCCGCCGTCACGATCCGCGCCCATCGAAGCCCGATCGTCAAGCTGGCGCGATCATCAAGCCGGCGCGATCTCGCCCATCCGGCCTTCGCGGTAGTCCTCGAACGCCTTGATGATCTCTTCCTTCGTATTCATCACGAAGGGACCATAGCGCGCAACCGGCTCGCGCAGCGGCACGCCGGCAATCAACAGCACTTCGAGCGGTTCGCTGGCGCTCTGGGGCGCAGCGATCGAAACCGCATCGCCGTCGCCCGCGAACATCACCATCTGATGCTCCGTCGCGGCCTTCTCGTCGCGGCCCAGGCGGCCCTCGCCGCTGAAGACGTAGGCGAAGGTGTTGTACTCGGCGGGCACCGGCTGCACGACGCGCGCGCCGGGCTTCAGCGTGAAGTGCAGATAGATGATCGGCGTGCGCGTATTGATCACCGCCTTTTTGCCCATCGACTCGCCCGCGATCACCCGCACCGTCGTCTTGCCGTCGGCGCTGGTGGCGACCGGAATTCCGGCCGCGGGAATCTCCTGGTAGTGCGGACGGATCATCTTGTCGCGCTGCGGCAGGTTGACCCACAACTGAAAGCCGTGCATCCGGCCGCCGTGGCGCTGAAAGTCCTCGGCCGGCATCTCGGAATGCACCACCCCGGCGCCGGCCGTCATCCATTGCACGTCGCCTGGCCCCAAGCGTCCGGCATTGCCGTGCGAATCGCGATGCTCCATCTTGCCCGAGATCATGTAGGTGACGGTCTCGAAGCCGCGATGCGGATGGTCGGGAGCGCCCTTGGCCTCTCCCGCGCCGAGTTCCATCGGCCCCATCTCGTCGAGCAGCAGGAACGGATCGACCAGCGCCATCCCCTGGCTCGGGAACGGCCGATTCACGACGAAGCCCGCGCCCTCGAGCTGGCGCGTCGCGTCGACGATATTCGTCACAGAGCGAATCTTTTCGTTAGCGGTTGTCATCGCATCGATCTCCTTGCCCTTCAACATAACCATCGTGTCAAGGGGGAAGTCGCAACGCCAACTCCTTGAGGAATCGGAAGCTTGAATGGCGAAGGCACTGCGCGCGGAACTGACACTATGCGCGCTATGCGGCGGCCGGGCGCCGGGCGAAATCCGGCATGATCCGGCTCGCGAAGAGATCGAAGGAGCGGCGCGTCTGCGCGGCGGTCAGGTTGCCCCATGCGAATGCCAGCACCAGGTAGTCGCATCCCGATTCCTCGCAGAATCGCGCGACCTGGTCGCGTACCGAGGCGACCGAGCCGCTGAAGCTCGCGCCCACCCGATGGAACAGGTCGTAGTCGTTCGGAAATGCGACCGCCACCGTATTGTAGTCGCGCCAGAGCTTCTGGAGGTTGTCGAAGAAGGCGCGATAGGATTCGCGCGCGACCTGCTCGGCCTCGCGATCGGTCTCGGCGACGTAAATGTGGCGAATCGCGCCGGTGATGGGCCGCGTCAGATGCGGGTTGACGTTCAGCGGGCTGCCCGCGCTTTCATGATGATGCTCGCGGTAGGCGGCCACGACCCGCTTGACCGAATCCAGCGCGCCGATCGACACGATATTCATGCCGCGGCGCGCCGCATAAATGGCGTTGTCGGGGGAGAGCGTTCCATACCAGAAGCCTGGATGCGGCTCCTGGAGCGGGCGCAACTCCATCGGGACATTGTCGTAGCGGAAATGCGGGCCGTGATGCGTCAGGCGCTCGCTGGTCAGACCCTTGACCAACACCGCCATCGCGTCCTCGTAGATCTCGCGCGCGTCGTAAAATGGAATGCGATGCTGCGCGTGCTCGAACGGCGATACGCCGCGTCCGACGCCGATTTCGAGCCGCCCGCCGGTCATGTGGTCGAGCATGCAGATCTCTTCGATCAGGCGCAGCGGGCTGTAGAACGGCAGCAGGTAGACCAGCGTGCCGAGCCGGAGGTTGCGCGTGCGCTGGGCCGCGGCGGCCAGGAACAAATTGGGCGACGGCGCCATCCCGAGCGGCGTCGCATGATGCTGGGCGACGTGGTAGCCCCAGATGCCGGCCTGCTCGTAAGCCTCGACCAGTTGCAGCCGCTCCTCGAACAGCTGCCGCAGCGGGCCTTCGCTGGTGGTGCGCTCGATGTGGTCGAAGATTCCGAAATTGATTCGTTCCATTGGCCGGCTCTCCCAGCAGCCTCGATAGCACCATCGCGAGCCGTTGCAAACCGGACCGATGCGGCTATTCGAGCGCGGACGACGGGATATAGCCTTCCAACCCGCTCTTCATCCTGATCTTCAGGTAGCTGAGCGCGACGCCGACGACGTGCACCGCGTGTCCCTGATGCACCTCGGAGACTTTCTTGCCCCAGTGATTGGGCGCGTCGAGCACCGGCGCGTCGCGCGTCAGCATGAAAAGCTTGTCGGCCGGCGCGGTGACCTGGACCGCTGCGGCCTGCACGTAGCCCTCCTGCCCGCTCTTGAGCTTGACGCGCAGAAAGTAGTGGGTCGTGCCGGTCACCGTCACGAACTTGCCCTTCTCACCCTGCTCGACGTGCGCGCTCCTGTTGCTCGGCTGCGCATAGATCCAGGTGTCCTCTTTCAGCAGCAATTTGGCCCGCGCGGGCTCGGCGGGAACGGACTTGACGGGAGCCGTCGAGGCGAGCGTACGATGCGTCACCGGCGTGCGATGATGCGTGGTGGGCACGGGCGTCTCTTCCGGTGCTTCACCCTCGGCCGGCGCGATCGTGGTCGAGGGCAATCCCAACTCGCCTGGGCCCGTCGATCCGGTCTGGGCTCGCGCCGACGCCGGCAGAATCAACCACAACCCCACCGCCGCAAGCGCCATCGTCCACGGCCACACGCAAGCTCGAAGCGCTCGCAACCTCATCTTGACCCCTCCCCCCGGTCGGCTCACTTCAACCGTCCTCACTTCAGCATAATTTCAACATGCGCCGCAGACGGTGCATCGGGTAACATCGCACGGCCTGGTCTGATACTCGCGGTGCGCCTTCTTGCGCTCGGATGCCAGAAACCATTTCTCGATGTGATGGTCGATGAAGTCCCAAGGCAAAATTTCATTGTGCGCGTAATCGCGCGTAACGAAGAAGTCGGGATCGAAGAGCGGGCCAGCTTACGCGCCTGCGGCGGCTTCGCGCTTGATGGTTTTGAGCCCCTGCCAGATTTCGCCGGGCAGCTCGCGATTCTCCGCGCTTAGCCGCGCCAGGATCGCACCTACGCGGCGGTCGCCGCGCGAGACCAGGGTCTGAAAGTAAGCTTCGCGCGGCGACTCGGCGTCAAGTTCGACGCCGACATCCAGGCGCATCAAATGTGAGCGCACCAGCGCGACCTTGCGCTTGAGTTCCTGCGTATCGCGCATCGCGTCCCACTGAAACGGCGTCCACGGCTTGGGCACGAAGGGGTTGAGCGAGACGCTGACGTGGCCGACGTGGCGGCGCTGCTCGCGGGCGCGGGTGACGATCCGGCCGACCAGCTCCGCGATCGCAACCACGTCCTCGTCGCGTTCCTCGGGCAGGCCCACCATAAAGTAACACTTTAAGTTCTCGACGCCCTCGCCCATCATCATCTCGGCGGCGTGCAGGATTTCGGGCTCGGTCAGGTTTTTGTTGATCACCTTGCGCATCCGTTCGCTGCCTGCTTCGGGCGCGACAGTGACGCTGCGATTGCCGTTGCGTGCGAGCGCCGCGGCCAGCGCCGGCGAAATGCAATCCGCCTTGAGCGACGACGGCGAGAGCCGTCCGCCGCCGTCGGCCACGGCGCCCGCGATCTCTGCCACTCCTGGCACGCTCGCCATCTCCGCGCCGACCAGTCCGATTACGCTGCGCTCGGAAAGTCCGCGCTGGGCTTCGGCGATCAGCTTTTCGGCACTGCGGTAGCGAATCGGACGATACATGAAGCCGGCAGCGCAGAAACGGCATCCCCACTGGCATCCGCGGCTCGCCTCGACCAGGTACATGTCGCCAAAGACCGATTCCTCGGTGAGAATCAGCGACGCGGTTGTGAAGCGATCGAGGTCATGAATTAGCCGGCGGCTGACACGCGGCAGGCCTGGCCCGCTGTAATCGACGCGCACCAGGCGGCCGCCGCCGTCGTAGGCCGGCGTGAAGTAATCGGGAAGATACGCGCCGTCCACCAGCGCAAGCGCGCGCAGGCGCTCAGAGCCATCGAGGGCGTCTGTCTCGCGAAAGCGCGCGATGAACTCGGGCACCATCTCCTCGCCCTCGCCGATCAAAAAGAGATCGACGAAGTCGGCGATCGGCTCAGGATTGAGGAAGACCGCGGAGCCGCCGGCGATGATCAGCGGATAGTTGCGCCCGGCGCGTTCGGCGCGGGTGAGCGGGATACCCGCCATCCGCAGCATCGTCAGCACATTGAGATAGTCGGTTTCGAACGAGACCGAAAAGGCGATCACGTCGAAGCCGCCGAGGGGATCGCCGCGCTCGAAAGAGACCAGGCGCTCGCCGCGCGCGCGGATGTAATCGCGTTCGTCGGGGTCAGGCAGGAAGGCACGGTCGGCGGCGACGCGCGCATCGGACTCGAAGATGTGGTAGACGGCCTGGAAGCCGAGATTCGCCATCCCGAGCCGGTAGACGTTGGGATAGACGACGCAGAGCCGGATGTCGCCGCCGCGATGGCGCTCGAAGAGCACTTTTTCGCTGGCGATACGTTCGAGCGCGCGCTTTCTAAGGAACATCGACAAGGCCCTGCGGCCCCATAGAGTTAACGCCTATGGAGCGCCGGCTCAAGTGGGTACTGCGGCGGGACAAATTGCAAACCAGCATTGCGAACGTGAATCTTTCATCCAGGGATGAGATTACGCGACGATACGGTCCGGATGGCAATACAAATTGAACGTGCCGTTGCGAAGGAACCCGACCAGCGTGATGCCGACTTCCTCGGCCAGCTCGACCGCGAGCGACGACGGCGCCGAGACCGCGGCCAGGATCGGCACGCCGGCGGCCGCCGCCTTCTGCACGATCTCGAAGCTGAGCCGCCCGCTCACCGCCATCAGGGCCGCGTCAAGCGGGAGCATTTCGTTCCTCAACGCGTACCCGACCACCTTGTCGACCGCGTTGTGGCGGCCGACGTCCTCGCGCAGCGCCTTCAGCTCCACGCTCGTCAGGGGAGTCGCAGCGTGGCCGTTTTTGCGGGCGCCGTTTTTGCGCTGGCCGTTCGATCGAATTGAACCGCTGGACGGAACGAACAGCGCGGCGGCATGCAATCCGCCGGTCGCGGCGAAGACCTCCTGCGCACGACGCATCATCGGCGCGAGTTCGAGGATCGCGCCGGGCGCGACGGTCATCCGCGAGACGATCGGCGCGATACGACGCTGCGTCGCCTCGATACTGGTCTTGCCGCATACGCCGCAGCTCGACGAGATCGTGAAGTTGCGCTTGAGGCGCTCGCGCAGGTTCGCCGCCGGAACGTTGAGGATGACGTCGACCGCGTTGGGATCGGGTGCGCCCTTGGGACCACGCAGCCGGCGAATCTCGCCCAGGTCGGCCCGCGATTCGATAAAGCCCTCGGCGAGCAGAAACCCGGCGACGAGTTCCTCGTCGTTGCCCGGCGTGCGCATCGTGAGCGTGAAGCGCCGTCCGCCAAGCCGGATTTCGAGTGGCTCCTCGACCGCGAGGCGTTCGTCTTCGGTATCGAAACGCCCGTCGCGGAATTTGCGCGCCGGATGATGCCGGATGCTCTCGGACGCCGCGGCGCGCTCGACGGTCTCCGCGATCCGATTTGCATCGTCAGACATCTTAATCGCCACCGTACCCGGTTTATCCGGCCGCCTTGGCGGAGGCCTCGCTTTGGAGGGTGCGGACCGCGTCGCGCGCGATCTCGTTGAGACCCTCGCCGCCTTTGCCGGCCAGGTGCGCGACAATTTCGCGGCGCATCCGGGGATCCCAGAAGCTACGCAGATGATGCGCGGTCGCGGCCACGGCCTCGCCACGATCGGGGTTCGAAGTCTTGAAGAAGTCCGCGATCTGATTCGCCATCGTGACCAGGTGATGGAGGTCCATCGCGACGCATCCTCTCTTGGCGCACAGTCGGCGCTAACGGCCCGCCGCCGGATGTATGTCCGCACCCTGCCCTGCCGCTCGCCGCGCGCCCGGCTCAGCCGCGGGCATCACCTGCACCGCAGTCACCTTGTACTCGGGGCAATTGGTCGCCCAGTCGGAGTTCTCGGTGGTCACGATATTGGTGCCGGAGGACTGGTAGTGGAAGGTCGTGTAGACGACGCCGGGCGGGACGCGCTCGGTGACCTGCGCGCGGATCGTGGTTTCGCCGGCGCGGCTGCTGATCTTGACCCACGCGCCGTCGCGCACACCGCGCTCCTCGGCGTCGTGCGGATGGATTTCGAGCACGTCCTCGTGATGCCATACGACGTTGGCAGTGCGGCGGGTCTGGGTGCCGACATTATACTGAGAGAGGATGCGCCCGGTGGTGAGGATGAGCGGAAAGCGCGGACCGACCTTCTCGTCGGTCGGGATGTATTCGGTGACCACGAAGCGGCCCTTGCCGCGCACGAATTGCCCGACGTGCATCACCGGCGTGCCCTCGGGCGCCTTGTCGTTGCACGGCCACTGCACGGAGCCGAGGCGATCGAGCTTTTCGTAGTTGACGCCCGCGAAGGTCGGCGTCAGCCGCGCGATCTCGTCCATGACCTCGGACGGATGCGCGTAGTGCATCGGATAGCCGAACGCGGTCGAGAGCTCGCAGGTGACCTCCCAGTCGGCCTTGCCGGCCAACGGCGGCATCACTTTCCGCACGCGCGAGATACGCCGCTCGGAATTGGTGAAGGTCCCGTCCTTTTCCAGGAACGACGAGCCGGGCAGAAAAACGTGCGCGTACTTCGCGGTCTCGTTGAAAAAGATGTCGTGCACGATGACGCAATCCATCGCACTTAGCGCCGCGGTCACGTGATGCGTGTTGGGGTCGGATTGCGCGATGTCCTCGCCCTCGACGTAGAGCCCTCTGAAACTGCCGTCGAGCGCGGCGTCGAACATGTTGGGGATACGGAGGCCCGGCTCCGGATCAAGTTTGACGCCCCACGCTGCTTCGAAGCTGGAGCGCATCGCGGCGTCCGAAATATGCCGGTAGCCGGTAAGCTCGTGCGGGAACGATCCCATGTCGCACGATCCCTGCACGTTGTTCTGTCCGCGCAACGGGTTGACGCCGACGCCCTCGCGCCCGAGGTTCCCGGTCGCCATCGCCAGGTTCGCCATCCCGAGCACCATCGTGCTGCCCTGGCTATGTTCGGTCACGCCGAGGCCGTAATAGATGACCGCGTTGCCGCCGGTCGCATATAGGCGCGCGGCGGCGCGGATTTTTTCCGCAGGCACGCTGGTCACTTTCGCGGCCGCCTCGGGCGAGTTGCGCTCTTCGAGGATGAATTTCTTCCACAATTCGTACTCGGACCACTCGCAGCGCTCGCGCACGAAATCTTCCTTGCCGAGCCCTTCGCTCAGCGCCACGTGCGCGAACGCATTGATCAGCGCGACGTTGGTGCCGGGCAGGAGCGGCAGATGGTACGCCGCCTCGATATGCGGCGTGCGCACGAGATCGATCGTGCGCGGGTCAGCGACGATCAGTTTCGCGCCTTGCCGCAGGCGGCGCTTCATCAGTGAGGCGAACACCGGATGGCCGTCGGTGGGGTTGCACCCGATCACCAGGATCACGTCGGCCTTGAGCACGGAGTCGAAATCCTGGGTGCCGGCCGAAGTTCCAAGCGTGGTCTTGAGGCCGTAGCCGGTGGGCGAGTGGCATACGCGCGCGCAGGTGTCGACGTTGTTGTTGCCGAAGGCCGCACGCACCATCTTCTGCACCAGGTAGGTTTCCTCGTTGGTGCAGCGCGATGAAGTGATGCCGCCGATCGAACCGGGGCCGTATTTCGACTGGATTTCCTTAAGCCGCTTCGCCGCGTAACCGATCGCCTCGTCCCACGACACCGTGCGCCACGCGTCGCTGGTCTTCTCGCGCACCATCGGCGCCAGCACGCGGTCCGGATGCGTCGCGTAGCCCCACGCGAAGCGTCCCTTGACGCAGGAATGGCCGTGATTCGGCATCCCGTCCTTGTTCGGCACCATGCGCACGACTTCGTCGCCCTTCACTTCCGCCTTGAACGAGCATCCGACGCCACAATAACCGCAGGTCGTGGTGACGGAGCGCTCGGCCGTGCCCTTTTCGAGCATCGACTTCTCGACCAGCGCATCAGTCGGGCAGGCTTGCACGCAGGCACCGCACGAAACGCATTCGGATTCGAAGAACGGCTGATGCTGGCTCGGCGAGACCACTGAATTGAAGCCGCGTCCGTCGATCGTCAGCGCGAAGGTGCCCTGCACCTCCTCGCACGCGCGCACGCATCGCGAGCACACGATGCATCGCGCGGGATCGAAGGCGAAATACGGATTGGAGGCGTCGCGCGCGGCGTCGAGATGATTTTTTCCCTCGAAGCCGTAGCGTGTCTCGCCGAGCCCTACCGCGTCGGCCATCGCGTGCAACTCGCAATTGCCGTTGCCGGCGCACGCCGCGCGGTCTCCCGGATGATCCGACATGTAGAGTTCCATCACGCCCCGCCGCAGCCGCTCGAGCATCTCGGACTTCGTGCGCACCTTCATCCCGGACTCGACCGGCGTGGTGCACGAGGCGGGATAGCCGTTGCGCCCTTCGACCTGGATGAGACACAGACGGCATGAGCCGAACGGCTCGAGCGAGTCGGTCGCGCAAAGCTTGGGAATCGCGACGTCGGCGAGCGCCGCCGCGCGCAGCACCGAGGTTCCCTCGGGCACCGTGACTTCGCGGCCGTCGACTTCGAGCGTAACGAGTTTGGCGGAAGTCCGTGGCGGCGTCCCGTAGTCGCGGTCGGTTTTCGATAGCACGGCTCAATCTCCTCGCGATGCGGATGCGCCCTGGCCGAGCGAGTCGGGCGGGCCCGGCGGATGCGATTTCGGTGCGCCGGGCAACTTCAACCACTTGATTAAGTTTAGCGCGTTCAGCCCGTCCATGCCACGTCGCTCCGGGAAAGGCCAAAGTCCTCGGGAAAATGGCGCAGCGCGCTCAGCACCGGCAGCGGCGTCAGGCCGCCGAGCGCGCACAGCGATCCGTAGGTCAGTGTATCGCAGAGGTCGCGCAGCAGCTCCATCGCGGCCGAGCGGTCGCGAGTGCGTGCGACTTGATCGAGCACCTCTGCGCCGCGCGTCGATCCGATTCGGCACGGCGTGCATTTGCCGCACGACTCGATCGCGCAGAATTCGAACGCCCAGCGCGCCTGGCGCGCGAGGTCGACCGTGTCGTCGAAGACCACGATTCCGCCATGGCCGACGATACCCTTTTTGGCCGCGAACGCCTCGTAGTCCATCGGCAGGTCGAGCATGCTTGCGGGAAAATAAGCGCCGAGCGGGCCGCCGACCTGCACCGCGCGCAGCGGACGTCCGCTCCAGGTGCCGCCGCCGTAATCTTCCACCAGATCGCGCAGCGTGACGCCGAAGGCTTTCTCGACCAGCCCCGGATGCTTGACGTTGCCGGCGAGTTGGATCGGCAGCGTGCCGCGCGAGCGGCCCATCCCATAGTCCTTGTAGAAGGCGGCGCCGCGCTCGAGGATTACCGGCACGGTGGCGAGCGAGACCACGTTGTTCACGATCGTCGGCTGCCCGAACAGCCCGGCGATCGCGGGCACCGGCGGCTTGTAACGCACCATCCCGCGCTTGCCCTCGAGGCTCTCGAGCATCGCGGTCTCCTCGCCACAGATGTACGCGCCGGCACCGAGCCGCACTTCCAGATTGAACGTGTGCGCGCTGCCGGCGATTTTCTCGCCCAGGTAGCCGCGCTTGTAGGCCGCGTCGATCGCCTCGTTCAGCGTGCGCAGAGCGTGCGGATATTCCGAGCGCAGGTAGATGTAGCCCTGGGTCGCGGCTGCGCTCACCGCGGCGATCGTCATCCCCTCGATCAGGACGAACGGGTCGCCCTCCATGATCATGCGGTCGGAGAAAGTGCCCGAGTCGCCCTCGTCGGCGTTGCAGACGACGTATTTCTGGCGCGCGGAGGCCTGCTGCGTGGTGCGCCATTTGATTCCCGCCGGAAAGCCCGCGCCGCCGCGCCCGCGCAGTCCCGATTCGGTGATTTCCTCAACGATCTTTTCCGCGGACATCGAAAGTGCGCGCGTGAGGCCCCGATAGCCGCCGTGTGCGACGTAATCATCCAGCGAGACCGGATCGATAATCCCCATCCGCGCGAAGGTCAACCGCTCCTGGCGCTTGAGATAGCCGATCTCCTCCGTCAAGCCGAGGCTAAAACGATGCTCTCCCTCGGTAAGGAAGCCGGAATCGAAGAGTGCGGGAACGTCGGCAGGCGTGACCGGCCCATAAGCAACGCGGCCACGCGCGGTTAGGACTTCGACCATCGGCTCCAGCCAGAACATCCCGCGCGATCCATTACGCACCAGGCGCAAATCGGCACTCCGGCGCGCCGCTTCGGCCACAATCGCGTCGGCTACATTGCCCGCGCCAAGCGAGAGCGCCGAAGAGTCGCGCGGGACGTAAACCGTCACGCTCATCGCCGGCCCTCCCTGCGCTCCGCCAGCAGTTCGTCGAAACGCGCCGGGCTGACGCGCCCGTAAAGCTCGTCGTTGAGCACCATCGCCGGCGAGCATCCGCAATTCCCCAGGCAGTACACGGCCTCCAGCGTGAAGTCACCGTCGCGCGTGGTCTCGCCGAATCCGACGCCGAGGCGACCGCGCACGTGCTCGGCCAGCGCGACCGCGCCCATCGCCTGGCACGACTCGGCGCGGCACAGCCGAATCACGTTGCGTCCCGGCGGCGCGTGGCGAAAATCGTGGTAGAAAGTGACGACGCCATGGACCTCGGCGCGCGAGAGATTGAGCGCATGGGCGATTATCGGCACGCCTTCGCGCGGCACGTAGCCGAAACGGTCCTGGACCTCGTGCAGGATGAGCATCAGCGCACCGGGCCGCTCTTTCAGCCGTGCCGCGATCGCTTCGATCGCCGCCGGGTCGAAGCCATTTCGATTCTGATCCATAGGTGATTCCGCACCGTCTGCGTTAAGGTTCCGCCAGCGGCGGCGCTCTCGTCAAGGGTACGGACGCGGCGCGATCATCATACGGGAGAACGCTCCCGTGGTTGCGATGCGACTGCTATGATCGTTCTGAAGACGAACGGCGGAGAACAACAGCCATGATACGCGAGTTCAAGTTCGAGGACGAGATGCATACGACGCTCGCGTGCGTGCCGATGGCGGTGCGGCGCAAGCTCGACCGGGTCGGAGTCAAAGTCGGGCTCGAGCAATGGAAGGCGCTCGCGCGCGGCGAGCGGCTGGCGATTTGCCACCTGCCGGTCGAGCGCCATGATGAACGCGAGGCGCTAAGGCTGTTCATCAACGAGGCTGTGCGGCGCGTCTGTGGCGAAGAGCCGCGCACGCTCGCCGAAGCGCAGCGTGCCGTCGCCGATCCGCCAGCGAAGCTGCCCGGGCAACTGGCCGAGCGCGCTCGCGCGGCGGGCGTGACGCTCGACCAGGCGGCGTGGGAACGGCTCGACGCCGATGAACGCTACGCGCTGATCAAGCTCGGCGGCGGCGCCGAGGTGAGCCACAATCTCGCGGCCGCGCTCGCCGAATTCGTGCAGCGCTAAATTTCCTCGCCCAATTCCGCGCGATCTGCGTCCAAAAACAAAAAAAGGACAAAACAACCCTTACTCCCTTCCCGCAACGATAGGGACCGGGGGCTTAGGTTTCCGCCGAAGTTGACGCCCGCCGTTCACTTGCGCGCGAAATGATCGAGCACGGCGCGCCCGGCGCCGAGCTTGAAGCTCGCGTTGAGCGCCGCCGTCACGTAGCGCTTGGCGTGGCGCACGGCGGTGATGAGATCCATCCCTTGCGCGAGGAAGGCGGCGATCGCCGCCGACAGCGCGCATCCGAGGCCATGCGCGCCGCCGCCGGGAATTCGCGCCGCCCGCAATTCGACGAAATCGCGGCCGTCGTAAAACAAGTCGATCGATTGCGCAGACGATCTGGACAGCGCGCCGATATGACCGCCCTTGATCAGCACCGCGTGCGCGCCCGCCTTGCCGAGCGCGCGGGCCATCGCGCGAATCGCTGCCGGGCTCTCGCCGTCGACGCGGCTTAGCTCCTGCGCCTCGGCCAGGTTGGGCGTTATGATTCGCGCGAGCGGGAGCAGGCGCTTCAGCAGTGCACGCTCGCCGGCGGGGTCGAGCAGCCGCGCGCCGGCGCTCGAAAGCAGCACGGGGTCGACGACCGGCGCGGGCAAATCCAGCCGGGAGATCGCGTCCGCCACCGCCTCGACGATTTTCATGTTGCCGAGCGCGCCGGTCTTGATCGCGTCGCAGCGGCGCTCGGCGACGAGCGTTTCGATCTGCGCCGCGACCATCGCGGCCTCGACCGGCGCCACGCGATCCACGGTTGAGCTGTTCTGCGCGATGACCGCGGTTATCACCGAGTAGCCGTAGACCCCGAGCGCGGCGAAGGTCTTGAGGTCGGCCTGAATTCCGGCGCCACCGCCCGGATCGCTGCCGGCAATCGTGAGCGCAACGCTTCTGTACTTCTTGCGGCTCGATGTGCGAGCGGGCTTTTTCACCGGCTCACTTCTTGGGCGCGCCGCATTTCATCCGCCCAACTCATGGAGCAGCGCTTTCGCGTTTTTCAAGTCGGCGGTGTCAAACCCCTCGGTGAACCAGCCGTAGATCTCGCCAAGCATCGAGCGCGCCTCGTCACGCTTGCCCTGCGCCTCCAGCAGGCGCGTGAGACTCATCGTCGCACGCAACTCCCACGACTTCGCGCCTTGTCGGCGTGCGATCGCGACGGCCTGACGAAAGGCGCTCTCGGCCGTCGAGGTGGCTCCAGGTGCCTGCAGTAAGATCAGCGCTCCTTTGACTCGATAGAGTTCAGCCTCGAGAAATCGGAGCCCGGTTCTCTCCATCGGCGCCACTTCCTCGGCGATCGCGGCGATTCCCTCCTCCGGGCGCCCGAGCTTCGCGTAAGCTTCCGCCAGCGACAGTTTCCAAGCGCCGGCTACGGTGCCGGTCGTCTCAACTAAGGCCGCGCCGCGGCGCAGTTCGACGATTCCCTCTTCGACTTGTCCCTCGGCCACCAACGCCTGCCCCCGCAGGAACACCGCTTGAGCCGACCACAATAGAAACCCGCGCTCGCTGGCGAGCGCGGCCAGCGCTTCGGTCGACTCCCGCGCTTTCGGTTCGTCGCCAAGGTAGCGATGGACCTCGGCGGCCAGGTTCAGCGCGAAGGCTATCGAATGCGGTCCCAATTGGCGGGCTCCGGAAAGCGCCTCGCGGCTTCGGGCCAGCGCCTGGGCAGGATAGCCAAGGATGAAGAGATCGCGAGACGAGTGCGCCAGAAGCATCGTCCTGGGCTCTCCGATTTCCACAAACGGAAAAGTCTCCGGAATATAGTCGAGAGCGAGTCCCTTCGCGCAAAGATCATGCGCCGCGCTGAACTCGCCCAAGTCAGACAAGACTTCAGCCATCGCGGCGTATGCCGCCATGCGCATCGCTGGATTCTGGGAGCGCTCCGCAAGCTCGATCTGCCGCTCGCCAAGCTCGCGCGCTTCGCGCAATTCCAATCTCAGCATGTGAAAGAACTGGAGTGCGTACGTCACCCAGAAGAGTTGCACCTGCTCTCTAAGCTTCTCGCACAGGCTTCGCGCGCGGGTGAAAACCATCGCCACCTCTTCGGCGGCGGGGCCTTTCGTGGCAATCAGATACGGGCCCAGGTCAACCTGCAATGTCAGTTCCTGGCGGTCGCGCTCCGCGTTCTCGGCCAGGCCGCCGAGTAGCTCGAGCGCCGCCGTAAACTGGCCGATTGCTTCGTTGTAAGCCATGCGCGCGGCCGCCTGGCGCCCGGCGAGGTGAAGATATTTCACCGCCTTGCGTACGTTTCCACTTTGGCTGTAGTGATGCGCGAGTTGGTTAACATGATCGTCCAGCCGGTTGGGGTAGAGCGCTTCGATAGCCGCCGCCGCGGATTCGTGAAGCTGCTTGCGACGCCCGAGCAGCAGCGTCTTGTAAGCCACCTCCAGCGTGAGCGCGTGCTTGAAGATGTATTCGATCTCGGGAAGCGCCGGTTGCTCGTAGATGAACTCGGCAAGCTGAAGGTCGGAAAGCATCCGGTCCAATTCGTTGTCCGTCTTGCGCACCACTTTCCTGACCAGGGCTAGCGAAAATTCCCGGCCCATCACGGCCAGCATCTGCAAAAGATCCTTCTCGTCCGCCGGCAGACGATCGATGCGCGAGGTCAGGATTCCCTGCACCGTCGCGGGCACCTTGATTTCCGCGAGCGCGCGGGTGAGTTGCACTGTGCCGTTGCGCGCCAGTGTGCCGTCGTCGAACAGCGCCTGCACCATCTCCTCGATGAAGAACGGATTGCCCTCGGTTCGCTCCGCGATCATCCGCCTGAGCGGCGCGAGGTCGGGGGAGTCACCGAGCAGCGCGGAGAGCAGTTGCTCGACGCTCTCACCCGCCAGCGGATCGAGTCGCAACTGCGCGTAGTAAGTGCGGTTGCCCCATTGGTGGCGATACTCGGGGCGGTAGTTGACCAGCAGCAGAACGCGCGCATTGGCGAGCGAGTCGGCGAGCAGGTTCAGCCAGGCCTGGGTTTCGCCGTCAACCCAATGGAGGTCTTCGAACACGACGATCAGCGGCTGGTTGAGGCTCTCGCGCAGCACGATTCGTTTGAGCGCTTCCTGCGTGCGCCGCCGCCGCGTCTGCACGTCCATCTGCGCAAACGGATCCTCGCCTTCCTGGATGCCGAGCAGCACGAAGAGGTATGGCAGCGCGTCTTCGAGGCTCTGGTCGAGCGCGAGCAGTTTGCCAATCACCTTTTCGCGGCGCTTGCGGCCGTCGTCGGTGGAGTCGATTCCGAAGTAGCCGTGAAGCATTTCGATAACCGGCAGATAGGCCGAAGCCTTGCCGTGTGAGACCGAATACGCCTCCAGGACCAGGCAATCGCCCGCTGCCACCGCCTTGAATTCGTAGGTCAGGCGCGATTTGCCGACGCCCGCGTCGCCGATCGCGGCGACCATCTGCCCGTGACCCGCACGCACCAGTTCCAGCGCGCGGCGCATCTGCGCCAGTTCATGCTCGCGGCCCACGAACCGCGTAAGCCCACGCCGCGCGGCGGCCTCCAACCGCGTGCGCAACGGGCCGAGTCCCGTGACCTCGTAAACGTTGATCGGTTCGCTCGCGCCTTTGACCCGCGCCGGCCCCAGGAGCCGAAAAGCGAAATAGCCGGCGCATAGCCGCTCGGTCGCTTCGGTCACCGCAATCGAGCCGATCGGCGCCAACACCTGCATCCGCGCGGCCATTCCCGTGCTATGGCCGATCGGCGCGTACTCGACGTGCTCACCGGTCTGGATCGAGCGCACCACGACTTCACCGGTGTTCACTCCGACGCGCACTTGCAACGGCGCGCGGCCCTCGACGCGCAGGCGATCGGCGTAGCGCCGCATCTCCTGCTGCATCCTGAGCGCGGCGTAGAGCGCGCGCTGCGGATGATCCTCATGTGCGATCGGCGCGCCGAACAGCGCGAACACGCCGTCGCCGGTCGATTGCACGACGTGGCCGCCGTAGCGATGCGCCGCGTCCATCATCAGCGCGAGCGCCGGATCGAGGATCGCGCGCGCTTCCTCGGGATCGAGCCCCTCCATCAGGTCCATCGAGCCCTTGATGTCGGCAAACAACGCGGTGACGGTCTTGCGCTCGCCCTCGGGCGGCGTATCGCCATCGCCCGGCGACGCGGCAGCGTGCGAATCAGTAGCGGCGCCGCCGGACGGCGGAGCGCCAAGCGGCGCGGCGCACTGTCCACAGAATTTGAATTGTGGGGGATTTTCGGCGCGGCACTTCGCGCAGATACTAACTAGCGGCGCGGCGCAGTTGCCGCAGAATTTCATTCCCGCGGGATTGTCCAGGCCGCATCGCGAGCAGATCATCGTCGGTAATCGTGCGCGGGATTTCGATAGCTGCCGCCCGAACAGACAAAGTATATCACGCCGGCGCAATCACAGGATAATGACGCGCGGCGCGAGAATTACTGGCTCCGACACGATGCGCATGGTACTGAAGTAAAGCGATGAAGCCGAACCGTGTAGCGCAGCAGCGCGCGTTTTTGTAATGCCCTCGACGCGACAGGAGGAGTTCCTCAGCCTTCCGTTCAAGGCCAAGCTCGAGTTTCTCTACGGGCTGCCCGCGCGCCAGAAGCGCGACCTCATCCTATCGGCACCCGAAGCCGAGCGGCTGGTGCAATCGTTCTCGCCCGAGACGCTCTTCTACACGGTCAAGGAAATCGGCTCGGCCGACTCGGGCGATTTGCTGAGCCTTGCGATTCCCGAGCAGATCCAGGGACTGTTCGACCTCGATTGCTGGACCCGCGACCGTCCCAATCTGGATCGGATGCGCGAGTGGATCGAGGCGCTGACCGAGGCCGGGCGCAAGCGCATGACCGAGGGGCTGATGGGGCTCGACATGGAGATGATGGCGCTGCTGCTGCGCCAGTATTTCCGGGTCCATCGGCTCGACGATCCGCTGAGCGCGGCCGACGTGCCCTCCGACCGCTTCGTGCAATTCGACGAGCACTACATCATCGAGTTCCAGCATCACGACGCGATCCTGCAGCCGCTGGTCGACTTTCTCGAAGAGGTCTTCGAGCGCGACTACACCTACTTCACCGCGCTGATGGAGGAAATCTACTGGAGCGTGGAAGCCGAGCTGGAGGAAGAGGCCTACCAGTTCCGCCGCGCGCGGCTGAACGATCGCGGCTTCCCCGATTTCTTCGAGGCGCAGGACGTATTCGCCTACGTCAACCCGCGCGACTTCCTGAAAATTCGCGCCGGCTACACTGCGCCGACGCGCGCCGACCTGCTGCGCGACGACGAGCTGGTGCCGCACGGGATGGCGCCGGTGCCGGCCGACACCGATCTCTCGCTGTTCAACACCGCCCTGATGGCCGGGTTCGCCGCGCAGGGCCAGCGCCAGTTGCGAAGCGAGATGGCGCTCGTGAGCAACCAGGTGCTGGTCGCGAGCGCGGTCGATTTCGGCGACCTCGACGCGGTGCGGGTGGCGGTCGAGATGACCCATCACTATCTCAACCTGGGACTGGAGTATCTGGCTGCCGGCGAACTCAACAATGCGATCGAGCATCTGCGCGACACGCACCTCAAGCTGTTGTTCCGGCTCGGCGTCAGCTTGACGATCGATCTGCGCAAGCGCGCCGAGCAAGTGACCGCCGCGCTCGGCCTTGATCCCGCGCGCGCGCGCGAAATTGCCTACCTCGATTCACCCTATCGCGAGGCGCTGGGCGGTTTCCTCGAGCGCCGCCCACGTTTCTTCGGCGGCCTTGACGGGCAGGGCTCGGTCGCGATGCGCGATTTCGCCGCGATGCGCGATTTGCACCTGGGGCACGCGGCGCTCGATCAGGTTGAGGCGATGCGCGATCTGTTCCAGGCGCTGCTCGCGATGAACATCGCCTCTCCGGCCTTCCGCGCCGAGACGGCCGGCCGCGAAATCAGGCTCGGCCAAATCCTGATCACGGCGTTCGCGCGCGCCGCGCTCGATCGCAAGCCCGATCAAAGGCTCACGCCCGCGCCAATCGAAGCCAGCCGACTCGGCGAACTCTACATGGCGATAATGACGGGCGGCGGGCGGCCCGCGCGGCTGACCGAGGGCTTCCGCGTGATGGTCGACGCGGCGCTGGCGGCGCGGATGGACGAGACGGCGCGCGCGCGTTCGGCCGGCTTCGTCGCCTCGTGCCTCAGCGTGCTTGAAGAGGACCTCGCCGAATTAGACCCGCGCGCGATCGATCCGCGCTTCCTGCGCAGCCTCCTGATCCGTCGGGGCTAATCGACGCGCGGTCTAGTGACGGCTGCGGTCAGCGTCTTCGCGCTCGATCGTGATCGTGCGCGCCTGCTGTCCGCGCATGACACTGAAGCTCACGTACGGATCCCTGAAACCGACCAGCGCCATCACGAAGTCCGAGGTGTTGTGCACGGGATGCTTGTCCACCGCGGTTACGATATCGCCGCACATCAGTCCGGCGCGCGCGGCAAGGCCCGAAACATCCGCCACCAGCACGCCGCTTAGCGGCGCCACCGCGAAGTGCCTGGCCAGCGAGGGGCTCAGGTCCTGCACCACGATGTCCTGGGCGGTGATGGTGGCGGGCAAATTTTTGGTGGCGGAGGGCTGGTGCTGGAACGCGGTTGTTGACTGAAATAGACCATTGCTCACGAAGATCGGCGCCCCCATGCCCATCGCCAGCGCGATCGCGTCGCTCGGGCGGCTGTCCAGGCGCAGGCCCGCGCGATCGAGATAGATGTCGGCGTAGTAGATTTGGTTGTGGACGCTGGTGATGACCACGCGGTCGACGCGATTGCCGGTCTGCTCGATCAGGTCGCGCAGCAGATCCTGGGTCAACGGACGATCGGGCTTGATCCCGTGCATCTCGAGCATGATCGTGCGCGCCTCTTCGTCGCCGATCAGAATCTGCAGCGCGCGCCTGCCCGCGAGATCCTCGAGCTGCACGTAATGCGCGCCGCTGTCGTTGTCCAGGCCGACGTTCGCGACTTCGACCCGCACCTGGTCGGCCGACGGACTATCGCTATCGCCGTGCCGCGCGCATCCGGAGCATAGCGCCAGCATCGCGGCCAGCGCGGCCGCGGCAAGAGCCGCTCTGTGGCGAGGCCACATGCGCCTTAGGTTAGCGCTCCGCACGGCGCTATCCAATCGGTCCCGCTGCACGGCTCGCCGCCGCACGGAACCCCCGCGCCACCAGGTACAGCTCCGAGGAGCCAGGGCGGCTGGCGCGTGTACGCGTGCGCTCGACCTGGGCGAAGTCGCGCGCGAACGCCTCGACCGCCTCGCCAAAATCGCCGCCCATGAAAAGCTTCACGACCATCGCGCCGCCCGGGCGCAGCAACACGCGCGCACATTCCAGCGCCGCGAGCGCAAGCTCGAGCATCCGCGCCTGGTCGCGCTCGGCCACGCCGCTGAGCTTGGGCGCGAGGTCGCTGGTCACCAGATCCGCGGGCGCGCCGAGCGCCGCCGCCATCGCCGCGACGCTCGCCGGATCAAGGATGTCGCCGACCATCGTAACCACGTTGGCGGCGCTTGCGGGGCACGCGGCCAGATCGATTCCGGCCACCCTGCCCTGCGGCCCCACCGCGGCAGCGAGCATGCTGAGCCATCCGCCGGGCGCGCAGCCGAGGTCCGCTACCCGCGCGCCGGGACGCACGAGCCGAAAGCGCGCGAGCAGCTCTTCGATCTTGAACGCCGCGCGCGAAGGCAGTCCGCGCTCGCGCGCCTTGTGATAGAACCTGTCGTGCGGCTCGTACTTCGCCATCGATTCCAAGCCTAGCAGAGATTGCCGCCGGTCATTTTGAGCGCGGGCGGCGTCGAGCGCGGGCGGTGCAGCAGGAAATTTCGTTTCGCACGCATTCGAGACACGTCGATGCGCCCCGAATCAGGCGACACGTGCGTGAATGCTGTAAAGTAATCCACAGCTTCGAGGGGCTCGCGACGCGCGCGGGGTTTGAAGCGCCGCGCGAAGCGGCTATTTTGATTCGGGCGCGCGCGCATCCGCTGACAATTTCGAATTGATGCTGAATCTCGACGATCTCAATCCCGCCCAGCGCGACGCCGTGCTCGCGCCCGAGGGGCCAATCCTCATCCTGGCCGGCGCCGGCTCGGGCAAAACCCGCGTCCTGACCTACCGTATCGCCCACCTGCTGGCCGAACGCAAGGCGGCGCCTGAGCGGATGCTGGCCGTGACGTTCACCAACAAGGCAGCGGGCGAGATGCGCGAGCGGATCGCGGCGCTGGTGGGCGAGAATTCGCGCTGGCCGTGGGTCAGCACGTTCCATTCGGCCTGCGCGCGCATCCTGCGCCAGGAGGCCGAGGCGCTCGGCTTCAGGCCGAACTTTTCGATCCTCGATGAGAGCGACGCGATGGCGGTGATGCGCCGCGTGATCGAGGAGGCGGCGCTGGCGGGCGCGCCGGCGCCCGAGATGGCGCGCGCGCGAATCGAGCAGCTCAAGAACGACGCCGTCGGGCCCGCCGCTTTCGCCGAAAGTGCCGGCGGCGACGGCCGCGACGCGGCGCTGGCCACGATTTACCGGCTCTACCGCGAGCGGCTGCGCGCGATGAACGCGATGGACTTCAGCGACCTGCTGCTCAACGTGCACGAAATTTTCGAGCGCGACCCGGGCGTGCTGCTGCGATGGCAGTCGCGCGCGGAGCATCTGCTGGTCGACGAGTACCAGGACACCAACCGCGTGCAGTATCTGCTGGTGCGCGCGCTCTCGGCGCGCAGCTCGAATCTATGCGTGGTCGGCGACGAGGATCAGTCGATCTACCGCTGGCGCGGCGCCGACATCCGCAACATCCTCGACTTCGAGCGCGACTTTCCCCAGGCGCGCATCTTCAAGCTCGAGCAGAACTACCGCTCCACCAAGACCATCCTGGCCGCCGCCGACACCGTGATCCGCAACAACCGCGAGCGCAAGGAAAAGCGCCTGTGGACCGAAAACGCTTCGGGCGAGCTGGTCACCTACTTCACCGGCGTGACCGAGCGCGACGAGGCCGACTTCATCGCGCGCGAGATCGGACGGCTCACCGCCGAGGGCGGCACCGACCCGGCCGATATCGTGGTCTTCTACCGGGTCAACGCACAGGCGCGCGTGATCGAGGAGGCGCTGGTGCGCCGGCGCGTGCCGTACTACGTGGTCGGCGGCCTGCGCTTCTATGAGCATCGCGAGGTCAAGGACCTGCTCGCCTACCTGCGTGTGCTGGCCAATCCGGCCGACGCGCTCAGCGTCGAGCGGATGGTGGGAGCGCCGACGCGCGGCGTGGGCGCCAAGACGCTGGAGGCGGCGGCGCAAATCGCCGCCGAGGAAGGCGTCACGGCCTTCGAGGCGCTGGGCCGCCTGGAGACCAACTCGCGCGTGGCGCTCCGTTCGGCCAAGCAGGCGGGCGAGTTGTACGGCTGGATGCACGACCTGGCCGAGCGCGCGCCATCGATGAAGGTGCGCGCGATCCTCGACGAAGTGATCGCGCGTGCGGGCTTCCTCAGCTATCTCGACGCGATGCCCGACGGCGCGGCGCGCCGCCAGAACGTGGCCGAGATGCTGTCGGCGGCCGACGCTTTCGACGCCGAGGGGCAAAACGGCGGCCTCGCCGATTTTCTCGAGCGCGTGGCGCTGGTCAGCGACGCCGACCAGGTCGCCGGGCGTGGCGGGCGCGCCGCGCTGATGACGCTGCATACCTCCAAGGGCTTGGAGTACCCGGTGGTGTTCATCGCGGGGATGGAGGAGGGATTGTTTCCGCATTTTCGCTCGCACGACGACGGGCACGAGGTCGAGGAGGAGCGCCGGCTCTGTTACGTCGGGATGACGCGCGCGCGGCGGCTCCTGTACCTGACCAACACGTTGACCCGCGAGCTTTACGGCCAGCGCAACGAGTCGCGGCCCTCGCGCTTCCTGGGCGAGATCGATCCCGCCCTGATCACGCGCATCGCGCCGGAGAAACCGGGCTCGGTGCTCCGGCCGCCCGCGCGCGGCACCTACGTCGATTACAGCACGAGCCAGGTCTCCGAAGATGGCGACGCGGGCAACGGCGACGACCTCGCAGTCGGCGCGCACGTCGTCCATCAGACCTTCGGCCGCGGCGTGGTGCGCCGGCGCGAGGGGCGCGGCGACGGCGCCAAGGCCTGGGTACACTTCGAGCGCAGCGGGGTGAAGCTTCTGGTGTTGAAATTCGCCAACTTGAGGCCGGTTGCCGACTGATCGGCGTTGCCATATCATTTTTCGAGATGTCCGATCGGCCGGATGGCGCGCGCCAAAGGGGTGGGGGCGTAGCAATGCATCACAAGAGATCGCGTTTGTGCTCGCGGGTTGGCGGCGGATGCGCGGCGGCGGTTGTGTTAGCAGCGATCGCAATTTTCGCGGCGCCGCGGCTGGCCCATAGCTGGAGTGAAAATGATTTCGAGAACCGGCCGCTGGTCGGCTACCCGATTCCCACCGGCCGCGACGACCTGGTCGGTTCGCTGCAGACCTACACCATTCGCAAGGGCGACACGCTGCTCGACGTCGCGCGATGGTACGGCCTTAGCCCGACCGAAGTCTCCAACGCCAACAATCACATGGATTGGTGGTCGCCGCCGGTCGGCAAGCTCATCATCATCCCCACCGAGCACATCCTGCCCAGCGCGCCGCATGCCGGGATCGTGATGAACATTCCCGAGATGCGGCTGTACTACTACTATCCCACGCCGGTCGGCGGACGCCGGCGAATCGGCAAGGCCAAGTTCACGCATACGGCTTATGCCGAGCCGCGCCATGCGAAAGGGCACGCCGCGAAAAAGGCGCACGCGGCCGTCGGTGCGCATCCGACGGTCATATACACGTTTCCGGTCGGACTCGGCCGCTACGATTGGCGAACGCCGACGGGAGTCTGGACCGTCCGCGACAAGACCCACAATCCGACCTGGGTGGTGCCCGATGACATCTACCAGGAGCATCTCGAGCGCGACGGCGAGGCGGAGCATGTGGTCGAAGGCGGCGATCCCGACAATCCGCTCGGCCACTATCGGCTCGCGCTGACGTTGCCGATGTACGCGCTGCATGGGACCAACGTGCCATGGGGCGTCGGGATGGAAGTCAGTCACGGATGCGTGCGGCTCTATCCCGAGGACATCGAGCATCTCTACAACCACACGAGCGTCGGCACACCGGGGCGCTTCGTTTACCAACCGATCAAGTACGGATGGCGCGGCGACTCGCTCTACGTCGAGGTCCACGAGGATCTTTACGGCGTGTATCCGGGACTGTGGCGCCACGCGTTGAGCCTCGCGAAGAGCCAGGGCGTGCTCGAGAATGTCGACATGCTGAAGCTTGAGAGAGCGGTCGAGGAAAAGACCGGCGTGCCGACTTACGTGATGCCGGGGCCTGAGCCGCCGAGCGCGATGCCGCCGACGACGGAAACCGCAAGCTCGATTCCGTTGCCGCCTCCGGGCAGCGCGGCCACCGCGCCCGATGCCGACGACAGCGCGGGCGGCGGCAGCACCAGCGGCACGGATACCGATACCGACAGCGAAAGTCACACTGACACGGGAATGAGCAAGGCGGCCGCGGCGGTTCCGCCCGCGGCGATTCCGCCGCCGCCTCCGGTCAACGCCATCAGGACTGCGCCCTCCGCTGCCAGCGCAGCAACCGAGGACAACGAAGGCGACACGGACACCTCCGGCGCCAGCGATGAGGGCCTTGCTCCCAGCGTCCCGCTCGCGCCCGCCGCGGCCGCAGGCAAAGCTGCCGACACCGACGACACGGACGACAGCGGCGGCAATGCCGCACCCGACTCCGGCGATGCCTCGCAGTGGCGTCGTCTGCCGTCCGGCGCGATGCCGGTCGAGTAGCGACTCAGCTTCGACATGCCCGCCATCCTGATGCCCTCGCCCGTATAATTTGCGGGAGAGGGTCAGGGTGAGGGTTCCTTAAAGAATTCCGAATCGCGCGCGCCGCAGCGGCGCGCGCTGATTTCGGTCCCTCATCCGGCGGCCGCAACGGCCGCCGGCTTCTCCCATCAGGGCGAAGCCTGTCGCGCTCTTTCCGAATGACGCTCCGGCGGGGGTAGTGTCCTAATTTGATCAGGACACTACCCCTTCGTGAACGGGCCTCCATTTTTGCTTCTTCGCTGAACCTGCCGAGCCGATGCTCGCCTCCTTGGGGTCATCCTGAGCGGAGCGAGTCTGCGAGCGGAGTCGAAGGACCTCGCGCGGCCTCCGCGCGTAATTCACGAGGACAAAACAAAGCTGCTCCGCACGCACCCAAGCGCTGTTGCCAAAACCCGGCGTCCCCCTGTTGTCATCCCGAGCGAGTCTGCGAGTCGAGGGACCCCGGATCCTTATGTGCCGAGACTCATGTGCCGAGACTCTCGCAATGCTCGCTCAGAAAGATTGGGGTCCTTCGGCTCGCGCAACGCTCGCTCAGGATGACAAAAGAAGAGAGCTTCACCGACGAAGCTTCGCTCCGGTTCAGAATGACGTAACACCAGTGCATTTCGCGCGGAGGACCGCGCGAGGTCCTTCGACTGCGCTCGCAGACTCGCTTCGCTCAGGATGACCGAAGAGACGGCGTCAGCGCACTTTTCGAGGCCTCCCGAAATAAATTCACGAACTCTCAGGATGACCGAAGAAAAAAGTCTTTACCGAAGAGGTGGGCTCGCGGCGCGCGGGATGATTCCAAAGGGGCCAAGGGACGCGAATTACGCTCCCGGCGGGCGCCACCTTGCCCGGCTTCGAAACGATCCTCTATACTCCGCACGAAACGCGATGCGACAAATCCCTTTTCATCGCCCCTCGATCGGTCCCGCCGAGGAGCGCGAGGTGCTCGACAGCCTGCGCTCGGGATGGATCACCACCGGCCCCAAGGCCAAGCGCTTCGAGAAGGAGTTCGCCGCCTACGTCGGCGCGCGCCACGCGCTGGCGGTCGCGCATTGCACGGGCGCGTTGCATCTGGCGCTGTTCGCGCTCGGCGTCGGGCCGGGCGACGAAGTTATCACCACGCCATTCACGTTCACGGCGACGGCCGAGGTGATCGGCTACCTCGGGGCGCGGCCGGTGTTCGTCGATATCGACCCCGCCACCTTCAACCTCGACCCCGCGCGGGTCGAGGAGGCACTGGCGAGCGGAGAGCATCGCCGCGTGCGCGCGATTTTGCCGGTGCACTTCGCGGGGCACGCCTGCGACATGGACCGCCTGCTCGCGATCGCGCGCAGCCACAATCTGAAAATCGTCGAGGACGCGGCGCACGCGGTGGGCTCGGCGCGCCATCTCGAAGGCCGCGGGATGACGCGGATCGGGACGATCGGCGACCTTTCCTGCTTCAGCTTCTACGCGACCAAGAACATCACCAGCGCCGAGGGCGGGATGGTGACGACCGAGGACGACGCGCTGGCCGAGCGTATCGCGGTCGCGAGCCTGCACGGGATGAATCGCGACGCGTGGAAGCGCTACGACCGCAGCGGCTCGTGGTTTTACGAAATTCACGACACCGGCTTCAAGTACAACCTCTCCGACGTGCACGCCGCGATCGGCGTCGCACAACTCGCCCGCGCCGACGAGTTCATGCGCCGGCGCGTCGCGATCGCGCGCGCCTACAGCGAGGCGCTGCGCGCGGAGCCCGCGCTCCAGGTGCCGCACGAAGAACCGGGAATCGAACACGCCTGGCATCTCTACGTGCTGCGGATACGTCCCGAGCAGCTCCAAGTGGGCCGCGCGCAGTTCGTCGAGCTTCTGCGCGAGCGCGGCATCGGCACCTCGGTGCATTGCATCCCGCTCAACACGATGCATTTTTACCAGGAGCGCTTCGGCTATCGCGCCGGCGATTTTCCGGTCGCCGAAGACGTGTACAGCCGATGCCTCTCGCTGCCGATCTACCCCTCGATGAGTGACGAAGATGTCGCCTACGTGATCGAGAACGTGCTGGCCCTCGCGCGCGAAAACCGCCGCTGACGCCTCGCCCCGCCGCGGGCCAGCTTCCGCGCGCGCACGCGATCCTTTAGAATCCTGCGCATAAGCTGCGCAACGGAGGGCGAGACGTGCGAGCATTGGTGACGGGCGGCGCGGGATTTCTCGGATCGCATCTGTGCGAGCGGCTGCTGCGCGACGGGCACGAAGTCATCTGCCTGGACAACTTCTTCAGCGGCAAGCGCGCCAACATCCAGCATCTCCAGGGCCATCCGGGCTTCGAGTTCATCCGCCACGACCTCGTCGAGCCGATCCTGCTCGAGGTCGACCGCATCTTTCATCTCGCCTGCCCCGCCTCGCCGGTGCACTACCAGTACAACCCCGTCAAAACCATCAAGACCAGCGTGATGGGCACGATCAACATGCTCGGGCTGGCCAAGCGCGTGCGCGCGCGGATGCTGTTGACCTCGACCAGCGAAGTCTACGGCGATCCCGAGCAGCATCCGCAGACCGAGAGCTACTGGGGCCACGTCAATCCGATCGGCGTGCGCTCCTGCTACGACGAAGGCAAGCGGGTGGCCGAGTGCCTGATGATGGACTACCATCGCCAGAACAACGTCGACATCCGCATCGTGCGCATCTTCAACACCTACGGGCCGCGGATGGCGATCAACGACGGCCGGGTAGTGTCGAACTTCTGCGTGGCGGCGCTGCGCGGCGAGGAACTGCCGATCTATAGCGACGGCAAGCAGACCCGATCATTCGCCTACGTCGACGACATTATCGAGGGGCTGGTGCGGATGATGAACGCGGAGGGACTCACCGGGCCGGTCAATATCGGCAATCCCGACGAGTTCACCATCCTGGAGCTCGCCTCACTCGCAATCGAGCTCGCGCGCAGCGGCTCGAAACTCGCGTATCATCCCGCGCGGCCAGACGATCCGGTGCGCCGCCGCCCGGATATCAGTCTCGCCAAGGCGACCTTGGGATGGGCGCCGAAAATTCCGCTGCGCCAGGGCCTCGCGATGACGATCGAGCACTTCCGCAAGGAACTCGGCCTCACGTCCGCTTAGAACGCGCCGGTTTCGATTTTCCGGGGAAACGGAGGAACGAACTTGTCAACCGCGCTAATCACCGGAGCCTCGAGCGGGCTCGGCGAACAGTTCGCCTACGCGCTCGGGCGGGAGCACTACGACCTCGTACTGGCCGCGCGGCGCGAGGATCGCCTGGCCGCGGTTGCCGGACGCGCGCGCACCGCGGGCGCCGGCACGGTGCGCACCATTCGCGCCGATCTCACGCAGCCCGAGACGCCGGCGGCGCTGTATCAGCAGCTCACGAGCGACGGCGTTCAGATCGACTATCTGGTCAACAACGCCGGCTTCGGCACCAGCGGAAGGTTCCATCTTCTGCCGCTGGAACGCGAGCTCGAAGAGATCCAACTCAACGTGACCTCGCTGGTGGCGATGACCCGGCTGTTTTTGCCCGCGATGGTCGAGCGGCGGCGTGGCACGATAATCAACGTCGCCTCGACCGCGGCCTTCCAGCCCACGCCCTACATGGCGACTTACGGCGCGACCAAGGCCTTCGTGCTGAGCTTCAGCGAGGCGGTGGCGGCGGAACTCCGCGGAACGGGCGTGACCGTGATGGCGCTCTGTCCGGGGCCGGTGCGCACCGAATTCCAGAAGATCGCGAACAACGAGCGGATGCGCTTTCCGTCCTTCATATGGACCGAGGCGGATCGCGTGGTCAACGAAGCGATCGCGGCGGCCGCGAGCGGCCAGTCGCTGTGCGTGGCGGGTGCGATCAACAACGCGATGGTGATCGCGAGCAAGTTCACGCCGCGCGCGCTCGCGACATATATCAGCAGCACTCTGCTGCGCCCGTCTTCCGTCGACGATAAATAAGGAAAGATACGCGTCAGCGGCGGAACGTGCGCGCCTATTGCTTGAGCAGGCTCCGCGCGATCACCATCCGCTGGATTTGCGACGTGCCCTCATAGATTTGCAGCAGCTTGGCGTCGCGCATCAGCTTCTGCACCGGGTAGTCGTTCATGTAGCCGTAGCCGCCGAAGATCTGCACCGCGTCGGTGGTGATCTTCATGCAAGCGTCGGCGCTGTAGAGCTTGGCGTAACTCGAAATCGCGTTGGGGCTCTCGCCGCGATCGACCAGCCATGCCGCCTTGTACGTCAACAGGCGCATCGCCTCGACCGCCACCGCCATGTCGGCCATCATGAACTGGATTGCCTGGAAGCTCGCGATCGGCTGGCCGAAGGCCTGGCGCTGCTGCGAGTATTTGACGCACTCGTCGAGCGCGCGTTGCGCGACGCCGGTTGCGATCGCGCCGATTTCGGGCCGGCTCCGATCGAACGTCGCCATCGCGTACTTGAAACCCTCGCCTTCGCGGCCGACCAGGGCGCTCGCGGGAATGCGCACCTCGTCGTACACGATCTCGCCGGTGTCGGCGGCGCGCTGCCCGAGCTTGCCGTGCATGCGCCGGCGGGTGATCCCGGACAGATTGGCGGGGAAGACGAAGCACGAGATGCCCTTGTGCCTGAGCTTGCGGTCGGAGGTCGCAAAGGTCACATACCAATCGGCCATCGAGCCGTTCGAGATGAAATGCTTGGTGCCGTTGAGCACGAAGGAGTCGCCCTCGCGGCGATAGGTGGTGCTCATCGCGGCGACGTCGGAGCCGGCGCCCGGCTCGGTGATCGCAAACGCGCAGAGCGTCAGTTCCTTGACCAGGCGTCCGAGGTAAGTCGATTTCTGCTCTTCGTTGCCGGCGACCACCAGAGGCAGCGTCGCCAGTTCGTTGGCGCCGATCGCGTTGGCCATCCCGGAGCATCCGTAGTTCAACTCTTCGATGATGATGCTCGAGTCGAGGACGTTGAGTCCGGGGCCGCCGTGCTCGCGTGGCACGCCGAGGTTCATCAGGCCGGCCTTGAAGGCCGCCTCGCACACGTCGCGCGGGAAGATTTCCTTCTCGTCGTATTCGCGCGCGCGCGGAATCATCTCGCGCTCGGCAAATTCGCGCGCCAGGCGGCGCAGGTCGTTCTGCTCTTCGGTAAGCTCGAAGCCGATCATCTCTTTGTAACGCTCCGCTGGTCTTTATTCGCTTCACCATAGACCGGTTTTCGACGGCTTGTAAAAGCCGCCGCGGCCAACTATGACGGGCTTGCAAGCTGCGCGGCGCGATTTCGTTCCAGCGAGAAAAAAAGCCAAGGAGAAAGTGATGTCACTCACATTGATTGCGAGGATCAAAGCCAAACCGGGATCCGAGAAAGAGCTCGAGAATGCCTTCCGCGACATGATCAAGAAAGTGCGTGCGGCCGAGCCCGGCTGCCTCACCTACGTCCTGCACAAGTCCAACGAAGATCCCACCACGTTCGTGTGGTACGAGACCTACACGGACGACGCCGCCTTCGCGACCCATCGCAAGACCGACCACATGAAGGAGATGGGCGCGCGGATCGCCAATCTGCTGGCCGAGAAGCCGCAGATCGAACTGCTCACGGAACTGGACCGCAAGTAAGCGCGGCTCGGCCGCGCCTACTTGCGTGCGCGGCGTGCGCGCGCGACGCGGTGAGCGCTGGCCGCTGCGCGCGCGCGACGCGCCTGCGGCCGCGCGCGGCGCGGCGGTGCGGCGCCGGGGCGCTCACTGCGCGGCGGCGTCGCGCCGCCGCGCCACGGCTCGCGCATCAGCCAACGCCACGACGGAGCCTGGTCACGATGCCGCGAACCATCCTGATGGGCGACCCCACCTACTTCTCGGTGCTGGGCGGAGCCAATCCGCACACCCGCAACGCCTTGGGCATCAGGAAGTCCGTCAACGCCGACCGTGCGCGCACGCAATGGCACGGACTCGCCCGCGCGCTCATCGCGCACGGCACCGAGGTCTGCGTAATCGAGCCCCATCAGGGAATGAGCGGCCTGGTCTATCCCGCCAACGCCGGCTTTTTGTATCCGCTTGCCGGCGAACCGGGCAGCGCCAAGGTCTTTTATCTCGCCCACTTGCTGCCGACGCGGGTCCGCGAGCGCGAAGTCTACCGGCCGTTCCTCGAATCGATGGGCTATCGATGCGTCGACATTGCGGCGCGCTTCGAGGGTGAGGCCGATTTTTTTCCCGCCGGACGTTTCATGCTTTTCACGCACGGGCGTGTCGAGCGCCAGCGATTCGTGCCGCGGATGGGAATTCCGCCATGGCGGCGCGTCTATGGCTTCCGTTCGGACGCGAGCGCGGTCGAGGAACTCGGACGCATCGTGAAAGACCGTCCGATACTCTCGCTGGAGCTATGCCTGGAGGCGCACTATCACGGTGACACCGTGCTCTGCTCGTTCGGCCCCCAGCGCGAGTATCTACTCGCCTACATGGAGGGCCTGACGGCGGCGTCACGCGAGCGCTTACGCCGCGAGTTTAGCGGCAATCTGATCGAGTTGGCGGAATCCGACGCGGCGCTTTACGCCGCGAACTCGTTTCAGGTGGATTACGAGGGCAGGCTCTACCTGTTCATGCCGCAAGGCGTGAGCGGGGCGCTGCTCGACCGGGTGCGCGAGCGCGGGATTGAGCCGGTGCTGGTCGATGTGAGTGAATTCCTGCTCAAGGGCGGCGGCTCGGTGAAGTGTATGATCCTCGACCTAGGTCCGAGCGACGAGCAGCCCGACGAGCCGGGCGCGGTCGAGTTCCGCGCGGAGAGAACGTACGAGCTTCTGTTTCCGAATCCACCGCCGCAGTGAAACAGCGCTGGAGCGGCGACATCGGGGCCGCGAGCGGGAGCCGGTAGAAAAATCAGCGCTCGATTACGCCGTCGCGCGAGATGTCGAGCCACAGCGGATCCATCCGCGCAAGCTCGTTCGGATGGGCACGCAGATAACCGGCGGTGAAGGTGCCCGCGAGATCGTCGATCATCTCCGTGCCCGCGATTCGTTCGAATCCGAAACGGAGCAGATATTCCTCGCCGCGATGGCCGAGCGCATAGAGCCGCCGCGCGCCGCGCGTATGCGCCGCCTTGCGCGCGGCGTTGACCAGCGCCGCGCCGATCCCCCGCCGGCGGATCGGCTCGACCACGGCGAGCGAGCGGATCACGGCCGCATCCACTATCGTCTCGACCCCCACGATACCGACGATACCAACGACGCCGGCGATCGCGTCGCCCATCGACGCGGCGATCCAGCACGCGCCGGGCGCGTCGAGGCCGCCTGTGGTGATTCCGGCGGCTTCGCCGGCGTCTGCGAGTATCGCTCCGGCGGCGACGAGGTCGCCGGTCTGCGCGACGTAGAGTTCGCCCGGCGCGCGGCGGCGCCGCGCGGCTACTTTTTGGGTGGCGGGAATAGCTGTGTCCCGGTTTCTTCGTCGACCACGATTATCGCCTTGGCAGGGCATGAGCGCGCCGCCGCCATGATCGCCGCGTCGGGCGCTCCAGCCGGATTGTAAACCTCCGACTTACCGTCGTCGTCGAGCCGGAAGACGGTCGGCGCCGATTCGACGCAATCCTCACTGGAGATGCATTTCACTTTGCTGACAGTGGTCTTGAGCTTCGCCATCGGGATTCTCCTGCCACACAGTCCTGGATGAACAATAGAATCGCGCGCCGATTAATCGCAAGCTTCACCAACATTGCCGATCCTTTCTTCGAGCGGTCGCGCCATCTAAGATTGCGGCGGGATGGGAATTCTCGGCACCGGAATCGACATGATCGAGGTCGAGCGCGTCGAGCGCGCGCTCACCCACCCGCGCACCGGCGAGCGCTTCCGCGACCGCGTGTACACTGAGCGCGAGGTCGCCTACTGCGAATCGCGCGGACGGCCGCGCTACCAGAGCTACGCCGCGCGCTTCGCCGCCAAAGAGGCGGCGATGAAGGCGATGGGCACCGGATGGAACCGCAACGTGGGCTGGCGCGAGATCGAGGTGGTGCGCGCGCCCGGCCATGCACCGACGATCGTGCTCTCGGGCAAGGCGGCCGACTACGCGCGCCGCAAGCGTATCACGGCCTTCCACCTAAGTATCACGCACACCGCGGCGAGCGCGATGGCGCAGGTGATCGCCGAGGGCTGAGCGCGCGCGACACCGCCGCACGCCTCACACAGGAGCGGCACCGCCGCCGTGCGCGGCCATGAACGTTATAACGGAACGCTATGATGCGGGTTATTTTTTCGGCGGCGCCGGTGTCGCGAGCGGTTGCGTTACCTGGAACTGATCTGCGCTCATGTCGAACTGGCTGAAGTCGGACTCGCGCAGGCTGTAGGCCGCGGTACCGGCGCTTGAGGTCGCGTAGTTCTCGACTCGCATCACGGTCCGCTCGATCTTGGGCTTTGACTCGTTCGTCTCGTCCTCCGGCGTGGGCGTCGGCGGCACCTGGATCTTGTCCTGGATTTGGGCGAGCTTGACCGTGCCGATCTGCTTGTCGTCCTTGCCGAAGACCACCATCTGCTCGGTCGGCTTGTCCATCGCGAACCTTCGCGGATCGGTAATCGGGTCCTGGACGATCTTCTCGCCCTTGAGAATCGCCAGCTCGTCGAGGAAGGTCTGCACCGCCTGGCCGTTGGCGGGCGAAGTCTTGGTCCCGTCCGTCACCTGCCACTTGCCGGCCGCGTCGCGCGAGAGCGTGAACTGCTTGCCGTGGTTTTCGATCTCGACCCGCCCGACCTTCAGCGGGTCAAAGCCCATCACGGTCTTGTCGCGCAAATCGAAAATCCCCAGGTTGACCTTGCCCACCAGCGCATCTTCCACGGTGTAGACCGAAGGTTCGCCGCCGCGTTTGACGTAGACCGCCTTCTTCGCGGCCTGCGGCTGCTCCAGCCCAATGAGCAGCGCGTGCGCGGTCTTGTCCTTGCCGCTGAAGACGCTCACCACGATCTGCGGGCTCTTGAGCCCATACTGCGCGAGGTCCGTGGGCGCGTCGGTCACAAAGTCGTTGATATGTGCATCGACCAGCGCGGTCAGTATTTGCGCGATCGTGTCGGAGTCGGCGGCATAGTGTCCCGGCGCGACGATCCGCCATTGCCCGCCCTGCCGGTCGATTTCGATCGGCTTGTTGGCGCCGCTGCGCAGCACGATCTGCTCGGCGTCGTCCATGTTGAAGGTCATCAGCTCGTGGGAGCGCAGGTCGTTGACCTTCTTGCTGACCGCGGTGGCGAAATCGCTGGTGGTCATCAGCACCGCCGGCTGATTGGCGAGTTTCACGTACACGCCGCTGCTGACCGGGCTGACATGGCCGACCAGCAGCGCGGGCAGCACGCCCTTGTTGTCGCTGGTTACGGTCACCGTCACCGCGGGCTTGTCGAGGCCGAAAGGTTTCAGGCTGTCGGGCTTCTCCTCGATCGTCCTGGTGAGCTGGGCGTTGGCGAGCGTTTCGGTCAGGCCCTCGACGGAAGTCTGATCGCCGTCGGTCTTGACCGGCTTGAGGATGCTCCAGGTGTGGTTGGGATTGCGCACCAGCTCGAGTTCGCCGTCGGGGTAGCGCAGGTCGATGCCGCTGATGTGCTTGGCGTCGAGGTTGAGGAGCGTCGGCGGCGGCACCGGGCGCGAGCCGAGCAGGATGATGAGCGAATAGCCGCCCAACACCGCCAGCAGAATCAAAACGATGATCGTGTTACGCAGACGCATCGGAGAACGTGAACCGGGACTCCATCGCGGCGTCAGTTACGCCGCTCCCACCACACCACGATTCCCAATATCAGCAGCAACTCGGGCAGCATCAGCACCGACGCGACGAAAACGTCGTCGAACTGGTTGACGGTCAGGCTGACGCGCGAGGCGCGCAGCGCGCGCGGACGGATCGCGATCGTGGCGCTCTCGCCGGCCAGCCAGTCGACCGTGTTGAGGAAGAAGTCCTGGTTGAAAACCTGCGAGAGGTTCTGGTTGTCGGCGAAGTCGGTGTCGCCGTAGACCACCAGCCGCCCGTCGCCGGCGCCCCACTTGAGCTTCTTGTTGTCGGCGTCGACCGCGTCGGCCACCGTGATCGGCCCCTTGCGATCCTTGGGACCGGCCTTGAATTTCTGTTCCTTGAAGATCGCCTCGATTTCGGTCGCGGCGATCGAAGTGTCGCTGGTCTGCGCGAGCGGCCAGGCCTGCAAACCCGGCTTGATCTCCTTGACCGGCTCCACCGAACGCACCATCGGCCACAGCGTGCGCTTGTTGAACTGGGCGCTGATCGGATGCGGCGGGTAAAGCTCGACGATCGGACTCAGCCCGAGCGTCGGCCCCGAGAACAGATGCAACTCCTGGTCGAGCACGATATCGTCGCCGACCGTGAGGCCCCACTGGCTGACCATGTTGATGAGCGAGGTCTGCGTATTGGGCTGGTCGGGCAGCGGCGGCCGCAGCATCACCAGCACCCGCCCGCCGTTCTTCAGAAAGCTGTCGATAGCGTCGACCTCGGCCGGGAACAGCGGCTTCGCCGGCCCGGCGACGATCACCACCACGCAATTCGACGGCACCTTGGGCGCGGTCATCAGCGTCAGCGGCTTGATGTCGTAGTTCTCGCCCGCCAGCGCCTGGGCGGCGCGGCCGAAGCCGCTCGGGCTGTCCAGATCGTCGATCGCGGGTTCGCCATGCCCCTGCAGAAAGCAGGCGCCCTTGGTGGTGGTGCTGGTGACCTTGATGATGCCGTTGGTGATCGCCTGCTCGGTGGTATCGCCGACGTTGGTGCCCTGGTCGCCGTACTGGATATGCGTCGTCGGCACCCGCGAGACGTTGTAACGCGTCGCGACCTCGGGATTCTTATCGGGATCGATCAGTTGAAAAGTGATCCTGGGTGAGCTGTAGGAGTACGACTCGAATAGCTCCTCGGCCCGCGGGTCACGGCCGCCCTGGAAGAAGCCGTAGAGCTTGAGCGGCTGCTTGAGCGTGCCCACCACCTTGACTGACTGCGGCGAGAGGCTGAAAACGTGCTCGGAGGTGAGGTCGAAGCGGCGATGGTGCAGCGCCAGGATGTAATTGATCGCAACCAGCAGCCCGACGAAGCCGAGCGAGTAGACCACCGCGTTGGCGCCGTAGCGGGTCGCGCGATGGCCCATCAGGGTGCCGAAGGTTTCGCGGCTGGAGGTCGCCCACAGCACGATCGCCAGCACGCCCAGCACCAGGTTGAACAGGAAGTACAGGCGCGCGCCGGTAAGATAAGAGACCAGCGCGAAGAACAGGAAGACCAGGCCAATCAGGCCGGCTGATGCCATGCTGCGTTGCATTGCCGCGCTCCGCCCTACCCTATCGCCAACGCGCCGACTCGACCGAGCGCTGGGTCAGAAACAAAGCCACGAAGATCATGGTGCAGAAATAGACGATGTCGCTGGTGTCGATCACGCCGCTTACCATCTGGCCGAAGTGCTGCGGCAGCGAAAGATAGCGCAGCAGGTCGCCGAGGATTCCGCCGCCCGTCTGCAGCGGCCATGAGATCACGTAGAGCAGCAGCAGAACGCCGAGGCAGCTTATCGCCGCGATGATCTGGTTCTGCGTCAGCGACGACGTGAACAGCCCTATCGCCACGAAGCATACGCCCAGCAGCGCCAGCGCCACGTAGCCCGCGCCCATCACCCCGACCTCCGGATCGCCGAAGACCATCAGGATGATCGGGAAGATCCAGATGAGCGCGACCATGATCAGGATGAAGACCGCGGCGGCGATGAACTTGCCGGCGACGATTTCGCCGGTGCGGATCGGCGCGGTCAGCAGGAACTCGTACGTGCCGGTGCGCTTTTCCTCGGCGAACGCGCGCATCGTGATCGCCGGCACCAGGATCACCATCACCACCGACATGTTGTGCAGCAGCGGCTCGATCACCCGGGCGTTGAGGTTGAGATGCTCCAGCGCCTGCGCGTTCGACATCGCCGAGTACACCTGCACCATCTCGCTGAACTGCTTGAGCAGCGCGAAGAAGAACCATCCGGCCAACAGCACGAAAACCGTCAGCACCACATAGGCGACGGGCTGCACGAAGTAACTCGACAGCTCCTTGCCCGCAATCGTCAGCGCGTTTCTCATCGTCATTCAGCCGGGGTTCAAGATGGCCTAGCCACGCCCCGCGCCAACCTCCTCGAGCGTCTCCTCGACCTCCGCGACTTCGTGCCCTTCCTCTTTCGAGATCGCCTCCAGGAACACGTCTTCGAGCGACTTGCCGGCTGGCAGGCTGCCCAGGCTCTCCTCCAGCACCACGCGTCCGGCGTTGATGATCACGACACGGTCGCAGATCTGCGAGACCTCGGGCAGGATGTGCGTCGAGAGCACGATCGTATGCTGGCCGCGAAGGCCGTGGATGAGCCCGCGGATCTCATGGATCTGGCGCGGGTCGAGGCCGATCGTCGGCTCGTCGAGCACCAGCACCGGCGGATTGTGTATAATCGCTTGTGCCAGGCCCACGCGCTGGCGATAGCCTTTGGAAAGCTGGCCGCAGATCCGATGCGCCATGTCGGCGAGGCCGCAAATCTTGAGCACGCGCTCGACCGCGTCGTCGACGTCCGAGCGGCGCAATCCGCGCAGCTTGGCGACGAAGCGCAGGTAGGATTCCACGCGCATGTCGGAGTAAAGCGGGGGCGTCTCGGGCAGGTAGCCGATACGCTGGCGCGCTTCCAGCGACTGGGTGAAGACGTCGAGGCCGTCAACCAGCACGGTGCCGGTCGTCGCCGGCATGAAACCGGTGATGACCCTCATCGTAGTGGTTTTGCCGGCGCCGTTAGGGCCGAGGAAGCCCAGGATCGAGCCCTGGTCGGCCTTGAAGGAGACGTCCTGCACGGCGACGAAGTCACCGTAGCGCTTGGTCAGGTTTTTTACCTCGATCATGCGGATCGCCTCGGCGGCAGCCGTGGCAACGGCCCCCAGTCCTAACGGGTTTTGACGACGGAAAGCTCCCGAAGCTTCAATCCCGCTCCGGCAAACAATCGATTAGTTAATCTGCACTCTGGCAAACTGTCAATATTAGACACCAGCGAACGCAATTAGATACAGCGGCCGGGAAGCGGTTTTGCTTTGACGGCGGCTTGGGATAGGTTCACACGCCGATGGCTGAAGAACGGCCGACACTCTATCTGATCGACGGCTCGGGGTATATCTTCCGCGCGTTCTTCGCCCTGCCGCAGCTCAACAATTCGCGCGGACTGCCCACCAACGCCGTCTACGGCTTTATCCGGATGCTCCTCAAGCTGCTCAAGGAGGAGCGCCCCCGCCATATCGCCGTGGTCTTTGATTCGCCGCGCAAGACCTTCCGCGACGATCTCTTCGAGTCCTACAAGGCCAACCGGGTCGAGGCGCCCAACGATCTGACCGTGCAGGTCCCATACATCCTGCGCGCGGTCGAGGCCTTTCGCATCAAGAGCCTGATGCTCGAGGGCTTCGAGGCCGACGACGTTATCGGCACGCTGGCCGCGCGCGCCGCAGCCAAGCGCTTCGAGACAGTGATCGTCACCGAGGACAAGGACTTCATGCAGCTGGTCGGGCCGCACGTGACGTTGTGGAACACGATGCGCGACCGGCGAGTCGACGCGCGCGAGGTGCGTGCGCGGCTCGGCGTCGATCCGTCCGCGGTGGTCGACGTGATGGCGCTGATGGGCGATTCGATCGACAACGTCAAGGGCGTGCCCGGTGTCGGCGAGAAAACCGCGACCGCGTTGATCAAGCACTTCGGATCGCTCGATAAGCTCTACGCCAACCTCGCGGAGGTCGAAACGATTGCGGGGTTGCGCGGCGCGAAGAGAATTGCCGCGCTCCTGGCGGAGCATCGCGCCAGCGCCGAGCTTGCGCGCAAGCTCGTCAGTATCGACACCGCCGCGCCGGTCGAGGCCGACGTAAGCGCGCTCGATTGGCCCGGCATCGACGAGCGCGCGGTGAGCGAACTGTTGCGCGAGCTGGAGTTCCACTCGCTGCTCAACGAACTGACGCCCGCGCAAGCCACGCTGCCGACGGGCGGGGCGCAGAGCCGCGAGCACGAGGTTACAGCCGCGGAGTTGCCTACGCTTACCGCGCGGCTTGCTCGCGCGCCGCGCCTCGCGCTTCATCTGGAAGACGGCGAGGCTCGCCCCGAGACTCCCGCGGATGAATCGGACACCGACGGATCGCGCGAAACTGACGGATCGCGCGAACCCAACGCTTCGCGCGAACGTAACGCTTCGTTGGACTTCAACGCTGGCGTCAAAGCGGGCGGCATTGTGAAGGCGAGCGCGGCGGCAGCTTCCGCCAGTAGCGCACGCCTCAAGATCGGCGCGGAGGGCGAAAACGAAACTTACGTGATCGCGGGTGCGAGTATCGCGGCGGCGGCGGCGTTGCTCAGCGCGGCCACTCCGCCCAGGAGCGTTCACGATCTCAAGGAGCATCTGCGGCGCTTGAAGAGCGGCTACGGCGTCGAGCTTGCGGGCGTAGACTTCGACACGATGCTGGCCGGGTTCCTGGTCAATCCGGGGCGCGCCGAACCGTCGCTTATCGATCTCTACCACGACTACCTCGCGCCGCTGGGCGGTAGTCGCGAGCCCGGCTCGGAGCCGGAACTGATCGCCGCGCTGCGCAAGGCGCTGATGCCGAAACTGGCGGAGAACGGCCTCGAGTCGCTGTTCAGCGATATCGAATTGCCGGTCGCGCGCATCCTTGGCGAGATGGAAGAGACGGGAATCGCGGTCGACGGCGAGGCGCTCAAAGCGATCTCGACCGAGCTGGGCGCGAAGCTCGAGGGCATGGAACAGAATTGCTATCTGCTGGCCGGCCGCCAGTTCAACCTCAACTCGCCGATTCAACTGCGCCAGGTGCTCTTCGACGATCTCAAGCTCTCGGCCAAGGGGCTCAAGAAAACCAAGGGCGGGTTCTCGACCGACGCCGACACGCTGGAGAAGCTCGCCGCGGTGCATCCGCTGCCCCGCCAACTGCTGGAGTATCGCGCGATCGCGAAACTCAAATCGACCTACAGCGACGCGCTGCCGCAACTCATCGACCCGGCGACGGGACGCCTCCATACCTCGTTCCATCAGGCGCTGACGGCAACCGGCCGGCTAAGCTCCACCGAGCCCAACCTGCAAAACATCCCCACCCGCACCGAGGAGGGCCGCCGCATCCGGCGCGCCTTCGTCGCGGCTCCGGGATGCCTGATGCTCTCGGCCGATTACTCGCAAATCGAGCTGCGCGTACTGGCGCATCTCTCTGGCGACCCGACCCTGATTGACGCCTTTCGCCGCGGCGAGGACATCCACGCCCGCACCGCGGCCGAGGTGCTGGGTCGCAAGCCCGCGGAGGTCGACGCCGAGGCGCGCCGGCTGGCCAAGGTGATCAACTTCGGAATCATCTATGGGATGGGTCCGCAGCGGCTCGCGGGCGAGCTCGGAATCAGCCTCAAGGAGGCTTCCGAGTACATCAAGCGCTACTTCGAGCGGCTCCCGGGCGTCCATACGTATCTGGAAAAATCGCTGGCCGAGGCGCGCGAGCGGGGATGGGTGGCCACGATGTACGGGCGGCGGCGCTATCTGCCCGAGCTGAACTCGCCGCAGGGCGGTGCGCGGGCGCAGGCGGAGCGAATCGCGGTCAACACGCCGCTTCAGGGGACGGCCGCCGATCTCATTAAGTTGGCGATGATCCGCCTGGATGCGGCGATAAAAAGGCAAAAATGGGCGGCGCGGATGCTCCTGCAGGTGCATGACGAGCTGCTCCTGGAAGTGCCGCAAGCGGAGCGCGAACCTGTGTCCGAGGCGGCCCGGCGCGAGATGGAAGGGGTGGCGGAGCTGCGCATTCCGCTCAAGGTTGAGCTCAAATGGGGTCCCAACTGGGCCGAGCTGGAGAGCCGTCGAGGATAATCGGCGCCTGAATTTTGCCCGATCGACCCGCGTCTAACCCATTGAACAAGCCAATCCGCCAGGACGGGGACGAAGCCGAGCTCATCGAGCGGGCTAAAACAGGGGACACTAAGGCGTTTGGCGTTCTGGTTGAGCGCTATCAGCGGCGGGTCGTCGGCGTCGCGATGGCGGTAGTTCATGATCAGGAAGATGCGCTGGAGCTGGCTCAGGAGAGCTTCGTACGTGCTTTTGAAAACATCGGCAAATTCGAATCGCGCTCGAGCTTCTCGACCTGGCTGTATCGGATCGCGGCCAACATCGCGATCGATTTTCGCCGACGCGAGCGACGCCATCCGACGATGCGCGGCGAAGAAGCCGAAACCGAAATCCAGCGGCTGCCGAGCAAGCTCGGCGATTCGTTCAAGGAAGCACAACGCAGCGAAATGGCTCAGCGCATCAAGGATGCGCTCGGACAGTTGACGCCGGAACATCGGGCCGCGATACTTCTACGTGAGGTTGAAGGCCTGTCGTACGATGAAATAAGCGATGTGCTGCAGTGCCCACGAGGAACCGTGATGAGCCGGTTGCACTATGCCCGCAATCGCCTGCGCGAAATCCTCAAGGATTTGGCCAAGGATTAGGCCGCTAATGGCGCACAGCATCATGGCTCAATGTAACGATATCGCCCCGCTCCTGGGGACCTTCGAAGATGGCGAACTCCCCCCGCATGAGATGCAGGAAGTCGCCCGCCACCTCGCAAGCTGCGCAAGTTGTGAAGAAACGCTGGCCGGCTACTCCAGCCTAGGCCGCCTGCTGCGCGACGCGGCACCGGCTCCGGCGCTCGACGGTTTTGCGATGGCCGTGCAGGCGCGTATCGAGCAACTGCGCCCGCCGCTTCGCGTGCGCCTGGGCCATTGGTTCGAGACTCAGCGCAAGCATTTCGGCAGCGGATTGGCTGTGGCCTTCGCGATGGCGGCCGCAGCGATACTGACCGTGATCATCACCACTCCGTTCGCCCGCAACATGGTCGGCGCGGGAAGCCACGTCACGCAGCTGGCGACGCGCGACGCGCACATGCTCTCACGCGACACCGCCAAGTCATCCGCCGCGATCGCCTCCGCCACCAGCGGCGAGCCGAGCACGATAATCTCGAAGCTCGAAAGTTCCAACCCCGACGTCGCCGTATGGAGCGAGCCAAGCCAGGACACCACCGTCATCTGGCTGCCCGATCAGCAACCCTGACTATGCATCGCTTGACGATTCCTTCACTGACGGCGCTTTTAGTAGTGGCGTTTGCTATAGGCGCGCAGGCGCAGCCCACCCCGGCAACGCAGCCGCAAGTGCCCAAGGCACCCCAGTCACCGAACGACCACGCGGCCGCGGCAACGAATGCAGAGCAAGCCAAGGCGCAGGCGCTGAAGCATCATCGGATCATCCTGCTGCACGTCGACGAAGTGATCGCGGCGGATACGGGCGAGGGAATCGACGAGCGGCTGCTGCCGATGGGCGGGCGGCTGGAGTCGCTCTTCCGCTACACGACTTACCGCCTCATCAGCCATCAGGTCGGCCGCACCGAGTGCGGACGGACGGTCGTGTTCACGCTGCCCGGCGGATGGATCGTGCACGTCGAGCCGAGTGCCGTGCGCGACGACATGATCGCGATGGAGTTGATGCTTTTTCAGGGCGCGCGGCCGATGATGACCACCGATGTCCGGATGCGCAATCACGGCATGTTAATCATCGGCGGGCCGCACTATCAGCAGGGGATGCTGATAATCCCAATCGCCGCCGACGCGCCTGAGTTGGCGATGCCATCCGGGCCCATGCCGGTTAGCCCTGAAGGCAGGATGCCCGAGATGCCGCCCGAGATGACAGCGCCTGGGACGGCCGCGCCCGACGCTACCGACGCGGGTTCACCAGACGCGAGCCCTGCCGACGCCGGCGCTCCCGACAACGTTCCACCGCCCGACGCCCCTAATCCGTAAGCTGACGCGCGCTTAGCGCGGCGCCATCCGGAGTGCGCCGTCGAGCCGGATCGTCTCGCCGTTGAGCATCGGATTCTCGACGATATGGCGCGCCAGCGCCGCGTACTCGCTCGGCCGCCCCAGGCGCGACGGAAACGGGATCGACGCTTCGAGCGCCTTGCGCGCCGGCTCCGGCAACAGACCGAGCATCGGGGTCTCGAAAATTCCCGGCGCGATGGTGCACACGCGGATGCCGAGCGAGGCCAGGTCGCGCGCGACCGGCAGCGTCAGGCTGACCACGCCGCCCTTGGAAGCCGCGTACGCCGCCTGCCCAATCTGGCCGTCGTAGGCCGCGATCGAGGCGGTGTTGATGATGACGCCGCGCTCGCCCTCGCTGTTGGGCTGATTCTTCGCCATCCGCGCCGCCGCGATCCGGATCGTGTTGAAGGTCCCGACCAGGTTTATCTGGATCACCTTGTTGAACAGGTCGAGCGAATGCGGCCCGTCCTTCGAGAGCGTGCGCGACGCGCGTCCGATGCCGGCGCAGTTGACCGCGATGTGAACGGTGGCGAAGTGCTCCGCCGCTTTCGCGACCGCCGCCTCGACCTCGGGGCCCGAAGTGACGTCGGCAGCGACGAACAGCCCCTTGGCGCCGAAGCTCTCGGCGACTTTCGCGCCGGGCGACGACGGCAAGTCGAGAATCGCGACCTTCGCGCCGCGTTCGGCGAATTCCTGCGCGGTCGCCGCGCCCAGTCCCGAACCGCCGCCGGTAATTACTGCGACTGCGTCTTTGAGATTCATCCGGACCTCGCTGTGCGCTCACTCTGAATTGGCATCGCGGATATACTCCCAGCGTCCCTGCAATTTCAATCGCGACGCGCAGACGACAGAACGCTGGCTTGCCTCTTACAGCCCCAGGAGCGCGCGGAGTCTGGCCCTTATTTCTTCGAGCACATCTTCGGTTGATGGGCCGATGTAGCGGGCGCTCCTGGTTTGCCAGTCCAGACTCTTAATCTGATCCACCAGGACGACTCCGGTCGCTTTAAGGTTTGACGGCAGAGTCACCTCAAAAGGATAGCCCTTTATCCGGCTGGTGATTGGACACACGAGAGCCAATCCGGCCTTCGCGTTGTAGTTGGCCGGAGAGAGCACAATCCCCGGTCTGCGCTTCGCTTCTTCACGCCTGGCCTGCGGATTGAAATCAATCGAAATCAGATCACCGGGACGGGGAACATAGCGTGACGGCACTGGTCACCACTGTTCGCGGCCTACTGGCGCACCCCAATCGATTTCCGCGTGGCGGTTATCCGGTGTGATCGCTGCCACCAGCTGATCGATGTCGTATTTGTGCTTGCGGGGTGTGATTACCAAACGGCCGGCGGAAGCCTTGAGCTCAATCTCCGTACCCTCCGAGATGCCAAGCGTTTCGGCAAATACGGCCGGGATTCGAATCGCGAGGCTGTTGCCCCATTTTGTCACGATTTGCATGAGGGTCCTGTCTGAAGCCGGTTCGCGTCAGCTTCGAGATATACATTGTATATACTCGATCCCGCGCTCGTCAACCTCCACCACCCGCATAACGGCGCGGCCATGAAAGCACAGGGGCGGCGGCGGACCGTGGGTCCGCCGCCGCCCCCCGCGACACAATCCCGGCCGCTCTACCTGTAGTGCGGCATGATCTTCTCGCCGAACGTCCGCAACTGCTCCTTCATCACGTCCATCGGAATCATCCCCTGATCGAAGTTCCAGCAGAAGTATTCCGGATTTGCCGCCTCCACCAGCGCGTCCATCTTGCGCCGGACGTCGGACTCCGATCCCATGAACAGGTAGTGCGCCCGGTCCATCCGATCGATGGTCCATTCGCTCTGCGGCACCAGCGCTTTGCCGCGCGGCCATTTCTCCTCGTCGCCGGGCAGCCGGAAGGCCTCGAAAAATCCGAAGTGGCCCCAGAACTTGCCGAATCCGACGCCGGCGGTGCCCATCTCAGCCAGTCGATACGTCTCTTCCTTGTTCTGCCCGAAGTAGATTTGGCGGAGCACGCCGATACGCTGACCCAACTCCAGCTTGCGCCCGGCCTTGGCCGATTCGTCCTGGAACAACTTCGCCACGCGCGCCATCGCGTCGGGATGCGTAATCAGGGTCATCGGGATTATGTTCTGCTTGGCGCACCACACGATTGTCTCGTCGCTGACTGAAAACGCCTGAAAGAGCGGCGGATGCGGCCGCTGGTAGGGCTTGGGCACGACGAAAATCTTCTTTACGTTGCCGTTCTCGACCTCGCCCGGCGCGCCGTATTGTTCGGTCCATTTATGCGGCGGCCATGGTGTTCCGGTGTCGTAAGGATACGGATACTCGTAATACTCGCCCTTGAACGAGAAAGGCTCGTCGCCCCACGCCAGTTTGAGGATCTGGAAGACTTCCTCGAAAACCTTGCGGTTGGTCTTGTCGATCTCGGACTGGTCGGAGGTCGTCGCCGAGACGTGCAGCTTCTGCCCCATCTGGTTGAGCCATCGATGCTGGTAGCCGCGCGCGAAGCCGACGAAGGTGCGTCCCTTGGTGAACTGGTCGAGCCATCCGATCTCGATCGCCAATCTGAGCGGGTTCCATCCCGGCAGCACGTAGCCGATCGGCCCGACGCGCAGATGGTTGGTGTTCATCGCAACGTACAGATGCAGTTGCGGGACGCTGCCGACCTCGAGCCCCTCGGTATGCAGGTGATGCTCGGGGAAGGCGACCATCTCGACGCCCAGGTCCTCGGCCATGCGGGCGAACTCGACGATCTGCTTGAGCATCATCTGCCAGCGATCGTTGTGCGCGGCGATTGGACGCAGCCGCTCGCGCTCCTCGAGCGTGCCGGGAACCGTGGGTAGCATCAGAAGTCCGAATCTCATGCTCGACTCCCCTCGCCTGACGGGCGTCAGGCTATGTTGTTGCGATTGGGCCTATCCTATTGAGCCTATTTTGGCGCTCCGCCGTGAGATCGCAAGTGCCGCCGCCTGCGCGCGCGGCTATTGGAAATACGGAATCACGTGCTTACCCCAGAGCTTGATCGAGTCCATGATTTTCTGGTGCGGGATATCGTAGATCTGCATGAAGCACAGCAGTTGCTGGCATCCCGCCGCCTGGTAGTGCTTGACCTTCTTGATACAGGTGTCGGGGTCGCCGCAGATGATCATGTCGTTCTTATCCATGTAGTCGAAATTGATCGTCGCCGGATCGACCTTCATCATCTCCTTGAGGTACTCGTAGGTGCCGATGTCGGTTTTGCCCGACTGCCAGATGCCGACCGACGCGACCGCCTCGAAGGCCTTGTGTGCGTACCATTCGAACGCGGCCTTGGCGGTTTCGCGCGCCTCCTTGTTGGTCTCCGCGCAATGCACCATCGTGAAGGTCGCGGCGCGGTCGTTGATGAACTTGCCGACCGGTTTGGCCTCTGCGAGTCCGGCGCGGTAGATTCCGATCCGCCGCTTGAGCTCCTCGGGATCGACCAGCAGCGTGAACGACAACAAGCCGATTCCCTTGCGCCCCGCGATCTCGTGCGTCTCGGGGCCGGTGGAGGCGCACCACAGCGGCGGATGCGGCTTCTGGAGCGGCTTGGGGATGATCTCGCGCGGCGGAATCTTGAAATACTTGCCCTCCCACGAGAACACCTCGTTGGTCCACGCGCCGACCACGATCTCGAGCGCCTCTTCCCACAGCGCGCGCGTCTCGCTGGGGTTGATACCGAAGCCCTCGAGCTCGTCGCGGCTCACCGAGCGCCCGGTGCCGAACTCCATCCGCCCGTTGGACAACAGGTCGACCGTCGCGCCCATCTCGGCCACGCGAATCGGATGGTTATACGGAAACGGCAGCAGGCGCACGCCGTGGCCGATCCGGATCTTGCTGGTGCGCTGCGAGAGCGCGCCGTAGAGCACCTCGGGCGCCGAGCTATAGGCGAACTCGGAGAGGAAATGATGCTCGACCGACCAGAAGTTGGTGAAGCCGACGCGTTCGGCCTCGACCACCTGCGCGATGACCTGCTGAAAGACGTCGTACTCGGCTCGCGGCCCGTAAGGTTTCCTGAGCTCGATTTCGTAGAAGATGCCGAAGTCCATCCCCATGACGTTCCTCGTCCTTCCGCTGAGCCGTTGAGGGCTAGCGCGCTATTGATTTCAGAAATTCCTCGAGCGTGGCGTTGAACGCCGCGGGCTGCTCGAGCTGATAGAAGTGGCCGATGTCCTTAAGCACGTTCAACTTGGCGCCCGGGATGCTGTCGGCGAGGAACTTGTTCGCGGCCACCGGGGTCGCCTGATCCTCCTCGCCCGCCAGTACCAGGGTCGGCCGCTTGATGTCCTTCAGCCGATGCTTGATGTTCCAGTTGAAGACGCCGTTGGGATCCTTGATCGCCGAGTCGAAGACGTGTCGCGGCCAGTTCGACTCGAGCATGAAGCTTGCCCGCGCCAGGTCGAGAATTTCGGGCCGCTCGCGCTTGCTGCGCGCCGACACCGTGCCCTCCAGGAGCTGGTTGAAGGTGGCGTCGCGATCGCGAATCATCGCCTCCATCACCTCTTTGGGTAAGCCCTCCGACAGCGCCGTGCCGCTGCTCTGGATCACCAGGCCCAACACGCGCTCGGGGCGGGCGAGACAGAATTGCATCGCGATCATCCCGCCGATCGAGTTCCCAACGACGACCGCCTTGTCGATCTTCGCGGCATCCATCACCGCGGCGACGTCGCTCGCATGCTCCTGGATCGAATAGCCGCTGGCCGGCTTGTCGGAGCGGCCGTGTCCACGATGGTCGACGGTCAGGCAGATGTTGGTCCGCGCGAAATGAAAGATCTGGAAGTACCAGATATAGCCGTTGGTCGACCATGGATGGAGAAACACGATCGGCACGCCGCCGCTTCCCCAAGTCTCGTAATAGAGTTTGACTCCCTTGTTATCCGCGTAAGGCATCGCAATCTCCCTTTGGCCGGGATTTGAGCGCGCGTCCGACGTTTAAGCCCAGGATCAGGGCGCGCGTTACGGCTATTGGCCTTCGCTAACACGAAAGCATAAGTCTGGCAAATGCCGCTGCGCGCGGCTTTTATCATGAGCTTTTGAACGCTTGCAGGATCGGATAAAAGTACGCGCAGAAATTCAAATCAGCTATTCGAGCACGAATCCCTCGTAGCCCTTGGCCGCCACTTCATCAACCTTCTTCCGATAGGCCAGAGCGCCGCCAAAGTACATCAGGACCGTGCGTTTCTTACCGGGAATATTGGCGCCGAAAAACCACGAGTCGACCTCGGACAAGAGTGTGCCAACGGCCAGTTCGTTGACGTGTTCCGTCCACGCTTCTTCCGCTTCCGGACTGGCCGCGATGCGCGTAAAGCCCTTCTCGCGCAGATAGCGGATGCAATCGGTTACCCACTCGACATTCTGCTCGATGCATCTCGGCATGTTGCAGAACGTGGCTCCATTGTGGGGACCGACCAGGGTAAAGAGATTCGGGAAGCCGGCGCTCTGAATGCCAAGGTACGTGCGCGGCCCGTCGGCCCATTTTTCCTTGAGCGATAGACCGCCTTCGCCGCGGATATCGATCCTGGTCAGCGGCCCGGTTACGGCGTCGAAACCGGTCGCATAGATGATCACGTCGAGTTCGTACTCGGCGTCACTGGTTTTGACGCCCTTGGGCGTGATCCGCTCGATTGGCGACTCGCGGAGATCGACCAACAAGACATTCGGCCGGTTGAACTGCTCGTAGTAACCGCTCTCCAAAGGCACGCGCTTGGTTCCGAACGGATGGTTCTTGGGAGCCAGCTTTTCCGCGACGACCGGGTCCTTTACGCGTTCGCGAATCTTGTTGCGGACGAACTCCGCGAACAGTTCGTTGGCCTCTCTGTTGCCCATAACGTCGCGGAAATTGCCGAGCCATTTGGAAAAGCCCGGTTGCGCCCACAGTTCCTCGAACCGCGCCTGCCGTTCTTCCGGAGTTACATCGAACACCGACCGCGGATCGAAGTCGTGGATAAAACCGGCGAAGGTTTCGCGCGTTCTTTTGAAAATTTCAGGATAGCTGGCTTTGATCTTGGCCTGAGTCTCGGGATCGATCGGACTGTTGCGCAGCGGCGCGCAATAATTCGCCGTGCGCTGGAAGACCGTCAGATGGCCAACCTCCTTGGCGATTTCCGTGATGAGCTGAACCGCGGTGGCGCCCGTGCCGATCACGCCAACGCGTTTGCCGGTGAAGTCGACGCGTTCCTTAGGCCATCGAGCGGTATGAAACGACTCGCCCTTGAAGCTCTCGATCCCGGCAAAGCCGGGAATGTTCTGCGCGGAAAGAATCCCGACTGCCGTGATGAGGAGCCGGGCCCGTGCGCGAGTGCCATCGTCGAGTCGGACTTCCCAGTAATTTCCCTTTTCATCATAGGTGGCTGCGGCGACTGTGGCGTTGAAACGGATGTCGCGGCGGAGATCGAATTTATCCGCCACGTAGTTGAGGTAGCGCTCGTTCTCCGGCTGGCCGGAGAAGTGCTCCTTCCAATCCCACTCCTGCAGGAGTTCTTCGGAAAACGAGTAACCATAACTATAACTTTCGGAATCGAAACGCGCGCCCGGGTAGCGGTTCCAGTACCAGGTCCCGCCAACTCCGCTGCCAGCCTCGTAAACCCGCACTGTGAGCCCCAGTTGTCGCAGACGGATCAGTTGATACAGTCCGGAAATCCCGGCTCCGATAATGATCGCGTCAAATTGTTCGACTGGCCCCGCCGTCATCGCCGGCGTGGGCTGTAAAGAAGTTGCCATCTTTTCCTCTCTCGGGCTTTAGAGTCGTTCTGGACGCAATGTCGCACTGAGGCTTGCGAATGTCGAGTTTTGTTGGAGAGCTCGCATGGCTACTCGCGCCTGCCGTAGCCTAACCGGCGTTCGACACCCTCGGCAGAACCTTGGTCGCGAACAGCTCGATCGTTTTCATCAGCCGGTCGTGCGCCATCAGCCCGTTGTACATCCAGGCGAAAATCCATGACACCGGCAGTCGCTTGAGCAGCCCCTCGAGCTGGCGCGTGACGGTGTCGACCGTGCCGACCAGCGCCAGGCCGTTCTCGAACAGGTCCGGCGCCTCGCCGGTCTTCGGATCCTCCAGCCCCTTGGCGAAGCCGAACGGCAGAAACCATTCGCGGCCGCAGAAATATCCGCTCTCATGCCAGATCGCATGCGCTTCCTCGTCGGTGTCGGCGATGATGATGTCGCGCAGCACGCCCATCCCCTCGCCCGGCGCACGGCCCGAGACCTCGGCATAGACGTCGCACAACTGGCGCTCGAAGGCCGGGAAGAGCGGCGGAATCACCGCGGTCACGCCCTCCTGCGCACACCATCGGATGCTGCGTTCTGACGACGCGAAGGGCTGGAAGATCGGCGGATGCGGTTTCTGCACGGGCTTGGGCACCACGCTCACGGCCTTGACGATGCCGTTCTCGACGCCGCTCCCCCACTTCGTCGTGGCCTCGATCGTCCACGGCGTCTCGCCCGGCGGCACGCGCCAGTACTTGCCTTGGTAGCTGAGCATGTCCTGAGTCCACGCGGCCTTGATGATGCGGAAGCATTCCTCGAACGCGGCGCGGTTGGCGGCGTCGATCTCGTCGTGCTGATGCGGCTGGGCGCCGTGGATGCCATGGGTTTGCTGCGCCATGATATCAACCCAGCGGCGCTGGTAGCCGCGCGCGAAGCCGGCGTTGGCGCGTCCGCCGGTCATGTGGTCGAGCATCGCGATATCTTCGGCCACGCGGATGGGATTGTTGGCCGGCAGCACGATTCCGAGTTGGCCGACGCGCAGCCGCTTGGTCTGCATCCCGATATAGAGGTCGAGCAGCACCGGGTTATTGGAGAGTTCGAAGCCCTCGGCATGGAAGTGATGCTCGGTGAAGCTGATCGAGTCGTAGCCGAGGTCGTCGGCCAGGCGGGCCTGCGCGGAAACCTCGCGCAGCATCTGGTCGTAGAGGTCGCCGCGCAAACCGACCATCCCCTGTTCGACCTGGGCCTTGTTGCCGACCGACGGAAGATAGAAGAGCGATACTTTCATTCAAGCCTCGATTCGCCAAGCGCCGCGCTACGGCCGCGCGGGGGACGGTTCCGTGCGCTCGCGCCGCTACTGCGAGCCGCTACTGTAAGATGCAACGGAAGCGGCGGGCAAGCCGAAACTTTCCCCGTCGATCTCCGGAAAAGTGGCACTCAAGTGGGGCAATATGTCCGCACGCGTTGTAGCGTTTGCCCCATTCGCATGGGCCTCCGAGCAGCCAAAGTCGTGGATTTCCTGGGCGCGGCACGACGTGATGAGACCCTGGCCGGATGGTTCGCGGCTTGCAGTATTAGCTTTCAGCGTCGGACAAGGCCTATCCAGCCGAGGACTACCTAAGCAGGGATTGGAGGCACAAAATGGAAAGTAAAAATCCTGATCCATTCCAGCCGGTTCGAAACCTGAATCCCTATAAGCATGTTCAAGGTACTCACCAAGTAGAGCGTTTTTTCCGGGTCGCCGCGAGCTTGGACGTCGATAAAGCTGACATCAAACGTTACTACGACTTTGTCGACCAGAAAGTGGACGATTTGCTGCTCGTAAGTCAGGGCACTGCGAGTGCGAATGGCCGAGATATCGTGGAGCCGTGGGATCTTCCTATTGCCAAGGGACTTCAAGAGAGTATCAGAGCGTTCGAGGAACTTGATGTGGACATCGGACTCGAACGTATACTGGACGAGACCACTCCGGAGCCGCCGCTCGATCGGCCGTTGAGCGAAGAAACCGAGGCGCGTTTGCCGGCAATTGTGGGTGGGTTAAGTCTTGCGCTCGCACGCACCTTCAAGATTATCGACCCCGAGCTGAAGAATCCTGCGACTGAACACTGGGAGCGCGCGTTTGAAATTTTCGATCAGCTGCTGTAGACGACCGGTGGTCCGGGTTAAAAAAAGAAGCTCCTTCGATATTTGATCAGTTGGGGGACCTATTTTTTCGCGTCGCTGACTAACTCTTAGGCCGTTCTTAGGCCGTCGCGACCACAAGCCAGCTCCGCGTCCGCCGTTACTTCGCGGCGCGCGGCACGGATGGCTCTTTCGCCGTTTCTGCCAAAGCCGCGGCGGCAGCTTTTTCCACTCGCGTGCCCTTGAAGAAATCCGGATTCATCCCGCCCCAGAATTCGACCGGGTTGGTGAACACGAAATCGCGGAAATCCCGCTCCGTGATCAGTCCCTCGTCGGCCAGTTCGTGCGCCTCGGGCAATACCTCGCGCATGTCGGCTACGTCGAAGTGGCCAATATCGGAGCCGAAGAGCGTTTTGACCTTCGCGCCGTATGGGTTGACGCGCGCGTTGAAGCCCCACGCATTCATCGGATCGTCCGCTTCGCAGCCGAAATAAAGGTTTGGGCAGAACAAATCGCGGATATCCTCCGCGCGCTCGATTCCGCACGCCGCGAAGTCGTCGTAGCGCCCGGCCCCCGGCATCGCGGGCATCCCGCCCTCGCCTTCCGGCTGCCACCGCTCGAGCCTGTCGCTCCATGCCGGGTCCGCGTAGCGGCTGAACAGTTCGGCCAGGCGCTGGCGGTCGAGGTTGGCCGGATCGACTTCGGCGAGCGCGCGGGCGTTACGCTTTTTCCAGTGTCCGATCAGGTCCGCGTACAGATTGCAGGCCCATCCGACGCCGCCCTCCAGGAACGCCATCTTGAGCGTGGGAAAGCGCCGCGTCACGCCGCCCAGGAACAGGGCCTTGCATACCGCCTCGGCCGAAACCGCGAAATGTCCGATATGGTTGTAGGTGAAGTTCGACACCGAAACGCGCATCCCATAGCCGCGGCCGCTTGAATGGAAGGTCGGCGCGATTCCCAGCTCGACGCACTTCGCCCACACCGGGTCGTAGTCGTAGGCGCTATCCAGCCCGAACATGTCGAACCAGGTCGCATAGCGCGCAAGTTCGGGCGAGCGGCGCGCCGCCGCCGGAATCGGCCGCTTGATCACGCTCGCCATCACGGCGACCTTGAGCTTGAGCGTCTTCGCCACGTGCTCGAGCTCCTCGATCGCCTCGGCCGGCGTGTTCATCGGAACCACCGCCGCAGGCGTCAGCCGGTCGGCATAGGAGGCGAACTGCTCGGCGGCGAAGGTGTTGAACGCGCGGCAGGCCGCGCGGCGCAGCTCGTCGTTGCTGATGAAGGGCACGGCGAGGCCGGTGGTCGGATAGAGCACGGAGAAGTCCAGCCCGAGTTCGTCGAGGCGCTCGTAGAGCAGACGCGGGACCATCGCGGTCGCGCGATCGAGCGTGTTGCGGGTCGGGAAGGTCCACCAGCCCTGCTGCGGACGGCGCGCATCGCGGCGTTCGTCCACGGTGAGCTCGAGATCGCGCACGATCCGTCCGTTGCGCGAGTTGAAAGCGTCGGCCACGCCGGGCCCGGCCACGCGCTCGAGGTATTCGCTGATAGCCGGTCCGAATTCGAGCCAATGGCCGTCGGAATCGACCACGGGATGGCTCAGCCGTGCGCGAATCGCCGCGGGATCGGGAGCATGACGGATCGACATCGCAACAACCTCCTCGCCCATGGCTCGCAGTACGCGGGTCTCCGGGCGGACGACATCATATACCGATCTGGTTTGGTAATTTTAAGGCCGGCCTGTCAAGGGCGCGGCCGCAAAAGCGGCCGCGCCCTCTGTGGGAGCGGGCGGGGGAACTAGGAGCTCAGCAGGGACATGGCCGGGAATACCGGCGCGGGATTTCTGCGCGCGCTCGCGCCGGGAACCGGCGCGAGCGCACCCTTGCACCCTTTCAGCGCAGCGACAGCTTGGGGAACAGGGTCTTGAGGTCGACCGGGCGCCTGTCGATTATCTCCTCCGCGGAGTCAACTGCTCCCGCACGCGCTCTCTCCTCCTCGTTATCGACCCACTTTCCTTTTTTCACAAAGTAACGGCGCTGATGCGTCGAATTCTCGTCCTCCTGGGCAACTCCGACGGCCAAGGCTGGTTCGGCAGTGACACTCGGAGGCACGATTGCGCCGCGGAGGAGGTCAGCTTTGATGAAGTAGCGGCGCGGCTCCGCTGGATTTTTGTTCTCTTGGCCAGCCGTGTTGGCCGAGGCCGGATCCACAGTGAGGCACTGCGCAGCGGGCATCGCGTCCACGACCTCTGCCATTCGCTCGGCGTTGTGCCCGCTCATCTTGGAAACAATCTTCTTAAGCCAGGACATCTTCCTCTCCCCTTAAAAAAGGTCATCAGAAAGCGTTGATCCAAGGGCATGGACCGCTATCATGGCGATGCGGAAGTCGAAGCCGAAAAACCGCGAAAGGAAATCAAGAGCATCATTTGCTCGCTTAAGCATCTAGTATAGCTTTGTAACAGATGTAATAAGACGTTTCCATATCTAATCAGCTAAATTCGTCACTTGGACGCAGAAAGTTTCGCACTAGTCGGATAAAATTTGCCTTATTTGGCTTTATTTGGCCCTATCTGTCAGACCCGCAGCCGCAAGCCTCTGTTTGTGCGGTCCAAGCTCGCTTGCGCTGACTTTTGTCGTGCCGCCCTTGATTAAACTCGCCGCAAGCGGGATGTAGAGACGGGAGACAAACACCGATGGCATCGAATTTAAAAGGCAAAGTCGCGCTGGTCACCGGCGGCGGATCGGGGATTGGCAGGGCGACCGCGATGGCCTTTGCGCGCGAGGGCGCGAAGGTCGCTATCGCGGACTACGCACCCGAGGGCGGCGAGCGCACCGTCAAGGAGATCGCAGCGGCCGGCGGCGAAGCGATCTTCATCCACGCCGACGTCGCGGCCGCCGCGCAGGTCGAGGCGATGGTGAACAAGATCGTGCGGACCTGGGGGCGGCTCGATTGCGCGCACAACAACGCGGGTATCGAGGGGCGCATGGCCAACACCGCCGAATGCACCGAGGAGAATTTCGATCGCGTGATCGCGATCAACCTCAAGGGCGTGTGGCTGTGCATGAAGCATGAAATTCCGCAGATGCTCAAGCAGGGCGGCGGCGCGATCGTTAACACTGCGTCGGTGGCGGGGCTGGTTGGCTTTCGCGGGCTGGTCGCCTACAACGCGTCCAAGGGCGGCGTCGTCATGATGACCAAGACGGCGGCGCTCGAGTACGCGCAACGGGGCATCCGCGTCAACGCCGTATGCCCGGGTGTAATCCGCACCCCGATGGTCGCGCGGATGCTCGACGCAAGCACGCTCGAAACCTACACGGAGAAGGACCTCGAGGCGGCCGAGCCGGTGGGCCGGATGGGCAAGCCGGAGGAGATCGCCGAGGCGGTGGTATGGCTGTGTTCGGAGGCCTCGTCGTTCGTGACCGGGCTGCCGATGGCGGTCGACGGGGGTTGGATCGCGCAGTAGATTGCGCACGGCGGCTGGACTGCGGTTCCGAATCGCGGTCCGGCCGATGTCTCATCAGCGAACGCACCTGTCTCGCATCGCTCGATCGTCCTGTCTCGGATCTCAACCTCGCTCGCCCGACTCAGAAGACCCAAACGTCGCCTATCCCGATTCGTCCGCATCGGTGTCGAGTTCCGTGCCGATGCGGTAATGGCATCCCGTTTGCTCCTCTACCGTTGCATGAGAGCGAACTCCGTGAGGAAAGCAATCATGAACGAATCAACGCTGGTGCTCGACGAAAGCCACGTCACCGCAACTTCTACTGAGAAGGAGCCAAACGCTGCCGAATACGACGCGCGTGTGGCGGGGGATGAGACGCCTCGCGCCTACAAGGCGCTCCCTGGCCGTGCAGCCCGACCTAACTTCATGGATTTCTTCGCGCCGCGCCGCCGTCAGTGCACTGACCAAAGCGTCCCGAGATATACGGCGCTCGCCGAGCCGCCAGCCGACTCATCCGAAATCCTGTCCGAAATTCTGGATGAAGTCGCGGTAACCCCGGAAATTCTGGAAGCCTCGACAGACCAATCCACCGAACAACTCGCTTCCCATGGCAAAGCGCCTACCAAGCCGGTCACCGCCGAACGCACTCACCACGGAGCGGATTGAGCCCTTGGTTTGGTGACGTCATGGAAAGACACATCAGGACTGCCATCGCGTCCTAAAAGCGTGTAGTCTCGTGTGAATGGGTCTTTAGAGCCCCGACGGGCGTAAGCACTTCAGACGAGAGGACCGCTCAAGGACATGAGAAGAAAAACCGCCTTCAATAAAGGTCATTTTTGGGAGAACCTCGGACTATTTTTGTTCCTGGCGGCGGGACTTGTCGGTCTATGGTACATGATGACCAACGTCATTTCCTGGTAAATTCAACCGTTCGCGTCTAATCCGTCTAGTCGACACTCGCCCGTTCGCATCACGCAGCTTGCGCGCTGGCGCATGATAAATGGTGCCAGCCAGAATCTCTGGCCGACCTACACAGCATCAGGATCTTCGTGTTGAAGCGAGCCCGCGCGCTGCGGTCAGGTTTGCGGCGCGTCGAAACGGCTCAGAAGCAGGCGAATCGGTTGATGCCGGTGTTGTAGCAGGTAACCTGACCGTCGGCGGGCGCGATGGCGCGATGTTCGGGTCCGCGCAGCGGTGGCGGCCACAATCCCGGCGACCTGCTCATAAGTGGTTCCAGCACTTGCACGCGGTCGATGTCCTCGAGCGCGCTTGCGGTATCGCCTTGCCGGGCTGCGAGCAGCGCATTCTGACGTAGCTTCTGCGCTTGCTCGAATTTCTCGAAGTTCGCGGCGTCCTTGTCCGCAGTCGAACAGCCTGCAAGGAGGACGAGGAAAAGGATCAGGCCTAAGCGCAGGCGTCGATGAAAATCGGCGCTCATGTCCCGGTCACCCACTCCTCTTATTTGCGTAGCATCCCCGCCGAACGGAGTCCAATTTTTCACAGATGCCCTCCACGCGCGGTTGGGGCTCACACGCGTATTGCGTGCGCGTAGCGCCCCGGCTCATCGGAATTGCGGAACCTCGCAGCTGACGTTACGTGTTTAGTGATCGGTTCAGCTCGGCGGCTCTGAAAGTGCTCTCCCTGGTGCTAGCGGTGTGCTCATGCTCGACGCACAGCAGCCTATGGATAGGAACCTCCACCAGAGCGGCGACTGAGAGATACTCGACACCGGCGTTTTCCTTGTTCAAGCTTCATTTGCTAAATGGCAGGCATGAGGCCGTATCAGATTGTCGCGCTGACGCTACTGGGCTGGGCTTTGATCGCCTCTGAACCAAGCCCACGGACGATCAAGACGGGCTTTCAAACCAAAGAGGCCTGCGAGGCGGCTGCGGAGAAGTGGCGCGCCAATTACAAGCGCCAACTCAAGCAGGCCAACCAGACGACGGGAAATCCGAATCGCCGCCGGCGCTTGGCGCAGGCCATTCCGCCCACCAAGTGCGTTGATGAGGCGAAGACCACTCTCCCGCCCGCTTAACTCTGCGAGCGAGCGGAACCGCGCTCCGCATCTGCCGTGAAAGGGGTCGGCATGAAGCCTTGAACGCGGCGTCGCGGTCGACGCAACACGTGGGCTATCCCGGTTGGAGCGAAGCAGATTGGTCAGAGCCCGCATTGATCAAGAGTTGGAGCCGGTCAATGTTGTGTAGACGCTGTACACCACTATCGCGATGAGAGCCGCGACCAGGACATATTCGGTCGCCGTTTGGCCACTTAAGTATCTCCGAATCCGAACGTAAAATGTTTTCATGTCACATCCCCTCAAACCGCTATATAACACTACTAGTCTCTAATAAACGGGTCAAGATGACCGAGTCCTATGCTACGAGCGATGGCCCCTATGCGCCTTACGCCTTCGGAAGTCGGCCATCTCATCGCGTCTAACAGTAAGTTCGGTCAAGAAACGCCTACGCAAGCATCGCCTGCTGTCGTCCAATGACGACTCATAAGCTAGTTCGCGCTATTAGGTGCCAGAAATCCGTATTGCATTCTGAGATAGTCAGACTGCGCCTGGCGGGCCGTCTGAGGCGCGAACAGTAATTCCCGCAAGGATTGCCACTACGTCTCCGGCCCGTCAGGTCGCGCTAGACATCCCAATGGTCGAGTTACGCGCTCTTGAAGTTTCCAGCGGAGGATCACCTATGGATAAGTCCAAAGCTATCAGACTGCTGCCGGGAACGGCCGTGCTGTTTCGGGGGCGCCGTCATTCAGTCATGAGCGTCAAGAGCGGCCTGCAGAGCGACGCACCATTCTTTCGCCTGCGCGATCTGGACGATGGCGCTCTCACCGGCTTGATCAGCCACAGAGTGCTTGAGGCGGCGCCTGAAGCGCACCCCATAGAACAGCCTGCGCAAGACTAATTCGTCTCGCGCGGCCAGAAACTTGGGGGCTCGGCAGCGGAAGCCGTGTTGGTCGATCTTTGAGTGGGTCTCCGCCCGGATCTGTCCTTAGGTCTTGGCTGTCCCGGGGCGCGAGGCTCGTTCGATCTTCCTCAACATTTCGTCGGTCGTTAACACCTGAGCAAACAGCAGTCCGAGGGTGGCGCAGGTGGCCCTCTGCAATTCAGCCGGTCGAAAGCATCTCCGATAACGAAGGTCGCGGTTCCGTCGCTCAAGAAGAACACGCGAAAATCGCGATCGGCTGCTTCGCGTGCGATTGTTTCGCAGCACACATTGGTGGCTATTCCGGTAATGATGAGACTGTCGATGCAGCGCGAGCGGGAATCCGCTCGCGATGCAGGAGCGCCGCCTCGATGACGGCCGGCGACTTCGAGCCAGCAGGACGCGACCGAGCGTGGGTTGACCTAAATCTGCGACGATGGGATTGTTCGTTTGCTGGGGCTACCCCTGATGGCTCCAGCGTTTGCCCGGGCAGGGCGGCTGCTACGCCCGATAGGCCGCCCTGCCTGTTTCTTCCACTTCGCGTGGGATGCGGAGGAGTACGGTTTCAAGCATGTTCGACCCGAAAACCCTCACAATCGCCCGAGATACGATTGATGCCGCAAGGTTCGCTCAGCATACGCGGTTCGAGGATGAAGTCAGTCGCGTCGAGAATGACTTTCCGTCGCGTGGAGCCAGTCATTCGGGCGCACGTGTCCGGGCCGTAGCAGATGTATGCGCTACAGAAATTGAGACGAGAGCAATCGGCGTTTGGGCAAATTTGCATCGAGCACTTGTAGCGACCGGTGTCCGATCCTCTCCCGAGCTTGCCTCGGAGCTGAAGACAGTTTTCAATGATCTGTTCATGACCTACTGCTGTGAGGAACCAGAACGGAAGTTCAACGCCGTCCGTGAGAGCCTCGGTGGCGTAGCCATAGCCGTCCGGGCTGCGACCGGATTCGAAGGCCGAGTCTATGGAGCGCGCCGGCGCATTGAAGCGGAAATCGACCTTTTCGTTCGGTCTCTGTAACAGTCCATGTACCTACTCGGCTGGTATCTCATGTTCCCGCCGCCCGACGCCCACTGGAAGCGGCGCAGACCGGGGAACTGCGAGATACGATCAATGAAACACGCCAAGAGATCGAGAAGTCTCCGCCGAACAGGACAATGCTCATAGCCAGCGGCGATCCGCGCCTCAAGGAAAAATAGTGATGAGCGATCCGCGGTAGGTGGAGCTTTGACCGAGCGGCTACACCTCCAGATGCTCAGCACAGGGATGCCGCAGCCCCGCCACTACGATCCTGCGCTATCTCGACAACCAGGGGCATTCGATCATCAGACAGAAGCTTGCGACACCCACCCGAGCGATTTGTGCGCCGGGCTGAGAGTGATCGAAAAACGCCGCCCCGGATAGTTGCACCTGGACCCGCTCGAGGTGTTGCGCCGCCGCAACTGCGAATCGGCATTCAGCTGACGTGGGTAGATTCCGCGACTGAAAGAATTTATTAGCCTAAGCGTAGTTTTTGGCACGTTGAGTGCGTCGGCAGCCTGTGTGCCATCGTTCACTACGCGACTCGATGGCGTTGTAAGCATGGATGTTCAAAGTAGAGCCGAGCTTCGCGTGCGCCTTTACTCGATTTGTTCCTGGTGCGCGGAGCTGATTGACCGCCAGCAAGGTCAACAACCGCGGCGACGTGTCAAAGCAGAAGACCTCGTTGTGCATGTGCCCCAGCAGCATGCGCTCTGGCTGCAGATGCTAGGCATCTCAGACGAGCTGTGAGGTATTTTTGCTTCGTCGCTGAAACGTCCGGAAAGAGGATCGCTTTTGGAGTCTAACGCGCCGCCCCGGTCTCGGATGAGCCGGTTGCGAGGCCCGCGAATGTGCCACGAGGCGGTGCGCGTGGCGCCCCCAAAGATTGAATCTCATCGCCGGCGCCCCCGCGTCAACCTGCCAATTCGGGACGGAGCCGTCCCTTGTGAGCCGTCGCCGCTCGCGCTGCCGCTCCC
>CAWENP010000012.1:0-17763 GCA_963810495.1 uncultured delta proteobacterium
CACTCGATGACGGCGATAGAACTTTCATGCGGCGCGCGGCCGAAGAGATATCCGCCCGGTCTCTCCGCTGGCGCGCCGAGAGCCCGGACTCGCAATTGCGCATATACGGAAACGGAAGCGCGCTCGACGAACGCGATGACGCCGAGGCCGCGCTCAGCCCCGTTCGCGGCCTCCACCGCCGCAAGTGGGCGGGCTACTGAACATGCGCAAAAGCCAGAAATGGACCCGCCAAGGTGCGAAGCCTCGCCGGTCGGGGCCACCTAAGCAAATCCCACTCACGCGCTCGAGACCGACCGAAGCCGAGATCCGCGCCGAGCGTGAGCGGCGCAGCGCAGCGCCGCGTTGCCCACTCTGCCTAGCGGCCGCGCCGTTGCCACCGGGTTTCATTTGTCGAATCGGGGCGTGTCCCGGCCGTTTCGTGCCATCCGATTCGCCGGAGCTAGGAGCAAAGATCGCCGCTGGCGCCCTGGCAGGCGACCAGCCGCGGAGCGTCGACGGTGCGTAGAGTAAAGCGCGATCTAGACTCGGTCCAAACCTAGCGTCCGCGGGCAGCACTGGCCCGGTCAGAATTCATGCGCCGTAATATGAGCGCCAATTGCTCACGCAGCATTTCCTCAGATCGCACATCTCCCAGTACGTGAAGTAAGAGGCGCATCTCGGACGGCCGACCACCTTGAACAGTGATAGACCACGACCTCGTCTGCCCGTTCTCGGACGGTATGTATGAGTACTCCGGGAAGCATTTCTCCACCACGGGCCGAGTTACTTTTCTTAGACAGACGACGATTAGGTGGTTGTCTGTCCTAGTCGCCCCGCCAAAAGCCTTCGGATCTTTACGTAGACCTAAAACTAACGGTAAAAACTGCGCGCGCGTCCCACGAAAGGGCCATCCTTCGCTTACAACAACTTCCGCTGTCTGCCCTAGCGCGTCCAGCCTTCGATAACCTCTCCAACTATCTCGATCTTGATCGCGTTCAAACGGGCGGAAGCCAGCGCGATTGAGGACCTCCTGCGCTGTCTGAGCGAGCAATTGACGACGGTCCGCGACAGAAATAGATGTAAAGCGCGCGTCCGTATCTTTTCGTGTGCGCTCCTCAGACAGTGTGTCGATAAGGGCTCTCGTTCGTGCGGTAATGTGTCTGCGCAAACGGTCTGCAAAGGTATGATCGCGTGGATCGGTCCATAAACTTACCTTTCTATGGTTGACATCAAAATGAATTTCATACTCTCGCTCTTCTCTACATGGTCTGCTCGACAAGTATAAATTACGGACATCTGCTTTCCGGCAGCGTAATCCGCTTCAAAATATACAGACGGGCGTCCGTACGTCAGATCTGCTAATAAGTAATCGCTGCCGTCTATTTCACTGAGAATTCGTGTATCAATGTTCTCGCCATGCTCTGCCTGCTCGATGTTGTAAGCAGGACCAAACTCACACAGAATTGGTCTGATTCTCGTTTTGTATAAATGGTGCACATCCGCACGCCCCAGGGCCATCGCGACGAAGCAGCGAATCCTTGGCTTTCTGCTAACCACGTCTTACGCCAACTGCAGATCAGCGTGATACGATAGGTGCCGCGTTCGCTGTTGCGGTCTTCGTGACCTCAGAGCGGATCTTGACCGAGTCGAGAACCTCAAAGCCGGCCGGAAAAGTCGGCATATCGATACCGACCCAACGATTAGTCTGGTCATGCACCCGACCGTAGTACCGCTGGACAACGGCAAGGTCTTCGCTTATCCGTGCCACTATGAACTCCTGTTCCGGCTCATCTTTGGGACCAACGTAGGCGCTACACTTCCAAGAGTTTGAATTGGGGTCAAAAGAGATTGGAGCTTGCGGAAAACAGAAGGTGCTCCAGCGATTGAACATTACAATTCGATCAACCGCTCGTGGGTACATGCGGTAAGTGCCGGTGATTTCCACTGGCTCGCGTGTGATTTTCTCTCCTTGCTTTGGGTTGTCGATATGGATACCCACTCCTCGTTGATAGTCGATAATATCCGCGTTTAGAGCTCTGATGATTTGAACCAGATCTGGGTCGACTTTGCCTATTTTTATCCTCGCATCTTCGAGTTGCCATTCGCCTTCACCCCGTATGTCACAGTTCGGGTCTAGCATCCCTATTACAATCCGGCCGACATTACGGCTGACGAGCAAGCTCGTACAGGGTTGTCTTTCCCGTCGCGAGGTGCATGGCTCCAGAGTAGTGAAGACCGTTGTGCCTATCGCGACTTCGGGCTTGATCTTGGCGAAAGCCGACATCTCCGCGTGGACACCTTCGCCTCCTTCACCTCTGAAGCCCTTCTCGATGACCATGTCCCCTCTACACACAATCACTCCAACCTTCGGATCGTACGGTCTGCAAATACTCTTGCGGGCCTCCTCGATCGCCTTCTCCATAAACTCACGATCACGATTTTCGGCCATCCGGATCTCCTCCTTGCAACTACTACTGTACGCACCTCTGTCCCAGCTAAGCTGCGATATCTGACTTTATTGCGCGGCTCACTTATGGGCAGTTGTGTGCCGGCCGATAGCCAGCCGCCTCGGCCGCCTGTGGACTCTGAAACGGTACCTGGTTGTCCGGTGAGATGCTCGAGTAGTACGTGCACGCCGGCCACTCGAAAATATGGCTCCTGGCGTTTCCCACTACTGCGCCGCTGGTCGGCTCGCTGCTTATGCGACACCCATCCGAGCCGAATAGCAGTCCCGAGCGCGTACCGTGCCGGAAGTCCTGCGGCTGCTCCGGGTTGGGCTGACCCCAGGGTCCGATTTTCGCCTTCATCGCCGCGCATTCGGCTGCAGCGTAGGCCGCGCGATCCGCAGGGCTCTGCTCATCCTGGTATTACTTGTAGTGCCACGCCGCGCCGGCCTTGACCTGGTCGAGGTCGACGTCCTCGCCGTTCGGCAAAAGGATTTTGCAGATCAGCCGGCCGTATGACTTCTCGTTCTCGCATACGAGCGTGACGCTCTTACCCGAAGCCAGCGCCGTGAGGTTTGCCGTCGATTGCGAACCGAACGCCTGGTCGCGTTCGGGTGCGTCGATCCCTTCTAGGCGAACGGCGTAGGTCAGGCCCGCCGGCGTGCGCGCGTCGAGGGTGTCGCCGTCAGTGATGCCGACCACGTTCGCGGAAAACTTGCTCAGAGGATTAGCCGCTTCGCTCGCTGCGATGGGCGGCGTGGATGCGGCTGGCGTGACGTTGGCGCTCGCCGATTGGGTCTTGGCGTGCCTCGAGAAAGCGAGATCCAGAATCCATCCGTCCGCCAACGCGCCGGCGATGAAATAGCCCACCGCCAGCGCGATCATCGCGCGGTACGCGTGCGGCGACCGGCGCCAGCGCAGGCGGATGTAGAGCGCGCCGGCGACGACCAGCGCGAAGGCGAGGATGATGGCCGCAGTCATTGGTTCGCGTCTCTCACCGCGCGAGGGTGCCTACCGCGATCCCCGAGGCATCGCCGAGTTCTGTAAACAGGCCAGAAATCGTAGCTATGGGGACCACGTTGCCGTTGCTGCCTGACGGATATTCGGTCACGCTCGCGTTCGCGCTCAAGAAGCCACCATTATGATTCGTCACGTAAATGTTGCCGTCCTTATCGAGCGCGATCCCTGTCGGTTGAGATAATGCAGTGGACGGTCCTGAAATGGTGCTGAGCGGAACCGCGTTCCCTGTCGCGTTGGCAGCGTACTCCATGATCGCGTTTGCCTCCGAATCGGTCACGAAGATGTTGCCGCGCGAATCTAGTGCAATCCCTCTTGCGTTGAACAACGCTGTCATCGGACCCGCGATCCGGTTGAGCGGTGGCGTGCGACCATAGCTGTTTGCTCGAAACTTGGCGATGCCCTCGTTCCCGGGATTTAGCACGTAAAGGTCGCCGGCCCGGTCAAGTGCTAATCCGACAGGCCGATATATCCAATAGTGAGGAGAACTTTGAACATATCGTCAGCCGACGATTCTGGCGATGGGCGGTACGTTGCCGTTGCTTCCAGGAGGATAAATCGCAACATCACCGTCACCTGGCATATAAGTGTCGCCTCCGATCCAAAGGCTGTTCGTGATGTAGATTCTTCCGTCCTCGCCCAGCGCTATGCCACTCGGCTCGTGCAGCTCTGCGGCAGGACCTGAAATGGTCCGCGTCGGAATGACATCGCCATTGCTGCCCGGCGCGTAGATGTTGACCCTGACCTTCGCGCCATATCCTTGATTCACGACGTAGATGTTGCCTCGAGCATCTACGGCTATAGCCGAAGCCTGTGAAAGCCCAGTCGCCGGGCCCGAAATGTTCGTGAGCGGCGCGACGTTGCCGTTGCTTCCCAGCGTATAGGTCGTGACTCTGTCGCGGCTGGCTACGTATATTGCAGTTTGGGTAGATCGAGTCGGGTGAATGACTACTGGAACGCTCGTCGGTGATTCAGCGTGCGGCGTTGGCGTCGGCGACGCTTCGGGCTCAGCCTTTGATGCGTCTGCCGAAGTTCGCACGAAAGCGAAGTGGAAGACGGACGCGCCGAAGAGAAACCCCGCTATCAGCCAGATGCTTGCAACACCGGCTATCGCTCGAAATGCAGCCGGCGCGCGGCTCCATCGCACGGCGATGTAAATCACACTGCCGAGCAGGAGCGCCGCTGCCACAAGAGCAGGCGCAGCCCAAGGATTGAGTCCTCCCATCGCGCTTTTTTTTAGATTACCGGCCTCGCTAGTCTTACCGTCTTAGTCTCCGACGACGTGCGACCTGAAGGTGAACTCGCCAGCCGTTCCGGCCGGTCCGAACCAGCAAGCGAGAAAGTAGCGGTCTGCCCGCTGCCCCGCCTGAAAGCTCTGAACAATTGATTTGAGTTTTGTCAGCGTTTCTTCTGCCCCGCTAGGCGTGTAGGCAGAGCAGACCATGACACGGTATTTCGCGCGGACCACCATCAACTTTTCAAAGTCGTATCTAATTGCGTCCCAGCCACCCCATTCTGATTCGAGCATGAGCGGGATGTCGATCAGTGCTCCATCACGCCGTTTCTGCGCGGTGCCGTCGCACAGCCAGGCGGCCGCGGCGTCCGAAGGCAACCAATCGTGACCCGCATTTTTAGCCACCCTACCAACAGCCGCCTTAACCTCGCGGGTCCAGTCGGGATTGCCCCACGTTGGCGCCTCCGGATTTGCAGACAGACCAACTAGCGCCGCTCTAACATCCCGCTCGAAACGAGTAAGTCCCACTCGCAGATTCCTTAGGTCGTCACTCTCGGAACGAGGCGTGTCAATGTGACCACGAGCTCTCTATCGGGATCACCGTTCATCGCGCCCCTGAAGTGCAAGCTGCCATCCGCAGTCAATGCCCCTCGCAGTTCGGCGTGATACCTCTTGAGAGTTAGTGGCCCGAAGTCGCCAAAGATGCTGGTCGGCCGATCGCTGGCGTAATGTGACACATTGATCCGTGCCTGTATCCCCGAGTCGCCAGCGGGCTCGTAGTTGCCCTCGTAGAAATACTGGTTGTCACAGCCGAGAACGGTTCCATTCCTCAGCAACACGATGCCTTCGCCAGCCAACGCGGACCCGAAGACCGCATGCCACGCTCCGTCAAGGCTGTTCATAGTCTCTCCCCTAACTTGGTTCCTAAAACAGGACCGCCTCATGCCGGCATTTTACACGTCAACGCGTGACCGCTTAATCGTACTCGTGCGTAAATGTCCACAACAGCCGGTGAACATGTCCGCGACAGCCGGTGGACCTGGTGAACCTCGTTGAACCTCGCGCGCATCGATTTCGCCGTCGCGGCGCGGCAGCGGGCGCCTTACCCAACCCCGACTCTTCGCACGAAACATTGAAATCACGACCTCGAACTTACCTTAAAACCTATCCTTGGAGAGTGATTGCCGAAATATCCCCACTCCTCGGTTGACGGTTCCAGCGTGGACGCGCGCAGATGAGCGCAGAAAATCCGGTGAACCTCGAGGCAGGTTCACCGGGGTTCACCATGAGGTTCACCGGCTAGGCCGCGTGATTTTCGGACGCCCTGGGAGCCTCCGAGCCAGAGTCGTCACCCGGCCAAACGTCTACTTTGCGTCTACTTTCGCCGATCCGATGACCTCTGGATGGTCATCGTGCCAGGTTGCAAAGTGCTTAGACTCATTCTCTGCGTAAGTCTTTTGAATGGTGAGCCGTCCGGGACTCGAACCCGGGACCCTCTGATTAAAAGTCAGATGCTCTACCGGCCTGAGCTAACGGCTCGTGCGCACAGGAGTCTACGCGAACTGGCGGCGAGGGCAAAGTCTCCGGCGTGCCAGTGAATGAACGAGAGCCCTCGCGCGAATTCTCCAAAACTGGAGCCGACGCGATTCGCTAAGGCTTGCGACCGTCGGCGGCGCGCGCACTCGCTGACTGCATCAGCGCCGCGGAGCCGGCGTTGCTCGAGCTCTGCGCCGGCCGGATTGTCACTCGCGATTCTAGGAATGCTACCAGGTTGTCGAGGTCGTCGTGGGTCAGGATTCCCGCGAAGGACGGCATGTTGCTGCCGCCGTTAGCGATTTTGATCCGGAGGTCGTTGACGCTCAGCCGATGCGCCACGTCGGTGAGATCGGGGCCGCGCATCCCGCCCTGCCCGTCGACCGTGTGGCAGAACTCGCATCCCCTGTCATGAAAAAGCCGCGCCCCCGTTACGATCGGAGGGCTGGTCGTGCCGACCACGGCGGCGGACAGCGGCTGCGCGTCGAATTTCGGCGACCATGGCGCTATCGATCCTTCGATCCAGAAGCCGATGATGCTCAGCACGATCATGAGGACGGCCGCGACCGCCCACGGCCGGCGTGAGGGATGGCGCTCGCCCTTGTTCCACAGCACCGGCACCAGCAGCAGAAAGACGATCGCCGCCATCGGCGCCGCGACCATGAACACCGACTCCATCCCGCGTGGCAGCAGCGCCAGCACGGCGTAGTACCACAGCATGTACCAGTCCGGCGCAGGATCGTTGGCGAGCAGGCTCGGGTTTGGAGGCTTGCCGAGCTCGGGCGGGCCGACGAAGAAGGCCAGCGCCACGATAGTCACGACCACGCCGACAGCGACTACTACGTCGCGCCAGGCCGCATCGGGCCAGAACGGCACCCCGCGCTCCTCGAGCAGTTTTTCATATTCGGCGCGATAGGTTTTGGGATTGACCTTTTCGCCGGGCACCGGCGGCGACGAGATTCCGTCATGAATCACAAGGTAGAGATGAAGGGCCACGAGCGCGAAGATCATCGCCGGCAGGAAAAATACATGGAAAGCGAAGAAGCGGCTGAGCGTCGCGCCGCCGAGCGTCTTGCCGCCGAGCAGAAAGCGCGCGAGGTACGCGCCGATGAACGGCGTCCGCCCCAGCATCTCGGCCGCGAGCACCGTGGCCCACACCGCGGTCTGATCCCAGCGCAGCAGTTGCCCGGTGAACCCCATCGCGATCGTGATGAACAGCAGCATCACGCCACTGACCCAGTTGAACTCCCGCGGATACTTGTAACAGCCCATCAGGAAGACCTGGATCATGTGTATGCCGACCAGCAGGATCATCGCCGACGCGCCGAAGAAGTGCATCCCGCGCAGAAAATTTCCCAGCACCGCCTTATAAGTGATGAATTCGAGCACGTCGTAGGCCGACCCTGACGACGCGACGTATCGCGTCGCGAGCGCGATTCCGGTCACCACCTGCATCATGAAGGCGACCAGCACCGCGCTGCCGAACACGTACCACCATCCGGTGTTGGGCGGCACCGGATGCTTCATCACGTCGCCGAAGAATTTGATCAGGCCGGTGCGCTCCTCGAACGCGTCGACAGCCTGCCAAAAGATTTTCCTGATCACCGAGACTTTCCCGCGCGGCTATTCGATTGGCACCGCGCTGGCGAGGATTTCGACCTGTCCGTCGCGCACGCGCACTGGGTAATTGAACAGTCTGCGCGGCGGCGGACCGGCGGCTACGTTGCCGTCGGCATAGTAAACGCCACCATGGCAGGGACACATGAACAAATTGGCCTGCGCCAGCCATCGCACGGGGCATCCGAGATGCGAGCAGTTGACCGCGAACGCGACAAACCCTCCGGACTTCAGCCGCCGCAGCCACGCCGCCGTCATCGCGGTCACCCCCGCCCACGCCACCGGCGACGGGTCGAGAAACTTGACTTTGACGGTCTCACCGGGCTTGAAGCTGTCGACCGCGCCAACCGCACGCCATACGTCTGGTTCGGGGGCGAGCAGCGGGCCGAGGATAAAACCCACGACCGGGATGCCGACGATCGCGGCGGCGACGGCGGAGAGCGCGATACAGAGCCGTCCCATGAAGCGGCGGCGTTCGGGACTGAGCGCCTCGCCGCGGCTTGGCTGCTGCGTTTCACTCGCCATGCAACAATTCTCCCACCCACTTGCTAATCGACACTACCATCAGAACCAAACCGGCGGCTGAAAATACATAGGAACTCAGTATTCCGAAAAGCAGGAACGTTATGCCGAGTGCGAGAAAAGCCGGCGCGTAGGTTGACGACGGGTTTTTCTCCGGCAGCGGCGTGCTCCACCCGGCTTTCTCGTCGGCGCGCGATTGCGGTCCTTCTTCCGGAGTCATCCGAATCATCTCCTAAAAGCTCGCCGCCGCGGGCGCGACACCGTCCGTCTCGCCCATCCCGAACCATTGCAGAAACAGCACCATCATAACCGCCAAAAAGACAAAGCCGCCGCCCACCCACATCAGGAGCCCGCCCACCTGCTGGTCGATCGCCGGCGTAAGGCCCCACCCCGTGCGCAGCAGCGTGGCGACGTGCAACGAATCGGCGGGATGCAGGTACGGCGCGTAGAGGCCCTCGGGAGCGAAGGTCAGCCAGATGCCGAGCAGACTGTTGGCCAGCGCGCCGCCGAGCAAGTAGACCTGCGCCCACAGAGGCGAGGTCCGGCACTGCGGCAGCGGCGCGAGAACTGGCCACCAGAATATAGTCGCGGTTACCATGAAGCAGAGATGCTCGACGATGTGGATATATTCGTTGCCGAGCGCCGCATCGAAGAGCCGCGGCAGATGCCATAGCGCGAGCATAGCAACTCCGAGCGTCCAGGCCAGCAGCGGATTTCCCAGCACGCGTTCGATACGGCTTAGCTGGCGGCAATCGAGTACCGTGCGCGCGAAGCGCGGCGTGATGCCGAGCAGCAGCAGCGGCGGCACCGCGAGCTCGAGCAGCAGATGCTGGAGCATGTGGGCGCTGAACAGATATTCGTCGCCGAGCGTATCGAGCGGCGAGACGAGCGCGAACAGCATCATGGCCACTCCGGCGACGAACCATCCCGCGCGAGAGAGGTCGCCACGATGTGCGCCAAAGTAGACCGCCAGCAGCGCCGCAGATCCGATCAGCACGGACAGATCCGGGTCCCACGCTCGCAGTATCTCGGCCATCTTGCTATTCGCGATTCTTTGCGCCGCTTCTCAGCGAATTTCCACCGCTATGCGATCAACGGCCACAGATAGACCACCGTGAAGATCACTACCCACACCGCGTCGACGAAATGCCAGTACATCGCGACGGACTCGAAGCCGGACGGCTTGATCGCGCCGAGACGCCCACTCATTGCGATTCCGAGCAACGCGCCAAGAGCGACGAGGCCCATCAGCACGTGCAGGCCGTGAAAGCCGGTAAGCGTAAAGAACGTCGAGCCGAACAGGTTGGTGCTGATCGTGACGCTGTGCGCGAAGAGTCCCAGGTACTCGCGCGTCTGGCCGAAAAGAAAAATCGCGCCGAGTGCCAGGGTCAGCGCAAGCCATCGGCTGACGCCCCTCCGATCGCCCGCTCTGAAGCTGCGCGCGGCCAGATGAATTGTCGCGCTGCTCAGGAACAGGCAGATGCTGAACGCGAGCGTATGCATCACATTGAGGCTGTTGGCGGCGCTCGGCCCGTCGGCGGGCCGCGATTGAAAGAACGCGTAGGTGATCAGCAGGATCAGGAAAAACCACGCCTCGGAGAAAAGAAACAGGCCGACTCCGACCTTGGTCTTGTCAGGCATCGTCTTCTCAGGCATCGCCGTCGCTCATCCCGCCAGCTTCGTTATCATTTCGTCGGTGCGATCCGGATGGGCGAGGTCCCACAGCGGCCGGCGCCCGCGAATCGGCGGCACGCGGGTGAAGTTCTCCGGGGGCGGCGGCGAGGTGGTCGCCCATTCCAGCGTCCACGCATCCCATGGGTTGTTGCCCGCTATTTTGCCTGACCGGAGCGAGATTGCGATATTGAAGATGAGAACTAGCACCGCGATGGCAAGCACGAACGCGCCAATCGTCGAGATCATGTTCATGGCTTCCCATCCCGGCAACGGGGGATAGGTGAACACCCGCCGCGGCATCCCGAGCATCCCGAGCACATGCTGGATCATGAAAGTCAGGTTGAAGCCGATGAAAGTGAGCCAGAAATTGACCTTGCCCCAGCGCTCGTCGAGCATCCGGCCGGTGATTTTCGGGAACCAGTAGTAGACGCCGGCGAACACGGCCAAGGCGGTACCGCCAAACAGCACATAGTGAAAGTGCGCGACCACAAAATAGCTATCGGTCAACTGCCAGTCGATCGGGACCACCGCGAAGGCAATGCCCGAGAGCCCGCCGATCGTGAACATCACGAGGAAGCTGACCGCGAACAGCATCGCGGTCGTAAACCGCACCCGCCCCTGGTACATCGTCGCGGTCCAGTTGAAAATCTTGATTCCGGTGGGCACCGAGATCGCCATGCTGCAGATGGCGAAAAACAGATCGAAGGGATGGCCGAGCCCGACCGCGAACATGTGATGCGCCCACACGGTGAGGCTCAGGAACGCGATCGCAAGCGTCGACGCGGCGACAAAGTCGTAGCCATAGATCGGTTTGCCCGAGAACACCGGGATGACCTCCGAGATGATTCCGAAGGCGGGCAGCACCATGATGTACACCTCGGGATGGCCGAAAGCCCAGAAAACGTGCTGCCACAGCACCGCCGAGCCACCGGTATCGGCACGAAAGAAATGCGCGTTGAGCAGCCGGTCGGCAAGCAGCATCACCAGACCCGCATTGAGTATCGGCATCACCACGACGATCAGGAAGCCGGTTATCAGCGTCATCCAGACGAAAAGCGGCAGGCGCCGGATACTCATTCCGGGAGCGCGCATGGAGATGATCGTCGCCATCAGGTTGATTCCGGCGGTGAGCGTGCCCACGCCGATCCCGAGCAGCCCGAGTATCCAGTAGTTCACGCCGGGGCCGTAGGAGTACGCGGTCTCGCTGAGCGGTGCGTAGGCAAACCATCCTACCTCCGGCGCACCGCCATTGATGCCGCTGGTGGCGAAGCTGAAATAGAGCATCAGTCCGCCGAAGATCTGCACCCAGAAGCTGAGTGCATTGAGCCGCGGAAAAGCCATGTCGCGCGCGCCAATCATCAGCGGCACCATGTACGTCGCGAACCCGACCAACAGCGGCACCACCACCAGGAAGATCATCGTAGTACCGTGCATCGTGAAGAACTGGTTATAAACCTGCGGGCTGAGGAAGTTGTTATTGGGCACCGCGAGCTGAATGCGCATCAGCAGCGCGAGCACGCCGGCAACCAGGAAAAAGACGAACGCGCCAAGCAGGTACATAATCCCGAGCTGCTTGTGGTCGACCGAGGCGACCCAGCTAAGCCAGCCCTCGCGCGCTTCGAGCTCGAAGGACTCACCGCCGAGCGCCTCGGGAATCGCCGCGTCTTTCATTTTTGCGTCTCCAGGAACGCGACCAGCGCGCGGACATCGCCGTCGCTCAGCTTGAAGTTCGGCATGTTGCTGCCGGGCTTGAAGTCGTCGGGATCGCGCAACCACGCGGCGAGGTTTTGCGGCGTGTTCTCGAGCGCGCCCGCCGCGAGCGTCCGGCGGCTCGCGACGTGCGTGAGATCCGGGCCAACGCTCCGCAGGTGGCAGTTGGTGCAGATGTTTTCGCGGTAAATCTTCGCGCCGAGCTGCTCATCCGCCGTGACGGGATTGGGTGGGACGCCCTCCTGTTGCTTTATCCAGGCCGCGAAATCGTCGGGCGAGTCCGCGATCACCATAATACGCATCCACGCGTGTTCGTTGCCGCAGAATTCGGCGCACGCTCCGAGGTACGTACCGCCGTGATCGGCCTCGATCCAGAGGCGATTAGGATGGCCCGGCACGACGTCGATCTTGCGCCCCAACGCGGGGACCCAAAAATCGTGGATCACATCGGCCGAGCGAAAATCGACCAGCAACTGTTTTCGGACCGGGATATGTATCTCGTTGGCGGTAGTTACACCGGACTTGAGGTAGATGATTTCCCACCACCATTGATGAGCGACGATCCTGAGGTCCGGCTTGGCATCGGCGGTCGGCGGATCCCCGGCGATCATGGCTCGCATCATGAAGCCCGACAGCACGACCAGCGACAGGATCGGCACGACTGTCCATGTGATCTCGAGTTTTCGCGAGCCGAACTTCTGCTCCGCCTCGGGCGCTCCGGGCCGGTCGCGATAGCGGATGACCGCGTAGATGACGAGAAAACTGACCAGGATGAGGATCGCGGAGAGGAAAATCAGCGTGCCGACGAAGAGGTTCGAAATTGCGGCCGCCTGCGGCGAGGCCGGAGCGAGGGTGAACGCGTTAGCGGTATACGGCCCAGGCATAGCCACACCAACCACCGGCGCCGCGCAAGACGCATCGCGCCACGTGCGAAAGGCGAACTCGGACGCGCAGAGCGTAACCTTCGGGTGCGGCATATTGCAAGCAAATTCCGCCGAGCAAGCCACGCTCGCTCGATTACAAATTGATTAACCGGCGATCATGCTGGCGGGTGCAGCGCGGGCTTTGATAAACAAATAAAATCGAACCGTGAGCGATCCGGCGCACCGGACGCACAACCAAATCGATCGCGAGGACAAAAAATCATGCTGGAAGCATCGGAACAACTCGAGCACCTGAAGCTGGCCGCCGAGGTCGCCGGGCTCGAAGTGCCGCGTTTCACCCTTCCCCAGGATCACGACGTCGTGGTCAATCGGATGCGCTTTCACTACCTCGATTGGGGTACCGCGGAGCGCCGTCCGATACTTTTCTTGCACGGCGGCGGGCTCAACGCGCATACGTGGGATCTCGTATGCCTGGCGCTGCGCGGCGAGTACCACTGCATCGCGCTCGACCAGCGCGGCCATGGCGACAGCGAATGGTCGCCGGTCGGCGACTACAGCCTGCCGAGCCAGGTGCGCGACATCGAGGACTTCATCGAAAAACTCAAGCTCAAGCGCCCGCTGATAGTCGGCCATTCGATGGGCGGATTTGCGGCGATGGCGTACGCGGCGAAGTTCGCGCGCCGGATGGCCGGGCTGGTGCTGGTCGATATCGCGCCTGAGCTGAATCCCACCGGCACCGCGCGCATCCGCAACTTCCTCGCCCAGGACCGTGAGCTGGATTCGATCGACGCGTTCGTGGAGCGCGCGATGGCGTTCAATCCGCTGCGCAATCCCGCCCTGCTGCGCCGCAGCCTGCTGCACAACCTGCGCGAGTTGCCCAACGGGAAATGGACCTGGAAGCACGATCCCAATCGCGTCCGTCCCACGCCCGAGTCGCTGCGCGCGCGCCAGGCGGAGATCATGAAGGAGGTCTCCCATATCACCTGCCCGACGCTGGTGCTGCGTGGGGCGAAGAGCGACGTTCTGACCGACGAAAGCGCGGCAAGCTTCGCGCGCGCGCTGCCCGATGGTCGTTGGATGCGGATCGAGGACGCGGCGCACACGGTGCAGGGCGACAATCCGCGCGGGTTGGTCGAAGCGTTGCGCCCGTTTTTGCGCGAAATCAAACTTTAGGCGCGTCGGCGATTCCGTCATCGCGTCGGAGGCCGGACAATTATGATTCGCGGGAGGCCCGCTGGAACGGACTACTGCTGCGAGGGATTATCGGCTTCGCTCTGCCGCGAAAAGTGGATAGTAAATGTCGTCCCTCTGTCCTTTTCGGTTTGTACTGATACCTTGGCTCCGTTCAATTCCAGGTACTTGCGTGTGAGCGCCAAACCCAGTCCCGAGCCTTGAAATTGCCGCACGGTACCTGAATGCTCCTGCGAAAACGGTTCAAACAACTGAGGCAGGTACTCCTCGCTGATACCTATTCCGGTATCGCGAATCTCAAGGCAAAGCGTTCCGTCGGTCGCTCGATACAGCCGACAAGTAATCGCCCCGCGCTCGGTAAACTTGATCGCGTTGTCCAGCAGATTCGTGAGGGCTTGCGTCAGACAGTACTCGTCGAAGACCACGCTGGCGCCGGGTGCATCGATTGTACATGTCAGCGCAATGCCCTTGCGTTCGGCTATAAGTCGAAAATCCGCAAGCAGGCGCTCCAGCAAGAGACCGATCTCCAACCGGACCGGCACCAGGCTGAAGGCATCCGTCTCGATTTTTGAAATGTCCAGAATGTTACCGATGGTGCGGAGCAGGCGTGCGCAGGCGCGCTGGATCCCCTTCACGTAGTCTTTCACACTTTCATCGTTTCGCTCGGCCAGGTATTCGGCGATTAGTTCAGTATACCCTGTTATTATATTCAGCGGCGTGCGGATTTCGTGACTGGTGTTTGCTATGAATGCTGACTTGAGGCGCGAGGCTTCGAGCGCGGCGTCAAGCGCGCGCTCCAGAAGAGCGCTTTGTTCCCGAAGGCGATCGACGACTGAGGTCACCAGGGCAACGGCGAGAACCATAATGGGGACGATGGTGATTGCTTCGGCGGCGACCAAGGAAATGCTCACGGCGTGGGAAAAGTCCGGAGCCTGCGAGGAGCGCAGGAACGTGGTCGCGGCCATCCCGACGTAATGCAGGACGGGGTTGGCCGCCCCCAGCAATAGAACGCTGCCAGCCTTTCGCAACTTCGGCGCAGTGGCCTCATCCGGAAAGAGAAATCTCAGCTGCAAGGCCATCAGCGAGAACAGCATCCCGAGAAGCACCGAAACAGTGACTAGTGGGGGAGAATAGCGGCACATCCCTTCGAATCGCATCGCCGCCATGGCCGTGTAGTGCAGGGCCGCGATGCCGCCGCCTATGAACATGCTGCCGACCAGAGCCCGACGTGATCGTATCTTCCATGAATTCACAAGAAACAGAGCCACCGCGGCACTGACGACGGCAGGAAGAAAAGAGAGCAACACCGTGGGCCAGTGGTACAGAACAGGCACCGGCAAGCTGAAGGCCAGCATCCCGGTGTAGTGCATCGACCACGTCCCAAGTCCGCTCGCCGTGGCGCCGCCGATCACCCACCACAGCCACGCCTGACCCTGAGCCACGGTGATCCGCTCGGCCAGCTCCAACGCAGCGTATGCGCCCAGCATGGAGATCAGGATGGACAGCGCAACGATGCGGAAATCGTAAGAGCCGACCATGACCGCGGCAGCGGTCATCGGGATGAACGACCCCGGGGTCGATGTAGGGGCATGCAGAGCCTCCTGACGAGACCACGGAAACAACCGGGACGGTCGACAGGAGTCTAAGCGTGGGTGCCGCCAGTGTCAAAGACGCTCGCAAGTAGATAATGGAGATTGACCCGTCGCGCTGGAAATGTACCGCGTCGAATTCGAGCTTTCGGGTGCAGTCCAGCCTCAACGACCGCCAGCGCTGGTCAATGCCGCTCGTGGCGGAGCACGCCGCGGCGCTCCAGGTCAGCGACCTGCTCGGTCGTGTAGCCTAAATAGTCGCCCAGCACTTCGGCGTTGTGCTCGCCCAGAAACGGCGCTTCCAGATCGAGCTGCGCGGGAAAGTCCGAAAAGCGCAGCGCGAAACCCGGCAGCTCGAACTCGCCGAGGATCCGGTCGTGCACCTTGCGGATAGTGCCGCGCTCGCGGAGATGCGGATGGTTGATCGCCTCCTCGACCGAGAGCACGGGCGCGCAGGGCACCCGATGCTCGCGCATCGCGGCGAGCGCCGCTGCGTCGCTCGGCAGCGAGGCGATCCAACGTTCGATTTCGTCCACCAGCGCCCCGCAGTTTTTCACCCGCGACTCGTTGTCGATGAAACGGGGGTCCTGCGCCAGTGCCGGCCGGCCCATCGCATTGCACAGAAGCGCAAAAATGTGATCCATCGGGCACATGATAATGATGTAGCCCTTGCGCGCTTTGAATACTCCGACCGGTGCGAGATAGAAGTTGTGCAGTCCCGAGCGCATCGGCTTGTACGCGCCTTTGCTCAGACTATGTATCTGCACGCTCGCCTCGTGGTAATGAAAGTAGGTATCCAGTAGCGACAGGTCGAGATATTGGCCGCGGCCGCTGCGCTCGCGATAGAGCAGCGCACAGGCTATCGCACCCATCGCATGCGCGCCGGTGCTGACGTCTCCGATCGCTGCCATCACCACGTATGGCGGGCCGTCGGGCTCGCCGCCCATGCTGGTGATCCCTGCGTAGGCGGCGCCCAGGGTATCGAAGCCGGGCTGGCTCGAGAGCGGGCCGGTTTGGCCGAAGGCCGAAACCGAGCACATGATCGCACGCGGGTTGATCGATTTGACCGTCTCCCAGCCGAGACCCATCCGCCCGATAACGCCGGGCGCGAAGTTTTCCACCACCACGTCGACCTTGGCCACCAGGGCTTTGAGGATCGCGAGGCCGTCGGGAGTCTTGGGATCGACGCAGAGGCTTTTCTTGCCGCGGTTGTGCTGAACGTAGTAGCCGCTGCGCCCGTTGACCTGCATCGGCGCAAGGCGGGTCTTGTCGCCGCCCGGCGCAAGCTCGACCTTGATGACCTCGGCGCCCATCTCGGCCATCATCAGGGTAACCGTCGGTCCGGCGACGTACTGGGTAAAGTCGAGAACCTTGTAACCGTCGAGTACTCCCAAAGGCACATCTGTGGTCATCATTGTCTCCCCGGTATAGATGCCCTGTATATCACGGTCGAGCGCGAAATCAATCTATCCCGATGCGGTGGTTGCCGGGAGGTGCCGGTTTGTCAGTGACCAGCCACGACGGCCTTCTTCGAGCGGACACGCCCCGCCGCGCAGCGGGACATTGACGAGGCTGGATCGTACTGATACTCGGATTCGTCATACAGGTGAGGGGCCGTTGATGGGCGGTCACGCTGTTCCCGCCCGGCGGAGTTGAGGGGGAGACTCGCCGCGGAACATCGTATAAAATTCCGACAACATCGTTCCGGAATATTAGGGAGTAGCCGCGAATCATGAACCAAGGAGAGGAAAGTCACAAGCGAGAAACGGGCGAGTTCGGTCCGGAAGAGCAGATCCATTACCGGGAATACAAACTGCTGCTCAAGCCGGAGCGCTTCGCCGACGAGGACGGCTTTCACAAGTTCTACAAGCACGCCCATCACGTCGCCAAGGGGATGGGCGTTCAGCTGGAGAAGTCCGAGAAGCATGAACCGCACGTTCGCGAGGTCGTCTTCTACGACACGCCACACTTCAAGCTCTACACCGACGGCTTCATCCTCCGTAAGCGGACCTTCTTCAAGAAGGGGCACCCCGAGCCGAACTTCGAACTGACCATCCGCTACCGCAATGCGGAGGCGAAGGCCGCAGCCGCGGTCAACATGCACCCGCTGCTGCCCTGCATCTACCATCAAGTTCAAGGAGGGGATCCTTCAGCTCAAGGACAAGCTGGCCGGGATGCGGATGCTGTATGCTAACGGCTGCGAACTAGACACGCCCAACGTCATCCTGACCCAGCGCTTCGGATCATCTCGCAGGTCTTTCCCGCCCTGCGAAAAGTGCGCAGCGCCAATCCCAAGGCCACAATGGGTATCGTCAACGACGTGACCGTGGACGAAACGCTGGTGCACCTGGGCGAGCTGGACTTCGGCG
>CAWENP010000013.1:0-102456 GCA_963810495.1 uncultured delta proteobacterium
GGCCGCCTGTAAGGCTCGTTGGGGATCGTCTTCGTGCGCAAATGGATAGCCAAAATAAATCAGCAGTCCATCGCCGACGTACTGAGCTATGTAACCGCCGAGCCGTTCGATGACCTCAGCGCTGGCCGCTTGATAGGTGTGGATGACCTCGCGCAACTCCTCGGGATCGAGCTGCTCTGACAGCGCTGTCGAGTTGACTAGATCACAGAACATCACCGTCAACTGGCGACGCTCGCCACCGGGGACTTCCTGGCCGACCAAAGCCTCCTTGTGACCAGCGACCGTGGAAGCATCCAGATCCGCACCGCAGTCACCACAGAATTGGGAGGCGGCCGAATTCTCGGAGGCGCACTTCGCGCAAAGAACAACGAGCGCAGTGCCGCACGCTGCGCAAAACTTCTTGCCCGCCGGATTGTCGGAGCGGCACTTTGAGCAACGCACCGGGCGCCTCCTTACGAAGCTCCTAAACGGTGTGTAGCACCCTGACAGCTCAGCGGATAGCTCGTTCATGAGAATGCCTGAGGTCGTGTGCCTATAAACGGATAGCAGTACGTCTGATAAAGCATGGTAAGGCTGGCTTGTTACAATTGCGTTAATAGACAGTGCTCGAGAAAACAGGCCTAGCCAAACCGTCTAACGAGGTCCACCGCCGAGGGCTACAACCGTGTCCCTCGGCAAAGGCGGATAATCCTACGGCCGATCTGTACTGCCGCAGACCTCACTCGTTTACCGAGATTGCCCTCGGATACGAGCCCTGTCATGCAGCATCGGCCGATAGGCTGCAATCCATTCGGAGCCGATCGCATGCTGCGCCTGTTCGAACGTCATCCGGCCTGTGTTGACTTCATTTAGGAAGCGGTCGATCCGAGCCTTCTCGTATGCACCCAGTTGCGGCTCGCGCAGTTGAGCAAGCCGGGCTTTTACGAGACCAGCCTTTTGATCTCGCGCCTTGTCTGAAACATACGACAGCAGGGCAGCCAGAAGAGCTATCACACTGGCCCCGGCCGCCAGAATGAAGATCAACGGCATGATGTTCATTGTCCTGTGCCCTTCGCTCGATTGCGTGAAAACACGCCGCACCTAAATAGCCTTGCTGGTGAAGGCGGGACCGCCGGTTTTTGTTGAACGTCCGGCTCTTGCTGCTCGCTGTACCGCTCTTCGAAGAGATCGAGCAGTTCTTCGCTGGTGCTCGCCATCCTGATGCGCCGCTGAGACAGATGCCACAGCAAACCCGGAATATGAGCCACTGCAATGCCCGCCACGCCATAAATTGAGTTCAATGGTGTCTGCATTTTCTTGCCCCCTCGAATGGATACGATAAGGGGCTAACGCAAGGGCGATACCAAAGCGCAGGGCTGAGGTTTCAAGGCTTTTTTCGCGGAACTGCTGCGTCTGCTTAGCAGCATGCTCGAAGGTGCTAAGCGTAGTTAGCGCAGTCCATACTTTTTCATTTTCTTCTGAAGAGCGACGCGTGAGACGCGGAGCGCGAGCGCCGCATGCGACACATTACCGCCATGTTCGCCAAGAACTTGCGAAATGTACCGCGCCTCGTAGGCACCTCGCGCGTCCTGCAGCGACGTCGTCGCCTGCGGGTTGCACTCCGAAAGTGCCTGGCTGGGCGACCCCGATCCGTGGTCTTCGCCTTCCGGGCCGAGGGCGGACCGAATGTCAGCTGCTGCGCGGCCGGAGACCTCGATGGTTTTGAGCGATAGCGAAAGCTGGTCGGCCGTTATTGTCTCTCCATCGGTGGCCAGGGCTACTGCGCGCTCGATTTCGTTTTGCAGTTCGCGCACGTTCCCGGTCCAGTCGGCACGAGAGAACAAGTCGATGGCTGACGAATCGAAGCCGCGCAGGCTCCTGTGGTGGCGTTCAGAAGCCAGCTCGAGGAATCGAGCGGCCAGAAAAGGTATATCTTCCCGCCGCTCGCGCAGGGGAGGAAGCCGAATTGGGAAAGCTGCCAGGCGATAGTAGAGATCCTGGCGAAAGGCACGCGCCGCCAACGCAGCCTTGAGATCCCGATTGGTTGCGGAGATCACCCTCACGTCAACTTTGCTGGGGCGGGTATCGCCGACGGGCGTCACTTCATTCTCTTGAACGACGCGAAGCAACTTGGCCTGCATCGCAAGCGGCATCTCGCCGATTTCATCGAGTAATATGACTCCGCCCTTTGCGGCTCTGAACAGCCCCGGTTGATCGTCGGTTGCGCCAGTGAATGCGCCCCGCCGATGTCCGAAAAGCTCACTCTCGAGCAGTGCCTCTGGCAGAGCCGAGCAGTTCACGGCGACAAAGGGCGCGTCGGCGCGCGAGCTCGCACGATGGATCCCGCGGGCGACCAGTTCCTTGCCGGTACCGGTCTCGCCCTCGATCAAAACCGGGATGGTAGAGAAGGCGGCGGCCTCCATCAGCCGAAAGACCTCGACCATGGCCGGGCTCACGCCGATTATCTCGGTGAAGCGATCGCTACGCACCAGGTCACGGCGCAGTGCGCCGACCTGGGCCTGGAGTTGTTCGGCGGAAGCCTTGACCTCGCTGAACCGACGAGCGTTTTGAACTGCAACCCCGATGCTGAGCGCCAGCTTCTCGAGCAGCGCGAGGTCGGCGTCGGTGAAAAACTCCTGTCCACGAGGATTGACCGCCTCGATAACCCCCAGGCGTTCATCGTTTGTCAGCAGCGGAGCGACGAGCAGCGACCTTGTAGTAACTCCCGTCTTTCGATCCACGCCGGAATACCAACGGGGGTCGGACTGCGGATCGTCCACCTTTTCCGCCTGGCCGCTGCGGAGCGCCGCACCCGCCAGCCCCGAGCCCGCCGGAATTCTCAGTCCGCTCAGGCGGCGAGCGACTTCGGGATCCTCTTCCGAGACATAAGGAAAGTAGAGCTCGTCGCGTTCTGCGTCGAGCAGCAGCAGCGAAACCCCGCCCGCGTTCAATATTTCGCGACACTTCGAGATGACCAGCGGGATAAGCTCTTCGAGTCCAAGCCGAGCGGTGAACATGTTGCCCAACTCGTAGACCAGCATGTCCCGCGCGCTGTTCTGCGAAAGCTTCATCAGCCGCTCAATTCATCGAGCAGAGCCCTGGGCGGGAGGCTAGCGCGCTTGCGCGGATACGCCAATGGCTATCGCACGAATCGCCGGCGGAGCCTCACGCGCGGTAGACGCACCACTGCGTGGCGCGGGCCTTTGAGGCCAACGGCAGCGGGATAACGCTGGTAAACTGAGCGCCTTAGAGAGCGGAGGCGCGACGGCGGCGCTGTTCTTTGCGGCGGCGGCGTTGGGCTTCGGAGCGCTTGCGCTTGCGGCGGACACTGGGCTTCTCGTAAAAAGCCCGCTTCTTCATCTCCTTGAACACTCCCTCCTTGGCGAGCTTGCGCTTGAGCACCCGCATCGCCTGGTCGAGGGAGCCTTCAACCCTGATTTCCATAGACCTCCGTGTACCTCTCAAAACAAGACTTTGGAGCTTAAGTCCGCCTTATGGGCGTGTCAACCACAGTTGGGCGCATCGCGAGCCGTCATCCCCTGCGTCCGTGCGCCCGCGTCCGCGCGGCGCGTATCGGCGGCATGTGTAAAGCATCCGCCGCTTTGCTAGATGATACCCCAAAGGCGGCGAAACGCGCATGGTCCCGCCGCTGGCGGTCGCCGACCAGTAAGGAGAGTAAAGCGATGGATTTGGGTCTTGAGAACAAGGTCGTGATGATCACCGGCGCCAGCCGGGGATTGGGGCGGGCGATGGCAGAGGCGTTGGGCGCCGAGGGTGCGCGCCTGAGCCTCTGTGCCCGCGGGGCCGAAGCGCTGGAGAAGGCGGCGGCCGAATTGCGCGCCAGGGGAAACGAGGTCGATGCCGAGGCGGTCGACGTAGCCGACCCCGCGGCGGCCCAGCGATGGGTGGAGGGCGTGGCGAAGCGAATGGGCGGCGTCGATGTGCTGGTCAACAACGCGGGCGGCGCGCGGATGGGCGCGCTTGCGGACCTCGACGAGGCGGCATGGCAGACGGCATTTCAGCTTAACTTCTTTTCGGCGGTGCGGCTTGCGCAACTGTGTGCGCCGCTGATGGAGCGGCGCGGCGGCGGCTCGATCATCAACATCAGCTCGATCTATGGCCGCGAAGCGGGCGGCCCGCTGACCTACAACGCCTCGAAGGCCGCGATGATCTCGTTCACCAAGATGCTCTCGCGCGAGTTGGCGCCCAAGGGAATCCGGGTCAACACGGTCGCGCCAGGATCGATCTTTTACCCCGGCGGCAACTGGGAGAAGGCCTTCAAGGCCAACCCGGCGTTCGAGAAGGACTTCGTCAGCCACGAATTCCCGGCCGGCCGGCTGGGCCGACCCGAGGAGGTCGCCTACGCGGTGGTATGCCTCGCGTCGCCGCGAGCAAGCTGGATCACGGGCACCTGCCTGCCGGTGGACGGCGCCCAGGGAAGATCGCTCATCTAGGGAAGCTCGCTCGTTTGAGGTTAGAAAGACACTACACCAGCGCGCAGTGCAGCGTATGTGCGGTCGCGGACTCCACGCGCACCGTCACCGTATCGCCCGGCCTTATCGAATCGGCCGCCGCAAATACCGCGGTCTTGAATTGCGGCGTCTTCCCGGCGAGCATCCCGCCGCCCCGGCGCGCCGGACCCTCGACCAGCACTGCGAAACGCTCCCCGGCGAGTGCGCGGTTGCGCTCCTTCGACACGCGTTCCTGTAGCGCGATAACCTCGGCCAGACGCCGCCCCTTCTCTTGCTCGTTGACCGTGTCGCCGAGCTTGAACGCGCGCGTGTTCTCGCGCAGCGAATACTTGAAGCTGAAGGCCGAGTCGTAGCGCAGTGCCGCCATCAGCTCGAGCGTGGCGCGAAAATCCGCGTCTTCCTCGCCATGGAAACCGACGATGATGTCGGTCGAAAGCGCGATCGCCGGTATCGCCGCGCGCATCCGCTCGACCAGGCGCAGGTACTCGTCCACGGTGTAACCGCGTTCCATCGCGGCCAGGATACGGTCCGAACCCGACTGCACCGGCAGATGGAGCGACGGCTGCACCTTCGGCTCGGTCGCCATCGCCTCGATAACCGAGTCGCTCATGTCCGAGGGATGGGGCGAAGTGAAGCGGATTCGCTCCACCCCGTCGATCGTCGCGACCAGGTGCAGCAGGCGGCCAAAGTCGATGTCGCCGAAGCGATAGGCGTTGACGGTTTGTCCCAGCAGTACGACTTCCCGCACGCCGCGCGCGGCGAGCCCGCGGATGTCGGCCAGAATCGCCTCGGGCGGCACGCTGCGCTCGCGTCCGCGCACGTACGGCACCACGCAAAACGCGCAAAAGCGGTCGCATCCGCGCATCGCGGTAACGAACGCGCGCACGCCGCCCTCGTGCGCGGGCGCGATATCGGCGTAGGTCTCGGCGCGGTCCAGGCGCACGTCGACTTTAGCCGCCTGCTGCGTCGGGTCGAAGCGGGCGCGGCTGAGTAGTTCCGGCAGGCGGCGATAGCTGTCCGGCCCGGCGACGAGGTCGAGCCACGGGGCCTTTGCAATCAGCGCGGCGCGGTTGTGCTGCGCCATGCATCCCAGCAATCCCAGCCGCAGCTCGGGGCGGGCGTGCTTGAACCGCGCGAGGTCGCTCAGGCGCCGCAGCACACGCTCTTCGGCATGCTCGCGAATCGCGCACGTGTTGAGCAGGATGACGTCGGCGTCTTCGGGGCGGGCGGCGGCGGCGTAGCCGGCGCGGCGCAGCACCCCGCCGACCAGCTCGGAGTCGGCGACGTTCATCTGGCAGCCGTACGTCTCGATAAAGACGCGCGGCGGCGAAGCCTCGTGCTGTGCGAAGTCGTCCACCCTATAACTCTCTCACTCTTCGGCGCGGCTATTCAGGATATCAGGGCTGTATTGATCTTGTCAGGCCTCGGTGAATCGGCCTCACGCCGGCGCAGGCACGGGGTTGAAGCTTGTACTATGGTCGGACAGGCGGCAGTGGATCGAACTTTGACGGACTTCGTGAGAACCAAAGTCGCATCGAAAATGACCGGCGCGGCGCTCCCGGCGCTGACCGCCGAATTCGAGCGGCGGTTGGCGGCGCTGGACTGGACCGCGCTTGTGCGCTCGCTCGACGAGCACGGCCATGCGACGATTCCGGCGCTGCTCACAGCGACGCGATGCGCCGAAATCGCGGCGATGTACGACGAACGCGAGCGCTTTCGTTCGCGAGTCGTGATGGAACGGGTGCGCTTCGGCGTGGGCGAGTACAAATATTTCGCGCCGCCGCTGCCGCCGCTGGTCGGCGCGCTGCGCGCGGCTCTCTATCCGCACCTCGCGCCGATCGCCAATCGATGGCGCCGCGCGATGGGCCGGGACGAGATGTATCCGGCCGACCTGGATCGCTTCCTGGAGATTTGCCGGCGCGCCGGCCAGACCAAGCCGACGCCGCTGCTGCTCCGTTACGAGGCCGGCGGCTACAACTGCCTGCACCAGGACCTCTATGGCGAAATCGCCTTTCCTATCCAGCTCACCTGCCTGCTGAGCCGCGGCGGGATCGATTTCAGCGGCGGCGAATTTCTGCTGGTCGAGAACCGGCCGCGCGCGCAGAGCCGGGGTGAAGCGGTCGTGCTGGAGCAAGGCGAGGCGATCCTGTTCGCGACCAGCGAGCGGCCGATCGCCGGCAGCCGCGGACATTATCGGGTGACGATGCGTCACGGGGTTAGCCGGGTGCGTCACGGCCGCCGTCTGACTCTCGGGATCATTTTTCACGACGCGAAGTGACGGCGCGAGTGCCCGGGCCGGCGGCGCCGCTTATCGCCCGCAACGGTTGCCCCGCCGCGCGCCGCCTCGCTATTCTGATTGGCGATGCCAGGTGCCAAAGAACATCGCAGGCCGGCCTTCGAGCGGATGGAAGCGTCGTTGCTCGCCTGTCCCAAGTGCAAGCGCGCGGTCCAGGTGCGCAAGCGCCTGTTGCTGATCCTGCCCGAGGGCGACAAGTACGAGTACGTCTGTCCGCACTGCGGATCCACCTGCGGCAGCACGATTCAGCAGGAAGACAAGCGCACGATGCATTGAGCGCCACGCGGGGCGCGCCGAATTGGCCCGCGGCTGCACACTCCGTTTCACATGCGCGCCGGAGTCCTGCGGATCGGCGGCACGATCACCGCCGATCCCGGCCCCAGAGACCTACAATCAGACTCTGCAGGCAAGACTCACAATGTCGAACTGAACCGGGCAGTGCCCGGCTAGTTCATGCCCTGCCCCGAAGTTGGCTCGATATAGTAGATCACGCGCTTTTCGGCGGCGTTGCGGTAAGGGTACGAGTCGACGCCCATGTACTTCTTGGCCAGCGAATCGATATGGGCGTCGGCACCCTGCTCGGTTTCCTTCGCTACCTTGCCGCGGATCTGCAGGTAGCGATACGGGTTGTCGGGATCCTGAATCGAGAGCGCGACGCGCGAGCCGACCTTCAGGTTGCGATCCTTCACGCGGCCACGCGCCGTGTTCACGCGGATCATCCCGTCGGTAAAGTCCAGCCATACCGGCGTGACCTGGGGCGAGCCGTCCTTCATCAGGGTCGCGAGATGGGCGAAGGCCTTTTTGCCGGGCGTTAAAAGATCGAGATACTGCTCTGGAATTTTTGCCATGGCTTCCTCGTTGGGTTGGGGCGATGTCAAATGAACGTCAGATTACGCCGACAGCATAGCATCGAGACAATCGTCAGGATAAGCGCTGCACGACGGCGGAATTTCGTGCGCCTCTAAAGCCGCCGGTGGGTCACGCTCGGACTTTGGTCCCGGCCCCGAGGGAAACGGTTGCCAGCGTTAGCCGATATCAGCCATTCATGGCTCATTCCTGACTTGCCAGGAATCGGAGCCTGCCATCAAATTGACTCCATCAATTGTATTGGCTATGAGCGAAGCCTAAACTGTGCATCGTGCGGCCTTGGGCTGCGTCCTGGAGGGAGTGGTGAAATGGCCCTTTTCAATAAAGAAGCGGAAAAGAACGTTCGACCCGATCCGTCCGTGAGGCCGCAGCCGACGCAGGCCGTGCCGGTGCCGCCGCCGACGCCCATGCCCGAGGGCCGGGTCGCTCCGCCACGCCAGCCCGCGGCTGCTCCGCTGGAGGCGCGCGCCTACCTGGACCAGGGCTGCAAGGTGAACGGCAAGCTCAGTTTCGAAGGACCCGCCCGGATCGACGGCCAGGTCGACGGCGAAATCACCGCCAAGGACAGCGTTATGGTTGGCGAGAGCGCCGTAGTGACCGCGCAGATCAAGGCGGCTTCGATCATAGTGGCAGGCAAGGTCAGCGGCGATATCACCGCCAGCCAGCGGATCGAGATTCGCCCGTCGGCCAAGGTGCTGGGCAACCTCACCGCGCCGGTGCTGGTGGTGCACGAGGGCGCCGTTTTCGAGGGCCATTGCGCGATGCAGCCGGAGGGCGCGCGTGAGGAGCGCAAACTCACCGTGTTTCCCAAGGAAGAGCGCATGGCGGCGCAGGCCGGAGGTCAGAAACAGGCCTGACAGCCCAAGTCTGGCAGCCCGGTCAGTCTGACGAGTCCCGTCAATCTGGTGAGTCCGGTTTGGCCGGCCCGACAACCCACCTCTGGTGGCCTTCCGCGCCGATCAAGACCATAATCCATCCCGCACGGGAGACGCCGTAAAATGCATATTCCGCCCGACTGGGGAATTTTTTTCACCCTGATTGTGTCATTCCTCGTTTTCTGGTTTATTTTCGATCGACTTTTTTTCGGCCCTTTCCTCAAGTTGCTCAGCGATCGCGAGGGCAAGCTCAAGGACCTGAGCACGCGCGCGGAGCAACTGCTCAAAGAGGAGAAAGCTGCTGGCCAGGAGCGCGACCGTCAATTGGCAGAATTGCGGCGCGAGGCGCTGGCCGTGCGCGAGGCCGAGCGGCGCAAGGCCGAGGCCGACGCCGCACGCTTGATCGAGGAGGCCAAGACCGAGGCCCACAGCGCCCTGGAGCGTGTCAGAGCCGGAATTGAAAATGAACTGCGGGCAGGCGAGCGCGAACTCGAGCAACTCAGCCAGGTTCTCGCCGTGGAGCTTGCGGGGCGTGTTCTTGGCCGTCCGGTGGACGGCGCCGCGCAAGACGCACAAGGAACGTCGAACAACTGAGCCATGCAGCGTAGCGTGATCGCCATAAAGCGCAATTTGATTGCCGGGCGCGGCGTTATTGGCGCTATTGGCACTACTGGATTGACCTGCGCCGTCCTGCTTCTGCCCGCGGCCGGATGGTGCGCCGAGAGCGGCGGCGGCGAGGCGGTAGCAGGCGGCGGCTCGTGGCTGTCGCTCCTTTTCTACGTAATCAACTTTGCCGTGTTCGTGTGGATCCTCGTGCATTACGCGGGTCCACCGGCGCGCAAGTTTTTTGCCGACCGCGCCGGGGGTATCAAGGAGACTTTCGCGCGCGCCGAGGCGACTCTTAAAGAGGCGCAGGACCTGGCCAATCGCGCGGCTGAGCGGATGTCGCGGCTGGAGGCCGAAAAGAAACAGCTGCGCGCCGACCTCGATGCCGAGACGGCCTACATCGCGAATCGCATCCGCGAGATGGCGCGCGAAACCGCGCAGCGGATCGTCCGCGACACCGAGCTTACCGGCGCCGCGATAACCGAGGCCGCCCAGCGCCACGTTCGCGCAATGCTCGCCGAGACGACCGGAAAGCTCGCGCGCGAGCTGATGGTCAAGAGCTTCACCGACGACGACCAGGCGCGCCTGCTCCGCGGCTTCGAGGAAAAACTCGCGCAAGAGGCGCATCGGTGAAGGGCTCGCGAGTCGCCAAGCGTTACGCGCGCGCGTTGCTCGGGCTCTCCGAGGATCGCAACCAGTTGGAGACGTGGGGCGCCGAGCTCGAGCGCCTGGCGCGTATCGCGGACGCCCCTGAAATCGCGTTTCGGCTCGCGTCGCCCGAAGTCTCGCACGAGGCGCGCGTCGAGGCGATGGCTAAGATCGCCGAGCGGCTCGAATTGAGCTACCCGCTGCGCTCGCTGGCGGTGGTGGTGGCGCGCCACGGGCGGATCGCCGACCTTACCGCGGTCTCCCAGTCCTACCAGGACCAGCTCGACGTGCTGCTCGGCCGGGCGCGCGCCACGCTGACTTTTGCGCGCGAGCCGAAGGCGGAGGACACCGAGGCGGTGGTGCGCGGGCTCGAGGCGATGGTGCGCAAGACCGTGATCGCGACCGTGAAGGTAGACCAAGCGTTGCTCGGCGGCGTCGTGGCCGAGCTGGAGGGAAAAATCTACGACGGCAGCCTGGCCACGCGGCTTAGCGAAGCCGAGCGCCGGCTGGTGGGCTGAGGCGGCCCAAACAAACCAACTGCCATGGCAGAAATCAGACCATCCGAAATCAGCGATATTCTCCGCAACGAGATCAAGGGCTTCGAAGGCTCGATCACCGTGAGCGAGACCGGCCGCGTGCTCTCATGCGGTGACGGTATCGCCCGCATCTACGGCCTGCAAAACGCGGCGTTGGGCGAGCTGCTGGAATTCCCGCACGGGATCTTCGGCATGGTGCTCAATCTCGAAGAGGACAACGTCGGCGCGGCGCTGTTCGGCGATCCGCAGGCGATTCGCGAGGGCGACGAGGTCAAGCGCACCAGCCGGATCGCCGAGGTCCCGGTCGGCGAAGGATTGCTCGGGCGAGTCGTCAATGCGCTGGGCCAGCCGATCGACGGCAAAGGGCCAATCAAGGCCGCCGAGCAGCGGCGGATCGAAATAAAGGCCCCCGGCATCATCCGCCGCCAGCCGGTAAAGGAACCGCTGCAGACCGGGATCAAGGCGATCGACTCGATGCTGCAGATCGGACGCGGCCAGCGCGAGCTGATCATCGGCGACCGTCAGACCGGCAAGACCGCGATCGCGCTCGACGCGATCATCAATCAGCGCGGCCAGAACGTGCAGTGCTTCTACGTCGCGATCGGGCAGAAGCGCTCGACCGTCGCCCAGGTGGTCGACAAGCTCAACCGCTATGGCGCGATGGAATACACCACGGTGGTCGCGGCGACCGCTTCGGAAGCGGCCCCGCTGCAATTTATCGCGCCGTATAGCGGCTGCACGATGGGCGAGTATTTTCGCGACTCCGGCCGCCACGCGCTACTGATTTACGACGATCTTTCCAAGCACGCGCAGGCGTATCGCCAGCTTTCGCTGCTGTTGCGCCGCCCGCCGGGCCGCGAGGCCTATCCGGGCGACGTTTTCTACCTGCATTCGCGCCTGCTCGAGCGCGCGGCCAAGATGGGCGATGCCGATGGCGCCGGTTCGCTGACCGCGCTCCCGATTATCGAGACCCAGGCCGGCGACGTCTCGGCTTACGTTCCGACCAACGTGATCTCGATCACCGACGGCCAGATCGTGCTCGACAGCGACCTCTTCTATTCGGGCATCCGGCCTGCCGTGAACGTGGGCTTGTCGGTTTCGCGCGTCGGCTTCTCGGCGGCGGTGAAGGCGATGAAGCAGGTCGGCGGCACGCTCAAGCTCGACCTTGCGCAATACCGCGAGATGGCGGCCTTCGCGCAGTTCGGCTCGGACCTCGACCAGGCCAGCCAGCGCCTGCTCCATCGCGGCGAGCGGCTGACCGAGATGCTCAAGCAGAACCAGTACGAGCCGCTCCCGATCGAGAAGGAAGTACTGATCATCTTCGCCGCCACCGAGGGCTACTTCGACAAGCTCGAAGTGACACAGATCAAGGCCTTCGAACTCGGGCTGTACGCGTTTTTCGACTCGCGCCAGAAAGAGATCCTCGAAGAGATCAAGGCCAAGCGCGAACTGTCCGACGATTTGCGCAAGCGCCTGCGCGCCGCGATCGACCAGTACCAGCAGACTTTCACGGCGTCCCAGGGCACGGCATCGCAAGGCGCAGGAGCGCAGGGCAACGGAGCGGCCCGGGCCTAGCCGCTGCGCGATGTGCGGGGCACCTAAGTAACGATGGCGTCGCTCAAGGCAATCCGCCGGCGGATTTCGTCGGTCAGATCGACCCAGCAGATCACGCGCGCGATGAAGTTGGTCGCCGCAGCGCGCCTGCGCCGCGCGCAGGAAGCATTGCAGAACGCGAGCCCGTACCATCAAGCGCTCGTGCGCGTGGCTGATTCACTGTTCGCGACCGAGCAGGCCGCGCTCGGCCCGGCCGAAGATGCTAAACGCGAGGCGCTGGTCGTGGTGATTGGCTCGGATCGCGGTCTGTGCGGCGGTTACAACGCCAACATCATGCGCACGGCGGAGGATGAAGCGCGGCGCGCCGAGCGCGACGGGATGAAGGTCAAATTTTACGCCGTCGGGCGAAAGGCGCTCGACCATCTGAAGCGCGCCGGGCACGAGATCGCTCATCAGCGGATCAATAACCCGCGCCTGGCCACTTTCGGACTCGCGCAGGACCTTGCCTCGCGGATGCTGGCCGATTATCGCGTCGGCGGCGTCAGCGAGACCGGACTAATCTACAGCGAATTCCACTCGGCGCTCTCGCAGCGGCCGACCTACGAGCGGCTGCTGCCGGTGAGCGAACTGAAACCCGAGGAGGGAGCGGGCGAGATTGCCGCGCCGATCGACTACCTGGTCGAGCCCAGCCGGGCCGAACTGGTGCCGGTGGTGTTGCGCGGGTACCTCGAGGATTCGATTTTTCACGCGCTGCTCGAGGCCGAGGCCAGCGAGCAGGGCGCGCGGATGACCGCGATGGACAGCGCGACCAACAACGCCGCCGACATGATCGAGCGGCTGACGCTGGAGATGAACCGCGCGCGCCAGGCCACGATCACCACGGAACTGATGGATATAGTAGGCGGCGCCGAGGCCTTAAGAGCCTGACCGGCGCGCGCCGCGATGCACGAATTCGCCAGGAAAAATCGCAAGCTATGAGTGAAACATCAACAGGCCGCATCAGCCAGGTTCTGGGCAACGTCGTCGACGTCGAGTTTCGCAACGGTTCGCTGCCGTCGATCTTCAACGCGCTGCGCGTCTCCAACCCCGCGCTCGGCGATCGCGAGGGCAACCTCGTGCTCGAGGTCGCGCAGCACCTCGGCGAAAACACCGTGCGATGCATCGCGATGGACGCGACCGAGGGGCTGGTGCGCGGGATGCAGGTCAGCGACACGGGCAATCCGATCACGGTGCCGGTCGGCCCCGAAACTCTCGGCCGCCTGATCAACGTCATCGGCGAGCCGGTCGATGAAGGCGCCGCGCTCAACGCGCCGCATCAGATGCCGATCCATCGCGACCCGCCCTCCTTTGCCGACCAGGCGACCGAGGCCGAGATTCTCGAAACCGGCATCAAGGTGATCGACCTCATCTGCCCCTACGCGCGCGGCGGCAAGATCGGGCTGTTCGGAGGCGCCGGCGTCGGCAAGACCGTCACCATCATGGAGCTCATCAACAACGTCGCCAAGCAGCACGGCGGCGTCTCGGTCTTCGCGGGCGTGGGCGAGCGCTCGCGCGAGGGCAACGACCTCTACCGCGAGCTGCAGGAATCCGGCGTGCTCTCGAAGACCGCGCTGGTCTATGGCCAGATGAACGAGCCTCCCGGCGCGCGCGCGCGCGTGGCGCTGACCGGCGTCACCGTGGCCGAATACTTCCGCGACGAAGAGGGACGCGACGTGCTGTTCTTCGTCGATAACATCTTCCGTTTCGTGCAGGCCAACTCGGAAGTCTCCGCGCTGCTCGGCCGCATGCCCAGCGCGGTCGGCTACCAGCCCACGCTGGGCACCGACTTGGGCGAACTGGAGGAGCGCATCACGACGACCAAGAAAGGTGCGATCACCTCAGTGCAGGCGATCTTCGTCCCCGCCGACGATTACACCGATCCGGCGCCGGCGACCACGTTCACCCATCTCGACGCGACCACCGCGCTCGACCGCAAAATTTTCGAAAAGGGAATTTTTCCTGCGGTCGATCCGTTGGCCTCGACCTCGCGCATCCTCGACCCGCAGGTCGTTGGCCAGGAACACTACGACGTCGCGCGCCGGGTGCAGCAGATTCTCCAGCGCTACAAGGACCTCCAGGACATCATCGCGATCCTCGGGATGGACGAACTGTCCGCCGACGACAAGCTGGTGGTCGCACGCGCGCGCCGCGTCGAGCGCTTTCTCTCGCAGGCGATGCACGTCGCGGAGCCGTTCACCAGCATCCCGGGCGCCTACGTACCGCGAAAGGAAACCGTGCGCGGCTTCGCCGAAATCCTCGACGGCAAATGCGACGACCTGCCCGAACAGGCCTTCTACCTGGTCGGCACTATCGACGACGCACGCGCCAAGGCCGAGCGCCTCGCGCGCGGCGAGGCGCGCTGAGCCCCCCGCGGCGAAGCGGCACGGCAGGGAATCTGGACGGTAGCGAATCGCGATGGCGACGACGTTCGCATTTAAACTGGTGACGCCGACCGGCGTGCTGTTCGACGGTCAGGCCGAGCAGGTCAGCGCGGTCAACCCGCTCGGCGAGTTCGGCGTTCTCGCCGATCATGTCAACTACATCACGTCGCTGGTGCCCGGCGTGCTGACGATTCGGACCGCGGAGGGGCAGACGCTCGAGTACCTGGTGACGGGCGGACTGGTCGAGGTCAAGGACGGCGTGATGACGGCGCTCGCACAGAGCGCCGAGCCGCCCGAGAAGGTTGAACCCACCGACGAGACCCAACTGCGCGCTGCCGAGGAACGGCTGTCGCAGATGAGCATGTTCGATTCGAATTACGATGAAGAGAAGCAGTCGGTAATGGTGATGCGGGCGCGTCACGACGTCGCCGAATCCCGCCGCGCCTCCTCGCACTAGCAGGCGGCCTTCAATTTCCACGCAACCCCTTGCAGCGGACTTGCCGACTAGCTTTGCGGGTTCGAAAGCCGGGCGAGGTCGCGGAAAAAATCAGGGTAGGTCTTGGAGACGCATCCGGGATTCCTGATGCGGATGCCGGCGGTCTTCAATCCTGCCACCGCAAACGCCATCGCGATCCGATGGTCGTCGTACGTGTCGACCGCAGCCGCGCCAATCCGCGACGGCTCGATCAGCATCCCCTCCTCGCATTCGTGGACCGACGCGCCCAACCGGTGAAGCTCGGTGGCGAGCGCGCGCAAGCGGTCGCTCTCGTGATGGCGGATGAAAGAGACGCCGCGAATCCGCGTGGGCGACGAACAAAACGGGGCGATCGCGGCGAGCGTCGGCACGAGGTCCGGCATCCCGCCCATCGCGACATCGATGCCGGTGAGATTTTTTCCGCTGCCGCTGACTTTCACGCCGTCCTCGCGCCACTCGACGCGCGCGCCCATCCGCTCCAGCAGCTTCATGAACTCGATATCACCCTGCACCGAGTCGGCGGTGAGTCCCTCCAGCACGACGCTGCCACCGACCAGGGCGGCCGCCGCGGAGAAGTAGCTCACACTCGAAGCGTCAGGTTCGACCTCGAAATTTTTTTGCGCCGTGTAGCGCTGACCGCCCGGCACGATGATTTCGCCGCCGTGCATCGTCGCGCTCGCGCCCCATCGCTCCATCAGCCGCAGCGTCATCGTGATGAACGGGCGCGCGGCTTCCCCGGTGACCGTGAGCTGAAGGCCCCGCGGCCACAGCGGCGCCGGCATCAGCAACGCCGAGACGAATTGCGAGGAAACCGCAGCGTCAACTCGCGCCGCGCCGCCGCTCACGCCGCCCTCGCCAACCTCGATTATCACCGGCGGACATCCATTGTCCCGCTCGGCGCGCACCGAGACGCCGAGCGCCGCCAGCGCCTCGAGCAGCGGGGCGATCGGACGCTCGCGCATCCGGTGGTTGCCGTCGAGCCGAAAACGTCCGCGCCCGAGCGTCAGAAAGCCGAGCAGAAAGCGCATCGCAGTGCCCGCACCGCCGGCGTCCAGCTCTCCGCCGCGCGAAGGGATCGCGCCGGCGCGCCCGTTCACGACAATTCGCGCGGCCGCCTCGTCGACGGCAACCTCGAAGCCGAGCGTGCCGAGCGCGGCCGCCATCCGGCGCGTATCGTCATTCAGGCCCGCGCCGGAGATAGTCGAGCACCCATCGGCCATCGCGGCCAGCAACAGCGCGCGGTTGGTGATGCTCTTGGAACCGGGGACCCTGATGGACGCGGCCAGCGGATGCCGCGGCGGAACTATTTCAATTTCATCCACGTAGATGCTTCGATCGCGAGCTTAGCTGCGCGCGCAAACCCAACTCAAGCTGCCTATCGGGAGACTGCGAGTTCGCGGATTGATCGATCTTAGGCTATGACGGGCGTAGCGTCGCGAGTCAGAAGATTTGGCAGATGATTCGCGTTGATACGTTAAAGCATTTTGTTGACTACCGTAGCTCATAAGCATATTTGGTATACGTTGCGTCGGCGCCGAGCGGGGGGAGCCGCGCGCGTGCCTCGTGGGTGACGATAGCGGCAGAGGCGGAGATGCCGAGAACGAAGCCAGCAATTGGGCAAATCACCCGGGCCGCGGTGGCCACCGCAATCGCCATTCTGATGGCTGGTTTGCCGCGCGCGACCGCGCGCGCAGCGAGCGAAGTCGCCGTCGCGCGAGCCGGTGAGACCTCGCCCTTCCCACGCCCCGCTGCGATCGAACCCAACATCGATTTCTGGATCAAAGCCTTCACCTACTGGAGCGAGCGCGACTTTGTCGTACACGACCGCGACAATGTTTCGCTGACCTACCAGAAATTTCACATGCCGGGCGACGGCGCTCCGTCCGGCGAAGAGATCGAGTGGGCCAACGCCTATCTGAAGGCCAAGTACGGCGACATCCTGAACCGGCTCGCCACGGGACAGCAGGCGGTTGGATGGGAAGAGCAGCACGTCGCCGCGATGTTCAAGGGGCAAGCGCCATCGGCTTATGCCCGTGCGGCGCAGAATTTGCGCGTGCAGCAGGGGCTGAGCGAGCAGTTTCATGATTCGCTCCTGCGCAGCCGTTACTATCGGCCCAGAATGGAGCAGGTGTTCGCGGGGGCCGGGCTGCCGCGGGAGTTGGTGGCGCTGGCGTCAGTCGAGTCGGGATTCTCGGCGCGCGTGCGCTCGAGCGCCGGCGCGTTGGGCATCTGGCAATTCACCCGTTCCACCGGCCGCGAGTTCCTGAAGATCACGCGTTACCGCGACGATCGGCTCGATCCGGTGCGGTCGACGCAGGCGGCTGCGGAGCTTTTGCAATCGAACTACCAGGCGCTGGGAAGCTGGCCGCTCGCAATCACCGCCTACAATTACGGGACGGGCGGGATGGAACGTGCGGCTTCTGAATTCGGCAGCGACTACGTGAAAATCGTGCAGAACTACAACGGCGAGCACTTCGGATTTGCGGTCAAGAACTACTACGCCGAGTTCCTGGCCGCCGACCAGGTATACCGGTACGAGGATAAGTATTTCCCCGGGATCGAAAGCGAAGAAGCCCCGCCACCGCCGACGTCATCGCCGATTCTGCGGCGCATCATCCATCACTTCCGCATTCACCATCATCGCGCCCACGTAAAGCAGGTTTCCGACACGCATCGCCGCAGCGCGACGGCCGCCACGCATCGCGGCCGCAAGTCCTGACGCGCGCTCGGCGCCCTTCACGAACGCGACGCGCCCGCGTGCAACCGGCGGACGCTTGAGTTCAGCGCAGCTCGCTCGCCTCGGCGACCTTAGTGCGCGGACTTATCGCGCGGTAGCTCGGCCGCAAACGCAATTCCCTGAGGTAGCGCTCGACGCGCGGATATTCGTCGAGCGCCAACTGGTCGACCTCGAGCACCATCGCCAGCACCATCATTGGAACGTCGGCCATCGAAAAGCCGCCGCAGAGACATCCGCCGGCGGGCGCCGCGCCGAGCGCCCTTTCGATAAACGGAAGATCGCGGTGCCGCAGTCCCTCGCGTCCCTTCTCCATGCGCTCGGCGTCGCGCTTGTCGGGATCGCTCCAATAGGCCATCCAGATGGGCGGCAGGTCGCCGGCCAGCAACGCCTCGTCGGCGAACTGCTCGAGTTGCCGCACCTGTGCGCGCGCCAGAGGTTCGTCGGGCACCAGGCGGGGCGGCCCGTAGCGATCGTCGAGATATTCGTCGATCACGGTCGAATCAAAAATCGTCACGCCCTCGTCCTCGATATACGGGACCTTGCCCAGCGGATGGCGCGCCAGCATCTCGGGCGGCTTTTTCCAGAGGTCGCCGGGACGCAGATTTTCGATTCGATAGCGGATGCGCTTTTCCTCGAGCACGACTTTGGTCTTGCTCGCGTGCGTGGAACGCAGCGTACCCCACGGATAATCGCGCTCGGTCGTGTACAGAACGATCATCTGACGAACCTCCCGCGGATCCTGCCGAAGTCTAGCATCGGGTCAAGCCGGGCTGCCATCGCCCCACAACCGGCGCCGCCCAGGGCCGCCGCCTCCGTCGCGCGCGCCGGCGCGAGGCTCTGCTATTGTGATTGACGATGCCCGAAACGGTTGTGCTCGCGCCCGAGCTTCGCGATCTGGCGGCGCAGCTTGCGCGCCTGCTCGGCGATCCACGCCGTGCCGCCACAGCCACGGCGGCGGTGGCGCATCGCGCGCCCGACGAGCGCCTGGCGCTCGCGACCCTACTCAAGCTCGTCGAGGATTCGCCGGCTGAGCTGAAAGCGGCGCTCGCCGATGCGGCACTCGCCGGCGATCTCGCGCTATGCGTGGGCGGCTCCGAGGCCGTCGCGCAAGGACTCGGCACGATGGGTCCGCGATGGCTTGAGTTCTTCCGTGCCGCGCGGGGCGCAAGCGTCGAGTCGATCGACAGCGCCATCCGCTTCACCGCCGGCCCCAGCGCGGATCGGCAGGAAGCCGCGCGCCGGCTCGGCGAATTCAAGCTGCGCCTGTTTCTGCAAATCGCGATCGCCGACCTGGTCGGCCGACTCGACGTGGCGGCGACGATGCGCGCGATGTCGCGGCTCGCCGACGAATGTATCGCGGCGGCGCTCGCTTGCGCACGGCTCATCGTGGGACGCAAAGCGCCGGCGACCGGAGGTTTTTGCGTGCTCGGGATGGGCAAACTGGGCGCGCAGGAACTCAACCTCAGCTCCGACATCGACCTGATCTACGTCTTCGACGGCTCGGACGACGACGCCGAGGCGGTGGCGCGGCTGGGCGAGACGCTGACCGAGCTCCTGTCCGCGCAATGCTTTCGCGTGGACATGCGGCTGCGTCCGGGCGGCAGAAACGCGCCCCTGGTCACTCCGTTTGGAGGCGCGCTCAGCTTCTACCAGAGCTTCGGCGAGAGCTGGGAACGGGCCGCGCTGCTGCGCGCGCGCCCGGTGGCCGGTGTGCTCGAGGTCGGGCGGCGGCTGCTCGGCGAGCTCAGCCACTTCGTTTATCGCCGCTACCTCGACTTCGACACGCTGCGCCAGTTGCGCGCGATGAAGCTTCAGATCGAGCGCGAGCTGCGCGCGCCCGACCTGGTCGACCGCAACATCAAGCTCGGCTACGGCGGAATTCGCGAGCTGGAATTTATCGTGCAGGCGCTCATCCTGGTCTATGGCGGACGCGATCCGCGTCTGCGCACCGCCCAGACGCTGGCGGCGCTCGAGCGTCTCGGCGCGCTCGGTTACCTCAACGCCGGCCGCGCCCACGAACTCGCGGCCGCTTATCTCTTTTTGCGGGACGTCGAACACAAGCTACAGGTTGTCGCCGCGCTCCAGACCCACGTACTGCCCGACGACGACGCGGGGCGCCGCGCGCTGGCGGCGCGGATGGGCCGCGGCAAGGATGCCGCCGCCGAGGCGCGTTTCGCGGCCGAACTCAGCCACCATCGCGCCCTGGTCGCGGCGCAGTTCCGCGAAATGCTGGGCGCCGCGGAGGATCGCGGCGGCCGCGCGGCATCCGAAGCCGCCGAGCACGCGTGGCGCGCCGCGCTCGATCCGCAGCAGTCGGCGCCGATGCTGCACGCGCTGGGCTTCGCGCGGCCCGAGGAGAGCGCGGGACATCTGATGCTGCTGGCGCGCGGCCCCGAACACGCGATCGCGGCAGGCGCGCCGCGCCGGCGCGAACTGCTCGAACGCCTGGGCCCGCTGCTGCTGGACGAGATTCGCGAGCTCGCCGATCCCGATCTCGCGCTGATGAACCTCGCCTGGTTCATCGCGGCGATCGGCGCGCGCAGCTCTTTTCTCGAGCTGCTAGAGCAGCACCCGGCAACCCGCCGCGTGGTGCTGAGCCTGTTCGCTTCCAGCGCTTACCTCTCGATGATTTTCATTCGCCATCCCGACATGATTGACACGCTGGTGCGCTCCGACCTCGCGCGGCCGCGGCGCTCGCTTAACGAACTCGACGAGGAGTTGCGCGCGCTGATCGCCGCGAGCCCCGACCTCGAAAGCCGCCTCGACGCGATCCGCGCCTTCCGCCATCAGGAGTTCCTGCGTATCGCGATCGCGGACCTCGCGGGCGACCTCGACGCCGACGCGGTGCAGGCCGAACTCGGCCTGCTCGCCGAAGTGGTGCTGCGCCGCGCGCTCGAGCTGGCGCGGGCTGAAGTTGCCGCGCGCACTCCGATTCCGCCCACGCTGGAGCTGGTGGTGGTTGCGATGGGCCGGCTGGGCGCGGCAGAGATGTCGTACAATTCTGATCTCGATCTCATTTTCGTCTACCACGACCGCGGCAAGGTGGCCGAGGACAGCCGCGTGGCGGCCTCCAAAATCGTGCAGAAGCTCATCGCGGTAGTCGAAGCGCGCACGCGCGAGGGCTACGCCTACAAGATCGATCTGCGGCTACGCCCCTCGGGCAACGCCGGGCCGCTGGTGGCTTCGCTCGACGGCTTTCGCGACTACCATCGCACCAACTCCTCGGCCGTCTGGGAGCGCCAAGCCCTGGTGCGCGCGCGCGTCATCGCGGGCGAAACGGAGTTGGGCGCGGAGGTCGAAGCGGCGCGGCGCGAATTCGTATTCGGCCGCGGATTGAGCCGCGCGGAGGTCGGCGAGATCGCGGCGATGCGCCTGCGCACCGAGCGCGAGCTTGGCGCTGACGGACGCGGTCGGCTCAACATCAAGCAGGGCCGCGGCGGCCTGCTCGACGTCGAATTTTTGACCCAGATGATCGCGCTGCGCTACGGCAACGCGCATCCGGAGCTGACCAACCGCGCCACCATCGCGCTGGTCCGCGGAATCGGCCAGTGCGGGCTGCTCGAGCGTGGCGCTGCCGCGCAATTGGAAGCCGACTACCGTTTCCTCTCGCGCTTGGAGAACCGGCTGCGCATCGAGACCGACCAGGCCGCCTGGGCGCTCTCGACCGCGCCCGATAGCCTGGGTCCGCTCACGCGCCGGATGGGCTACCGGGACGCCGACGGCGCGGTGCGCCTGTTGGCCGAGGTCGAAGCCTGCCGCACCCGCATCCGAGCGACCTTCGATGAATGCTTTCGCGTCGAAATGTCGCGCGACGGGTGAGGGCGCGAAGCCTCTAGAAATCCACTTTCACTCCGGCTACGAAATTGACCGGCGGCGAGGGAAAGCCGAACACCTCGGCATAGTGGCGGTCGAGCATGTTCTGCACCCGCACGTATAACTCTTCGCCACGAATCCGCCCGAAGCGAATCCCCGCGTCGTAGGCCATCGTCAAATCGAAGCGATTGTAGGCGTCATGATTCTGAATCATCGAGGTTGTCGGATTGAGGTCGTCACGATCGCCAACGAAGTAGTATGCGAGGTTGGCCGATACCGCGTCGTTCGAACTCCATAGCGCCTTGCGCGCGTACGTCAGCAGCGCGAAGGCCGCATACTTGGGCACGCGCAGCGGCCGGATCTCCGGCGACGACGAAACGTGGGTCTCGTCAATGAAGGTCAGGTTGCCGCTGAAGGCGAGCCCGCGGACCAATTGGAGAGTCGGCACCAGCTCGACGCCCTGGGTGTCGACGCGGCCGGCGTTGGCCGCCTCGACGCATCCCGGAAATGTCGTGCACGGTTCCGCCACGATCAGGCTGTGCACGCGGCGTGAAAAGTAGGTCGCGGTGAACGAGGCCCTTTCGCCCAGCGTCTTGGTGATACCACCGTCGTATTCGCTGGAGATCTCCGGATTCAGTTTCGGATTGCCGAAGTCGGGAAAATACAGCTCGTTGAAGCTGGGCGCGCGAAAACCCTCGCTGTAGCTGCCGCGCAGCGTCAGGCCCCATCGCTCAAGCGGTATCGCGACCGCCCACGACGGGCTTACCTCGATACCGAATTCGCTGTTGCCGTCGACTCGCACTCCGCCGGTCACCAGCATCAGGCCGTTGAACAGCCGCCCCTCCTGCTCGAGGTAGCCGGCGTACTCCTGGCGGCGCGCATGGAACGCAGTGAACGACTGCGTGGGCGGATCGACGGTGTCGAACAGATCCGCCGACCGCACCCAGCGATCCTTGAAGTCGAAGCCCACCAACGAGCGGAACCCCTCGCCCCAGCGGTAGTGCAACTCCATGTTGGCGCCTCGAATCTCGTCCGGGACGCGGTCGCGCTGGGCGGTGAGATTGGCCGGGAACGGTGTGTCGTTGAGACGAAGATCGTTGCGCACGAAGAAGGTGCTCATCCGTCCCTCCAGCCGATCGGTAAACTCATGCGTGACGACACCATTGTAAAGCATGAACTCGTTGCGCTGATGGGCGTTGGGGTCGACAGGCGTAATGAAGTTGGAGAAATTGACCAAGCTAACGTTGGAGCGAATGTAACGCGCGAAGCCGGTGAATTTTGTGTCGGGGGTGAGATGGTAGTCCAGGCGCAGGGCGCCCGAGAGATCATCGAAGCTCGCGTTGCGCGGACGAAACGCAGTGGTCGAGTAGTACGACAGCGCTCCCGAGTAGGCCAACCGTCCATCCGCGCCATCGAAAACCACCGCCTGGCGCTGGGTCGCGCGGTTGCCGCCCTCGCCGTCGTAGTTGAGCTTGAGCGGACCGCTGCCCTCGCGCGTGATGAGGTTGACCACACCGCCGATCGCCGACGAGCCGTAAAGCGCGCCGCCCGCGCCGCGCACTACCTCGATACGGTCGAGATTGTCGTTGGTCACGTCGGCGATGTCGAAGCCGCCTGTCGCCCCGCTGTTGACGTCAACGCCATCCATGAGGATCAGCGTCTCGGCCGCGGTCGAGCCGCGAATCGAAACGTCGGTCTCGGTGCCTGCCGATCCACTCTGGTTGATCTCGACGCCAGGCACCTGGCGCAAAACGTCGCCGGAAGGATGAATTTGCTGTTCCTGGATCTGTTGCGCACCGACGACGCTGACGGTGGTACCGACCGTATCGAGCGCCTGCTCGATTCGTGTCGCCGTCACCACGAACACCATCTTTGGCAGCTTGTGATGCAGCTTGGCGGAAGTTGCGGCAGTTGCGGTCTTACTATTGGACTTTGTTTGCGCGCTCGACCTAGCCTGCGCTACTCGCGGCGCGGCAGCACTGTGCGCGGCGCCTGTCGATCCCGATACTCGCGCATTGGGCGGAGACGCGACAGGCTCGGGCTCAATCTGCGCGCGCGCACTGCGCGAACCAATCGGCGATTCGGAAAAAACAAAAAATGTCAGAAGAAGAGCAACGGCGACCGATCTTTTCATAGCCTCCCTCGAGCTATGCGTCAGCCACGCGGGATGGACTGACTCAGGCGCTCGGGCAGGCTCCCGGCGAAGGGAGGGACGAGTGGCCCAGGCCTCCTTCCCCACGGAAGGCAGACGGCTTAATAGTCACCCGGCCGGTCTCCTGGCTTGGGGATCATCCGCGGGCCCGCCTTCCCGCTCGTTAGCGGTGGCTCGGATGGGCCGTTGTCCCCCCGTACAGTTGCGGGGCAGCGCCGGACTCTAACCGGCTTCCCGTACACCGGGTGCAGAAGACTGATATGATTTTCACGCGAGGTAAGTCAATCAACACGATCGCACTGGCGGGCCGAAGAGCGCTGACACATAACGCACGCAAGAGTGAGAAGAGATCGCCGGGAGCGGATACAGGAAGGCGGATGGGCACCGTAACGCTGATAACCGGAGGCGCGCGCAGCGGTAAAAGCGCACACGCGCTCGCGCTGGCGCAGCAGGCGGCAGGTACGCGCCGCTTTTTCATCGCCACGGCCGAAGCGCTCGACGAGGAGATGCGCGAGCGCATCGCGCATCATCGCACCAATCGCTCCGCCGATTTCGCAACGATAGAAGAACCGATCGCCATCGGCGCCGCGCTCTCAAAGCTGGCGAGCCGCGCCGATATCGTAGTCGTCGATTGCCTGACGCTTTGGATCTCGAACCTGCTGATGACTCGCTGCGGCGATGAAGAAATTCTGGATGAGGCTCGCGAGCTCGCCGCCACGATGACCGGCGCGCCCTTCGCCAGCATCGTGGTGACCGACGAAGTAGGCGCGGGAATAGTGCCGGAGAACGCGATGGCGCGGCGTTTCCGCGACCTCCTGGGATGGACCAACCAGGCGATCGCGCAAACTGCCGAACGCGTGGTGCTGATGGTCGCGGGCTATCCGCTGCGCGTCAAATAACCGCCATCACCAGCAGCACCGCGAGTTCCACCAGTTCGCCCGCCGCACCGAGAAGGTCTCCCGTCACGCCGCCGAGCCATCGCCGATACGCCGCGCGCAGCACGGCCGCAAGCGCCACCGCCACGACATAAGCCAACAGCACGCGCCACGAGAGGATGGGCAGCGCGGCGAGCGCGGCGAGCGCGCCGGCCAGCGCGAGATTGCGATCGCCGCCGGGTCCCACCAGCAGCGTTCCCGCGCCCTCGGCGCGCAGGTATTCGATACGCCATCCAACCGCCACCATCGCACAACGCGCCAGGCCCGGCGCGAGCCACAGCGCCAGCGTGCGCCGCGCTTCGCCCATCGTCGCCAGCGCTACGATCTCGAGCGCGAGAAAGAAAAAAATCGCGACCGTGCCGAAGCTACCGATCCAGCTGTCGCGCATGATCTCCAGTGCGCGGCGGCGATCCGACCCCGCACCCAACGCGTCGGCAGTATCAGCGAGCGCATCGACATGGACCGCGCCGGTCAGCACGGTGAGCGTGAGTACCAGCACAACTGCCGCGAGCGCATCGCCGAATAGCGGCGTCAGCAGTAGGTTCTCGGCCGCCAGTATCGCGCCGAGCGCAAACCCGACGAGCGGAAACCATCCGAACGACGCCGCGAGCGCTTCGGGCGCCACGACGGCGCGCGGAAGTATGGGCAGAATGGTCAGGAAGCCCGCAGCGAGGCGAAATTCAGTGAGCTTTCCGCGACGCGCGACGTCACCCGGCGCCCGCGTACCGTTCGCACCATCCGGCGCGCCTTGAGCATCCTCGCTCATCCGATCTTCCCCGACACTCCGGCGCTCTCGAACGTCGCCATCTCGTGGAAGAGCGCCAGCGCGGCTTCGATCAGGCTCATCGCCAGCGCCGCGCCGGTGCCCTCGCCCAAACACATCCCAAGGTCAACGATCGGCCGCACGTCGAGTTGCTCGAGCGCGAGCGCATGGCCGCCTTCGGACGAGCGATGGCCGAAAAACAGATGGGCGAAGAGGCCAGGGCAGAGCCGTTCGGCGGCCACTGCGGCCGCAGTGGCGATAAAGCCGTCAACCACCACCGGCACGTTCAGCGCCGCGCCACCCAGACACGCGCCGGCCATCGCGGCGATCTCGAAGCCGCCGAGCGCGGCGAGCATGGCGAGCGGATCTTTGAGAACCGCGCGCTGGAGCTTGAGCGCGTGCTCGATAACCGCGACCTTGCGGCGCATCCCGGCGTCGTCGACACCGGCGCCGCGCCCCGCCAGGCGCGCCGGCCGAACCCGCGTGAACGCCGCGAGCAAGGCCGCCGCCGAAGTGCTGTTGGCGATTCCCATCTCGCCGATTCCAATCAGCGTGGCGCCGGATGCGGCCGCGCCGCGCCCGACTTCCACGCCAACCTCCAGCGCGGCGCGCACCTCTGAGAGGGACATCGCGGCCTCCCGCGCCAGGTTGCGCGTGCCCGCACCGATACGCCGATAGAGGACCCCGGGCAACGCGTCGGCGCTGGTATCGGTCGCCACACCGACGTCGGCGATCCACAACCGATAACCGAGGCGGCGCGCGAGCACGCTTACCGCCGCGCCGCCGCCGGCGATATTGCGCAGCATCTCGGCCGTGACCGCCTGCGGATAGGCGCTGACGCCTTCATCGGCGACGCCGTGGTCAGCGACGAAAACGCACAGTGCGCCGCCGCCCATCCGGGCCTCAGGGTCGCGCCGGATCGCGGCGTAGCGGCGCACAATTTCCTCCAGATAGCCAAGGCTGCCGCGCGGCTTGGTCAGCGAATCAAGCCGGCGGCCCGCCTCTGCAGCCGCTGTCTCGTCGGGTGGCGTTATCGCTGCGAGGGTCTCTTCGAGCAAGCCCATCTATTCGCCGCCATCTATTAACGATTGACTATTGTTCAACTGACTAATCGAAGTACGTCCGGGCGGCCGCGATCAATGGTTCATTCTCCTCGCGCCGGCGCACCGCTATACGATACATCCCGGGGCCGCATCCCGGCAGGTCGCGCAAATCGCGCACCGCGATACCGCGTGAAAGCATATGTTGCACGAAGGTCGCGCTGTGCCCGTTCTGGGCCACCTCCAGCATCAGGAAGTTGGCCGACGACACAAAGGTGTGAATGCCCTCGATCGAGGCGAGCGCGCTATAGAGGTGCGCGCGCTCGGTCGCTATCAGCGCGCGGCTTTGCGCTACAAAATCCTCGGCCACGTCGAGGCATGCATTGCCGACGCGCTCGGCCACGACATTGACCGACCAGGGCTCGATCGCTTCGCGCAGGCGGCGCGCCACGTCGCTGCCGGCGACCAGGTAGCCCAGGCGCAGACCCGCGATCGCGAACATCTTGGTCAGCGAGCGCAGCACGACGACGTGCGAATCTTCGGCAGCCAGGCGAATCACCGAGTGCTCTTCGCCAGCAAAGTCGATAAAAGCCTCGTCGAAAACGCACCAGCATCCGCGACTGGAGCATCGCGCGGAGATTTCGGCTGCGTCACCGGTACTCAGCATCGCGCCGGTCGGACTGTTGGGCCGCCCGATGAAGATCGCGTCGGCGTCCTGCTCGAGTGCGCGCTCGGCTTGCTCGATTTCAATCGCGAAGCTGCGCTCGCGGCACGTCGGCATTGCACTGGGCGCCTCGCCCGCAACGATCATCGCGTTGGCGATTTCGCTGAAGGTCGGTATGACGACAAACGGCCGGCGCGGACGCAGCGTGCGGGCGAGCAGATGGATTAGCTGAGTCGAGCCGTTGCCCACCACGACGTTGTCGGACGCAACCCGATGGCGCCGGGCCAAGCGCGCGGCAAGATCGTGGGGATAGAGCGGTGGATAGCGCGCGATATGCGCGGCCGCGTCATGGTATGCGGCGAGCGCCTGCGGCGGCGGCCCCAGCGGATTGAGGCTGGCGCTAAAATCCAGCACGCCGGGCGGCGCGGTGCCGCCGTGAGTCCGGTCGATCTGGAGTTGTTTTTCCTCGAGTTTCATTGTTCCGCGCTCTTCATCGTTCGAGCTTCATCGCCAAGGGCTAATCGTGCGTGGTGCTTCGCGCGGGGTTCATCGTATGTCAGTAGCCGGAGAGGACATAGCGCAGGAGCGCGAGCACACCAAACCCGAGCGCCGTCGCAATACGCATCAGGCGGCGCGCCGTTGCGATATCGTCGATCTTTGGCGCGCGCTCCGCGCGTCCCAGGCGTACGCGATGCTCGATTTCGCCCGCGTATATCGCATCGCCGCCCAATTCGATTCCGAGCGCGCCCGCCATCGTGGCCTCGGGAAAGCCCGCGTTGGGGCTCGCATGCTTGCGCGCGTCGGCGCGGCAGGCGCGGAGCGCCGCACCACCTCTCCCGAGCGTCAACGCCGCCGCAGCGGCGAGGCAAAGCGCGGTAACTCGCGCGGGGACGAAGTTGGCGGCATCGTCGAGCCGCGCCGCCGCGCGCCCGAAGTAGAGATGGCGTGCGTCGCGGTAGCCAATCATCGAGTCGAGCGTGTTGATCGCCTTGTACGCGAGCGCAAGGACCGGCCCGCCAACGAACAGAAAGCAGAGCGGCGCGAGCACGCCATCGGAGCAATTCTCGGCGATCGACTCGACCGTGGCACGCACCATCGCTTCGCGGTCGAGTGCAACCGGATCGCGTCCGACCAGCGCCGGCATCGCTGCGCGTGCGAGATCGTCGTGTCCGCATTCGAGCGTTCCTTCGATTTCGCCGGCGGCGCGGTCAAGACCCTTTAACGCGAGCGTCGTCCACGCAATCAGCACCGCCGCCGCCAGGCCGATCCAGTTGGCTACGGACGAAGCAATTGCGACGGCTATCCACGCAGCGACGGCGGTGAGAATCACCACCGCGTAGGCGAGCAGCGCACCGCGCCAGAGATCGGCGCGCGGTTCGCCGGCGCGGAGACGCGCTTCGCCCCACGCCACGGCGCGGCCGATGAGCCGCACCGGATGCGGCATCCACGACGGATCGCCGAGCACCAGATCGAGCGCGAGCGCCACCGCGATCGCCGACGTCGGAAGATAGAGTCCGCTTTGCATTCCCGCGCGCGGCTCAGCGGATGCGGCGGATGGCCCGCGCGCAGCTTTCGAGCACGGTGCGGCCGACTAGCTCGCCGAGCAGCGTATGCTTGCCGCAATAGCGTTCCGCGCGCACGCCCCGCGCGGCCGCGCGCACCGGCGCGGCGATCGCGATACAGTCGGTGCCGGTGCCGGTTGCCGGCGCATCGGAGCGAACGCTTTTGATCCCGGCCTCGAGCACGGCGAGCGCGCGCGCTTCGGAGGCTATCTGTATCGCCTCGACCATCGCGGCGCGCGTGAGCGAGCGATTCACCACCACGATGAGATTGATCGTGCCGGCATGAGTTGAAAGAACCGTCGCACGATCGCCGACCCGGAGCGCGTTGGAAAATCCGGCGGTGCACCACGCGCCGGCAATTACGCCGTCGCGAGCGGCGAGCGCATAGCCGGCGCGGGCCACTTCCGCGCCGGTCATCAGTGCGACCGTGCGCCTTGGGTCGTGTCCGGCGGCGCGAACGACGCGCGCAAGGTAGGCGCTAGGCGCGCGCATCGCCTCGCGCTCGTCGAGCTCAACCTGATGATTTGCGAGCAGGCGGGCGATGCGAATTCCGCCGCCGAGCGGCGCCCAACTGAGCACGCGGCACGCCTGGCGCGGAACGATCCACAGCGTGCGCCCGCCGATCCGCCATCGCCACGGCATGGCGGCGCCCGTCGCGCCGAGCTCGCGGCGGCCGGCCGCCGTCCGGATCGACGGTCGCACGAGCCGCCGCGCCGGCCGACGCTTAGGCCGCCGCCTTGCGCGCAGCTTCGAGCGCGGCCTCGAAGTTGGGCTGGTTGGCCACTTCCTTGACGTATTCGGCGTAAACGACGTTGTCGTTTTTATCGAGCACGAACACCGCGCGAGCGAGCAGATGCAGCTCCTTGATGAGCGCGCCGTATTTCTGACCGAACTCGGCCGCACGCCAGTCGCTGATCGTGGTGACCTTGTCGACGCCGGCCGCGCCACACCAGCGCGCCTGCGCAAACGGCAGGTCCATCGAGATGGTCAATATCTGCACGTCGCCGGGCAGCTTGGCGGCTTCCTCGTTGAAGCGGCGGGTCTCGGCGTCGCACACGGGCGTGTCGATTGACGGAATCGCGGCGATGATTTTGACCTTGCCCTTGAACTGGTCGAGCGTCACCGGCGCGAGCCCTTTGCCCACGGCGGTGAAGGCGGGGGCTTTCTGTCCGGCCTTGAGTTCCGGCCCCACCAGCGTCATCGGATTTCCGCGCATCGTGACCGCGCCTTTGCGTTCTTCAGCCATCGTCAATTCTCCCTGGTCAGATTACCGGCCGCGGCGAACCAGTGCGGCGGCCGGCGCTACGGTTTACCCCGAATTGGCCGTCGTGTAGCGGCGGCGGCGCTCCTGCTCGGCCAGATCGGCGTCGACCTTTTTCGGCCGCGGCGGCAGGAATCCGGGCGTGTAGTCAGTCTCCTCCCACCGGCGATCGTTCGGATCCCATACGTAGGCCAGCTCGACGATCGTGCCGGGCGCGCTTATCGTTTCAAACGCATTGAGCGCGTCTCGCACGATCGCGCGTTGATTTTCCGGATCATCCGGCTTGCCCGTCTGATGGCCGAGCGGGTAGTTGAGGAATACCGCGCGCGGCGGATTGACGGCTTGCGTGATGTCGTAGGCGGAAGTCATGCACAGTGTCGGGATACCGGCGGCTTCGACTTCGCGGGCAATCAGTCCAACGGACTGATGGCACACGGGTCAGGCGGGCACCAGATAAAACGCCTCCACGTTGCGGCTGCGAAGTTCCTCGACAATTTTCGGCGCCAGTTCCTCGCGCACCTTGCGCGCCGAGTAGATGCCGCCCATGAAAGTGAAGGCCGGATCGCACAGCTCTCCGATACGACCCTCGGCCTCGAACTCGCGCATCCGCTCGAGCGGAAAAACGCAGTTGGGATCTTTCTCGGCGTCTTCGGTCGGATAGCCGAAGTGCCATACGCTGAGTTCGTCGCGCCGCGCGTTCTTCGGGATGAGCCGGTAGCTCGCGTCCTCGCGATGAAACCGCGGCTGATCGCGGTAAAGCACGCCGCCGGAGCTCATCAGCGCGACCTTGCATTGCGCAAGCGGCTTTTCAAGCGGCGCCCACGGCGGCGGCTCCTCGTTCACGACCCATCGATAGGGCGTGTAGGCGTTGTACAGCTCGCGCGTGCGGGGGATGTAGGCGACGGGCATCGATGCGCTCCTCGTGGGCCTGCCTGAGCTTGCGTCCGGGCGCGGCGCGTTTTACGACGCGTCGGGCGGAAACATCATCTTACCTGCATGGTATTCGCGCGCAATGAAATCGACAAAGCCATGACGCACCGGCCATTCCAGCCGGCTGTCGCGCCAATGGACGCAGCCGTCGGGGCCCTCGAACTCGTCGGCGAGGTCGGCCGCGGCCATCGCCTTGCGCGCGCGCTCGAGGTCGGCAGCCACCAGCGGAATCGCGCGCATCCGCTTCTCCCAAGCGGCCACGCGGGGAAATTCATTCATTCGAAGGCGCATCGCATGGGCCACCGGCGGATAGCAGATCGCGGCGAAGTCGGCGAGCGAGAGCGCCGCGCCGCAAAAGAACTCCCGGCCCTCAAGCTCGCTCTCCAGCCGCGCGAGCAGCGCCTTGAACTCAGCGCGGCCCGCTTCCTGCATGGCCTTTGACTCGGGCGCCGTCGACCGCACCAGGCCGAGGAAATAGCCAAAGACGGTCGCGTCGAAAGTGCGGTCGCACAAGTCATCGATCGCGCGCATCCGCGCACGCTCGAAAGCATCGGCGGGAAACACCGGCGGTCTGGGATGCGCGTCTTCGAGATACTCGCAGATGATGGTGGAGTCCGCGATGGTGCGGCCGTCGTCGAGCACCAGCACCGGGACCTCTGCGCGCTCGCTCGCCTCGCGCAAGTCCGGCTTGCGATCGAGCGAGTAGCATCGCTCGACCATTTCGCACTCGAGCCCCTTGTACTCGAGCATCATCCGGGCCTTGCGCGCGTATGGGCTGGTCGCAAAAGTGAAAAGTTTCATCGGAAGCCTCGCCTAAGCGGCATCCGCCGTTGCCGTCCGGCGGTACCGGCTACCAAATCTATTGCTCCCTGCAGCGGGGTTCAAACACGCGCTTTATTGCCGGCGGTTAGCGCGCGCTCAGGCCGCCATCGACGATTAGCTCGGTGCCGGTGATATATGACGCGTCGTCGGAGAGCAGGAAAACGATCGCCTTGGCAATCTCCCACGGCGTGCCCTGGCGGCGCATCGGGATCCGCGGCGCAACGCGCTCCTCGCGGTCGCCGACCAGCCGGCGCACCATCGAGGAGTTGATCAATCCCGGCAGGATCGTGTTGACGCGAATCTTGTCGCGCGCGTGCGTGACCGCGACGGAGCGGGTGAGCCCGAGCAGCGCCGCCTTGGTGGTCTCGTAGGGCAGGCCCGAGCCGGTGCGAATCGCTGCCAGCGAAGAGACGTTGACGATCGCGCCGCCGCCGGCCTTAGCCATCTCGGGCACCGCGTACTTCATCATCAGGAACTGGCCACGGACGTTGACGTTGGACATCGTGTCGAACTGCTCGATAGTGGTCTCGAGCAGGCGGCCGCCGATCGCGATCCCGACGTTGTTGACCAGCAGGTTGAGCTTGCCGAAGGCGCGTACTGCTGCCTCGCAGGCGTGGCGGCAGTCGTCCTCGCGCGTAACGTCGGCGGCGACCGAGTCGGCGCGGCCCCCCTCGGCGCGAATCGCCGCGGCGGTCTCGCCGGCCAGCGTCTCGGAGCGGTCGGCGACCATCACCGCGGCGCCCTCACGAGCGCACAGAATCGCGGTTGCGCGGCCGTTGCCAATCGAAAGCGTCTCGCCCGCGTTGGGCGGCCCATCGGCGCCTCCGCCGACGATCAGTGCGACTTTTCCGTCGAGGCGTCCCATCGCAAGAAACCTCCGTCACGCGCCGAGCGCGATTAGGCGGGCGCTGCGCACGTTATGAGGCGAGCTTCTGTTTAATTGCCGCGTAGCTGTCGAGCATCGGCAGCACCTTGTCGGCCGGGGCCGGCGGCAACGCGAATATAATTTCGTGAAATCCGATCTCGATGAGCGTCTTCACCTCGTCCTCGCGCGGCGGCACACCAAAGACCGTGAGCTTCAGCGCCTCGAAGCGCCGGCCGACGCGGCTCGCCGCTTCGCGTAACTGTTTAACCCCATCGGCCAGCGTATGGTTGCGCCGGTAGATCGGCATCCATCCGTCGCAGTAGTCGACCACCCGCTCGAAGCATCGCTTGGCCTCCGAGCCCAGCAGCACCGGCGGGCCGCCCTTTTGCACGGGCTTGGGAAACGCCCGCATCGGCGGAAAGTTCACGAACTCGCCGTGGAACTCCGCCGGATCCTTGGTCCAGATGGCGCGCATCGCCAAAATCCGCTCGCGGAGCAGCGCCCATCGCTTGCGGAAATCGGTGCCGTGATCCTCCATCTCCTCGGCGTTCCATCCGCCGCCGATTCCGAACACCAGCCGCCCGCCCGAAATCAGGTCGAGCGAGGCGCACTCCTTGGCCAGCACGATCGGGTCGCGTTCGATCACCAGGCACACTCCCGTGCCAAGCCTGATGCGCTTAGTCGCCGCGGCGGCCGCTCCCAGAGCCACGAACGGGTCATGCGTATGCCAGTATTCCTGGGGAAGGTCGCCGCCGCCGGGCCACGGGCTGCGCCGGCTGGTCGGAATATGCGTATGTTCGGGGAAGTAGAGCGAATCGAGTCCGCGCTCCTCGACCGCGCGCGCCAGCTCGATCGGCTGGATCGCGTAGTCGGTCGGAAACATCATCGCGCCAAAGGTCGTCGACATCGTGGCCTCCACTGGCAAGTGCTGATTGCGTCGCGCGTGGGCGACGTTAGATCGAATACCACGGTCGCGGCCGTTCACCCAAAGGGACAAACTGACCCATTACCTCCGTGCGCCGCCGCTTGCCCGCAAGGGGGCGCGCTGGATACAAGAAGAGAGGCCTTCACTTCGCGCGAGGGAGGGACTTCCCCGATGGCATACGATCTCTTAATCAAAAACGGCACCGTGGTCGACGGCACCGGCGCCCCGCGAGTGCGCGCCGACGTCGCTATCAAGGACGGAACGATCGCGGAAATCGGCAAGGTCAGCGGCGGCGCGCAGCGCACCATCGACGCCGGCGAACTGATCGTCGCGCCGGGCTTCGTCGATCCGCATACCCACTACGACGCGCAGATTTGCTGGGACCCGCTGCTCACCTGCACCTCGTGGCACGGCGTGACCTCGGTCGTGATGGGCAACTGCGGCGTCGGGATCGCGCCGTGCAAGCCCGAGGTTCACGAGATCGCGGCCTGGGACCTGGTCAACGTCGAGGCGATTCCCTTCGACGCGCTGAGCAAGGGCATCACCTGGGACTGGGTGAGCTTTCCCGAGTTCATGGACGCCGCCGAGCGCCGCGGCGTCGGAATAAACGTCGGCTTTCTCGCGCCGCTCACGCCGTTTCGTCATTTCGTGATGGGCGAGGAATCGATGGAGCGGGCGGCGTCGCCCAACGAGACCCAGCGCATCGCGGCGCTGCTGCACGAGGCGATGGCGGCCGGCGCGATGGGCTTTTCCACCACCACGCTCGCGCAGCACATCGGCTTTCGCGGCCAACCGCTCGCCTGCCGGCTCGCCGGCCGCGACGAGCTCAAGGCCTGCTCCAACGTCCTCAAGGAACTCGGCAAGGGCTCGATCGAAATCGCGCTCACGCGGCGCGCGGGCCAGGTGCTCGACGACGAGTATCAACTGCTCGACTTCCTGCTCGCGGAAAGCGCGCGACCGGTGACCTGGCTCGCGATGGCGTCGCGGCCGGACAAGCCCGAGTACGCGGAAGCAACGCTCAAGCGGCTGGAGCCGCTGATCAAACGCGGCGGCGTGCCGCAGGTTTTGTGCAAGCCATTCGTGGTCCAGATCGATCTGCGCAACCCCTTCAGCTTCGCCGACATGGACACGTGGAACCACGTCTTCAACCAGCCGGCCGAAGCGCAAAAACGGATTTACGCCGACCCGGCGTTTCGCGATTCCTTCCGCAAGGAGCTGACGCGGCCGCATCTGTTCAACGGCAAATGGCATCGCGTCGAAGTGCTCGAAGCCGCGAGCCCCGCGCTCAAGGCGCTGGAGCGCAGAAACGTCGCGGAGATCGCCGCCGAGCGCGGCCGTGACCCGCTCGACACGTTCCTCGACCTCGCGCTGGAGGACGACCTCAACATCCAGTACACGATGGCGCAGTATCACGAGGAGGGAATCGGTCGGCTGATTGGCGACCCGCGCACGATGCTTGGGCTGTCCGACGGCGGCGCGCACGTCGACATGCTGTGCGACGCCGGATACTGCACTTACCTGCTCGGCAAATGGGTGCGCGAGCGCCAGGCGCTGACGCTGGAGCATGCGATCAAGCGCATCACGTCGGAGCCGGCCGACTTCTTCGGTATCCAGCGGCGCGGACGCCTGCGGCCCGGATTTGCCGCCGACATCGCGATCTTCGACTACAACACCGTCGGCTCGGCCAAGCGTGCGCGCATGCAATACGATCTGCCGGGCGGCGGTCGGCGCCTGGTGATGCCCGCCGAGGGCATCGAATACACGATCGTCAACGGGCGCTTGCTCTACGAGCACGGCCGCGCGAGCGGCGCGATGCCGGGGCAGGTGCTGCGCTCGGGACAGTGCTGAGCGCAAGCGCGCGCTGAGGCGATCTTGCGCGCGCAGCGGGATCAGTCCAGCGGCGCGCTTATACAGCGAGTCTGCGCAACGCCGCGCACGGGTGTATAATTGTTGCCGGCGGAAAGCTTGATCATCGGAGCGAAGTGACGACCATGACAACGACGATCCTGGGCTACATGAGCGCGGCGATGCGGTGTGCCCAGTACGAGCGGCTCCAAGATGGCAGCGGCGGATGGTATGCACACATACCTGGCTTCGAGGGGTTGTGGGCGAGCGGCCCGACCATTGAAGAGGCGCGCGCGGAGCTGTACGACGCACTCGACGGTTGGCTGACCGTCAACTATGTGATCAGTAAGCTCGACCTACCCGACGTCGGAGTTCAGCTTGGCGCCGAAGAGAAGGTGTGAGCCGTCTCACACCTTGTTCGCGGACGGAGTTCATCCGCAAACTGCGCGCCCTCGGCTATGGCGGCCCCTATGCTGGCGGCAAACATGAGTACATGGCGGCCCAGGGAAAGGGGCCCATCATCATCCCCAATCCACACAAAGGCGACATAGATCCAAGCCTGCTGTCGAAAATCCTGAGAGACGCGGGCATCGACCGCGACAAATGGGTCAACGCATAGCGCAGTCCGCAACCCCGCAAATTGAGTTTCAAAAGAGCGCGCGAGCGGCGCGATGCCGGGGCAGGTGCTGCGCTCGGGACAGTGCTGAGCGGCCGCGGCGTCCGCGCGCCGGCGGTCAGCTAATCGTCCAGCCCGCGTCGATCACGAACGGCGCGCCGGTTGCGAATGACGAGTCGTCGCTCGCCAAGAAAAGCGCGACCTTCGCGATTTCCTCCGGCAGCCCCATCCGGCCGAACACGGAAATCCGCTTGACCGCGGCCGGACGCGGCGGCTCGCCCTTTCTCACCCGCTCGGCCATCGGCGTCTCGATCGCTCCCGGGCAGATGCAGTTCACGCGGATGTTGTAGCGCCCGTACTCGAGCGCCGCGACGCGCGTGAGGGCGATCACGCCGGCCTTGGAGGCGGCGTACGCGGCGCCACCGCGGATCGCGATCATCCCGGCGATCGAGGCCTGGTTGATGACCGAGCCGGCGCCGAGCTTGACCATGTGCGGCAGCACGTACTTCATCCCGAGGAACACGCCGCGCAGGTTGATCGCGATCACCTTGTCGAATGCGGCCTCGGGCATCTCGGCTAGGAAATCGGATTCGCCCTCGATACCGGCGTTGTTGTAGAGCACGTTGGGCGGCCCCAGGCGCTCGAGCGTCGCCGCGACCATCCGCTGCACGTCATCGGACTTCGCGACGTCGGCGCCGATCGCGATCGCCTCGCCGCCGGCCTTGCGCACGTCGCGCGCGACGCCTTCGACCGCGGCCTCGCTGATATCGGCCGCCGCGACTTTCGCTCCCTCGCTCGCGAACAAAAGCGCGGTCGCCTTGCCCATCCCCGATCCGGCCCCGGTTATTAGGGCCACTTTTCCCTTGAGTTTCATGTGTGTCGATCCTCCTTGCGATCGCGGCCGACCGCCAAAAGACCGCCGGTCCGCGTGACATTCGAGCTGCCCCAAGCGAGCCCCTACCCAAGCAAGGCTGTACCCAAGGCTGTACCATTGATAATTGAGATCGGGGAAGTCTTGGTGCAGGCGGCAAAGGCGAGGGGGCGGGGTGTCGGGCTGGTAGTGCTCGCGGCGGTTGTGTTGATGCTGGCGCCACGCGCGGCGCACGCGCAACAGTCGCTTCAGGTCGAACCGCCAGCGCCGCAATCGCAACCGAGTTTCCGTCCCCGGCCGGCTCCGACCGCACGGCCGCCGTTGCCGCCCTCCAATCAGCTCGAGGAAATCCCGTCCGCGATCACCCCCACGCCGGCGCCGCCGCTCCCCGCGCCGCAGTTGCCGCCACCGCTGCCCCTTCCGCCGCCGCCACTTCCGCCTCCTTCTTTGCCATCACCGCCGCCACCAGCATCGATGCTGCACGCGCAGCCGATCCTGCCGGCGGTATTCCGCGGATGCTGGGACGGTCGCGTGGAGTATCTCGATTCGATCGAGCGAATGTTCGGCGCGCCTAAAGTCGGGGTGTGGACGCCGAAGACCTATCGCATCTGCTACCGGCGCGTCGGCAACGGGCCGTTCGAGCTGACTTTCAGCCAGGTGGGCGTGGACCCGAACACCAAGATCATCAATCCCACGGGCAGGATGGATCTGATTTCGACCGACGGCCGTGACGCGGCGCGGATGCGCGCGCTGTTGCACTTCGACGAATTTTACACGCATCGCCACTTAGGCCCACAGACGTTTGGGGTTGACGAAGAGGCGATCCTGGACTGCGACATCCGGGGCGGCGGCGCGATGCTGGTGCGCGGGCAGGTGTTCGGCCGGCGCGACGGCAGTCCGTGGTTCCGCGCGAACTGGCATGCAGTGTTCACGCGCGTCGGCGGCTTGCCGGAGTAAGTCGCTAACGGCGCAGGCGGCCGGCCGTGTCGACGCGCGTGCGCAAGGCGCGCAACTCCTCGGCGGTCGGCGGCGCGGTCGTCGGCACCGACGGCGGTATCACCAACTCGAAGCCCGTGCTCTCGCGCACCGTCCCGGCGCTGACACCCGGATGGAGCGAGCGCAGGCGCATCCGCCGCGTCTCCTCCTCGAAGTCCATCACGCAGAGCGGTGTCACGACGTACTTCGGGCCGCCTCCGGGAAGTCCCAACTTGCGGCGCGCGTCGGCGCCGCCGCTGCCCCATCCGTAGGCGCTGACATAGTCGCATCGCTCGACCAGCAGGCGCGGGCTGTGGCTGTTGAGCACGATGTAGTAGCGGCCGACGTGGGTGCTGAGCGTCGGCGTGCCGACCGAGCCGGGTCCGCGGAACTTCAGCCGCCGGTAGTCGGGGCCGATTCCGATCAGGTTGGTATTGCCGAAGCGGTCAACCTGGACGCCGCCGATGAAGAAGACATGGTTGCTCCAGTCCTTGAGCCGGTCGAAACGATGGCCGGTGTCGCTGTACGACTCGGTCCATCGCACCACCCGCCGGTCCCATCCGAACGCGGGCATCGGGATGGTTTCGAGGTCGGCGACGTTCATCCGCCCGCCGAGAAACACCAGTTCCATGTTGGGGCCGTGCGTCAGATGGGCCAGGCGCACCGCCGCCTCGGCCACCGGCATCGCGACCCCGACGCGCAAGAGTTCGCCGTCGTTGAGGTCGCGCGCGAGGAACACCGCCATCAGTTCCTGAACGCCATATTCACCCTGCACGCCATATTCACTCGCCATGCTGTCCTCGCGGCTCATCAGCGATGCTCCGTTCGATTCGACGCACGTGTTACGCGGTTGATATGCTTTCCGCGGTCTCGCCCGCCGCGCCGCTGGCATTGACGCGCGCCACGTAGCGCATCGGGAAGCGCGCGCTGAACACGAACCCGTAGATCAACAATCCGGTCGGGATCAAAAATCCAGGCACCAGCCGGCCCAGGTTGCCGCCGACCATCAGCGCGATCACTCCGAAGCCGACGTTGACGCTGAACAGGCCGCACCAGAAAAGCGTCATGATCCAGTTGACGCGATGGAATATCGGAAGGTCCCAGACCTCAGGCGGCTGCACCTCGCGCGCGTAGGCGGCGGTGAACGGCCTGCCCAGAACGACCGACGCCCATCCGGCGACGGCGTAGAACGACCAGATGATCATCACCTGGTAGGTCGCGAGCACGGCCGAGTGCAGGCCGATCGTCAGAATCGATGCGGTGACGAAGAAGGCCAGCGTCGTCCAGTCCATCAGCTTGATCGTCGTCTGCCGGCGCAGCATCGCAAGATAGATCAGGCACATGATCGTGCCGCCTGCCGTCGCGACGCTCCAATGGTTGCCGGCGGAGGCGAAGATGTAGACCAGCCAGGGCAGGAACGCGAACAGCGCGATCACCTTGCTCGAATATTTTTTTTCTTCCGCCACTGGCGCAGCTCCTTAGGATCGGAATTCGGATCGAAATTCGCGATCAGTATTCGCGCAACTCGAGCAACCGCTTCATGCCGATCGTTTCGAGATAGTCCGCGAGGCCCTCGGGCTTGCGGCAGTGGCGGTCCAGGTATTCTTCGAGCGCCGCGCGATCGCCGCCGGCGGCTTTCTCGGCCGCCTGCAGATAGGCGTGCAGATGCGGGCCGTCGGTGATGTAAAAGCCGCGGCTATAAAACGGATGCGCGCCGAAGGGCGCGCGCACGATCGCGTCGGCGGCGGCGATCGTCGTCGCCCACGGGTCGGCGCGGATTTCCTCGTTGGGGATCACCTGCTCGACCTGCACGACGGTGCGGTCGGCGGCGCGGTATTGGAACAGGTCGAGCCATCCGGGGCCGCCGAGATGGCGCACGTTCCCGTAGGCGTCGGCGGCCGCGGCGTGCAGCAGCGTCAGGTCGGGCTTGATCGGCGGCACCGCGATCAATTCCTCGCCGCGAATCGGATCGCGAAACAGCTTGAGGTCGGGATTCACCTGCGGCAGCGAGGTTCCGACTCCGCCGCGCCAGGGCATGAACGGCAGCATCTGCGCCGCCGCCTGCAGCCCGGCGCACAGGATGCCCTCTTCGCACTCCCAGACCTCGATTTCGCCGCGCTCGGCCGCGCGCCGAAACGAAGGCAATACCGGAATGCCCGGACCGCCGCCGGCATAGTAGCTCACGGTCTTGCGCACGCATCCGGCCGCAATCAGCATGTCGAGCGCGAAACCGCTGGCGACGACGGTAAGATTGCGCACACCGCGCCGCACGATCCGGCGCACCAGCGCCATCGGCGCAGGCTCGCCGATCGCGACGGTCATCCCGTCCTCGATCCAGGCCGCGGCCTGCTGCTCGTCGATAATGCGCTCGCGCCGTCCGGTGTTCATGGAAGCTCTTCTTGCCTAACCTGCGTTGGCTCTACTTCGTTCCCACTGTGCTGCCAACCTAGGTCGTTGGGCAAGGCCCGCGCGCGGCTAACAGTCGCCGCCCGCACTTTAGTAGGATTCGGCCCATCGATTCGCGTCCGCACGGCAGGAGAGAAAAGGCATGAGCAAGTTCGAGGAATACCAGAACAAGTACAAGCACGTCACGATGGAACGCCGCGACGGCATCATCCAGATGACGCTGCATAGCGAGGGCGGCCCACTCAAGTGGGGCGGTCCGCCGCACGAGGAGTTGTCGTACGCCTTTTACGACGTCGCGCGCGATCACGGAAACCGCTGCGTCATCATAACCGGCACCGGCGACGCGTTTTGCGCCGAGGTCGACCTCGGCGGCGGCCGCGGCGCTCCGGTGGGCAAGACCGCAACCGGCGAGCCCGCGCCGGCGCCGCACGCGGGCGTCCGCACCACGACCTGGGATCACATCTACAACGACGCCAAGTACCTCCTGATGAACCATCTGCATATCGAGGTGCCGATGATCGCGGCGGTAAACGGCCCGGCGCTGATCCATGCCGAGCTTGCCGTGTTGTGCGATATCGTGATCGCCTCGGAGAACGCGGCATTTCAGGACGCGCCGCACTTTCCCAACGGGATCGTGCCCGGCGACGGCGTGCACGTGGTATGGCCGTTGGTGCTGGGACCGAATCGCGGCCGTTACTTCCTGCTCACGGGGCAGAAGCTCTCGGCGCGCGAGGCGCTGGAATTGGGCGTGGTGAGCGAAGTCGTGCCGCGCGAGCGTCTGGTGGCGCGCGCCTGGGAACTCGCACAGCTAATCGTCGCCAAGCCGCCGCTCACCGTGCGCTACGCGCGCGTCGCGATAACCCAGCAGCTCAAGCGCCTGATGCTCGACGACCTCGGCTACGGACTCGCGCTCGAAGGCCTGGCCGCGGCGATGTCATGGCCCGGAGCCAAAGGCCCCGAACGCTGATATAAGAGGACAGCGGAAAGGAGACGCATGCGATGATCTACGAGCTTCGGACTTACACGCTGGTGCTGGGCGGAGCACCGCAGTACATCCAGATCACCAAGGAAGAGCTGTTGCCGCTCCTGGCTGAGCATGGGCTCAAGCCGCTCGGCTACTGGTCCACCGACATCGGACCGCTCAACGAGTTGGTTCATCTGTGGGCCTTCAACGATCTGAACGAGCGCCAGCAGAAATGGTCCGCATGGGGGCGCGACCCGCGCCGCGCGGCGATCGTTCCCAAGCTGCGCGCACTGGTGGTCAGCCAGAGCAACAAGATCATGACGCCGGCGGAATTCTCGCAACTGAAGTAGCGCGCGCGCACTGAGCCGGACGTTGATACGGAACATTGATACGGAATTGGATACGGATTCGGAGACAGGAGATGGTATGAAATTGGGACTTTTTCTGATGCCGTCGCATCCGCCGGAGCGCGGCCTGCTGGCCGGACAACAATGGGACCTCGCCGTGCTGCGCGAGGCCGACCGCCTGGGTTACAGCGAGGCGTGGATCGGCGAGCACTTCACCTCGCGATGGGAGCCCAATCCCGCGCCCGACCTGCTGATCGCGCAGGCGCTCATGCAGACGCGCCAGATCAAGCTCGCGCCCGGCGCGCATCTTCTGCCCTACCATCATCCGGCCGAACTCGCCTGCCGCGTCGCTTTCATGGACCATCTCGCTGAGGGCCGCTACATGCTCGGCATCGGCGCAAGCGGCCTGCCGAGCGACTGGCAGTTGTTCTGCGTCGACGGTATGAAGGGCGTCAACCGCGACATGACCCGCGAAGCGCTCGAGATCATGCTCAAGGTCTGGGCGAGCGACGGCGGGGTCGAGTACAAGGGCAAGTTCTGGAGCGTAAACGTGCCGGGGCCAATGCTGCGCACGCTCGGCCATCATTTGCGCCCGCTGCAGCAGCCGCATCCGCCGATCGGAATCGCCGGCCTCAACCCCGGCTCGGAGACGCTCAAGCTCGCCGGCGAACACGGTTTCATGCCGCTCAGCCTCAACATGAGCCCGGGCTACGTCGCCACGCATTGGGACGCGGTGCTCGACGGCGCGCGGCGCAGCGGAGCGCGGCCGAGCCGGCAGGACTGGCGAATCGTGCGCGAGATTTTCGTCGCCGACACCGACGAAGAGGCGCATCGCAATTGCGTCGGCAGCATGATGGGCCGCATGATGCGCGAGTACCTGCTGCCGCTCATGGCCGATTTCCAATTCACCAAGTATCTCAAGCACGACCCCTCGGTGCGCGACGACGCGGTCACGCCGGAGTACCTGGCCGACCACGGATGGCTGGTCGGATCGCCGCGCACGGTGCGCGACAAGCTCACGCAGATGTACAAGGAGCTCGGCGGCTTCGGCACGTTGCTGCACTTCACTTTCGACTACGCCGACGATCCCGAGCCGTGGTTCAAGTCGATGCGCCTGATGGCGGAGGAGGTGCTGCCGCACTTCGATGGCCTCGACGCCGACCATCTCGAGCACGCGCCGGCCGCGAATCCATAGAACTGATGGGCGAGTACAGCATCAAGGACAAGGTCGCTGTATGCGGCCTCGGCGAGACCAAGTACTACAAGCGCGGCCAGACGCCGGTCAGCGAATTCCAGCTCGCCTGCGAAGCGATCCTGAAGGCGGTCGAGGACGCCGGAATTAAAGTCACCGATCTCGACGGCTTCGCCTCCTACAGCAACGATCGCAACGACGCGGCGCGCCTCGCCACCGCTCTGGGCCTTCCGCACTACGCGTGGGCGAGCATGGTATGGGGCGGCGGCGGGGGCGGCGGTTCGGGCGCCGTGGCGCAGGCGGCGGCAGCGGTGGCGGCCGGCTATGCCAAATACGTGGTCGTGTTCCGCGCGCTTGCGCAGGGCCAGTTCGGCCGCTTCGGCCAAGCGGCCCCGGTCGACACCGTCTCCGGCCCCGCCGCGTACGCGTGGCCCTACGGGCTGTTCGTTCCCGCGCAATGGGTCGCACTGCGCGTGCGACGCTTCATGCACGAGCATCGCGTCACCCAGGACGCGCTCGCCGCAGTGGTGCTCGCCGACTACCATCACGCGCAACTCAACCCGCGCGCCGTGATGTACGGCCGCCCGCTGACCCGCGAGCAATACGACCGCTCGCGATGGATCGTCGAGCCGTTTCACCTTTACGACTGCTGCATGGAGAACGACGGCGCCGCCGCACTGATCCTGACCAGCGCGGAACGCGCGCGCGATCTCAAACAGAAGCCGGTCTACGTGATGGCGGCGGCGCAGGGCGCGCCGCATCGCGCTGCCGCCGCGGCCGAGAACTCGCCCGACTACGCATCCTCGCATTTCAGGACGCTCGCGCCGCGGCTCTACCAGATGGCGGAAATCGGTCCGGAGGACGTCGACGTCGTGCAGATCTACGAGCACTTCAGCGGCGCCGTGCCGATAAGCCTGGTCGAACATGGCTTCTGCGAGCCCGACGGCGTGATGGATCTGTGCAGGCTGGAGAATTTCATCGCGCCGGACGGCAAGCTTCCGCTAAACACCAGCGGCGGCAATATCGCCGAGTGCTACATGCACGGCCTCGAACTGGTCAACGAAGCGGTGCGCCAGTGCCGCGGGACCTCGACCGCGCAAGTCCCCGACGCGAAGATCGCGCTGGTGGCGTCGGGCCCGATGGTCTCGCCGGTGAGCGACCTTATCCTGCATGGCTGAAAAATCACCCTACTACCTGCCCGAGGGATTGCCCGCGCCGAAGGCGCAGCGCGACGGCATGGACGCGGGCTTTTGGGAAGCCCTGCGCCGCCACGAACTGGTGATCCAGCGATGCAATCGGTGCAAGACCTTTCAGTTCGGTCCGGAATGGATCTGCCACAAATGCCAGGGCGGCGATCTCGGATGGCATCGCGTGTCAGGCCGCGGGCGGCTCTATACCTGGGTGCGATCATGGAACCCGGTGCATCCGGCGCTCAAGCAGGCCGGGCCATTCATTATCGCGGTGGTGGAGCTCCCTGACGCCGATAACGTTCGCATGGTCGGCAATTTGCTCGGCGACCCGATGCAGGATGCGCCGTTGGACGCCGAAGTCGAAGCGGTCTTCGAGGATCATCCCGAAGCGACGCTCGTGCAATGGAAGCTGGTGTGAAGGTTATTCCGTCGCGCACCCGCGCATCGAGATCGCTCAAAATGAGCGGATTTCAAGGCTAAATCGTTTCATTTTAGCGGCTCCGAGAAAGCAAAAACCCGCCTGATTGGGCGGGTTTTTGACTCTGACCGGCGCCAGTCTCGATCGTTCGCCGGGTCTTTCGAGCAGACAGCTCACCCATCGCGACATAGGGTGTCGTCTGCTTGAGCGGCTGATCCGTTCTTAAGTGCTGGTCAAATCCGAATCGATTCCGTTCGCCATCGAACCAATGTCATGTCCCATAAGGTTGTATGCACCCCATGCGACGACGCCGACGGAAGCGATAATCAGGGCGTACTCGATCATGGTCTGTCCGCGAAACCGGCGAGCCACGATCTCTCGCGCGTGGATGAATAGTACCTGGGCCCATGCCATAGCACATTCTCCTAGAGGTTAAGGACGTTACTGGTTCGAACTTACGGAGGAGAGAATAAAATATAGCACCTGGGAATGTCAAATAGATTTAATCGTCCTTACTTCATCCATATTATGCCTCGTATGGCTCCAGATAGCAGTTACTAACGCAGTTTATTTTCGTTTATTGTTCGCTTGAGCGCTATGCGGGTGCTTACGGGTACTTAAGGTCGGCCGTGCGCTGCAGCGGATGAACACCTGTTAGCCGTTCCGATCGCCCGGGACTCCGCACGGCTTCGCCGCCCCCACTGGCCATGCCAAGGCGAAAACGCGTCGGCCAGGCGACGCGATTAGCCTTGTTGGCGCAATTAATTACTAATGGTTAATTCGGAAGTGTAAACTTCCGCGGGCGCGCTCAGAACCGGTCTTTCAGCTCACGGGTCTTGGCGAAAATAGCGACCGGTTCGTCGCCGACCGAGGGATCGATCTTCCTGAGGTTCGCACGCAACTCCGCGCTATCGGTGCGCAGGAACGGGTTGAAGCGCTTCTCGTCGCCGATGGTCGAGGGAATCGTGTATTTGCCTTCGGCCCGCGTCTTGCGCGTCCACTCGTACTTGGCCTTGAGCGCCGGGTTGTTGGGCTCGAGCGTCAGCGCGAATTGCAGATTTTTCTCGGTGTACTCGTGGCCGCAATAGACCTGCGTATCGTCGGGCAGCGCGGCGAGCCTCCCCAGCGAGGCCACCATCGTGTCGGCCTTGCCCTCGAACACGCGGCCGCATCCGGCGATGAACAAAGTGTCGCCGGTGAACACCGCCTTGAGCGCGGGGAAATAGTAGGCGATATGGCCGCTGGTGTGGGCGGGGATTCCGATCACGCGTCCGCGAATCGGTCCCACCGCGACTTCGCTGCCGTCTTCGACCTCGTCGGTCATCGCCGGAATCCGCCCGCCCTCGCCGCGCGCGCCGTATACGCGCAACCCCGGCACGGCACGCACCAGGTCCTGATTGCCACCGACGTGATCGGCATGCCAATGCGTCGGCAGCACGGCAACGAGCTTGAGCCCGCGCCGGCTTACCTCGGCCAGCACCTTTTCCGCCTCGGAGCAGTCGACCACGCCGCACTGCTTGCTCGCGTCGTCGATTACCAGGTAGGCGTAGTTGTCTTTTAACTGGGGCACCGCAACAATCGCCATCGCCCTACTCCTTTGTAGATGTTTTGCCGCATTGGTTGGTCGGATGTTTCCCTAATAGGATGTATGTTCACCCCGGCGCGTGTCGTGCTGCCTTTATGTGCGGCTTTTACAGGCCCACGATGCTGTAGCCGACGTCGACGTAGACGGTCTGGCCGGTGACGCCGCTGGAAAGATCGCTCAGCATCGCGGCGGCCATCTTGCCGACCTCCTCGGGCTTCATCCCGCGGCGCATCGGCGAGCGTTCCTCGACCTCGTGCGCCATGGTGAAGAAGTCGCGGATGGCCGAGGACGAGAGCGTGCGCGCGGGCGCGGCGCTGAGCGCGTTGACGCGGATGTTCTTCGGCCCGAGATCGACCGCGAGGTAGCGCACGCAGGCTTCCAGAGCCGCCTTGGCCACTCCCATCACGTTGTAGTTGGGGACCGCGCGCACCGCCCCCAGGTAGCTGAGCGTCAATATCGCACCGCCGCCGCGCGCTTCCATCAATGGTTCGGCCGCGCGCGCCAGCGCCACCAGCGAGTACGCGCTTATCTCGAGCGCCTTGGCGAAGTTGCCGCGGCTCACGGTCAGAAAGCGGTCGCGCAAATCTTCGCGGTCGGCAAACGCGACCGCGTGGATCAGCATGTCGAGCCCGCCCCACAGCTCGCGCAGCTCCGCCATCGTGAGCCCGATCTGGATGTCGTTGGTGACGTCGAGCTCGCCCACCACCAGCGCGCCGATCGACTCGGCGAGCGGACGCACGCGCTTCTCCAGCACCTCGCCCTGGTAGGTGAGCGCGATCTCCGCGCCCTGCGCCTTGAGTTCCTGCGCGATCGCCCAGGCGAGGCTCTTGTCATTGGCGACGCCGACTATCAGCGCGCGCTTGCCGTCCGCGATACCCATCCGGCAGGCTCCTTTTTGTTCTTTTCTTTTGCTCGCGGCGGGCCGCCGCGCGCGAGCCGAATCGAAGTCCCGGCCGCGCGGGCGACGGGCGCCCATCTACGAGCATAGCCAGCCCGCGCGCGCGGCACAAAACGCGTCAGGCGGTGATTTTCATCAAGTCGTCGGCCATCTCGATCCCGACCTCGCTTTGGCGCTCGAGCACCTCGCGCCCGAGATGCGTCAGGATCATTCGCTTGGCCGTGAAGCGGTCGCGGTTGCGCTCGATGGTCGGGTAGTTGAGATGGAAGTCAAGATGGTTGCTCTCGAAATAGGTGCACTCGCAGAGGAACAGGTCGGCGCCCGCGCTGATTCTCACCAGCTCATCGGTCCATCCGCTGTCGCCCGAGAACGCGAGCGACCTGCCGCCGACGGTCACCCGCAGAGCGAGCGAGACGTCAGGCTTGGTATGCGGCGTGCGGACGGTGGCGACGCGCGCCGGGCCCACGCGCGTGGTACGTCCGGCCTCGAGCTCGACGAACCTGAGCTTGCGCATCAGGGGATGCGTATTCATGCCGGGATACATGGTATGAAAGAGTGCGCGGGTGCGCTGCTCTAGGTGGCGCGGGCCGGCGATGGTGAGGACGCGCTTGCGCGGGCTCTCCCACATATACTGCAACATCAGGAAGGGCAGCCCGGCGAAATGATCGCCATGCAGATGGCTGATGAGAATACAATCGAGCTCGGCGGGATTGATCCGGCTGCGCTTGAGCGCCGGCAGCAGCGTCGGCCCGGCCTCCATCAGGATGTGCGCGCCGTCGGCTTCAATAACGTAGCCGGCCTGAAAACGGCCTCCGCTCGCGAAGGCATCGCCTGCGCCCAGAACGGTTACCCCAAGCTCGCTCACCGGCGACAGATTAGCCGATTCGATGGGCGTCCGCTATGGTACTATCCGGCTAAGCGAGAGCCGTCATAGTTAAGGAGAAGTGGTTATGAAGCAGGTCAAGATCGGGGTCGGATTCGGGCTTTGGCGGCTCGGGATGCCGACGCCGGAAACCATCGTGCACGTGGCCGAGAAGGCTGAGGACTGGGGCCTCGACTCGTTCTGGCTCTCGGACCATCTGCTGTCGCCCTCGCCCGAACTAGACGTGGTTGCGACGCTCGCGGTGCTGGCCTCGCGCACCTCGCGCATCAAGCTTGGCCCGAGCGTGTTGCTGCTCAACCTGCGCCATCCCCTGACCGTAGCGAAGTCGTTTGCGACGCTCGACTACTACTCGCACGGGCGGATGGTGATGGCGGTCGGCACCGGCGCGAACTTGGCCGATTACGCGGCGACCGGGGTTGCGCTGGAGACCCGCGGGCGGCGTCTGGACGAAGGCGTCGATGTGCTGCGCAAGGTGTGGACCCAGTCCAACGTGAGCCATCACGGCCGCTTCTTCAATTTCGACAACGTGACGCTCGAGCCGCATCCGGCGCGGCGCACCAACAACGACTCGGGCACGATCGATATCTGGGTCGGCGGCAAGTCGGAGGGGGCGCTGCGGCGCACGGCACGGATGGCCGACGGTTACTTCGCGTCCTTCCTGACGCCGGAAGAATTCGCGCGCAACATGGCCGCCATCCGCGGCTATGCGGCCGAGTACGGGCGGGCCAACGCGCGTATCGAGTCGGGTCTGATCCTGCTCTGCCGCCTCGGCCCGACGCGCGAGCGGGCCAAGTCCGACCTGGAGCCGGTGGTTCGCTCGCTGGATCGCGGCGGGGAGGAGTTTTTCAGCCGAACCGTGTTCGGGTCGCCCCAAGACATCATCGAGCGCGTCGACCAGTACATCGCGGTGGGCCTGGACAAGTTCGTGCTGTGGCCAGTAGCCGAGCCGCAGGCCTGGGCCGGTCAGGTGGAGATGATCGGGCGCGAGATCGCGAATCACTACGCGCGCCTGGCGAAGGCGGCGGCGTAATCGAAAAGGTTAGGGCGAGGAAGCGCCACAGAAAACAGGCATCCGGCGCTTCCTCGCTCGACCCCCACCCAACCTCCCCCAAGACAACTGGGGAAGGGGTTAAGATAAGTTGCATCATGAAACGTGCGTTCTGATTCGCTCCCCCAATGTCTTGGGGGAGGGTTAGGGTGGGGTCTACAGGCGGTTCTGAATTTCTGCGAGAACCGCCTCTGTCTGACGCAGCGCCTCCGATACCCGAATAAGTTGCATCATGAAACGTAAGCGTGTTACGCTTCGCTGATGCGGCGCAAGACCTTCGCTCACATGAATTGCTCGATCGCCCGCGCGCTCGAGCAGATTGGCGAATGGTGGACGTTCCTCATCGTGCGCGAGGCCTTGATGGGCACGCGGCGCTTCGACAAGTTTCAGAGCAATCTCGGAATCGCCCGCAATATCCTCGCCGCGCGCCTGAAAAAGCTGGTCGCGCGCGGAATTCTGGAGCGCACCGTCGCTCCCGGCGATGCGCGCCGCGTCGAATACCGGATGACCGAAAAGGGGCGAGCGCTGTTTCCGGTTCTGATGGCGCTGCGGGAGTGGGGCGATCAGTGGGTGGTCGGGCCCGGCCGGGTTCCGGTGATCGTGGTCGATCGCGCCAATGCCCAGCCGATCGAAGTCCGCGTCACCAGCCGCGACGGCCGTCCGATCGGATGGCTCGACGCAAAGATGATTCCCGGACCGGGCGCACAGGCTGCGCTCAAGACGCGCCTGACGCGCGTGCGCAAGCCAGCGGTATCGCTGGATCGGGACGCGGCCGCCAGCGTATCCGCCAAAGCCGCACCAGGCGCCCAGGGGGCTTGAGGACGCGCGTGCGACTATTCTTCCAGACTTTCGCGCCGCTTTGCTCACGCGCGCAAAACTAAGACAATCACGTATCGCTACGGAGGAAGGCCATGGAAAACATCCGCTTTGACGACGTCGAGAAACTTCGCTCGAAGGTCAGCCAGGAATTCAGCGCCTGGAGCCAGCCGATCGACGTGACCCAAGACAAGATTAACCAGTTCGCCGACGTGACCGGCGACCATCAGTGGATCCATATCGATATCGAACGCGCCAAACGCGAAAGCCCGTTCAAGGGGCCGGTCGCGCATGGCTTCCTGACACTCAGCCTCATACCCGCTTTCGAGATCCCGCGCGAGTGGAACGTCACCAGCTTCCGCAACGTGGTCAATTATGGCGCGAACAAGCTGCGCTTCATCTCACCCGTGCCGGCAGGCGCCAAGGTGCATGCGCGCTCGCGCGTGGTCGCGGTCGAACCGAAGCCGCAGGGAACGCAAGTCACGATGGAGACCCAGGTCCAGGTGGTGGGACAGGACAAGCCGGCGCTCATCTACGAGGGAATTTTCCTGTACGTGAAGTAAGCGTCGATCTTTGGCCGCGGCTTGGAGGAATCGCGATGAGCCAGGCGGAGTACGATATCGTCACCATAGGTGGCGGACTCGGCGGCGCCGCGGTAGCGGTCGCGATGGCGAATGCCGGCGCGCGCGTGCTGGTGCTCGAGCGCGAGACGCGCTTTCAGGATCGCGTCCGCGGCGAATTCATGGAGCCGTGGGGAGTCGCGGAGACGCGCCGGCTCGGGATTTACGACGCGATCCGCAACGCCGCCAACGATTCTCCCTACTGGCAAATCTACCTCGAGCGGAATGAAGCTCGACCGCCGCGACTGCGTAGCCACCACGCCACACAACCTGCCCAATCTGGCGATCTATCATCCCGCGCTGCAGGAACTGGTCCTCGCCGAGGCCGTGAAGGCGGGTGCCGAGGTTCGCCGCGGTGCCGCAGTGCGCGAGGTCAAAATCGGCAATCCTCCGACGGTCACGGTCGAATCAAATGGACGGGTGGAAGAACTGACGCCGCGGCTGCTGGTCGGCGCGGACGGGCGCAGCTCGATGGTGCGCAAGTGGTGCGGCTTCGCGACTCAACGCGAACCTGATCGCTATTACATCGCCGGACTGCTGTTCGAAGAAATGCCCGCGCCGGCGGACACCGGCATCGGTGCGTACAATCCGGCGCTCGGTCAGGTGGGCTATCTCTTCCCGCAAGGTGGCGGCCGCGTTCGCGCTTATAACGTCTATCCGACCGACGCGGATTTCCGCCTGCAAGGCGAAAACTCGATCGACCGGTTCGTTGCCGAAGCGCTGCGCAGCGGAATTCCGCCCGAATACTACGCGGGCGCGCGAGCGAGCGGTCCGCTCGCTTCATTCATCAGCGCCGATCACTGGGTTGAGAGTCCCTATCGCGATGGCGTGGTGTTGATCGGCGACGCGGCCAGCGCGAGCGATCCGATTTGGGGGCAGGGACTTAGCCTCACCTGCCGCGATGCGCGCGTGCTCACGGACTTGCTGCGCGAGAACCAGGATTGGGCCGCGGCGTGCCGTGCCTACGCCCAGGCTCACGACCAATATTTCATGAACCTTCACGAAGCGGACAATTGCATGCGCGAGCTATTGATCGATCGCGGACCGGAAGCCGATGCGCTCCGTGCGCGTGCGCTGCCGCGGGTCGCACAGGGTATCGCGCAAATGCCCGACCAGGGATTTTGCGGACCGGATAGGCCGTTCGACGAGGCCGATCGTCACCGCCTCTTCGGCGACTGATAAGGGTAGCTTCAGCTCTTCAGATACTCGGATAGCGCGTCGCGGTTCGCGGAGCAGGTTCTTTCAAAACCAGAAGTCCACCCTTTGCAATTGAAATTCAGCCTTGGCCACCCGATCTCAGCGTTTGCGCGCAAGCCGCATTTTTAGTACATTGTTAGTACATATATATGCCGCGAGCGCGCAACCGCACGGCGACGGAAATCATAAGGATTTCAACAACGCCGAGAGTCTGCCGGGAACTCGAAAGTTTGGCTCAGACCGGCTTGTTCGGAAAAAATCCATCCGAGGTGGCGGAGCAGCTCCTAAGGGATCGGGTGCGAGAGTTGGTTCTTCAGGGTTGGCCCAATTCCGATCGAGGCCGCCCTCTGTCGTAACGCGGTCATAGGCGCCAGACGACCGAACTCTGGCTTGGGGAGGCACGTACGATATGAGCCGTTCTTACGATCCGTCTGCCACTGCTGAAACCTTTGACCGAGGCGTCCTAGCAACCAAGGTCGCCGGTCTCTTGTCACGGCCTGCGGGATTTTCGATCACCGATGCGGACAGGAGCGATCTAACTGCGGCAAAGGAACTCGTAGAAGAAATGCTGAGCGGAGCCCGCAGCTTAACAGGGAAGTCGATTACCGAAGCCTCTGCTCGTGGCATCAGGTCACTGGGCTTGGCCCTTCACCCCCTTTCTAAATTGCAACACGAGCCGTCTGATGACTTCGCACAGCTTCTGGCGAGCATACAAAAAGTACTGGAGCGGCTACAGTGCGAACAACTCCTGCCGAAGCCGGACGCGACGATCACGATGGCTGGTGCATTCTTCGGTCTATTCGCCGACTCTGTTCTCTCATCAGTAAGCCGCCTGCGCATGTCAAAGGAGCGGCCGCCAGTCCTCTAGCGATGTACCTAAGTGAATCCGCTAGGATCGGAATCGCTCTCGCGAAGAATATCGAACTAAGGCTTCGCGAGATTTTAGCTGCCGAGTTCCCCACTGATTCTCCACCGACGTTCGGGCGTCTTCTATATCAACTCGTCAACGCCCTTCAGGCGACGCTTCATTCTACCGAAGACGAAAGACTACAGCGCTTTATCTGTGAGTCGCTACGCGATCTCGGCAGTGACCTCCGATATCTCGAGAATGCTGGCTCCAAACGGGTACCTGCCTCCCTGATACCGCCTGTCGAAGCTCTCCTCCGGTATATAGCCCCGCAGGCTTGCGTAGTTCTTTCCGCTGATTGGGATTACAACTACAGCGTTCTCAATATCACAGCTGTCTACGATAGGAAGTTCCGCCGATTACTCGGCGATGACATGATGACCCGGATTCTCGCCGTTGCTCCTGTCTATATTGTTTGTATTCCAGCCCTAGAAGAAGGGAACATTCTGCTTCACTCATTGCTTGGTCATGAAATTGGTCATCTCCTCGCTTCCATGTTCGTCGAAACGCCCGAACACAAAGCATCGCTAGATGCCATACTGGCGTCTGTTGGCGATCTGACTTGGCATTACCCCAATATCCAATCTCTCCCACAGCAACTTCAGTTTAAGATTCGACAGACCGTTGTAAATGGAATCTTGGAAGCGCGACGCCGAGGTGTCGAGGAGATCGTCTGCGACTTGACGGCCTACCTTTTGTTCGGGCCTAGCGCGCTCTTTGCGATGGACTATCTAGCACCGTCTGATCTGGACGCTCTTCCTGAGGGCGACTATGACTTCTATCCCCCTTGGCGCCTGCGCCTACGGACGGTCTACGAACTTGCTCAAGGTGAGCAGGTTGCGGACCTCCTAGATCAGATTCCTACGCGGCAACCGTTCGAATCTGTTTGTAGCGCGGTACGCGATTGGCTAAAGCGTATATCGGACTGCGTACAACTTCAGAGTGATTGGGAAGCATTAAATGCCGATGGAATGCTGAGCAGGGCCTATCGGGATCTTCAACCCGTTTTAAATGCAGCGCTGCCCTTCCTCAATACGGCCTTATCCCAGGCGCGTTATAATCCAGGCGTTTGGAAGTCCGAGGCGCCCCATCTTCTGGAAAGGCTTGCGTTAGGTGTCCCACCCGATGAGGATGAAGGAGGTCACAGCCCAGATTTCCGATCGGCCATCGTGGCCGGGTGGCTCTATCGAACGGCGCGGCTGTCAATACCATATTCAGATTCGGAGCCATGGAATGCTGATCACGACCCAGTTTTAAACCGACTCGTACTAAAGGCCGTAGAGTCGATCGAGCTCAAACGCGATTATCAACAATGGCTCAGGGGAACGGGCTCTTGATTGCTCTCTAAAGGCGAAATACAGAAGCTCTTGAATACGTCTCCGCTCGCGGAGCGCCTGATCATCACGCCGCTCCTCGAGGATTCTCAGATAGGCCCCAATTCTATAGATTTGCGCCTGGGTTTCACTTTTGTTCTCTCGCGCCGCGCGAACATTCCTGCAGTGGATCCAATAGCGGGCGACGAGGCCACTACCGCTAAGTATCAAGAACGACTCTCGATGAGTAGAGGAAGGAAGCTCTATCTACATCCCGGAGAGTTTCTCCTAGGTGCAAGTCTAGAGTACGTGGCACTGCCACCCAGGATTGGAGCATACGTGACTTCCAGATCGTCGTGGGGCCGCGCGGGATTGGTAATCGCGACGGCTACGGCGGTAGCACCTGGTTTCAAAGGTGTCATAACCCTAGAGTTGGCCAACATCGGCACAGCGCCCATAGTGCTAAGACCCGGTTTGAGGATCGCACAAATCCTCTTTCACCAGACGGCTGAGAAAACCACGTATGATGGGCGATACCGCTGCCCTACGGAGCCAGAGGCAGGTAAGATTCACCGCGACAGAGATCTGAGCTTTTGGACATCCTGAACGTAGCTACACCGTAACGGATCAACCCGGCTCTTCGTCGGATTCCTGGAGCGACGCGGTCGGCAATACTTCGCCCGACACGTCTTCCAGAAAGCGCGACACGCGGCCGAGCGTATAGCCCATCGCGCGGTCGAACATATGAATAGGATAAGAGATGTACAGTTCGTCGCGCGCGCGCGTGCTGGCTACATACATCAGGCGGCGCTCCTCCTCCAATTCCTCCGCGCCGACGCTCTGCGGGCCGGGAAAGCGCCCGTCTGCCGCCCAAATCAAAAACACCACGCGCCACTCCAGCCCCTTGGCCGAGTGGATGGTGCTGAGCGTCAGGTAGCCCTCGTCGGGATCGACCGCGAGCACGTCGCCCAGCGAGTCGCTGGGCGGCTCCAGCGCCACGTCGGCCAGCATCGATTCGAGACTGCGGTAGCGCTCGGTGATGGTCTGAAAATGTTCGAGGTCGCGCTCGCGCTTCGGATAATCGTCCGGGTAGCTCTCGCGCATCAGCGGCAGATAGTACTCGAGCGTCCGCGCGATCTGATCGGCGGGACGCGCCGCGGTGTCGCGCCGCAGCTCGGCCAGCAGAGCGGCGAGACGCGCCGCGGCCGCGGCTGTTCCGCCGGCGCTCGAACCGGGGCCGCCGCCGGAGCGCGCGCCAGCGCCGATCGACTCGGCGGCCTGCACGAGCGCCTGTTCGGGCTGCGGCGCGGCGACGATTTCCTCGATCAGGCGCTCGGCGCGCCGATGGCCGATTCCGGGCACCAGCATCAGCGCCCGCAGCCATGACACCGCGTCGGCGGGATTGACGATCACGCGCAGATGCGCGAGCACGTCTTTTATATGCGCGGTCTCGATGAACTTGAAGCCGCCGCGCTTGATGAACGGGATGTCGCGGCGTTGCAGTTCGAGCTCGAGGTCGAAGGAGTGGAAGCCGGAGCGGAACAGCACCGCGATCTCGCCCAGTTCGACGCCCTGCTCGCGCAGTTCCAGGATGCGTTCGGCGACGAAGCGCGACTGCATGTGCTCGTCCTGCGCGCGTATCAGCAGCGGGCGGAACTCGCCGCGGCGCTCGGCGGCCAGCACCTTGGTGTATTTGTCGGCGGCGCGCGAGATGACCTCGTTGGCGACGTCGAGGATGCCCTGCAGCGAGCGGTAGTTCTGTTCGAGCTTGACCACGCGCGCGCCGGCGAAGATTTCCGGAAAGTCCATGATATTGCGGAAATTGGCGCCGCGAAACGAATAGATCGATTGCGCGTCGTCGCCCACCGCCATCACGTTGCGATGGGTCGCGGCGAGCAGCCGCACCAGCTCGGCCTGGATCAGGTTGGTGTCCTGGTACTCGTCGATCATGACATAGCGGTAGGTGTCGCCGAGGCGCCGGCGCACGTTGTCGTGCTGCTCGAGCAGCTCGGCCAGCCGGTAGAGCAGGTCGTCGTAGTCGAGCAACCCACGCTCGCGCTTGTAGGCGTCGTAGGCGGCGGCCAGCCGCACGAGGTCGTCGCGATGCTCGACGAGGTGTGGAAAGTCGAACTCGATCTCTTCGCCCAGCTCGCGGCGCTTGTTGCGCGCCATGCTGATCACTTCGGTGATGGTGCCCTTCTTGGGAAAGCGGCGATCGCGCGAACCCAGGCCCATCCGCGTCCGCAGCAGGTTGACGACATCCTCCATGTCCGAGCGATCGAGAATGGTGAAGTTGGGTTTGAGCCCGATCGCGGAGCCGAACTGGCGCAGCGTCAGGTTGGCGAAGGAGTGAAAGGTGCCGCCGGCCACCGCGCGCGTGCGATCGCCGACCAGGTGCTCGACCCGCCGCAGCATCTCCTGCGCCGCGCGCCGGGTGAAGGTCAGCAGCAGGATCGCACCCGGCGGGACGCCGCTTTCGATGAGCCGCGCGACGCGGTAGATGAGCGTGCGCGTCTTGCCCGAGCCCGCGCCGGCGATCACCAGGATCGGGCCGTCGCGATGGGTTACGGCGGCGAGCTGCGAGGGATTGAGCAGCTCGGCGTACTTGATGCGGAAGCTGCGCTCGTCAACTTCCTTGCGCGCGGGGCGCAGTACGATCACTTTGTCGGCCACGGCGTAACGATCTTACCACACGATCTTGCCAAGGCGCGCCGCGATGTACCCGGCGAAACGAGCCCTCAACTCGGCGGGTTGCCGAACAAACGAGCGGTGATAGAATCGGCTCCGATGGCGGGTCTGAGCCAAAGCCGCAACGTCGGGGCCCTTTGGGTCATCGGGCCGCTCCTTGCGCTCAGCCTGGCCGTGGTGGTGCCGATTCACCTGAGCCATCCCTTCCTCACAGCCTCCAATGCAGTGCACGCGGGTGTGCGCGCGGCGCATCACACGGTCGTCGACCAAGTGGCCGGCCGCCTCGAGCCACAGATCGACCGCGCCGGCCGCGCAGCCTCGCCCGGCAGCATCGCCGCGGCGATCCTTTTCGCGCCGGCCGCGCCGAGCGCTCTGCCGCGCGCGACGGCCGCGCCGCCGCGAGTGCGAATGCTGAGGCATCTCCGAATCGCTCCCGGCCACGCCGACGACGCAGACCCGTTCAGCCACACCGCATCCTTGCGCGCTTGATTCGCGTCGTGGCGGCTTAAGATCGCCGCGACATGAGCTGGACCGCGGCCCTCGCGAACGCGATGCGAGGGCGCCAGGGCGCACGTCCTTTGATCGTTGAACGGCGCTTTGGATTCGAACTAGTCTTTGGCCGGGAGTATCTGAAAAGATGCCGCAGTTTTCATTACGCCAGCCACATATAATTATCGTCGCGGCGCTGTTGATCGCGATCCTCGGCGTGCTGGCGTTTGCGCAGATGCCGGTCGACGTATTCCCCCGTCTCTATATTAAAGCCGCGGTGGTGGCGACCTTTTATCCTGGATTCGCGCCGCTCGCGATGGAGCAGGATATTACCAGCCGTTACGAGCGCTTTTTCACTCTCGGCAACGGCATCGAACACATCGAGTCGCGTTCCATTCCGGGCGTCAGTGCGATCACCGTGTACTTCCATTCCGACATCGATATCGGTGTCGGCGCTGCCAATCTGGCAACACTCGCCATGGGCGACCTGGGGTTGATGCCGCCGGGCACATTGCCGCCGCTCGTCCTGGAGTACAACGCCTCGTCCTCGATTCCGGTAATCCTGGTCACAGTCTCGGGGCCTTATAGCGAAACCGAGTTGCAGAACGAAGCTCGCTACAATGTCCGCAATTTCATGGCCACCATCGAAGGTGCCGCGGTGCCCTATCCGTTCGGCGGCAAAATTCGCCAGATCATGGCCTACGTCGACCGGCAAAAGCTTCAGGCCCAGGGCATCACATTGGAGGACGCGGTAAACGCAATTAACGCGACCAATCAAATCCTTCCGTCGGGCGACGCCAAAATCGGTCCGTACGACTGGTACATCTATTCCAACGGTCAGATTCCCAGCCCCGAGGCGCTCAATCAGGTGCCGATCAAGATCGGTCCAAGCCAGGCACCGACCTATTTTGGCGATATCGGGAACGTACAGAAGGCCTCCGCGATCCAGTACAACCAGGTCCTGATCGACGGCAAACCGTCCGTCTATATTCCGATCCTCAAGCAAACCGGCGCTAACACCCTGGCAGTCATCAACGGCATCGAGCATGCGACGCAACAGGTCACCGGGTTGCCGTCCAATATGAAGGTGGGGACTCTTTTCAGCCAGGCCGGGACCATCCTGGACGCGGTCCACGCGCTCGAACATGAGGCGATGTCAGGCGCACTGCTCGCCTCCTTGATGATTCTCATCTTCCTCGGAAGCTACCGCTCCACCTTCGCTATTTTCCTCTCGATACCGCTCTCGATTCTGGCGGGCCTGGTAGGCCTTTCTCTAAGCCATCAAACCATCAATCTCATGACGCTGGGCGGGTTTACGCTCGCGATCGGCCGGCTGGTTGATGACTCCACCGTCGTGCTGGAAAACATCAACCGCCATCTCGCGATGGGCAAGAAACCCGCACAAGCGGCCGACGAAGGCGCCGGAGAAGTGACCTATGCGGTCCTGGCATCGACCATCAGCACTATTGTCGTCTTCCTGCCGGTGATTTTTCTCTTCGGTGTCAGCAAAAGGCTTTTTAGCGCCCTGGCGCTGGCGGTCTTCTTTTCCATGGCCGCTTCGTACATCGTCTCGATGTCGATTATTCCGATCTATTGCGCGCGCTTGCTTGATCCTGAGGAAGCACGGCAGGCGGCGGAACGCGAAAGGACCGGGGTTGATAATCGGCGAGGGCTCCTGGCGGCCTTCGACCGCAGCTACGAAAGGTTTTCCAAGCGTTTTGCCGTATTGCTCGACCGCACGATGAATCACAAGTTCCTGCTAATCGGTGGGGCATTCGTACTGTTCGTCGCGTCGATGTTCGTCTTCCCGCAGCTTGGAACCAGAATGTTTCCGGAAACCGACTCCGGCAAGTTCATCATCAATATCGTTACGCCGATCGGCAGCCGGCTCGAACTCACCTCGGCGGCGGCGAAGCAAATCACCGCCATCATTCAACGCGAGGTGCCTGCGCGTGATCTGGAAAATGTCATCGCGAATCTGGGCGTTGTCCCCAACATCTCGGCGCTCTATACACCGAATTCCGGCGAAGACACAGGCCAGATCATGGTGGCGCTGCGTAGCGGCCACAAGCGGCCGACCGCATACTATCAGCAGGCCGTACGCTCAGCCCTCATCCGTGAAATGCCGAACGTAAAAACCTTCTTCAGCTCCGGCAGCATCATCGACGCCGTGCTCGACTTCGGGGCTCTGGCACCAATCGATGTGCAGCTCAGCGCCCCCTTGCGGGAGGACTACGCGCCCATGTTCGATACCGCGCGCGAAATCGAAGCCCGGCTGAGTTCGGTGCCTGAAGTAGGCCAGCTGATGATCAAGCAGGTGGCCAGCTATCCCACCTTGAACATCAACGTGGACCGCACCAAAGCCGCGCGACTGGGTATAACGGAGCGCTCTGTGATTACCAACTTAATCACCGCACTTAATAGCAATGCCCTAGTCAAGCCATCCATCTGGATCGACCCGCGCAACGGGGACGATTACTACCTTAGTGCCCAGTATTTCGAGGAACATATCAATTCGCTCCACACCCTTCTGGATATTCCAGTTGGCACCCGGCTTGGTGCGGAGTATCATGACTACACTTACACCGCAGATCGTTCCCCGGGAAACGCGGCCAGCGGTCATGAGCAATCCATTCTTCTCGGCGACGTCGCCACCGTTCGGCCATCGCGCTATCCTTCCGAAGCCGATCACTACAATATCCAGCGCGTGGTGGACGTGCTGATCTCGCCTCGCACCAGCGACCTGGGAGGTACGCTGGACGCCGTAAAGCGAGCGCTCAAGAATTTCCGGCCGCCGCGCGATGTGAAAATTTATTATCACGGCTCGGTGGTGAACATGCAGAGGACCTTCAAGAGCATGGAGGGGGGATTCCTGCTCGCTATCGTGGTGGTCTATCTGGTGGGTGTGGCGCAGAGCAGCTCGTGGCTCGATCCCTTAATCTTTCTCTTTTCGGTACCGATGGGCCTGATTGGCGTGGCTTGGATGCTTTGGGCCACCCACACCACGATCAATGTCGAATCCATGATGGGCGTCATCGTGATGATTGGGATCGTCGTCTCCAACGCTATCCTGCTCATCGACTTCGCCAATGAGCGCCGGCTCGCCGGCCATAATCTGCGCGAAGCCGCGGTCGAGGCGGCACGAATCCGCATGCGCCCTATTCTCATGACCTCGCTGGCCACGGTCGCCGGCCTCGCGCCTCTGGCGATGACGCTCGAAGCCGGTTCGGCAGCTTCCGCGCCGCTCGCACGCTCGGTAATCGGCGGCCTCACCGTCTCGCTTGTGATGACACTCTTTCTGGTCCCGAGCCTGTGGGAACTATTTTATTCGCTTAAGCAAAAGGCAGCGGCGTCGCCGAAGGAAGGGAACTCGCAATGATCGTCCAGCAACTTCAGGACTCCTGTCGAAGCGCAGGGCGAAGCTTGGGCATCCGCGGGTTGACCGGACTCGTCTTGTTTTGCGCCGGCCTTGCACTATTCGGATGCGGTAAACAATCGGACATCGACGAGCCGCGGCCCGAGCGAACGGTCGGCGTCATCCATCCCCAGCGCGGCCCGATGTCGCTGAGCATCGAGCTACCGGGCGACCTGGTCGGCTTTTACGAAGCCGCTTTACACGCCAAAGTCACAGGATATTTAGCATCGATTTCCGTCGATAAGGGCGACCGAGTCAAATCCGGCCAAGTTCTGGCCGTGATTGAAGTGCCTGAGCTTCATTCCAACCTGGAACAGGCGCAGGCGAGGATGGCGATTGACCAGATTACCTACCAAAGGTTGCGTCGCGTGCAAATCTCCGATCCCCGGCTGATCGCTCAACAGGATGTCGACATCGCCAATGCCAAGTACCGCCAGGCACAGGCCTCGGTTCGTACCTTGCAAACGATGGTTGGCTATACCCATATCATTGCCCCCTTCGATGGAATCGTCACCGGACGCTTTGCCGACCCCGGCGCCCTTGTTCGTGCAGGCGGCGGCGACATTGGCGAGAACGAGAGTTCGGCCTTAATCTCGCCGGGCGCGACTGAGGGCGCTGGCGGCCATCGAGGTGGCGGAGGGCCCATTTTGACCCTCGCTAAGATGGACAGACTACGGGTCTACGTTTACGTCTCAGGAAGATGGTGCCGTTACATCCGGCGGGGCACCCCCGCCACACTGACCTTCGACGAGTTGCCGGGCGTTTCTGTTACCGGATCAGTGACCCGCTATGCCGAATCGCTTGACCTTAGCACTCGCACCATGCTTACCGAGATCGATATTGCTAATCCCACCGGCGTGCTCTATCCACGGATGTATGCGCAGGTAAATCTCGTTCTCGTCGAGCATCCCGACGCGATGCGGCTGCCGATCGCCGCGGTCAACCAGGAAGGTTCGAAAGCCTCTGTGTTCGTGGTGAAAAACGGACAATTGGCCGAGACCCCGGTTCAAACCGGCCTTATCAGTCCTGACTACATCGAAATCACCTCGGGCCTGACTATGAGGGACTCGGTAGTCGCTCCCTTCAGCAGTGACTTGCGCAAAGGCATGAAGGTGCACTCAACCGTGGCGCCTCAGCCAGGGACGCATGCGTTAACTGATACTGTATCGCGCTAGCCTCGGGCTGTTTTGATGTGGCGGGAGACTTCGAGGTTGGGCGGCAGCGTCATCGGCTTCGTCCCCGGGCTCGCCGTTCCCTCACCAACCGAGCGGCGCAAAGCCGCGCCGGTCAAAGCAAACCCCAACTGAGCGGAGAGGAAAGACCATGCTGATCAAGCTAGGGCGCGCGCTCGGCGTCGCGCTGTTTTGCCTGGTCCTCGCACCGTCGCCGGCGCTATGGGCCCTCTCGATGCCCACGCCGGGCCAGCGTCTGACGCTCGGCGATGCGATCGGTTTCACGCTGGAGAATCATCCGCGGCGCCTGGCCGCGAGTTCCGAGGCGGGTGCGGCCGAACAGCAAGTCGGCGAGGCAAAGTCGGCGATACTGCCGCAGGTGTACGGCTTCGCCGACTATCTGGGCTCGACCCAAAACGGCATCGGCGTGGCGAACTATCTCAATCCCGGCTTCATCCCACGCCATAACGGCGCGGCGGGCGAGCCGCAGGCCTGGTCGCTGGAAAACAACTATCTTGGCGCAGTGGGCGCGTCGCAGTACCTGTTCGACTTCGGCCGGACCCGGGGCCAAATAGCCGAGAGCCGTGCGCAGGCCGACGCCGCCAGCGCCCAGCTCAAGCTCACCGATCTCGACCTCATTTTTCAAACTTCCCAGCGCTACTACGAGCTGCTCGCGGCTAGGCAACTGGTGGCCGTTTACGAGGAGGCCATCATCCAGCGCCAGGAGCAAGTGCATCAATCGAAAGTCAAATCGGTGGCCGGGCTGGCTCCGGAAATCGACGTCTATACCGCCCAGGCGCAGCTCGCGCGCGCCGAGACCCAGCTGCTCGCCGAACGCAACGAGGTTCTCAAGGCCAAGGCGGCGCTGGACAACGCGATGGGCCTTGGGGCCGAGGCGCCCGACTACGAAACTGCCCAGACGCTCAGCGTCAGCGACGTCGTGGGATCGGCGAAGGAGTACATAGGCGCCGCGATGAAGCTGCGTCCCGACCTGCTCGAGCTCGAGGACCAGGCGCGCGCGGCCGGGGCGAGGGTGAGGGAATACCGCAGCGACCTGTTCCCGACGGCAAACGCCGTGGCCGGGTACAACCTCGTCGGGACCGGGCTACCCGGATCCAACAACTACAACATCGGCCTGGTCATCAGCTGGCCGATCTTCAACGGGTTGCTGACGACGCATCAAATCGAAGAGGCGCGGCTGCGGCGCACCGCGGTCGAGCATTCGATCGCCGACCTGCGCCAGCGCATCATGCTGGAAGTCACGACCGCGTTCCTGGACTGGCAGAACGCGCATCAGGAGATTCACGAGGCCTCCGTCACGCTCGAGGCCTCGCGCGTGGAACTGGCGCTCGCCGCTAAGCGCTACACCGCCGGCCTCGGCAATATCATCGAGCTGACCGACGCCGAGCGCGACTTCATTCAGGACAAAGCCGCCTACGTCAACACGCTGTACGCATTCGCGGTGGCCAGGGCGGGACTGGAACGGGCCGCCGGACAATCGCTCGAGGGCCGCTGAGCGCGCGCGCGACGGGCGCCGGGGTTGGTGCGCGAGTTCAGTACATCATGAACGGGCCCGGCCACAGCATCATATTCATCTGCTCCTGCTGGGCCGCCTCCTCGTTCATCTGCGCCGCCTCCGCTTCCTGCTGCGCGGCCTGCTGGCTCAACCTTATCTGTTCATACTGCTGGTAGTTCTTTTCGCTGCCGACGTAGACGCAGTGACAATTCACCGGATCGTTGAACCAGTAGCGCGGCTTGCCGTTGTCGATGTAGTAGCGAACCTTTAGCGGCGTCAGCCGCTGCGTCTCGGCGACGCGCTCGGGCGTATCGGCGGGCAGCATATGGAAGCCGGCCGCCGACAGCATCGGCTCGATCCGCTGAGCGCGCTGCTGCGGCGTCTCCTGCATGAAGCATCCGGCGAGCAGCGCGGCCATTGCCAGCGCGAAGGCCGCTGCAATGCGACGCGATGGCCGCGGCGCGCCCCAAACACGCGGCCGCGACCCAGGGCTCATTGAATGAGCGATATAGCCTTGAGTTCCCTGTCCACCACCACCTTTGGAAGCGGCGCGTAAGACAGCTTTGAGGTCATGCCCTGGCCAGTTGTAAGAACCCATTTCAGCAGATTGGTTATAGCCGTTTTCTTGGCCGGATCGGAAATCTTTTCGGGAATCAGCAACCAGGTGAAACTCGAGATCGGATACGCTGCGGGCGTGGCGGAGTTGGTGATCGACACCCTGAAGTCATCGGGCATCTCGACGCCGGCAGCGGCGACGCTCGCGCTCGTGAGGTCGCCCTTGATGAACTTGCCCGCCTTGTTCCGCACCTCGCCGTACGGCATGTCGCTTCTCAGCGCATAGATCAGTTCGACGTAGCCGATCGAGTTCGGGGTATTCTTGATGATCGCGGCGACTCCTTCATTACCCTTGCCGCCCAGTCCGACCGGCCATTTGACCGCCGTGCCTTTGCCGACGCTCTTGGCCCATTCGTCGCTGACTTTGCTCAGATAGTCCGTCCACACGTAGGTCGTCCCGCTGCCATCGGCGCGATGCGCCACTTCGATGCTCGCGTCGGGCAACCCCGCGCCGGGGTTGATCTTGACCAGCTCCGGATCGTTCCATTTCGTGATCTTACCCAGGAAGATTCCGGCGAGCGCTTCAGGTGTAAACTTCAGCGGCCCCTTGATGCCGGTCAGGTTGTACGAAGGAACGACGGCCCCGATCACGGTCGGAAAATGCAGGATGCCGAACCCATGCTTATCCTTATAGGCCTTCAGCTGTTCGTCGGTCATCGGACCATCGCTGGCGCCGAAATCCACGGTTCCGTCAGTTACCTGCCTGATTCCGCCACCTGAACCGATCGATTGGTAGTTGACCTCAATATCGGGATGCAGTTTGTGATACTCGTCGAACCACTTCGAGTATATCGGGTAAGGAAACGTGGCGCCGGCTCCGGTCAGGCGGAGCGCCGCGATACACACCTGGGCGGCGACAGCGAGAATAATTGCTCCGCTCAACAACAGGATCGATGGTCTAAAAGTGCAAGCCGCCAAACTGCGAACCCGTCCGTTCAATTGCTTTTCCTCAGTTTATCGCCGCGGGCGCTTTCGTTTTTATCGTTTCAACCCTTACCGCATCTGCATGTCCGAAGAAAATGCGGCGGCGGCCGCGGATGAGCCGGGGAGGATTCATCCACGCCGCCGCCGTGGCCCGGGAATGGAGACTACTCAGTAGCTGAACTCCACGTTGGCGAAAATGGAGTGCGTATCACGCTGCACCATGTCCGGGATGCTCCCGGTCTTGGGCAACGTCTGGCCGTTGAAAGTGCCGCCCGGCGCATAGCCGAACGGTTTCAGCACCGAGATCGGAATCGACTGCTGGCTGTGGTAGTATGAAAGGTTCTGGCTGTCGATCGCGAAGCGCAGATACTCGTTGTACTGGTAGCTTATACCAAAGACCCAGCGGTAGAAGTCCAGCGGGTCGTTCGAGAAATTCGTATTGGGCAACAACCACTCGAACATGCCGAACGCGGTTAGCGGCGTTTCCGGAATATGGAAATGGCCGAAGAAGTCGAAGCCCTGCTGATCCGCCTGGCCATTGTTCAGGATGGCCGTCTGCGCGGACGATTGCGGTCCGTACGTGTTAAACAACGGATAGCAAGGCTGGATGAGCTTGCCGCCCACGATGGTCGTGGTGCCGTTGCCGCACGTATTGCCAGCGAAGGTTCCCGAGGTGATCGCCTTGCCGGTCGGGGAGCCAAACGCGTCGGCCGGTCCGCTGCCGGACCACAGGTTGGAAGCCTGGAACGCGTTGCGGCCTGCATCGTACTCGCCCGCCAGGCCCCAGTTGTAGGCGGTGTAATGCACCAGCGCCGCTATCCGCTGGATGTGCGCGTCGCCACCCTTAAGCGCCGTCGGCAGATCCGCCGTATCAGGCGCCGTGTTGCCGTAGCCATAGTTATAGAAGCCGGTTATACCCAATCCGTCGAAGCGCCAGTTCGCGCCGAATGGGTAAAGGCTCCCGCGCACCATGAATTGCTTGGTGTCGGTCTGTTCGAAGGCGTGAAAGCTCGAGTTGTCGAAGGCCCCTATGTCATAGTCGAGATACATCTTATCGTGGAACTTGACCGGCCCCTGCATCGACACCCCGACCTGGGTCGAGGACAGGCTCAGATAGTTCCACGGCGTGAGGTTGACATAACGGAATCCGTAGAGTTGCTCTTCCCAATCGACCAGCGGGTTGGGGGTTTCACCCATCGAAACTGTCCCGCCCTTGAGCATCGGAATATTATCCCACAGGCCATTGTAGCTCAGCACAGCGTACTTCATGCGAACGCCGAGGTCGCCGTCCAGGTTGCTGCCGAAGCCTGTCGTTTGGCCAACCTTGTCGTTGGACGAGCCGATGGTCTTGTACATGTTCGGCGTTAATCGAAGCGTCCAATCCTTGGTCGGAAAGAAGAAAAAATTGAGATAGGTGCGGGTGATGTCGAACGAATTGTACTTGTTATTGCCCGGACCCGGGTTGGTCAGCTGGGTCATCTCCTGCGGCTGGAATCCGGTGTTGGTATAGAACCGGTAATCCCCGTAGAAAACCGCGCCGAGCCGGAACTTGTCGTGGAAATCATCCAAGTAGCTCTTCCACGCCGGTTCCATCTCGTTGACCTGATTCGCCAGTACCTGGTTCTGCTCCTGGAGCTGTGCGGCGCTCTGCTGGACCTGAGCTTTTATCTGCGCGTCGGTCCTGGCCTGGACCTTCTGCTCGACCTGCTGCTCGATCGCGTTTGCGTCCTCCGTGGTCAGCGACAGCGGAACGCGGCCGGCGCCGGGCCGCACGAAGACCTGGCCGGTGCGCTGGTCGACCCATAGCTTCACCCCGCTGGAAACCTGCGCTGCAGCGCATTGCGCGACTGCGGCAACAACTACGACCGCGAGCGCTAAAGTAAGGAACCTGTTACGTTTCATTGACCCTCTCTCCTCGGCTGTTCGGCCGTTGTACCGACTGACCCCCGTCGCCGTGAGGCGACCTGCCTTACTGCCATCCTCGCGATGGCATCGATGTCATTGCGCTGCTCGATCACGTGATTGCGCCGCTCCGGCGCCTAACTCCCGGACCGCGCCTGGTAGAGCTCGGTGCCGGTGTAGACCTTGCCGTCGGGGCAGGCGTAGCGGCTTGGCGTCGAGATCGCCACGATCGTGCAGTCCTGCACCCGTATCCAGGACGGCGGCTTCACCGCTTGTTCCTTGTCGGTCAGGTGCATTGTGGTCGTCTCGCCGAACGGAGGCGCGCCTTGCTGCGCCGCGACTGGAGCGCCGGTGTTCGGCGGCACCGAACCCCATCCGGCCTTCGATACGTTTATCGATGAGCATCCGGTGGCCAATCCCAGCGTCGCGCCGGCGATCGCTGCCAAGCCCAATGGACCGACTCGTCCTCTCTTCATTTGACCCCCCGGGTCGGCGCCAATTTACTTGGGCACGACCTCCTCGCTGTCCGGTTGCTTTCCCCCCACGTTCGATGACTGCGATGACCGAGATGGGCTTTACCGGCTTACTGTGGGACCCCCATGATGAAGACCTTCCCGCCCTGGTTCGGCACCAGTTCGACCCGACGGTTCTGGGCGCGTCCTTCCTCCGTGGCGTTAGAGGCAACGAAGTTCGTCTTCCCAAAACCATGAGCGCTCATGCGGCTTTCCGCTACGCCGTGGTCGGCGAGATAATGCACAACCGCATCGGCCCGGCGTTCAGAGAGCCTCAGGTTGTATCTCCACCCGCCGATAGAGTCGCAGTACCCATTTGCGGCGATCGCCACGTCCGGGTGTGCCTTCAGAGTTTCCGCGGCCTCGTCCAATACGGCCGCATCCTGCGCACGGATATCTGCCTTGTTAAAATCGAAATGAACGCCGCGCAGAACCATCTTTTCAACAGGCGCGGATGGTTGCTCCGGATATGCCGTCAGGACAATGGGCGCGGGCGGCGGTAGCGGCGGAAGTTCATACTCACGGGTCCGCGCCCGAGCTAGATCAAAGGTTGTGTAGACCTTGCCGTCGGGGCAGGCGTAGCGGCTGGGCGAAGAGATCGCCACGATCGTGCAGTCTTGCACTCGGACCCACGGCGGCACTTCGGTCTCCCGCCAGGTGAAAGCCCCTAGCCCCGAGGTCTCTGCGAATCGAGGCGCCCCGTGCCCCGCCGTTGCGGACGGAGGCGTCACCGGCGGCGTCGGACCCCATCCGGCCGTCGACGCGCATCCCATGGCGGTCGCCAGCGCTACACCGGCGATCAATCCCAACCCGAATCGACCAACTCCTCCTAGCTTCACTTGATCCCCCGTCGTCGCTGCCCATCAGGTCGAGCGCGACCCTCCTTGCTTACGTTTTTTGAGCGTGGTGACAGCGGTCCCGCGTAGGGATACTGCGCACGCAGCGTGTTCTAAAGTGCAAAGGTTACGCGCCGATTACGCGACCGTTATGCGCGGTTGAATTCACTCGCGTGCAGCCACGAGCGATGACGAAACTTGCAGTTTTCGAGCGCTTGCACGCGCAGCCCGACCCGTGAGAATTTCGACTGCCTGCTGTCGCGCGAAGCCCAAGTTCGCGCGGAGTTAGACTTCGATGAATAAGGCTCTCGACGGCATCAACCTGATCGAATTCGACTCCAACCTGGGCGCCGCATACGCTGCGATGCTGCTCGCCGAGCAGGGCGCGCGCGCCGTCAAGGTGGAACCGCCGGGCGGCGCTCGCGCGCGCGGCACAGCGCATTTTCATGCGCTCAATCGCAGCAAGCGGGCGCTTTTCGTCGATGTCCAAGCTGCGCGCGCGCGCATCGAGCGGCTGCTCCGATGGGCCGACGTGGCGGTGTTCGGATGGACCGTGGCGCGGATGCGCGAGCTGGGACTCGACTACGCGGCGCTTGGCCGCATCAACCCGCATCTGGTCGTGCTGCACCTTCCGCCGCTCGGAAATCGCGGCCCGCTCGCCGATTTCGACGCCAGCGACGAACTGGCCTCGGCGCTCGGCGGCATCTACGGCAGCCAGTGGGCGCTCAGCGGAAATCCGGTGGCGCTGCATTTTCCCGCCGCCAGCTATTCGGCCGGCGTGCTCGGCGCGACGGCGGCGATCGCGGCGCTGTATGCGCGCGAGCGCGGCGGCGGCGGACAAGTTGTCGAGGTTTCGCTACTGGCCGGCGCATTTTCGCTCCAGACCGGCGGCATCATGCGCCACGAAAAGATGACCCGCATGTATGAAGGGCCGCTGGACCCGCTCGGCCCAATTCCCTGCTACCGGCTGTTTCGCGCGGCCGACGACCGATACCTGTTCGTGGCCTGCGGCAACGTGACGTTCTGGAACAAGCTGGCGTTGGCGATCGAGCGGCCCGAACTGGTTTCCGACCCTCGCTTCGAGGGCGCGCCGTGGGGCGTGCCGACGCTGCATCGCCAGGCGCTGAAGGACCTGCTGCAGGGAATAATTGCGACCCGCCCCCGTGAGGAATGGCTCCGCATCCTGCGCGAGAACGACATCCCCTGCGCGCCCGTGCTCTCGCGCACGGACTTCATCAACGATCCGCAGGTGGACGCGCTCGCGATGCGCCGCGCGATCGACGATCCCGCGCTCGGCGCGACCATCCAGGGCGGCATCGCGGTGGGACTCGAACTCACACCCGGCGAAATCGCCGGACCGGCGCCGGCGTTTGGTCATGATCGCACGCGAAATCGCACGGAAGATCCCAAAGTCGAGGAATGGCTCGCAGAGCCGCCGTCACGCTCGCACAACGGCTCGCCGCGCAGCGGCAAATTCGCCCGCGGGCCGCTCGACGGCCTGCTGGTGCTCGATTTTTGCAGCTACATCGCCGGCTCATACGGCCCGATGATCCTCAGCCAGATGGGCGCCGACGTGATCAAGATCGAAAGCCTCGAGGGCGACGCGTTCCGGCACTTCGGTTTCGGCTTTCTCGGATGGAACCAGGGCAAGCGCGCGCTTTCGCTCGACCTCGGCTCGCCCGAGGGGCGCGAGATAATCCACGGCCTGGTGCGTCGCGCCGACATCGTGGTCGAGAATCTCAGACCGGGCCGGATGCGCCGCTTCGGGTTGGACTACCAGTCGCTCTCGGCGATCAATCCGCTCCTCATCTATATGTCGGTCAACGGCTTCGGCAATCGCGGCCCCGAGCACGACCAGCCCGGCTTCGATCCGCTGTTGCAGGCGCGGTCGGGCCTGATGGCGGCCGAGGGTGGGCACAACGAGCCGCCGCTCTATCTGACTTGCGCGATCTGCGATTACGGAGCCGCGATGCTGTCGGCGTTCGGATGCGTGTTGGCGCTGCGTGCGCGCGAGCGTCTCGGCCGCGGCCAGCTCTGCGAGACTTCGCTGGTGCAGTCCGCGATGGCTTTCCAGGCGGGCGAGTTCATTTTTTACGACGGCCGGCCCGACATGGAAAACGGCCGCCCCGAATCGCGCGGCCGCTCGGCGCTCTGCCGCGCCTACCAGTGCCGCGACGGAGCGTGGCTGTTCGTCCACGCCTCGGAGCCGGCGCATTGGGAGGCGATGCGGCGCGCGTGCAAGCTCGCGAACGACGCGCCGTATGCGGCGGCCGCGCGCGAGCCGGAGGACGGCCCGCTCGCGCAGGCGATCGCCGCAGCACTCGCGGGCGTCGACCGCGCACAGGCGCTCGCGGCGCTCAGCGCTGCCGGCGTTCCGGCGCTGAGCACGCATCGCACGGCCGATCTCTTCAACGATCCCCAGGTCAGCGCCAATGAGCTGCTCGCCGAGTTGCATCATTCGCAATGGGGCGGTGTGGCGCAGACCGGCTCGCTGGCGAAGTTCTCCGCGATGCCCGGCAGGGTCGAGCGCGCCGCGCCGCTTCTGGGCGAGCATACCGACGAGCTTCTCGCGCGCCATCTCGGCTACGACCACGACCGGATCGCCGATCTGCGCCGCCGCGGCATCGTGAAGTAATTGCAGCTTTTGCGAAGCCGCGGCCGCCGCTCACCACTTCGCCCGCAATTGCGCTAGGGTAACGCGCGAAGACGCCAAGTGGACGGCGGGTGGCCCGCTGCCGCGCCCGCCCATCCGCGAAAGATCCATCCGTACGCGAGGTAACCGATGGCCACTCCAAGCCCGCTGCTCGATTTCGACGTCGCCGCGCTCTCGCAGAAGCTGCGCGCGAAGGAAATCTCGCCCGTCGAACTGACCGAGGCCTATCTCAACCGCATCGAGGCGGTCGACGAGCGCGTCAACTCTTACATCACGGTGACCGCCGACGTGGCGCGCGCGATGGCGCGCAAGGCCGAGACGGAAATCACCGCCGGGCGATGGCGCGGACCGTTTCACGGCGTGCCGATCGGGCTCAAGGACCTATGCTACACCAAGGGCATCCTGACCACCGGCGGTTCGAAAATCCTGGCCGAGTTCGTGCCCAACCACGACTCGACCGTGTGGACCCGGCTGAGTGAGGCGGGCGCGGTGCTGCTCGGCAAGCTCAACCTGCACGAGTTTGCCTACGGCGCGACCAGCAATAACCCGCATTGGGGCGCCTGCCACAATCCCTACGACCTCAACCGCATCCCAGGCGGCTCCAGCGGCGGTTCGGGTGCGGCGATCGTCGCACGCACCGCCGCGGCGACAATCGGGACCGACACCGGAGGCTCGATCCGGATTCCGGCGGCGTGCTGCGGATGCGTCGGACTCAAGCAGACCTGGAGCCGCGTCAGTCGCTACGGCGTGATGCCGCTTTCCGACTCGCTCGACCACACCGGACCGATCACCCGCACCGCGCGCGACGCGGCGCTGATGCTCAACGTCATCGCCGGCTACGATCCCAACGACGCGACCTCCAGCCGCGAGCCGGTGCCCGACTACACCAGCCGGTTCGGCGGCGACCTCAAGGGGATGCGCGTCGGCGTGATTCGCGAGCTCAACACGGGCGTGTCGGAGCCGGTCGCGCGGGCGTTCAGCGCGGCGCTCAAGCAACTCGGATCGCTGGGCGCGGCGGTCGAGGAGGTTTCGATCCCGTCGTTCGTCGAGGGCTCGCTGGTCACGATGGTGGTGCTGATGGCCGAGGCGCTGGAATTTCACGAACAATGGATACGCGAGCGGCCCGGCGACTACGGCTCGGACGTCCGCTCGCTCATCGAGACCTCGATGACGGTTACGGCGGTCAACTACGTCCGCGCGCAGCGCGAGCGCAACCTGATGCTGGCCGAGGCGCTCGCGGCGCTGCAGGACCATGCCGTCCTGCTCGCGCCCTCGATCGCAACCACCCCGCCGAGGATCGACGATCGGTCCTACGACATGATCGCGAACACGGTGCGCTTCACGGGGCCATTCAATGCCACCGGGCAGCCGGTGGTCGCGATTCCCCTCGGGCTCTCGAACGACGGGCTGCCGCTCTCGATGCAGATCGCCGGCAGGCCGTTCGACGAAAGCACGGTGTTGCAGGTGGCCGACGCCTACGAGCGCGCACGCGGCCCGCTGCCGCTGCCGAAACTGTAGCGGAGTGCGAACGGCGATTTGGTCGCGGAATGTTTTGGAATCACCGGAGGACTAGGGATGGCAAAGCTGACAGCGCAGACGGCCAAGGCAATGGCGCGCGAGTTGTACGGATATGAGCTGACCGACGAATCCGCGGAGGAGGTCGCCAACGCGGCGGGCGCGATGATCACGCGCTCGCGCCGCCTCGGCAACCTCGATTTGAGCGGCGTTCAGCCGCCGTTCGGCTATCCGACGCTGCTGGCCGAGGCCGAACGTATCCGCAAACGCGGGTGATTCAGTCCTGCGGATGGCGGTGAATCGGATCGACCCAGAACACCGCCTCGGGACGCTCGGCCGGCTCGATATCAAGATTGATCACCACCGCCTCCTGGCCGCTGCGCACCACCACGCAGGACAACGGCGCCTCGGTCGAGGCGTTGATTTCCTGATGCGGCACGAACGGCGGAATGAAGATGAAATCGCCCGGTCCCGCCTCGGCGACGTATTCGAGATGTGCGCCCCATCGCATACGTGCGCGGCCCGCGACGACGTAGATGACGCTTTCGAGTTCGCCGTGATGATGCGCGCCGGTCTTCGCGTTCGCTTCGATCTCCACGGTGCCCGCCCAGATTTTTTGCGCGCCGGCGCGAGCGTGATTGATTGCCGCCGCGCGTGACATCCCCGGCGTCTGTGCCGTATCCGGGTCAAGCTGGTCGCCGGGAATCACCCGGACGCCGTGGTCGCGCCAATGATCGGCATGATCTGAACGACCGGCTGAATTGCCGGGCGCGGTGCGAGAATCACTCATCGGACGATTACTCCTTCAGTCATTAGCGTCGAAAGCGATGCCTCTATTTTACCGGATGACTGCGAGGAGGCGAACGGCAGCCGCAGTTCGGCTACCCGAACTGCTGGCCGAGGCCGAGCGTATCCGCAAACGCGGCTGACGGGCGGCGCGCGATGGCGAGCTCCCGCTTGCCGTATGCGAATGTATACAAGATAATACCCGCATGTCAGAAGTGATGACGATACGGGTCGACCGCAAGACCAAAACCCGGCTTGAGAAGCTTGCGAAGGCGATGGAGCGCACCAGGTCCTACCTTGCGGCTGAGGCGATTCGGACCTACATCGACCTCAACGAGTGGCAGATAGCCGAAATTAAGGCTGCGCTCAAAGAAGCCGACGCCGGCGACTTCGCTACCGCCGAAGAAGTCGAGAAGATGATGAACAAGTGGAGGCGCGGTGCACGTTAGATGGCTACGACGCGCGCTCGAAAATCTTGATGAGGAATTCGCCTATGTCGCAAGAGACGATCCGGAGACGGCAGCGCGACTGGTTGAACGCATCGCCTCCAGCGTCGAGCGGCTTAAGAATCATCCTGCTTCCGGGCGTCCTGGCCGACTGCCCAATACCCGCGAACTGGTAATTGCGGGTACACCTTACATCATTCCATACCGGATGCATGGGCAGACGGTTGAGATTTTGCGGGTTTTTCATGGCGCAAGAAAATGGCCACGGTATCTATAGTGCAAATGATCGCGAATATCGAGGCGCGCATTGGTAGAGAATCCGTCCGTCACAGGCGGAATTCGCACATCACGAAGTCGTGATCGGACACCCGCCGCCCCAGGATCGAAGTGCGCGCGGGCACGACCGCGGCCGATCCGTTCACCGGCTGGATTCCACGCGCCGCGATCCAGTCGAGCTTCGGACGCCATCGCGGCGGCACCAGCCGGCTGAAGGTGAACGTCGGCACGGCAGGAACGTTCGCCCCATCGATAGAAAATCCGTGCGCCGCGATCCGATCGAAGAGTGGTTCGTACGGCTCCGGCCGGCGAAATCGCCGGGACCGCGCGGCTATCGCCAAACACGCGCGCGACAACTGCCAGCGCCGATCCATGTCCACCGTGGTCGTATTGAGGTCGCCGCCGATAATGACTGGCGCTTCGTTGTCTATGGCGCTCAGAAAATCTTCCATCTGCCGCCCTCGCCCCGCAGGATCCCATATCCGTTCCAGATGCACGACACCCATCGTGACGCGGCGGCCGTTGACGTTGATGCTCGCGAGCAGCCCTTGGTGAACTCCATGCACGCGGCGCGACACGTATCTATGTGGCGGTATGGACAACGGAACCGCGCGAAACCCCTCGATTGGTTGCGCACACAGGATCGCGTTGCCGATCGCGCGAAACTCGCCGCTTTTTGTCGCACGCCCGAACGACGGCAGGAAGGCGAAACTCATTTGGAGCGCTTCGGCGAGCCCCGGCGCAAATTCAACCCATCGATGGCGCGGCATCCGCCAACTCGCCTCGCACAGTAGCAAGGTGCCCGCATCGGCCAGTGGCGGACGCGTACAGACAGGCGAGGATCGCGTGGAAGTCCGCGCCGCCGCGTGCGTTCAAGACTGCGACCTTCAGCGGGGAGCGTGTGGCTACGAGCGGCCGGTTGAGCCACATCGGCGCGAACGGCGGCCCCAAAGATACGGCCGTGGGAGCCTGTAGCGCCGCGTCCTGAATCGCCATCCAGCCCCTCAGCCGGCGCAGGCCCGGTCAACCTCCAAGCTCTTGCCTCAGGGCGTCGAACGACGATAATCGGCGCCGTGCAGGTACGCTCGCGGCAGACGTAGGCCGTCAACTTGCCGTCGACCTGCGATTTGCCCCGCACCGCCTCCGGCACGAAGCCGCTCTGCGGGGCGCGCGGGTCAGCAAGGAACAACGCGCGGTTGGGCAGATAGAGCAGGCCCAGCCGCTCGAACCATTCCTGCGTGCCGGCCGCGCCGCGGTCGCCCACGATCACGATTTCGGCCGCGCCGCGCTGATAGAGATCGATCGCCTCGAGCATGTGCGAGAACGCGAACGGCTGCTGCTCGACGAAACCGCGGAGCAGGCTGAGCGTGCGCCGCGCCTCGACGAAATAGCGCTCTTCGCCGGTGTAGCCGTGAAGCCTCAGCAGCGCCATCACCGCCGCGCTGTTGCCCGACGGCGTCGAGCCGTCGAAGACCGCCTTCGAGCGCGTGATCAGCCGCTCATGGTCGGCCGAGGTGAAGAAGAAGCCACCCTTTTCGGTATCGAGGAAGCGCTCGAGGATCGCGTCGGCCATCGTGCGCGCCAACTCGAGGTAGCGGCTCTCGAGCGAGGCCTCGTAAAGATCGATCAGACTGCCGGCGAACAGCGCATAGTCCTCCAGGTAGGCGTTGAAGCGCGCGACGCCGTCCTTGTACGAGCGCTTGAGCGCGTGTCCAGCCCAAAGGCGCGTCATCACGAACTCCGCGCCGCGCGCGGCCGCCTTCAAGTAGCGCTCGTCGCCGAGCACGCGGAAGCCCTCGGCCAGCGCGCCGATCATCATCCCGTTCCACGCGGCGAGAATCTTTTCGTCGCGTGCCGGCTTGACCCGCCGCTCGCGCGCTTCGAACAGGCGGCGGCGAATCTCGCCGATCGCCCGCTCCATCTCCTCCGGGCTTTTTTTGAACAGCCGCGCCGCGTCGTCGGCGCTGATCGTGCGATGCAGGATGTTGGCGCCCTCGAAGTTGCCCTCGGAGCTGATGTCGAAATAACGCTCTGCGATCGCGCTCAGCTCCTCACCGAGCACCGCGCGCGCTTCATCGGGCGTCCAGACGAAGAACTTGCCCTCTTCGCCCTCGCTGTCCGCGTCCTGGGTCGAGTAGAAGCCGCCCTCGGGGCTGGTCATCTCGCGCAGCACGTAGTCGAGAATCTCGCGCGCTACGGTCAGGAACTCGGGCTCGCCGAGCGCGCGGCCGGCGTCGAGGTAAAGCCGCGCCAGCAACGCGTTGTCGTAGAGCATTTTCTCGAAGTGCGGCACCAGCCATCGATCGTCCACGCTGTAGCGATGGAACCCGCCGCCGAGCTGATCGTAGATGCCGCCCTTGGCCATTTTGGTCAGCGTCTCGCGCACCATGTGGCCGAATTCGAGATCGCCAGTCGCCTGATGCATCCGCAGGAAAAGCGAAAATACGAAACTGTTGGGAAATTTGGGCGCGTGCCCCAATCCTCCGTTGATCCGGTCGTAATGCTCGGCCAGCGCGCGCGCTCCGGTCTCCGCCATATCGGGCCTAAGCTCGCCGCCGTCGGGGTTGAACTCGGCGAGTCCCGAAAGCCCCTTGCCGAGCCGCTCGACGTTCTGACGGATATCGGCGGGCTGCGTTTGATACGCGTTGGCGATCGCCGTCAGCACGCGCGGAAAGCCGGGCATCCCCTGGCGATCCTCGGGCGGAAAGTAGGTGCCGCCGTAAAACGGCTCGCCCTCAGGCGTCAGGAACACGGTCAGCGGCCATCCCCCGCGCCCGGTCAGGAGCTGCACCGCATCCATGTAAATCTGATCGAGATCGGGACGCTCCTCGCGATCGACTTTGATCGGAACGAAGTTCTCGTTCATCAACTGCGCGATCTGTTCGTTCTCGAATGACTCGCGCTCCATCACGTGACACCAATGGCATGCCGAGTAGCCGATGGAGAGCAGGATGGGCTTGTTCTGGGCGCGCGCCCGCGCCAGCGCCTCGTCGCCCCACGCGTACCAATCCACCGGATTGTGAGCGTGCTGACGGAGGTACGGACTCTGCTCGTTGATGAGGCGGTTGGGCTTGCGCCCGGAGGCCTCGTGGCCGTGCTGCTCGCTCATTACGATCATCTCTCCCGGGGAGCTGCCGGCGAAGGCCGGATACTTTCGACGCTAGCACGCGCCGGAGCAGCGTTTCTATCCGGGGTCGATCGAACGCGCGATGCTCTTCTTTACGCCCGTCACGATGCTCCAGTATTTGAGTAGCGACGGCTTGATAGTCGTTTACGCGGTTCGTTTTCCATTTTCAACCTGGCGTGCGTGATCGATCGTGGCATCATGTGCGCGCAGTGCGGTGACCAACGCTGGGCAGAGCGGTCATCCTGAGCGAAGCGGCTGCGGCGGGCGCGCAATTCAAAAACGGCCGTCCGTGACAGCTCTTGCCAGCAGAACATCCCCCCTTGAACCCCGCACACCAGGCTGCGAACCTGATCGCGAAATGGAAAGCACCGCCGACCCGCGCCGTGCCCACGGGCGTATCGACGCAGCGTCGACCTCTGCCGCCAGCGAATCGCTGAAGGCTGCTGGCGACGCGATCCCCGAAGTCTCAATCGAGATTTTCGGCTACGCCGTCTCATGGCGCGCCGCCGCGACGGCCGTGCTGATGCTGGCGGCGGTGATGTTCTTTGCGCGGCTCGGCGCGCGCGCTTTGTGGTCCTCGGAATTCCGCTGGGCCGAAATCGCGCGCGAAATGCAGCTCACGTCGCGCTACTTCTGGCCGACGATCAACGGCCGGGTCTACTTCGACAAGCCGCTCGGCTCGTACTGGCTGGTGCTCGCGGCGACCGGGCTTACCGGAGGACTCGACGAAACATCGGCGCGGCTGCCCTGCGCGATCGCCGGACTGCTCGGCGTATGGCTGGTCATGCTCGTTGGGCGCCGCCTCTACGACGGTCGCACCGCGTTGCTCGCCGGACTCATCCTCGCCACCAGTTTCAGCTTCGTCTTTTTTTCACGACACGCATCGGCCGACGTCGAGACCGTCACCGGAGAATTGGCCGCGTTCGCGCTTTTCCTGCGCAATGAGCAACGGCAGGACGGATGGTGGGTGGTCGGACTATGGCTGGTGATGGCGGCGACGTCGCTCACCAAGGGACTGCTCGGTTACGTGCTGCCGCTGATGGTGCTAGGGGTGTACTCGTGTCTGGCGGACGGATGGGCTGAACTGGGACGGCGGCTTGCCCGCGGCCCCGTCGTTGGCCGAATCGGATGGCTCATCGAGCGCAACCGATGGCTCTTCAATTGGAAGTCGCTGGTCGCGATTCCGCTCGGACTGGCGGTCTATTACGTGCCGTTCGCGATCTCGGCCGCGCGCACCGGCTCCGAGAAGGGCCTGGAGATGGTGTATCGCGAAAACGTCGTGCGGTTTTTCCATCCGTTCGACCATCGCGGCCCCATCTATCTTTATTGCTACGTCATCTTCGCCCTCATGATGCCGTGGTCGGCATTCCTGCCCGCCGCGCTCGCCGAGGCCCATCGCAAACCGATTAATGGTCCTGAGGAGATTGCCGGCCGCGAAGGCGCCGCCGCGCGCGGCCATCGCTTCGCGCTGGTTTATTTCTGGGCGACGTTCATTTTTTTTACGCTCTCCGGATCGCGGAGGAGCTATTATCTGCTGCCGATTCTGCCGGCCGGAGCGCTGCTGGTTGCGCGAACGCTGGCCACGCCGATCGAGGCGCTCTCGCCACTGACGCGCCGGCTGCTCTGGCTTGGCTACGCAGTAATCGCGATTGCAGTTGTCGGCGGCGCGATCGTGATGATTCCGCCGCCATGGATATTTAAAGGACCGATGGCGACGCTGCCGGCGGCTCCCCACCGCGCTATCTACGCGATTTGCTGGGCGGTCTCGCTGCTCGCGGTGCTTTATACTCTGAAACGCTTCGACACGCGGCGAGTGGCGATGTCCACCGCGACGGTCGGCGCGCTTTTCCTGGCTTACCTGTTCATTTTCGCGATGCCCGCCGCCGACAAGTGGCGCGGCGAGAAGCGTTTCGCCGAAGACATCCGCCAGCAGATGGGACCGGCGACCTCGGGCGTGGTTCTATACAAGACAGTCGGTCCGCTCTACTACCTCGACTTGCCGAATCCGCTCCCGTACTACGAGGACGCCGGCAAATTGAAGCAGGACGCGCTCGACAACAAACTGCGATGGGTGATCGTGCGCCGGCGCGACCGCAGCGATCTTGTCAATCAGCTTGGCGGTTCAGGCAAGGTGGTCGCGAGTGAGGAGGCCTTTCCCTTCGAGTCGCGTCAGCACGTGCTCAACAAGGAAGTCCTGGTCGCCGTTCCCTCGCCCACCGAGCCGTCAGCCGTCGGAGCCGACGGCCAACACTGACGAGCGCGTTCGAGCGCCCGAGCCCAGGGCCGCCGATCGCATCACCATGCCCGGCCCGGAATTTGTTCATATCGGCCGAGGAATCTAACGCGACCCTGCGGTGGATTCTAAATCGCCGCCTTACCCGAGCCGTACTTCTGCCCCACGCCGCCCGTGCCAAGGGCTGACGTCTCGCGTGGATCACATTGAACAAGAAAGCACGCCGTTGCAGATGTGCAACGCTTTATGATTCCAAAACATTCCTCAAGCTGTCTTTCATAGAACAGGACGCCATTAGATGAATAGGGACAAAGGTTGGTGAAGCTAAAAGGCTGGCATCCGCTTTGCGTTAGCTGCAAATAGTACCTTTTGGAGGGTTATACGATGCGATTCAACTCGGTTGTAAAAATGACCTCCAGTCAGCTCGCGCCCGCTGGCCTGACATTCCTCTCTCCGGGGGTGCGCGTATTCCGGACGAGATACTGCACGTATGAATAAGCCTGACCGTCGAACACTTTAGAAATTTGGGAGAAATCGATGCAAGTTTCGCGACCAAAGCAAATCGAGCCCGCTGCCGCCGTGTGGGTATGGGACGGAAGTTGGTGGCCTGCGGTGGTGACTTGCGCGCTTGTCGACCGCGGCGAGCGCTTGCTGATAGTCCGATTCGAGCACGGGCTCACGGCTCCCGCGCGGTCAGCTAGCTTGGAGCCTCGCGACCCGGATCTCTGCGGCGCCGACAAGCCCTGCCCGGTGTTGGTCGAGTGAATCAGGATTCAAAAAGGGGACCCCTTATTATGCGTTGGTTACTTAAAGCTGTGTCGATCATGGCGGCCCTACAACTCTTCACCGCGATATCGGCATTCGCCTTCCACCAGGATCCGTCGCTCGATCCCGAGACCCCCTTCGTGATTTGCGAGAACCAGCAGTACGCGCTGTGCGCCGAGGCGAGCTGCTTCGTTTACGACGGAGTCGCCTATTGCGAGTGCGATATCTTGAAAGGCGACAGTATTAGTCTTCAACTCAGCTACTCCAGCCCGGTCGGGGACCGAAACATATGTGATGTGAACCAGCAAGGCAAGACGAATGGCTATATGGTCAGCACCTTCAGTCTCCCGGATAATGTGAAAAAAGGAGGTTCCGCGGCCGTCTACACCTGCCCTGGATCGGCTGACGTGGGAAGTGGGGTGAGCGCGCCGGTAGCCTATGGCCAATGCGATGGTGGCATTTGCTTCAAGAGCAGCATCGGTCAGAGGTTCCCGGGTTTCGCGGGCCGGGTGCGGGATGATCAGATCATTTGCTCCTGCCCGATCGCAACTGACGCGACGCCGGGCAGCTCGGATAGCTTCGGATATCAGGTGTTTGGCCGGTATCATCCGAATGCACCCAAAGGAAGCAGGTGTGACGCAGACGCCTGTGCGGCGTGCAGCGTGCCTAACCCCACGGCTAATGGAAGCACCCTGCTCGTCGGAGCCCCAACCGGAAGTGGGAAATTCCTTTCGCTAAGGCTCAACGGACCACCACTTCCGGATATCAATGAGTGTCTGTGCACGTGTACTGAGCAGAATGACAGCATCTCCTGTACGGTGGCAGAAGATACGACCCCTTAGTCAGTCCTCTCCCGTTTTGTAGCAGCCTCACGAAGACATCAAGGCGTCTTACGCTCGGCGAGGAACACGGGTTCCCTGAGTGGCTGGAATGGGGCCGATGGTTTCACGGATGGGCACTAGCCGAGCTTGGAGACATAGCGCGGGGTGTTGCCGAGATGGAAGCAGGGATCGCCGGGTTTGTCTCTGTCGGCGGCGCGTCCAGGCAGGCGTTTACGGCCGCGATGCTGGCGAAGGGTTACGGGAAACTCGGGCGAATCGACCAGGCGATCGCGATGCTCGACGATCAGCGAGTGCGAATCGAGCGCTCTGGTGAACGATCGGACGAGGCCGAGCTTATCGAGTGAAGGGCGAACTACTCTACGCGCGTGACGGTGCGCGCAGTAGCGAGAGCGAGTCGTGCTTGCGCCAGGCGATCGAAATCGCGCGGCGGCAGGATCGCGATGGTGGGAATTGCGCGCGACTACCAGCCTCGCGCGGCTGCTCGCGAACCAAGGCCGTCGCGATCAGGCGCGCACGATGCTCGCCGACATCTATGGCTGGTTCACCGAGGGCTTCGACACCGCCGACCTGAAAGACGCCAAGGCGCTGCTCGACGAGCTGGCGGCGAAGTCGTGACGAGGCGAGGCAGTGAAACCCTAATCGAATAAACCTGAAAGCGTCTGACTGCCCCATCCGCCAACGACCGCCTGAGCCGCTGGTCTGTACGACGCGCCGCCTCAATCCGTGTGCGGCATGCCCCAAGTCCACGCGTCAAATCCGGGCGCATAGTTGATATTGCTTTGTGCCGGATTGCGGTTTACGAGCGGCCGCATGTAGATCGGATGCTTCATGCTGCGGACTTCGTGCTCGATCGTGAACAGGACCTTCCCGCCGTAGGGATCGACAATGTTCTTGAAGCGGTACTGATGCTGGTCGCTCTCTTCACTGACTAGTCCGCGCTTCAACAGTTGCTGATACGGGCCCGAGAAGTCAGCGACATAGACCTGGATATGATGGCCGTCATAGGGGGGCAGCGGTTGATCGGTCTCGCGAAAAAGAAGGTGCTGCCCGATGCCGACTGAAACGCAAGCGTGACGTCCCTGAACGTCTTCGACCACTACCGCAGGCGTCCTGATGATCTGCTGATAGAAGCGGACAATCCCTTCGACAGTTTGCACAGGTACATCGAATTCCACATAGGAAATACCCAACGTTATGGGTCCGAAGCGCTGATCGGGTTCATAGCACCGGATGCGATTGCCCCATGGGCAGGTCGTCTCAACGTAAGCGTCGCGCTCGTGAAAGTCGAAACGGGTGCCTTCGAGATGCTTGCGCACCTTGGTCAAGCGTTGTACGAGTGCTTCCCGGTTCGGTATTACGATGCCGACATGTCCGCGTAGCACCTGCGGTTCGCCCCCAGGCAGGTGAAATTGGCTGCGGCCGATATTGATCCACATATTGATGGTACCGGTCATCAGGAACGGATCGCGCGTCAACCCGAGGCCAGTCACATAAAAAATCGTCGCACTTTCCTGGTCAGGAACAGTGACATTAACATGTTCCAGCGCGACTATATTGCCGAGATCCTCGGCAGAGCGGTCGTATGGACGCTCCATAGATGCCTCCGATTCTGACGGTTTCCGGATCGACTTTTTTCAGGTCCCCTTACCCTACCCTTCGGTGCGACGAGGCGTAAAGCCTTCGCCGACTTGGCGGTTTCATCTTAGGACGTCACAGCCGAAGATTGGAGTGTGACAGCGGCCGATGGGCGACATATAAATCGCTCGCTCGCCAAGCTATGCTCGCGATATTTGCCAAACAATCGACGCGCAAACCTGGGAGGGGTTGGACGAGCTGGTGGTTGCCATAACGAAGATGGGCCTGGCCGAGGTGGAGGCCGCGACCTGATTGCCTCGCAACGCAAGCTGGTAATCGCGGGCCTCATCGGCAATGTCCTGGAATGGTAGTTGAGGCACAGATTTACGCCGCGCAATAGTTTTTGCTTTGACATGGTACGAAGGGCTTTCATTAGGATGTCCTATCGCGAAAATTTTGATTGCTGCTCATCCGTCGGGGGCCGCGTCCGTTTATGGCACGGCAGATTTTCTACCCGCCCGACTCGCTGAGTGTATGGGCGCGTTGCGTTACTGCGACGACTTCTGTCGACCGTGCTTCGTGCGGACTGCCTTCGAAAAGGAAAGGCAAAATTAGCTAATGGCACGCCGTATGCTCAAGTAAAGAGTTGTAGCGATAAGTTCGCCCCGGGGGACCTGGCGTGCAGCCAACGTTGGCGCGGCTGCGGAGCGATGGATCGTGGTATTTTTGGTCCTTGAAGGACCAAAGAACGGTTCATAGGAACAGGTGATTATGATCCCAAGCCTCGAAGAGCTGCGAAAACGCCTGGTCCCTGTCGTCGCACCAGATTCAGGGTCTAATTTCTCTTTCAAACGGAACCCGCAAGTTTCGACGACGCCAACTCGTTCCGCTCCGCTACCGTCCTCTGAATTTCTGGTGTTTCGTCAGGATCTCCCTCAATTTGGGCCTCGTAGCAGAATCGTGTGTAGATTGTGCCGAAGGCGGCCCGACTGTTCTGTCATTCTACGTCCGAAGCGCCTGAAGCTGCGTCGAGGCGAAATAGAAAGATCGTCACTTGAGGGCTGGCTCAAGCACGACTTCGTATTCTTTGGGGAAAGTTATCTGTGCGAAGAGTGCGCTATAGCCGGAGGGTTCATCTAGCGCGGCTGCGACGCCGGACAAGCCCGTCCACGGCAATCCGCGCGATAGCCTCGCCCCGGCCAGATTTGTATGAGGGAATACGAGAAACCGGGGCTTTGGCGGCCGATCTCACGAATCCCAGGGCGCTGCTCGACGAGCTGAACGCATAGCCGGTTCAAAGCGCCTGACTGACTGTAGACGAGTCGCGAACCGGCGAACCGGCAAACCGGAAAGGGCGTACCCGCTTATGTGAGCGGGCGATTGCTCTGTTGCAAGCTGCCTTCGGTGCGCACATAGATTGGCCAAACCTAATTTGTCAGAAGCTGGAAGGCCACGCGGTCTGGCATTTGGCATTCTGAGGGTGGCTCGGATCCGCTTTGTTCGTTTGCTCGACGCGGGCTGCGAACCATAGAGGCTATGAATAGCTCTCGAATATCGCTTTTCGCGCTTGCGGCTCTGTTTGTCGCGTTAGGAAGGGCGCGGCAAGCGCTCTGGTGAGCGCGTGGACGAGGCCGAGCTGTATCGAGTGAACGGCGAACTGCTCGACGCGCGTGATGGTGCGAGCAGTAGCGAGGGCGAGTCGTGCTTGCGCCAGGCAATCGAAATCGCGCGGCGGCAGGAAATCGCGATGGTGGGAATTGCGCGCGACTAGGCGCGTCTCCGCCGACGTGGCGGCTTTGGCGGAGCCAGGACAAATGCCGCAGCCACCAAGAGGCCGAATACGACATACACAAACATGAAAACCCGCGGTGAAAAGTCAAAAAAGATCAGCCTATCCACCCAGTAACCCACGAAATCGCCGGAATATTCGGTCTCACCACCGGCCCCACGCAGTTGGCTTTCGATGCTAGTTAAAGGACACATCCGGCCCGCGATTTCCTCCACGCATACGAATGCAATGGCTCCGAAATGTGCGACCCTGAACCAGAAGGCTCGAGTCCATTGCCATCGCCTCATTGCACCTATTACGATTAGCGCAAAACCACCCACCACAAAGGCTATGTACGCACCGTGGAACACGGCCACCACGTCGGCAAGTAAAACGTAGGGATTCATCTGTTCCTCTAACGATAGTGCAAGCTCAACTCATCCGCCGCCCAGGGCGTGCATGAAGTCCTCGAGCAGATCACGCCAATGCTCAGTCCCCACTGAGATTCGCACCAGGTCGTCAGTTATGCCGGCCGCCGCCAGTTCTGCCGGACTGAGCTCGCTGTGCGTTGTCGTCATCGGATGACAGGCCAGGGTCTCTACGCCGCCCAAGCTGACCGCATTCTTTCCGATACTCAGATTGCGGAGGAAATCGAACGCTCCGCTCTTTCCGCCCTCGAGTTCGAGCGACAGCAGCGAGCCTGGATAATCGGTTTGGCTATCACGAATCTTGATTTGTTCGGCGTCCTCGAACAGGGAGGGGTATAAAACCTTTTTCACCCGCGGATGGCCCACCAGACGTTCGGCGATTCTCTGCGCGTTCTTGCTCTGCCGGTTCATCCGCAGGGCCACGGTCGAGAGGCGCGAATCGAGTATCCAGCATTCATCGGCCTGAAGAATGTTGCCGAGCATCGCGCGCAAGCCGCGCACGTTCTGGATAAGGTCCGGGTCGGCTGCCATCACCACACCCGCGAGAAGATCACTGAAGCCGCCGAGAAACTTCGTCGCTGAGTAAATGACCAGATCGACGCCGTGAACGATGGGATGCTGAAACGTTGGCCCCAATAGCGTGTTGTCCACTGCGAGCAGCGGACGCTTGGGATGCCCCTGGACGGCGGAAGCCGCGGCGCCTATATCGGTCATGGTGAGTGTCGGATTGGCAGGCGTCTCGATCAAGACGAGCCGCACATTGTCGGTCTCTGCTATCGCTTCGGTAAGCGCCCGCGTGTCGCCCGCTGCAACGGGCCGCGCCACGAATCCGAGCGGCTCGATAACCTGGTGAATCAGGTGCTGGGTGCCGCCATAGAGTGGCTGGGTGTATATCAGCGAGCTGCCCTGTTCGAGAAACCCGATCAGGACAGTGAAGATCGCTGCCATCCCTGAATTGAACACCGCCGCTGCGGCGGCGCCGCGCTCCAGCGGCACCAGCTGATCCTCCAGGATCTCAGCATTCGGATGGTTGAGCCGGGCATAGATCAGGTCCGGGCTTTCCTCGGCGCTCGGTCGGACGCGGCCGAGCACGATGCCGAAGGCACGCTCGGCGGCCTCGGGGCTTGAGAATACATAGGTCGAACTGCGATAGACCGGGGGCCTGGCCGATCCAACCGATAACTGAGGATCGAATCCCTTGGTCAAAACCGCTGTTTCCGGCCTGACCCGGTACCAAATCTTCCCCATGCTCGTACTCCTTTGGCCAAAGCTGCCAGCCCTACAATCAGATTGGCGCGCCGGACTTGCGGCGGGCAAGCCATTACCGCGCGTACATGGGTCATCGCAGATCTATCCCAGGCGATTCCAAGCGGGATTGCCATCTTGAGTGCGCGCGAGTGTGCGGCAATCCAGACTTAACAATGACTTGTGGAACCGAGCTTCATACGGTGAACTTTGCATCGCAACGGTGGTCGGAAGACGATTGCTGCGCGCTTTCTGGAGACCACCAGATACAGCGGCCAGCCGATACACCGGCGGCATAGCGCCTCGATCGCCCTGAGCGGACAGTGACTTCCAGGACAATCCTGTCGACAATGATGTATGTTACGGAATCCGGGCTCGCTGTCCGCGCGGAGTTAGAACCGCCAGCAATACAGCTCGACTAACAGCGCCGGTACGTCACCGAGTAGATGACACCCTGATAGACAGTTGATCTCCCGTTTGTAGCAGCTTCACGAAGACATCAAGGGGTCGCCGTCGTGGTCCCCGAGGCGGGCGGAACAAACGCCCGCCGCGTCATCAGCCGTTGGAGTCGGGGGCCTACACTGATCGCGGGCGTCGAGGCGCCAGCTCACAGCCGCATCGGCATCACCACGTAGGTGAACTGCGAATCCGCCGACGAGCTGATCACACCCGGACTGACCTCGTCGCTGAGCCCCAAACTTGCGTCGCTTTCCGGCGGCATCACGCCCAGCGCCTGGATGAGATAGGCGGCGTTGAAGCCGATCGAGAACTCCTCGCCGTTGAAATCGACGTCGATCGTCTCGCTCGCCTCGCCCATCTCGGGGCTGGTCGAAGAGACGGTCAGCGTGCCGCTGGCGAGCCCCAGCTTGACGCCGTGATAGCGCTCGTTGGAGAAAATCGCGGCGCGCTTGATCGCGTTGAGCAGCGTGTCGCGCCCAATTGAAACGGCGTACTTCGATTGCTTGGGGATTACACCGCGGTAGTCGGGAAATTCGCCCTCGACCAGGCGCATCGAGACCTCGGTTGCGCCGCGCTTGAGCCACGCGAGCTGCCCGTCGAGCATCAACTGCACCTGCTCCTCGCCCTCCTGGTCGAGCAGCTTGCGCAACTCGGCGAGACCCTTGCGCGGGATGATCGCGTTGCCCTGCATCTCGAAACCCTCGGCTTCGCGCTCGATCATCGAGAGCCGATGGCCGTCCGTCGCGACCATCCGGGCGACGCCCGTCGAGGCCGCTTCCACCAGCACGCCGCCCAGGTTGTAGCGCGCTTCGTCGGGGCTGACGGCAAAGATGGTCTTGTCGATCATCGTCGCCAGCACGCGGGTGGCGATCGTGAGGTCGCCCTTGACCGCTCTGCGGGCCGCGTCGCCCTGCGGTTTCGCCTGCGCCTGGCTGGGCATCGCCGGGAAGCTCCGGGGATCGAGCCCCATCATTTTGAATTTTGCCCGCCCGCATTTGAGCTCGACCCAATCGTTGTCGAGCGACTTGAACGAGACCTCTCCGCCTTCGGCTTCGCGCACGATCTCAAACAGTTTGCGCGCGTTGAGCGTGACGCTGCCCTTCTTGTCGACGCGGCAGGGAATCTCGGTGCGGATGCCGACCTCTAGGTCGGTGGCGGCCAGGCGCAGGCTGGCGCCGTTGGGCTCGAGCAGGACGTGCCCGAGTATCGGCACCGTGTTGCGCCGTTCCACGATTCCCTGAACCAGCGCGAGGCTGCTCTGCAGCACCGCGCGCTCGATTACCAGTTCCATTTATCCTCTCGTCGCCGCGTTCTTCTGATCTTAAAGATCTAATTAGATCTAAAGATCATAAGATAGCAGTAGGCCCTGTGAATTTGTTGATGAGCGGCCCAACTCTTCGTAATCGCTGCACGATCGCCGGTGACCAAACGGTGCATCGTCTGCAGCTTGCGATCGTGCTCCCGGCCGCTCCATCCCCGTCCTGTCGATACTGTGCCTATTGTAGAGGACTTTTCCACAGAGTTGTTAGCGGCGGTCACGCGGCCCGCTGGTCGATCTTGAGTTCGCGCTCGATTTTTTCGATCGACATGCGAAAGGCTGAATCGTTCCCCACCCGGCGCGCGATCAGGTTGTAAGCGTGGATCACGGTGGAGTGATCGCGCCCGAAGTGCTCGCCGATGACCGGAAATGAGTTGTCGGTGAGCTTGCGGCACAGGTACATCGCCACCTGGCGGCAAAACGCGATGTGCTGGGTGCGCTTTTTCGACTTCAGGTCGACCAGCCGGATATGGAAGAAGTCGGCAACCGTCTTCTGGATGCCCTCGACGCCGGGGCGATGGTCCTGCACCCGGATGAGGTCGTGGAGCGCCTGGCGCGTGAACTCCACCGTCACCGGCGCACGGTCCATCGAGGCCAGCGCCGCAAGGCGCGTCAGGCATCCCTCGAGTTCGCGCACATTGGAGGAGACGTTCTGCGCGATATAAAGCGACACGTCGGAGGGCAGGCTCATGTTCTCGTGCGCGGCCTTCTTCTGCACGATCGCGACCCGCGTCTCGAGATCGGGCGGCGCGACATCGGCGATAAGCCCCGACTCGAAACGATTTCTCAGCCGCTCCTCGAGTCCCGGAATCTCGCGCGGCACCTTGTCCGAGGTCAGCACGATCTGATGCTTATCGGAGTGCAGCGCGTTGAAGGTATGAAAAAACTCTTCCTGCGTGCGCTCGCGTCCGGCCAGGAACTGGACGTCGTCGAGGATGAGCGCGTCGACGCGGCGAAACTTTTCCTTGAACTCGCCCATCCGGTCGCGCCTGAGCGACGTTATCAGCTCGTTCATGAAAAGCTCGGCCGGCATGAACAGCACCTTACGCTTGCCGCTGTCCCACAGCTGATGGCCGATCGCGGTCACCAGGTGCGTCTTGCCCAGCCCCACTCCGCCGTAGATGAAAAGTGGGTTGTATTTCACCCCGGGCTGGTTGGCGACCGCGAGCGCCGCCGCATGGGCGAACTGGTTGGCCGAGCCGACCACGAATTCGGCGAAAGTGTAGCGCTCGTTGAGGTTCGGATGGCGGTCGCGCGGCGGCGCCTCCGCGGTGGGGGCAGCCGGCGGCATCGTGCGCCGTACCGCCTCGTGAAGATTGCTGTTGCCGGCCAGCCCCAGCGTGAGCTTAACGTCGACCGACTGTCCGACTTCAGCCGAGAGCGATTGCCGGAGCAGTTCGAGATAGCGATCGCTTACCCAGTCGCGAAAGAAACGGTTCGGAGCTTCGATTGTAGCGGTTCGCCCCTGCATTCCCAGAAAATTTAGCGGTCCAATCCAGGTCTCGAATCCAACTTGACCCAACGAATCACGTATCCGGTCCGCTGTCCTCTGCCACAAACCTTCCATGTTTCCCCTCCCCAGGAAGTCAATGAGCCGTCACCCGAGGCGCGCGATCCCCCGCCGAATCGAGCAGGCTGGCGGCTGAATTACACACAACTTTATCCACATCTGTTGATAAGTAATTTTTCTCCTGTCGCCAGACACCGATGTGCCGCGCCCCGCGATGGTCTGTCAACCTGGACCACTGCGGTCCGTGTCATAGACTCAAGATTCAAGAAATCCAGTGAGCAGGTCGAGCGCCTCGCGGCCACTTTGATCCTGACGCCGTTCGCCGCGGCGGCTTGCGCGCAACAGGCGCTTTCCATGTCGTGAAGTGTGTTGGCGAAGACAACGTGATAGACCCTTTGCAGAGATGGCTCAAGCAAAAGCGATCACATGTTCACAAGCGCGCGATTTTTTTCATGAATCGTGAAAATGAAATTGAGCTCGCGATCGCGCCACCGCGGGTGGATTTTCATCGATCGCGCTCGTTGGCTCTGGGAGCCTTTGTGTAAGCGTAATTTGTTGCTGCACGAGACGGTTACGCGTGTTTGACTGGTTGGTCAGCAAATGTTAGCGAGCAAAGCGAAACCGAAATCGCAAACATGATCGAAAAGAAAAATTCCGCCGCACTCCTCGCCCGCGCCGCCGCCGTCATCCCCGGTGCCGTCAATTCGCCCGTACGCGCATGGAAAGCGGTCGGTGGCGGGACGCTTTTCATCGCGCGCGGCGAAGGCGCGATGTTGACTGATGCTGACGGAAATAGCTTCGTCGATTACGTCGGATCCTACGGTCCAGCGATTCTCGGCCACGCCCATCCCGAGGTCGTCGCGGCACTCACGGAGCAGGCCGCCCGCGGCTTCGGCTACGGGGCTCCGACCGAGCTGGAAGTCGCGATCGCCGAGCGTATCGCCGGCGCAATCCCGATGGCCCGTAAGGTGCGACTGGTAAGCTCCGGCACCGAGGCCGGAATGACCGCGATTCGCCTCGCGCGCGCCGCGACCGGCCGCCCGCGTATCATCAAGTTCGACGGCTGCTATCACGGCCACAGCGACGCTCTGCTGGTGCGCGCCGGCTCGGGCGTGATGACCCTGGGCGTGCCCGACAGCGCCGGAGTGCCCGAGGCGCTGGCCGCGCTGACCCGCGTCGCGCGGTACAACTCGCTGGAGGCGGTCGAGCGCTATTTTCTCGCCGAACCCCGCGCAATTGCGGCGGTTATCGTCGAGCCGGTCGCGGCCAACATGGGCGTGGTGCCGCCCGCGCCCGGCTTTCTCAAGCACCTGGGCGACCTCGCGCATCGCCACGGTGCGCTGCTCATCTGCGACGAAGTGATCACCGGCTTTCGCCTGCGCTACGGTACGGCGCACGAAATGTTTGGCGGCGAGCCCGACCTGGTGATGCTGGGCAAGGTGATCGGCGGCGGGATGCCGATTGGCGCGGTCACGGGGCGGGCCGATTTGATGGACCTGCTCGCGCCGGTCGGCCCGGTGTATCAGGCCGGGACGCTATCGGGTAACCCGGTGGCGGTGCGCGCGGGGCTCAAGACGCTGGAAATTCTCGAGCGGCCGGGCACTTACGAGCGATTGGAGGCGGTTTCGGCGCGGCTCGGCGACAGGATGGCCGACGCGCTCGGCCGCTCGGGCCTAAAAGGCTGTATCAACCGGGTTGGCTCGCTGGTGACGCCGTTTTTGGGTGTCGAAGCGGTGCGCGAGGCCGAAGAAGCGCGCCATGCGGATACAGCGATGTTCGCGCGATTTTTTCACGCGATGCTCGAGCGCGGGATTTACCTGCCGCCCTCGCAATTCGAGGCGATGTTCGTGTCGCTGGCGCATCGCGAGGCCGATATCGATCGAACTGTCGCCGCCGTTCGCGAGTCGCTGGCCGAGGTCGCCAAAGCTCAAGGCGCGAGATCTTGAGCGTCACGAGGTCCTGAATGTCAGAGCAGCCGCCGCAGCCGCCCCGCGACGAGTCAGGCGAGTCGTCAGCGGAAAAGCCGAACCTGTGGCGCTATGCTGCTATCGGGGCCGAGCTTTTCTCGCCGATCATCGGCGGCTCGGTGGCGGGCTATTTTATCGACGCCCATTTTCACACCGGCTCCATCTGGACCCTGATCGGACTGCTGGGCGGCGTGTTCCTCGGATTCTATCGTCTGATCGCCGAGACGCGGTCCTTCCGTAAAAATCTTTAGCCGTAAAAATCTTTAGCCTGTCGCAAAAATCTTTGATTGCCGTAAGAATCCTTGATCGCATGACGTGGACAGTTCCGACGATCGCCGGGATTCAGCGCGCGGCGGCGGTGATGACGGCCGCGCTCAGCCTGCTCCTGCTCGCGACCGTTTCGCCCGCGGCGGCGCTCGGATGCGCGGTTGGAGGCGCGGTGATGATCGTAAATCTTTTTCTGCTGACGTTTGTCGGCCGATGGATTATCGCGGTCGCCACTCAAAGCGGCGGCGCGAACCGGCTCGGGATTATTGCGGCGCCGTTGAAATTGCTGTTTATTGTTACGGTCGTAGCTTGGCTCCTAAGCCGCACCAACATCAACGTTCCGGGCTTTGTGCTCGGCGTCTTGACGCAGCCGGGCGCGATGTTTATTGAGACTTGGCGCGTTTCGGCGCGGGCCGCGTAAGGGTCTGCGCTCGGCGCGGAGGCGAGAGCTTGAATCCGGTTAATTTCATCGATCTCATCGCGGGAGGCGTACACCTTCCCCCGGTCGTAGTCGGGACCTGGATCGCGATGGGAATCCTGATCGTTTTCGGGCTCCTGGCGCGGCGCGCCCTGATGGACGCGGCCGACTCAACCGTCCCCGAGAGTGGAATCACGCTCCGTTCGGTGGCCGAGGTTCTGGCCGAGTGGCTCGACGGCTTCGTCGCCGGCGTGCTCGAGGGTCACGGCACGCGCCGCTACGTCCCCTTCTTCGGCACGCTTTTCATGTTTATTCTGACGGCGAATTTCCTCGGCCTGATTCCGGGGATGGAGCCGCCGACCAGCGACACCGACCTCACTTTCGCGCTCGCCATCATCTGCTTCGTCTACTATCTTTACCAGGGCTTCAAGCATCAGGGGCTTTACTACCTGCGGAGCTTCCTCGGTCCGCTGTGGTGGCTGGCGTGGTTCTTCGTGGTGATCGAGGTGGCAGACAACCTGTTCCGTCCGTTTTCGCTCGGCATCCGTCTTTTCGCCAACATGTTCGCCGATCACAAGGTGCTCGGCCTGTTCACGGGACTCACCAAGCTCGTCATTCCGCTCGCTTTCTACGCGCTGGGCTCGATCGTCTGTATCGTTCAAGCCCTGGTCTTCGTGATCCTGGCGGTCTCATACGTCCGGATGGCGAGCCACTCGCATTACGAATAAAGTGCGGTCCCGGCGGAGCCGAAAGCCCGCCGAAAGATTCAGTTAGTAAATTTCGCGACCAGGCCCGGTCCGGTTCGCGGGGTGGAAGAGGATAGAGGGGAGAAAAAAGAGCCATGGACCTGGCTGATGGCCGCGAGCAAACAAGGAGGAGACGCAAATGATTGGACGGTTAGGAAGATGGCTCGCGATGGCAGCGGCGATGGTACTCGCGAGCCCGCTGCTCGCGATGGCGCAGACGGCCGGAGCGGCCGGCGGCGGCGACGGCCTGCGCGCGGGGCTTATCGGACTCGGCGCGGGAATCGGTATTGGTATCGCGGCGCTCGGATGCGGGATGGGTCAGGGGAAGCTGGCGGCCTCGGCGATGGAATCGATCGGCCGCAACCCCAACAGCACCAACCAGCTTTTCGTGCCGATGATCATCGGACTGGCGTTCGTCGAGTCGTTGACCCTGTACTCGTTGGTGATCTCGTTCATCCTGCAGGGCAAGATTTGACCGCGTAATTCGCTCTTTGCAGTGAAAAGTGAAAACCCGGAGACGGGGCTGGTTAAACCGGCCCCGTTTTCTTTTTGCGTTTGTGGCATTCGCCGCGAAGCATCGTCGCCTCACTCAGTCGCGGCGCCCCTCGGACTCAAAGCCGGCTTGCATGCGTTCTAGCAGTTTGCACGCATCGACTTTACGTCCACAGCTGCTCTCTCTCCCAGTGGAAATGGTGCTGAACGGTAGCGCGGGCCTGAGGCTCGGAGCCTTGCTAACTTGCTGTACCCCTTGCCGGGGCCGGGTGATACAAGGGGAGCCTGGCTTCCGTTTGTCGAGCAAGGATTTATGCGTTGCACCAAGTGCGGCTCTGAAAATCCTGACAGTAAACAGTTTTGCAGTGACTGCGGCACGCCGTTTGGCAGTCGCTGTCCGAAATGCAGCGCCGAGAATCCTGTCGGTAAGAAATTCTGCGGCGACTGCGGTACTGCGCTTGTCGAATAATGCGCGAGCCATATCGCCGTTCAATCTCCCAGGGCATAACGACTGCGCCTGAAATTCGGGTCAGGCCGGAGCAGGCTGAGGGTTCGCGCGACAGCGGATGGCGAGCGCAAGACCGTCACCGCGTTGTTCGCCGACATCAAGGGCTCGACGGAACTGATGCGCGATCTCGATCCCGAGGAGGCGCGCGCGATCGTCGACCCGGTGCTGCACCTGATGATGGAGGCGGTGCATCGCTACGGCGGCTACGTCGCGCAATCGACCGGCGACGGCATCTTCGCTTTGTTCGGCGCGCCCGTCGCCCACGAGGACCATCCGCAGCGCGCACTTCATGCGGCGCTGGCGATGCAGCAGGCGATCCGCGAGCACGCAGCGACACACGTGGTGGAGGGTCATCCCGCAATCGCGACGCGCGTTGGGGTGAGCACGGGCGAGGTGGTGGTGCGGACGATCGAGACCGGCGGCCATACCGAGTACACGCCGATCGGACTGACGGCGCATCTGGCAGCGCGCTTGCAGACGGTTGCACCCCCAGGGTCGGTTGCGGTGAGCGAGACGATACGGCGGCTGTGCGAGGGCTATTTCAGCTTCCGTGGCCTAGGCCCCACCGCGATCAAAGGCATCGGCCAGCCGGTCGAAGTCTACGAAGTGACCGGGGTGGGACCGCTACGCACACACTTTGAACTCGCGGCACAGCGGGGGCTTACCAAATTTGTCGGTCGCGAGCGTGAACTTGCCGAGTTGAAGCGCGCGCTTGAGCTGGCGCGAAGCGGTCACGGACAGATTGTCGCTGCGGTCGCAGAGGCGGGCACCGGCAAGTCGCGGCTGGTCTATGAGTTCAAGGCGGCACTATCCCGGAGGGATGCAAAGTGCTGGAGGCCTATTCGGTCTCGACCGGCAAGGCGTCGGCCTGGCTGCCGGTGCTCGAGCTGCTGAAGAGTTATTTCGAGATCGCCGACGAGGACGACGACAGCCGCCGGTCCGAAAAGGTCGAGGCCAAAACGCGTGCTCTCGACCCGGCGCTCGAGCACGCGCTCACGCAGGAGGTGGCGTACAACTCGGTGCTGATGGAGCGCCGCCGGCTCCTGCACGAGCGTACGGGTGAGGCGATCGAGGCGCTGTTCAAGGAGCGGATCGACGATCACCTGGCCAAGCTCGCGCATCACTACAGCCGGACCGCCAACACGCGCAAGGCGGCAGGTATCTGTTTCGCGCCGGGAGCCATAGAGGAGGGATTTGCTTCCGTTGCGAAGACCGGAGAGCAGCTCGGCAGTCCGTCGCTGCATCACGTCAAAGCTGAGCTGTTGCTGGCGCAGAACCCGTCAAACGCTGCGGAGGTGGAGCTATGTTTCCGCACCGCGATCGAAATCGCCCGGGGGCAAAGTGCAAGGTCAATAGAGTTGCGTGCCACGACGAGTCTCGCGCGGCTGCTCGCGAAGCAGGGCCGTCGCGACGAAGCGCGCGCGATGCTCGCCGCGATATACGGCTGGTTCAGCGAGGGCTTCGACACCACCGACTTGAAAGACGCCAAGGCGCTGCTCGACGAACTGAACCGCATAGCCGGTTCAGTTCCCCCCTACCCCCAAGAAATGCGATCGAGCGCGCGCACGGGTCTCGTCCTGCCAGGAGCTTTTTCAGGATTCGAATGAGGTTCGTTCCTGGCTGGACAGAAAAGCCGACCCGAGTTATGTGATCTTATGGTTGGCAAGCCACGTGGCGTGACAACAACGGAGTACGCGCTCATCATGGCCGTCGTCGCCGTCTTGGCGTACGGGAGTTACCTCGTGCTCGGCAGCAGCATGAGTTCGCTCGCCAGCGGCGTAAATTCCACTCTGACCACGGCGTCCCGCGGGGCGGCTGCGGCGGAGTCCACGCCCAAGCCATAGTCGCCACCGGACGGTCGCTAACGTCGCCAGGAATGGCCTTCAGTTCAGGCGAAGATCGTCAACCCGACCGCGGCCACGACCAGAATCACCAAAGCAACGATAGCTTGAATCGGCTGTATCCAGGCTTGGTAGAGAGCCACGCACAGAGCGCCTAAGACCACGGCGAAGACAATCGCGAGATCGGTCTTAGAGAACATCGTTTCTGTACTCGTTGGTGATCTCGTTCATCCTGCAGGGCAAGATTTGACCAAGTGGTTCGCTCTTTGCAGTGAAAAGTGAAACCCGGAGACGGGGCTGGTTAAACCGGCCCCGTTTTCTTTTCGAGATTGAAGAGGGCATCGATCGAGCACAAGCGGAAGGCCGGGCCGCTCGCCGGAGCACCGGCAAAAATCGCCGAGCATCTTCCTGCGTTGTCTCGCCTGCGACCCTTCGGTTGTCAGGGACGCGGCCTGCTGCGGCGGATCAGAAAGATGCCGAGCGCCGTCAGGGCGAAAATCGCGGAGAGCGCCAGTAGTGCCCTTAGAACGAAGGCCACAATTCGCACGGCGCGTGGAGGCCGCGGGCAATATCCGAAGCGCGGCGGATGAGGCTGCGCCCAACCCATCGGAGGCTGGCCCATCATGCCCCCGCTCGGACCGGGGCTGGCCATGGCGGCTGGCGAAGCCTCCATCGGCGAGGATGTCTGCGCCCAGCTGACCGCCCCCAGCAACAGCAACAACGGCAGGACCAGTAGCATTAGCCGCATGATGAACCCCGCTTTTCTCTTTTTGTATTATTCCAAAAGGGACCGAGCTACAAACCGGTAGTAGCGCGAAGATTGGCGGTTTATCGGCGTGGCGCTACAAGTCGCTCCGCAACTTTTGCGCTCTTCCGCCAGCGGGAAGGGGCAGGGGTTGGGTCGCCGGCAGTCAACCAAAAGTTCACGCGATGCAACGCTCCACTCAGTCGCGGCGTTTGGCGCCTTGCAGGACGTCGAAGCGGGCGCGACGGCGATCGCGCCGCAGCAGCACGTACATCGCGCCCGCCCCGCCGTCGGCCGGCCGCGCGGTAGCGAACGCCAGCACGTACCCGCCCATGTGCCCGTGCGAGAGCCACTGCGCCGCGGCATGCTTTAGCACCGGCATCCCGCCCGGTGACCGCAATCCGCGGCCGTGCACCACCAGCACCGTGCGCAGCCCCTTGCGCACCGAGCCGACGATAAATTCCTCGAGCGCCAGCTTGGCGTCGGCCTGGATCATCCCATGGAGGTCGATATGCGCCTGCACCGCGAACTCGCCGCGGCGAAGCCGCGTCACCAGGCGCGGGTCGAGTCCGAGCCGCGTCCCCTCGGTGTATTCCTCGGTCTCGGTCAGCTCGAAAGTCCCCACTCCGGAAACCAGGTCCGATAGTTGCGCTAGAACCTCGGCGTCTTCGCTGACGATTTCCAGCGTCACCTCCGGCTTGGGGACCACGCGGACCGGACGCTGGTCGCCCAGCCGGCGCACCCCGTCGACGGCCTGACGGAACATCGCGGCGTCGTCGAGCACCGGCGGCGGTTCTGACTCCACTATCGGCGTCACTGCCGCGGCGACGGCCTTGGCGCGCTCGACAGGTTTTTTGTCAGCGCTTTTGAGCTTCGGCCGCTCGCCAAGCAGCTTCTTGAGATCCTTGAACGGCGAGCTGAAGGCCGGCTTCTCCGCCTTCGGCTTGGGCGTCGGGGCCTCGCGCGAGGGCGATGGAATCTTTCGCCTCTTGGCCATTGAGAGTAGAGCCTACCGGTTGTTCCCGCCGCGCGCATCACGGCGATGCTCGCGACGGTGTGTATGCCGCCTCGCTGGATGCCGCCTCGCTGGCCGCGGCTCAAAAAATGGGCGATTACGAGACTCGGCACCCATTCTGTTTCATGGCATATTCTCCCCATGACGTTCACCTGAGTGCTGGCTAAATTCCCTGACGAAACGCCCGACGTTCTACCAGCGGACGTTGATTTTCGATGCTTTGACCGCGCGCATACTTAAAAACAAGGGGGAGAAAGGTGGCAGAGAAGGACGCGCTCAAAGAGCCAAACAAAGAAATAGCCGCCGGGTTCCAAAACGATAAGCCCGAGGCCAATACCGAAATACCAGTTAATGCGCTGCTGGGCGATTTGGTCGCTTTTGCTGATGAGATAAACGCCCGCTATGTAAGTGACACAACCGCAAATCAACAGAATCGTAAGAGTCAACTTCGCTGGCAAAAGGGGTATGTCATTGCGGCAGCGGCGCTGGCTGCTTTTACTTTGTGGGTTCTTTATCTAACCTATCGCGCTTCCAACAGATTGGCGACCACTGCTGATGCGCAAGCTAGGATCATGGCGACTCAGACGGCTATTCTCGATAAGCAGCGGGAAATAGCCACAAGTACCGTAACGGCCATCAAGGCTCAGCTTGATGAACAGGTAGCTGCAAATCGCCCCGCGATAGTGGCTAATGGCGTTTTCCCGACGAGGTCCGGACCGATTCCTCAGAGTTGGATTCGAGTAGAAGACACTAGAGGTATTCCACCTAAGAACGTCGCTGTCGGCTGGCGCAATTTTGGGAAATCCATAGCGAGCGACTTCGTCCAAAAGGGCCACCTGATATTGGCCAAGCCAGGAGACCCGGCGCCAAAAGACCCAGAGTGCGACGAATCTCATCGGCCTGAAAAGCAAAATAATAGGTCCGCATTGGCTCCGGACAACACGATGTCCGTTGTCTGGGGGGTGCTCCCCGGAACTGATCTGACCGAAGCGGATAACGGCGCAATCGTCTATGCGGTAGGCTGTGCCTACTATGACGGGCTGGATAAGGGCCGTTACTTTTCTGACGTTTGTCTTCTCTGGGTTCCTAAAGAACAGCCAGAATTTCAGCCCTGCCAAGACACAAATCGAAACTACATTCACTAAGAGGAACAGAAAACCGGCCTGTCCCGACGAGAATAGCCGGCCTTCGAGCGCGCGATCGCCCGGCTGCTCGGCGACGAGGGTGGCGCAGTTCTTTGCCTCGCGCAGCTGAAAGCAAATCCCTCCCTCTCAAAACACTGGGGAGGGAGTCAGACGCGGCTATCCCAAAACACTGAGCCATAAAGGCGCGGCGGCGTTGTCATAGCCGCCCGCTTCGGTGGAGAATGAAATCTCTCCAGGGGCGGGAAAGGATGTCGTGATGCGCAAGCTCATCCGGGCAGCCATAGTTGTGGTTGGAGTGATCGTCGTGGTCGTGGTCGCGGTGGTGATCTACGCCGTGCTCAACCTCAATGGGATCATCCAGAAGCAGCGCGGCCTTATCCTGAGCAAGGCGAGCGACGCGGTCGGGCGCAAGGTCGACGTCCAGGACATCCACGCGAGCCTCGGATGGGGCGTGATCGCCGATCTCCGCGGCGTCACGATCGCGGACGACCCCAGTTTCTCCCAGACGCCGTTCGTGCAGGCCGCCGACGTTTACGCGCGGGTCGCGCTGATGCCCCTGCTGAGCCATCGCGTCGAGGTCAAGCAGATATCGCTCAAGCAGCCCGTGGTGCATATCATCCGCAATCAGCGCGGCCAGTTGAACGTCAGCAGCATCGGGAAGAAACCCTCCACTGGCGAGCAGGTGACTCCCGCGCCGGCCACGCCGCCGCCGGCGGCCGGGACGGCGCCGCTTAAAGGCGCGCCGCTTACCGAGGCACAGCCCTCGGGACAACCGTCGGCGGGTGCGGGAGCGCTCGGCAGTGTGTCGGTCTCGAGCCTGACGGTCGACGATGGGACGATCGTCTACCAGGACGCGGGCGCTGCGCCGGTCACGGTGAGCGCGGTCAACCTGGACGTCGAGAACCTCGGCGTCAGCACGCCGATCGACATCAAGCTGACTCTCGCTGCGCTGGGCACGGAGAAAAATCTTTCGTTGACCGGCAAGGTCGGGCCGTTGATAACCAACGGCGTGATCGATACGACCGCAGTACCGGTGGCATTCAGTCTGGACGTCGGGCCGGTTACGATGTCCGAGCTCAAGGCGGTGCCGCAAATCGCGAAGGCGCTGCCGCCGCAGCTCCAGCTCACCAATCCCGTCACGGCCAGCATCAAGGTTGACGGCAACCCCCAGACGATCGCGTTTAACCTCGCGACCGACCTGAGCGGCAACCAGGTCGTATACACCGGCGTGCTCGACAAGGCGGCGGGCGTGCCGCTTAGGGTCGCCGCGGCCGGGACGCGAAAGGACAGCGTGGCCGGGCCGCAGGTTGAAATCCAGACCGCGACGCTGGTGCTCGGCGACCTCAATCTCAAGGCTGGCCAGATTCAGCTCGGCCAGAATCCGAGCGCGCGACTCGACAGCAATCGCTTCGATCTCGCCGCGATGGGCAAGATGCTGGTCCCGCTCAGCAAGTACAACGCCTCAGGCAAGGCCGAGATTCATGCCCCGGTCAAAATGGTGCAGAAGCAGCCGCAGGTCAACGGCGTGGTGACGCTGGCTGCGGTGACAGTCACGCCGCCGGGCAAGCGCTCGATCGTGGGCGGACTGAGCGGCGACATCAAGATGTCAGGCAACAGCGCCACGGCCGGCCCGCTGGCTTTCAATCTCGGCTCGGGCCACGCCAGGCTGACAGTCAACGCGCAGTCGATTCAGCCGATAAGCGCGAGCTATGACTTCAGTGCCGACGTGGTGAAGCCGGCCGAGCTGACCGCCAATCCCAAGCCCGAGGCGGCGGCCGACCATCTCGATCAACTGGCGGTCAAGGGCACGGTCCGGGGTACGACTTCCGCACCGACGGTGACCGCGATGGTGACTTCGCCCGCCGGCGTGGCGCAAAATATCGCCTACCGCAACCTCGCCGTCGACGCGACTTACGGTGGGCAGGCCGTGACGATTAGCTCGCTCAAGGTGGCGGCTTTCAGCGGCACGCTCGACGGCAACGCACGGGCCACGCTTGGCACCGAGCCGGTCTTCAACGTGGGGCTGAATCTCCACGGAATCGACCTGCAACAGGCGTTGGTCTCGCAGAAGTCCAAGGCAGCCGACACGGTGCGCGGCCAGCTAACCGGGCAGGTGCGCGTCGCGGGCCGCGGCGCCACCTTCGACAAGATCAAGCCGACGCTGAGCGGCAACGGCCAGATGGCGGTCGCCAACGGCAAGCTCATCGGGGTCAATATCGGCGCGCAGGCGTTGCGCAAGGTGCAGGGCGTGCCGGGTATCGACACGCTGGTCACGCCGTCGATCGTCGCGCGCCATCCCGCGTTGTTCAATTCGCCCGACACCAGCCTGACCGAGCTGGGCCTGACGTTCGTGATCCAGGGGCCCAAAATTATTTCGCACGACATCAAGGCCGCGACGCCCGATTACAGCGCGCTGGCCGACGGATGGTTCGACCTGGACAAGAACATCGACATGAACGCGCATCTGTTGCTGTCGCAGGAGCTGAGCCGCGAGCTGATGTCCGAGAAAAAGAACGTGGTTTACCTGGCCAACGAGCAGAAGCAGGTGGACATCCCGGTGCGAATCAGCGGGCAGTTGCCCAAACCCTCGGTGCAGCCGGATATCCAGTTCCTCGCGCAGCGCGCGGCCGGGCATCTGATGCAAAAGCAGGCGGGCAAGTACCTCGACAAGTTCCTCGGCGGCAATTCGAAGAATGGCGGTTCATCGGGGAGCAACCCGCTGGGCGGCGCGCTGAATAAGTTGTTCCATTAGTTACTTGTTCTACTAACGGCGAATAGCCTGGAGGCTTTTCCTATGCGGTCAGGACCAGCGAGTCGGACCGCGCTGGGCGCGGCTACCCATCGCGCCGTCCACCAGGTCTTGGAGCGGGGTTATATTTTCGCCGATCCGCTGGCCGTGCGCATCCTCGGGGCGGACGCCGAAGCGCTTGTCCGCGATGCGGAAAACGACCCGTCCAGACGAAGGCTGCGCCTGTTCATTGCGGTGAGAACGCGCTTTGCCGAGGATGCCTTGACGGCGGCCGTCGCACGCGGTGTCCGCCAGTTGGTGGTGCTTGGAGCGGGCCTCGACACGTATGCCTACCGCACCGCCTTGGGGGAAAGGCTCCGCGTCTTCGAGGTGGATCACCCGGCGACCCAAGCTTGGAAGCGCCATAAACTCGCCGAAGCTGCGATCCCGGTTCCCCGCATGCTCACCTTCGCGCCGATCGATTTAGAGCGGGAGACTTTGGCGGACGGGTTGGCCGCCGCCGGCTTCGATACGACGCAACAAACCTTTTTCACCTGGCTGGGCGTCGTGCCTTATCTGACGGAACAGGCCGTCCTTGCGACGCTCGGATTCATCGCCAGCCTGCCGGGGACTGCCCACGTTGTGTTCGACTACCGAAATCCTCCGGCTTCAGGCCAAGACCGGAATGCATATGATGATGCATACGATGCCGGCCGCGAGGCGCTTGCCGTGCGAGTGGCCTCTGTGGGAGAGCCTTTTCGAAGCCAGTTTGAAGCGGATACGCTCCACGCCAAGCTGACGGCCCTGGGCTTTCGCGAAGTCGAAGACCTCGGCCCGGCGTTGATCCGGGAGCGCTACTTTGCAAACCGGGGAGACTCGTCGCGCGACAGGGGCGGTCATATCGTACGCGCAACGACGGTTTGAGGGCGACGAACCTGGATGGCCGCACCGCGAACGTGTGCCGAGGCGACGAGAACTATAAATTGATCTGCACCACCGTGGCGCCGGTGCCGCCGCGATGCGGGTCGGCCTGATGGAAGCCCGCGCAATACGGCGAGTCGCTCAGATATTCGTGGACCGCCTTCTTGAGCGCGCCCGAGCCAATCCCATGCACGATCCGCACCTCGGCGCGGTTGGTCAGGTAGGCCTGGTCGAGGAACTCCTCGAGCCGCCGGAGCGCGTCCGCAGTGCGCATCCCGATAAGATTGAGCTCGCTGTCTCCGCCCTCGGGACCCGGCCCGGCGCTGACCGTGACCTTGGGCGCGCCGCGCTCCACGGCCCGGCTCTGCGCACGGCGCAATCGCTCCGGTGCGACTTCGATCCGCAATCCGCCGCGGCTCACGACGGCGCGCCCCGGCTCCAGCGCGATAAGCTCGCCCTGGATGTCGCCGAACTCGACGCGGTCGCCAACCTTGAGCGGCTCGCGCGCCGCGCCGCTTTCGTCAGCGTTGGCGCTCGGCGCCATCTGCCCGACCCGCTCCGCCGCCCGCCCGAGCATCGAGCCCATTTCGCGCTGCGCTTTGCGCCCCGCCCTTATCTCCTCGGCGAGCGTCGCGCCTTCGCGCCGCAGTTCCGCGATTAGCGACTTGCCCTCGGCCACGACGCGTTCGCGCTCGCTCTCGATCCGCGCGCGCGCGCGCCGCGCCGCTTCCTCCGCCTCGGCCGCGCGTTCCTCGGCGCGACGCTGCTCGATCCGCAGGCGCTCGGCCTCGGCCCGCACCTCCGCACGCTCGGCCTCGAGCAGGCCGAGCACGCGCTCCACTTCGGCCGCACCGGCGGGCATCGCCTCGCGCGCGGCGGCGACAATCTCCACCGGAAGGCCCAAGCGCTCCGCGACGGCGAGGCCGTAACTCTGCCCGATCGTGTGCGGCTTGAGGCGATAGAGCGGCTGGAGATTCTCGGCGTCGAAGTCGACCGCCGAGGCCTCGAAGCCCGCGCGCGAGTACGCATGAAGCTTGATCGCGGCGGAGTGAGTCGCGATCGCGACCAGGCATCGCCGCCGTCCCAGGTAAGTCATCAGGCCAATCGCGAGCGCGGCGCCTTCGACCGGGTCCGTGCCCTCGCCGGGCTCGTCCAGAATGACCAGCGCCGGCTCCTGGAGCGCGGCAGCCATCTCGCTCAGGTTGGCGATATGCGCGGCGAAGCTGGAGAGACTCGCCTCGATCGATTGCTCGTCGCCGATATCGGCGAAGATGCTGCGAAAGACGATGATGCGGCTGCCCTCGCGCGCCGGAATGAGCAGGCCTGCCTGCGCCATCAGGGCAAGCAGCCCGATGGTCTT
>CAWENP010000014.1:0-132685 GCA_963810495.1 uncultured delta proteobacterium
GGAGCTTATCGTGCATATGAAGGAGCGCGGCGCCTGGTTCGCAACCCTGAGCGAGATCGCCGACGCCACCGAGCGGGCGGTGTAGTGTGCGCTCGCGTTGACCTGTGCGCGCTCGATGCAGTTCAATAGCGCTCCGGTGGAATTCAACCCGAACTAGAGGGCTGTACGAGCGATGCCAGCAAAGGACAAGAATTCGAAAAAGCACGGCGGGATGACTCGCGAGAAGGCCAGGGATTTTTTCGCGGCGAACCAGATCAAGTTCGTGCTCGCACAGTTTGTCGATATTCACGGGGTAGCAAAGACCAAGGCGGTCCCGGTCGAGCACTTCGAGGACGTCATCTTAGAGGATGGTGCAGGCTTTGCGGGCTTCGCCCTGTGGGGCATGGGACAAGCGCCGCACGATCCCGACTACCTCGCGATCGGCGATCTGGCGACTCTGACGCTGGTGCCATGGCAACCCGGCTACGCGAGGATCGTGTGCGACGGCAGGGTCAAGGGCAAGCCATGGCCGTTCGACAGCCGCTTCGTGCTGAAGGAACAGGTCCGACGCTTGAGCGAGCGGGGCTGGACACTAAATTCCGGGATGGAGCCGGAATTCATGCTCCTGGCCCGGCGCCCCGACGGCTCGATCGGTCCGGCCGACGAGACCGACCGGCTCGACAAGCCCTGCTACGATTACAAAGGGTTGTCGCGCAGCAGAGCCTTCATCGAGCGATTAGTCAGTTCGTTGCAGAAGGCGGGCTTCGACGTTTACCAGGTCGACCATGAGGACGCCAACGGCCAGTTCGAGATCAATTTTACCTACTCCGACTGCCTGACGACCGCAGACCGGATGGTCTTTTTCCGGATGGCGGCCGGAGAGATCGGCCGCGAGATGGGGCTCATCAGCTCGTTCATGCCCAAGCCGCTGTCGGACCGGACGGGCAGCGGCATGCACATGCATCTGTCGCTGGCCGATGCGAAGAATCCCAACCTCTTCCTCGATCGCTCGGACCGGCGCAAGCTCGGTCTCTCGGCGGCGGGATACCAGTTCCTCGGCGGTCTCCTGGCCCACGCTCCGGCCCTGACGGCGCTGGTCGCGCCGACCGTGAATTCCTACAAGCGGTTGGTGGTGGGACGATCCTTCTCAGGGGCAACCTGGGCCCCGGCCTACATATCGTACGGCGACAACAACCGAAGCTGCATGGTCCGCATACCCTACGGCAGATTGGAAATGAGGTTGATTGATTCGAGTGCCAATCCGTACCTGGCCACCGCCGGAGTCATCGTGGCGGGCCTCGACGGCATCGACCAGAAGCTTGATCCTGGCGAACCGCATAACTTCAATCACTACGACCTCAGCGAGGCGGAACTCGTAGCCCGTGGGATTAAGACCCTTCCGCAAAGTCTGCCCGAGGCGCTGGATGCGCTCGAGGCGGACGGCTTGTTCCATGAGGCCCTGGGTAAGGAGTTCGTGGCCGAGTTCATCCGGCTCAAGCGCATGGAATGGGTGGATTACCACCGGCATGTATCAGACTGGGAAGTGAAAAGGTATCTGGAATTCTACTGAGATCATTTCACTTGTTTACTGAGGTTGTTCTATTGAGACCATGGGGAGGAAGACTGCGTGTGCGGAATTATCGGGCTGATGTTAAAAAGCAATGAGCTTCGCCCCTCCCTCGGAAAGCTGGTGCTTCCGATGTTCGACTGCATGGCGGAGCGCGGGCCGGATTCGGCGGGCCTTGCGGTCTTCACCAGGCCGGTGGAACCGCCGCTGCGCCGCTTCAGTCTTTTCAGCGATCGCGAGGGATGCGAGTGGAACGGCTTGGCGCGATCGCTGAAGAAGGATTTCGGCTGTCGCCCGCCGAGATCGTAATGCGTGACAACCACGCCGAGGTTGTCGCGGCGATAGAGGACGAGCCGCTCAGGCGATGGCTCAAGCGAGCGCGGGCAACGGCGTGCGAGTGTTGGCGGTGGGGCATTCGATAGAGCTTTTCAAGGATGTGGGCCGGCCCGACGAGGTAGCCAGGCGCTATCACTTTGACCAACTGCAAGGTACGCATTGCGTCGGCCATACCCGGATGGCGACCGAGTCGCAGGTCTCACCGGCGCACGCGCATCCGTTCACGGCGGGCGAGGATTTTTGCCTCGTGCACAACGGGTCGTTGTCGAATCCCTACAGCCTGCGCCGTCTGCTGGAGGAGGAAAATCTGGAATTCGAAACCGACAACGACAGCGAAGCCGCCTGCCGTTTTCTGCAATGGCGCATGACGCAGGGCGACACGATCGAACAGGCGCTGAGTGCGGCGCTGGAGAAGATCGACGGCTTTTACACCTTTCTGATCGGAACGGCCCAGCAGATGGTCCTGATACGCGACCCCTTCGCCTGCAAACCCGCGGTGGTCGCCGAGACCGATCAATACGTGGCGATCTCTTCGGAGTTTCGCTCACTGGCGCATCTGCCAGGAGTCGCCGAGGCCAACATCTTCGAGCCGCTTCCGGAGCAGATCTATGTATGGAGGGTCGCGGCGTGAAGCCCGTCCGGTTGGATCTGTCCACGATAAGTATCCGCGAGTTGAACGACTACCTGCATCATGAGTTGGTCGACGAAGGCGTGCGAGTAATCGAGATCCTGAAGCCCAACGGCATGCACAACATCGCGGTCGGCTTGGATTACCCGGTCGAGGTGCACGTGCGGGGCAACGCCGGCTATTTCATCGGGGGGATGAACAAGCGGGCTCATATCACCGTGTACGGCAACGTGGGATGGAGCGTGGCGGAGAACATCATGTCCGGTAGCGTGCGGGTTAAAGGCAACGCCTCGGAGTGCACGGCCGCCTCAGGCCATGGCGGCCTGGTGGTGATCGAGGGCGACAGCTCCTCGCGTTGTGGAATATCAATGAAGGGCTGCGACATCGTGGTCGGCGGCTCGGTTGGCCACATGTCGGGCTTTATGGCGCAAGCCGGCAACCTGGTGGTGTGCGGCGACGCCGGCGCGCACCTGGGTGACTCTCTGTACGAAGCGGTGATTTACGTGCGCGGCAAAATCCATAGTCTTGGCGCGGATGCACGCGAGGAGCCGATGACCGAGGCGGACTACACAAAGATGTGGACAGTTACTCAAGCGGGCTGAATTCGAGTTCCCGTCCAAGGACTTCAAGCGGGTAGCCACGGCGCGCACACTGTATCACTGGAACGCCGAAGCCCATCAGGAATATTGAGCGAACCGCGATGTCATCGAAATACCTTGAAGAAAGCTCGACCCTGAACGCCGGTGCGCTCGAGTATATACATCGCGCCGCTGAACGGGGCCTTTACGAAATCAGGGGACTCGGCGCCAAGCGCAAGCTCCCGACCTTCGACGACCTGGTATTCCTTACTGCGTCGCTATCGCGCTACCCGCTCGAAGGCTACCGCGAAAAGTGCGTCTCCAAAACGGTGCTGGGGACGCGCTATGCGAAGAAGCCGGTTGAACTCGCGATCCCGATAACCATCGCGGGCATGAGCTTCGGGGCGTTGTCGGCGCGCGCCAAAGAGGCAATCGGCCGCGCCGCGACGATGGCCGGTACTTCGACCACGACCGGCGATGGCGGCATGACCGCGGAAGAGCGCGCCGCCTCAAAGACCCTGGTTTATCAGTGCCTGCCCTCGCGCTACGGATTTAATCCCGACGATCTGAGAAGAGCCGACGCGATAGAAATCGTCGTCGGGCAGGGCGCCAAGCCGGGAGGCGGAGGCGTCCTGCTGGGGCAGAAGATCAGCCCGCGAGTCGCCGCGATGCGCACGTTACCCGAGGGCATCGATCAGCGCTCCGCGTGCAGACATCCTGACTGGACCGGTTGCGACGATCTAACGATCAAGATCGCGGAGTTGCGCGAGATTACCGACTGGCAAGTCCCGATTTATATCAAGATGGGCGCTTCGCGCGTCTTCAACGACGTCAAGCTGGCCATCAAGAGCGGCGCCGACGTTATCGTGATCGACGGCATGCAGGGCGGGACCGCGGCCACCCAGCAGGTGTTCATCGAGCACGCCGGAATACCAACCCTGCCGGCCCTGCGCGAGGCGGTCGAGGCCCTGGAAGAGATGAAGATGGTCGGTAAGGTCCAGCTAATCATCTCGGGCGGTATCCGCACGCGGTGCGGACGTGGCGAAGGCGCTGGCGATGGGCGCCGACGCCGTCTCTATCGGACAGGCGGTGTTGGTCGCGCTCGGATGCAATTCGCGATACTGCGCGGACGGCGGCGCGCATCAGGATGTGAGTACTGACTATGAGCGCCTTGGCACTGCGCCCGGCTATTGTCATCACTGTCATACGGGAATGTGTCCGGTCGGAATTACTACTCAGGAGCCGCAACTCGAAATCCGGCTCGACCCGGAAGAAGGGGCGCGACGGCTGCGCAACTATCTCAACGTGATGAACATGGAACTGGTCACGCTGGCGCGCGCCTGCGGCAAATCCGATGTCCATCACCTGGAGCGCGAAGACCTCGTCGCGCTCAATGTCGAAGCGGCCGCGATGGCCAAGGTCAAGTTGGCGGGAACGAACTGGATACCAGGATTGAACAACGAATCCGGCTCTGACTGAAGAGCGGTAGACGGCGAAGCGGACGATGGGCTTTGGGCAAGCTATGGCGCGGCACCGGGCCGGGCAACGGCGGCAACGATGCCGGGCGTGCGCCGCGGCTCCCCGGCCGCTATTCGGCATGGAGCCTCTTTCGTCACGGACTGAGCGGCGAGGACTGGCCGCGAGTTTGGCGGACGAACGAGCTCAAGCCGGCCTATGATGTCGTAATCATAGGTGCGGGAGTACATGGACTAGCGGCTGCTTACTATCTCGCCCGGAACCACGGCATCAGAGACGTTGCGGTGCTGGACCGCGGCTACCTTGGCGGCGGCAATTCGGGCCGCAACACGGCGATCGTTCGTTCCAATTATATAACGCCTGAGGGAGTGCGCTTCTACAATCGCTCGGTGAAGCTGTATGAAGAACTGGCCGCCGAGCTGAACTTCAATGTCATGTTCTCGCAACTCGGGCATCTGACCTTGGCCCACACGGATAGTTCGTTGCGCACGATGCGCTGGCGGGCCGAGGTCAACAAGCTCGAAGGAGTCCGCTCGGAAGTCATCGATCCCCGCGAGATCAAGCGGCTGGTTCCGTACCTGGATGTCTCGTCGAACGTGCGATATCCGATCCTCGGCGCGCTTTACCATGCGCCAGGCGGGATCATTCGTCACGATGCGGTCAACTGGGGTTACGCGCGCGGCGCTGACGCCTGCGGCGTCCACATCCATCAGAAGACCGAAGTGACCGGGATCGATGTCGAGCAGGGGCGAGTCGTCGCGGTCAGACCAGCGCGGGGCAAGATCGCCACCAGCGCGTGCTCAACTGCACGGCGGGATATGCCAGCGTCGTCTCGGCGATGGCCGGAGTGACGCTGCCAATCGTAACTCTATCCGCTGCAGGCGGCAGTGACCGAACCGGTCAGGCATTTTCTTGGCGCCGTGGTCGTCTCCGGCACCTTGCACGTGTATGTGAGCCAGACCGATCGCGGCGAGCTGGTCTTCGGCGCCAGCGTCGATCCTTTCGGCTCATATTCCATGCGCGGTTCGTTGGAATTCACCGAGGAATTGGCCGGCCAGGTGCTCGAACTTATGCCGGCCATCGCCAAGGTCCGGCTGGTGCGCCAATGGGCCGGGCTATGCGACATGACGCCCGATTTTTCGCCCGTCATGGGTGTGACGCCGGTCGAAGGGATTTCATGTCGACGTCGGATGGGGCACGTACGGCTTCAAAGCGGGTCCGGTATCAGGCGAAGCGATGGCGCAACTCGTCGCAAGCGGAAGGACGCCCGAGCTGATCGCGCCGTTCAGTCTGTCGCGCTTTTCTCAAGGTCAACTGGTCGGCGAAAAGGGTGCAGCTTCCGTCGGACACTGAGACGTGCGAATGACTGTATAGGAGCGCTGAATGATATTGGTGCCTTGCCCATATTGTGGACCGCGCAACGCCAGCGAATTTCGTTGGTGCGGAGAGGTCAAGTCGCGACCCGACTGCAATCGCGCGACCCCCGAGCAATGGCGCGACTACCTATACTTCAAGTCTAACGGCGTCGGATGGATCACGGAGACCTGGTACCATCGCGAAGGGTGCGGCCGATACTTTCGCAGCGAGCGCCACACGCTCACCAACGAGATCCGCGCCGTCGATGATGGACGCAAATCGGAGCTTGACGCTGCTGAGACCGGCGCTGGCGCGAGCGGGCGCCGATGAATGCGTCGATGACGCATCGACTCGCGCCACAGCGCGGCGAAGTCATCAATCGAGCGAAGCCCTTCACCTTTACCTGGAACGGCGCGCCGTTTCCTGCTTACCCGGGAGACACTATCGTTTCCGCGCTTGCCGCTTGCGGAGTACGCAGTCTTCTCGCGCAGCTACAAATACCATCGGCCTCGCGGAATACTCACCGCCAACTATCTCGATCCTTCGTGCATGATGCAGGTCGGCGACGAGCCTAACGTTCGCGCGGCTCACCGTCTCGTCGAACCGGGGATGAACGTCACGGCGCAAAACGGTTGGCCATCATTGAGCTTCGACGTGAAGTCGATCGTTGGGCTGATGGCGCGCTTTCTCGGACCCGGATTTTACTACAAGACCTTCATGTGGCCGCGCCGATGGTGGCCGCTCTATGAGCATCTACTCAGGCGCTTTATCGCGGGCGGATCGACCTCTCCGAATTCGGAGCATGGCTATTACGACAAGCGCTATGCACATCCCGATGTTGTGATCGCCGGCGGTGGGCCGGCGGGCATGGCGGCTGCCGCGGCGGCGGCGCAGGCGGGCGCGCAGGTGATGTTGGTGGAAGAGGAGCACCACCTGGGAGGCCATCTGCGCTACGGCGACGAAAAGGCGCTGGGCATGCTCGCGCAACTCCACGGGGAATTGCAGGCGCAGACGGGAATCGAGATTTTGACCGACGCAGTGGTTACCGGCCGCTACGACGGGAACTGGATCGCAATCGTGGAACGGGGCCGGCCGAAGGTTGCGGAACGGCTGATCAAGGCGCGGGCGAAGGTCCTGGTGGTCGCGCCCGGACTGATCGAGCGGCCCTATGTGTTCGAGGGAAACGATCTGCCGGGCGTTATGCTCTCCGGCGCGGTGCGCCGCCTGATCAACCTCTACGCGGTACGCCCCGGGACGCGCGCGGTAGTCTTCACCGCCAACGACGATGGTGATTTGGCCGCGCTCGACTTGCGCCGTGCAGGCATCGAGGTGGCCGCGGTCGCGGACGCCAGGCGCGGTGAAGGGATCGTGCGCGCGCTGGGGCGCAATCGAGTCCGCCGTGTCGAGTTGACCAACGGCTCGCGGATCGATTGCGATTTGCTGGTGATCGCCGCCGGATGGACCGCGCCGACTTCGCTGCTGAACATGGCGGGCGACCAGCCGAAATATGAACCAGCCGCGGCGCGCTTCGTGCCGGGCGGCAATCTGCCGGACGATGTCTTTGCCGCGGGAGGTCTTGCGGGCGACGGCTCGCTGGAGGAGTTGATCGCTCACGCCGGCGCGGTCGGCGCGGCGGCGGCCGCTCGGGCGGGCCATGGTACGGGACCGGCCGCCATCCCGAAACTTGGCATGCGCGGCCATCCGTCGCTTTTCCGGAGCCCAACTCACGGAATGGTGGATTGGTGCGAAGACGTTTCCTCCAGGGATATCTGCTCCGCAGTCGCGGAGGGCTATGACTCGATCGAGTTGGTGAAGCGCTACACCACCGCCACGATGGGTCCGACCCAGGGGAAGCTCGAGACCATCAACACGATGGCAATCGTGGCTGAGGCGTCGGGAAAGAAAATCGAAGAGATCGGCACTACCACCTGGAGACCGCCCTACGCGCCGATCACGCTGGGAGCGCTGGCCGGCCGCCCGTCGGAACCGAAGCACGTATCTCCGATGCAGCCATGGCACGAAGCACACAATGCGCAGCCGCTGGTCGCGGGAAAATGGGTTCGTCCCGAGCATTACGGCGATCCACAGGCGGAAGTAGCCAACACGCGCACCAGTGTTGGGATCATCGACGTCACTCCGCTGGGTAAATACCTGCTGCAGGGCTCTGACACTCCAAACCTGCTGAACTTTCTCTACGTCAACAGTTGGTCCGAGTTGCCGGTTGGGGCGGCTCAATACGGACTGATGTGCAGCGATGACGGTGTGGTGCTTGACGACGGTGTCACCGCCCGCCTCTCCGCGGATGAATACTTCATGACGACCACGTCATCCGGAGCCGCTGGCGTGGGCGAGTGGATCGAATCGTGGCTGCAGGGCTCAAGCATGGAAGGGCGGGTGCACGTGACGTCCGCGACTGACGCGTTCGCATCGATAAACGTCGCCGGTCCTCGTTCACGTGAATTACTCAGTCGGGTCACCGAAAATGTCGATTTGGATCCAGCGGAGTTTGTCTACATGGGAGCGCGCCGAGGCCGCGTGGCCGGCGTTGACGGATGTCTTCTATTACGCCTGGGCTTTACCGGAGAGCTGAGCTATGAGCTGCACGTACCCGCGGGTTACGGGCTCTACGTGTGGGAGACGTTACTTGAACGCGGACGCGATCTCGGAGTTGCACCTTTCGGCATAGAGGCGCAACGCATCATGCGCCTGGAGAAGGGGCATGTCATTGTAGGACAGGATACCGACGGTCTGACGCAGGCGTTCAGCCTCGGGTTGGGCAAATTCATAAAACTCGCCAAACCCGACTTCGTCGGCAAGCCTGAACTCAAGTGGCAATCGGAACGGAGTGACTATTCCCGACTCGTGGGTTTGTGGCCTGCCGATCCGACCCTGGTGCCGCCCGAGGCGAGTCTTATAGTCAACCGCGACAGGATCCTCGGGCGAATTACTTCGAGCCGCATGTCGCCCACGCTGCGCCGTTCGATATGCATGGCGCTGGTGTCAGAAGATTTGTCGCATGCGGGTACTTCTGTCACCGTGCGCTTGCCCGACGGACGGCATGTTTCGGCGGTGGTCACCGAGCGGCGCGTCCACTTCGATCCAAAGGGGGCACGGCTGCGTGGCTGAGACGTTGCCCATCGCACGAAGCCCTATAACGCAGGCGCCTCCCTTCGTGGTGGTGGCGGGATGGCCGGTATCGGCGAAACCAAGCACCAGTCCGCTACGCCTCATCGACTGTACGCCATGTCAAAAGACTCTCCTGCGTACCGCGACGAGCAGCGCGGTGGCGCGAGCGCTGGGTGTAGGCCGCGGGCGCGTCAGGCGCGATGAATCCGGCGCGCTCGTGGCCGGCGTGGGCCCCGAGGAATGGATAGTGATCGGCGCTCCAGGCGCGCCTTTTCCTCTATCGATCCTTCAAATAGCGATCCTGCAAACCAGTGACGGTGCGGCGCCATCGACCGTCATAGACCTTACTCACGCGCGCGCCCTGATACGCATCGTGGGAGCGGACAGTGCGAAAGTTCTGTCCAAGCTGTGTGGCATCAACTTCGACGATACGACGACTCCCGACGATACCGCGCTACGCACTTCGGTCGCGAGATTGGTCTCGGAGGTGTTCCGCAACGACCTCGCCGAATCCTCGGCGGCGGCGACAGATCGAGGAGGACTCGCGCGTTCCTATTTGATCATGTGCGAGCGTTCAGCCGGGCAATACCTGTTCGATGCACTTTTGGACGCTGGTCACGAGTTTGGCATCGACATTGAAGGTTTTGCCGCCAGTGGTTCCACATACAACGGAGGAATAGCTACTCGATGACACCGCAGGCAATGCGGGTGCCGCCTCCTCCCAAGGGCTCCGGCTCGTCGGAATAGTTATCCTCACCCGCGTGGATCATAAGCGAGCGGCCGCGCACGTCCTTCACCGTAAGTTGAGGCGCCAGGACCGGCAGCGTCGCCTCGCCGTCCGTTCCCACCACCAGCACCGGCAGGTCGCCCTTGTGACCTCCCGTGTTATAGGGACCCAAATGCTTGCCGGTATGTTCCGGGTCGTAATGGCCGCCGGCGGCGAAGCCCGCTGCCATCTGGCCTTCATGTTTTGCAAGCCCGCATGCGCCCTTGTCATGAATGTGGAACCCATGAACGCCGACAGATAGGCCCGAGATATCCGGTGTGACCAGAAGGCCATACTTCGTGTCTTTGAACGTCACAGTTCCGATCACGGGTCCAACGCCGTTCACGTCGATGGAGTTGATAGTGGCGCGGGCGGTGGCCGCGTATGCCGTTGCGGTCTGTGCGAAGACGAAGGTCGAGATGAGCGCCAGGCGCAGGATCATATCGTCTTCCGTTTCATTTTCCTGCGATGTCGCCGGCCATGGCAAGCGGCGCTAGTGTGGCGAGTCTCAAGTTCATTGAATAAAATTTTTCGTTGGCAATTGTTCTTTGGCCCGTTCCGTGCTGCCTCTTCTGTCATCCTGAGCGAGCGTTGCGCGAGTCGAAGGACCCCGGCCCTTCCTTCTTTTGCCCTTCTCCACTGCCTAGGTCATTCCAGTTTGAATTAAGCGATTCAATTAGTTTGATTTTTTTCGCACGGCGCCAGCCCTTCAATTGTTTCTCGCGCGCAACGGCGGCTTCGATCTCTCCGAACGCCTCGAAATATACCAATCGCTTGACGTGGTACTTGGCCGTGAAGCCAGGCGTCAGTCCCTCAGCATGCTCCGCAACGCGTCGCTCGAGATCGTTAGTGACGCCGACATAAAGAGTCCGCGAAATGCTGGCCAGTACATAAACGTAGTAAGTTTTAGGGGCCGCATTCATTCCGATCCGGGGTCCTTCGACTCGCGCAACGCTCGCTCAGGATGACAAAAAGATAAATGGCCGGTGCTGAATATTTGTTAACTAACTTATAACTCGGGACACTAGTGGAGTGCCGCCAGCCCTGCTTCGGCGCACTGCTCGTCCTGCCCCGGATCTCCGCCGCTTACGCCGATCGCGCCAACCGTTTTACCGTCGAGCATGACCGGCAGGCCGCCCCGCACCGCGGTGATATCGCCGAGGGTCATAACGAACAGGTGGTTCGCTGCGATCGCATCCTCGAAGTCTTTGCTCGGCCGCCTGAAGTGCACCGCAGTGCGAGCCTTGCCCTGCGCTACTTCGATCGAACCGATCTGCGTGCCGTCCATGCGCTCGAGGTAGATCAGATGTCCACCGTCGTCGAGCACCGCGATCGCCATGGTCCATTTGTTCTTGGACGCCTCGGCTTCGGCGGCAGCCGCCATTTTTTTCGCCGCGTCAAGGCTTAACGTCTTGCGCTCCAGGAACTGCGCCGAGGCGCCGCCCGACGCAAGTGCGACCGTGAGCAGCGCGAGACAGAGTGTGCTGAACCATCGTGCTGGCATGAAGAGTCCTCCTGGTGAAGTGGTATCTCGCGCTCTCGAGTGGCGTCCGCCGCTTCCAAGCCGCGTCAGATATTGGGAGTTGCCAGCGTGAGAACGCTCCGGCGAGGAATCAGGACACGTCACGCCCCGAGGCCAGCAGGCGATGCGCCGGAGCGGTAAGCTCGTCGATCTGGAGCCCGTGCGGACAGGCGCCCGCGCACGGCTTGGCGCTGCAACTCAGGCACGCCTCAGCATTGCGCGCGATCATCGCGTACTCGTCGCGCGCCATCCGCAAGTCGCCGTAATCGACTGCATACATCCGCGTGCGCATCACGTCCGCAATCGCGACTCCCGCCGGGCACGCTCCCTCGCACGCATTGCAGGCGTGCTTGCAGTACGAAGTCCCGTTGACGCGCGCATAGCGCTCGAGCAGCGGCAGATCCTCCGCGGCCACCGAGCGAAACCCCGATGCGCCCAGGTATTCATCGATCGACTCGCGGCTGGTCATCGACACGATGAGCCCGCCGACCTCGCGGTTCGACAGCACCCAGCGAAATGCCGCCTGCGCGAACGTCGCGCCGTCGCGCTCGTACTGGCGCATGTCATTGAGCCGCGCGCCCATCAGCGTTTTCATCACCACCACGCCGACCCCGTGTTGGCTGGCCTTTTGGATCACGCGCGGCAGGTCGGGCTGACGCGCAACCATGTCGAAGCCGCCCAGGAAGCGCTGATAGAAGCGCGGGTCCTGGCCGAAATTATAGGCGCAGAGGATAACGTCGAACTTGCCCGAGTCGAGTGCATAGTCGAGACACTCGGTCAGGTGCCCCGCGTGGCCCGACATTCCGGTGAAACGAATCTTGCCTTGCTTCTTTGCCGCCTCGGCGAACTCATACCACTCGGGGTTTTTGAGCCGCGCGACATCGTTGACCGCGTGATTGAAGTACACGTCGACGTGATCGGTCTGCAGGCGGCGCAGACTGCCCTCGAGCGCCTGCATCATCGCGTCTTTATGAGTGTCTGGCTCCGCCAGCGTCTTCGACGTAAGGAACACCTTGTCGCGCTTTCCGCGCAGCGCATGGCCGAGCGTGGTCTCCGAGTCTCCGCCTCTATAGGTTTCGGCGGTGTCGAAATAATTGATGCCCCGGTCCAAGGCGTGGTGGACCAGGTCCTCCTGGCCCGGAGACAGACGGTCCGCACCGAACGAGATGTCGGAAATCTTCATCCCGGTACGACCCAGCGGAGCATAGCGGCGGACTTCGGGGGTGGTGGGAATCGCCGCGGACGCGGAGCCGGTCAGCGTAGCGAGTCCGACTCCAAGGCCTGCCAGCGTTCCGCTCCTGATGAACTCGCGCCGTCCCATCGTGCGCAAGCGGCGTGGATGCTTCGTTGTCATATAACGCTCCACCTCGGCCTGCATCGAAGAGTATCTCTTCGGCGATGTCTTGGCGAGCGCCGCGCTGATCCTTGACATTCCTTCCGTTCGGCGCGAAGTATGGCCGGCACTCGCCGCCAAGGGCTCGAAGGCCTCGGCGGTGATGCAAAATATCAGCTCTCCGATCAGCGCAACAACGGAGGAATGTCATGTCATTTTTGGCTGATCGCGCGTTCCAGGAGCGCTTCGTTTCCGCGCTCAACGCGCATCCGAGCTTCAACGAACAGGCGCAATGGTTCGACGGATCGGTCTTGCTCGAAGTCGGGACCGATTTGCTGTGGCTCAAGGTTTACAAGGGAAAAGTGATCGACCATCAGCCGGCCGTCCCTCCTTTCGGCTACACATTCAAATTTTCCGGCAGCGAAGCGTCCTGGAAGTTGCTCGTCAGCGGGCAAAGGCTGTGGGCCGATCTCACGTTTCCCGGCAAGCGGTACTTCGATGACGACCCGGCGCTTGCGACAGCGGGAACTCTGCACGTCGAAATCCGCACCGAGGGAAACCTGCTTGAAGCCGCGCGCCTTACGGAAGCGATGTTCCAAATGGCCTACGTCCTGCGCGATTGCGCGCGCGGAATTGCGCGTTGAAGGATTAGGAATATGCCAAGCACCGAAGATATTCGTGGACACTACGTCAAAGTCAACGGCACCCGGATTTTCTATGACGAGATTGGCGAGGGATATCCGATAGTCTGTGTGCATACTGCTGGCTCATGCTCACTCGAATACACCTACCTGCTGCCCTTGCTAGCCGAGCGCGGCTTTCACGCCTACGCGCTGGATCTTCCGGGCCACTTCCGCTCTTACCCGGTGAACTGGAAGCCGCATCGTACGATCCATGAGCACGCCGAGTTCGTTCACGCGTTTGCAAATACTCTCGGGTTGAAGAAGCCCGTAATCATGGGATGCTCGATCGGCGGCGACATCACGCTCGATTACGCCGCGCATCATTGGCGCGAGATGGCCGCGGGGATACCGATGGAGGGCCTGTCGCGCTCGCCGACTTTTCCGAGCCCCACCGGGCTGACCCATCCGGCCTGGGGGCCGGGCTGGCAGGATCAGCTCGAGCGGGCGGCGACCGAGTCGCTCAATCGCAACTGCTCGGCGGAAAAGCGTTTGGAGTTGCGCTGGCAGCATCGAGGGCCACAAGTCAGCGCAGTGGGCGACCTGGAAGCCTGGGCCACTCATGACGTGCGCGCTTTGCTCGGCGCGGTCGAGTGTCCGATGCTGGTTGTATGTGGCGAAGACGATTTCTGGGTGCCGAAGCCGCTGGTCGAAGAGACCGCCAAGCTTCTGAAAAACGCCGAGGTCGCCTATCTGAAAGGTATCGGTCACTACCCGATGTTCGAGGATCCATCGCTAACCGCCAAACTGGCCACCGACTTTTGCCGCAAACATTCGATTCTGAAGTGATCTGAGCCGGCGCATCCGGCTTGAATGAGCGAGCACCGACGGTTTTTCTCCGCTGCCCATAACTTGCGAACTGTGATAGTGAAGTCTCAGAAAGGTGTGCCGGGCAAGCGGCGTTCATGCCGCGGCACCCGGCGCTCCGGGGAGGCAGCGCACAATGTTCTCCTTCTACATAAAGAGGTCGTTTGTCGACACTGTACCGGGAATCGAACTGGTAAATATCCACTACACGTGGACTCCACTCGGCGAACTCCCCAATTGGGAGGCTAATCGCGAAACGCGGGCGATGCCGCGCGGCGGAGTGCTGGTTCGAGGGATGGGCGGCACTACCGTCGACGAGTCGGGCAACTACGTCCAGACCCAATCCGAAACCGTCCAGGTTCCCGATGACGGGGTGCGCCGCAAGGTCATTCGTTTGCCCGACTCGATTCCGGACCCTAAGGCCGGTGGCTATGCCGAGAACTACCTGTTCCATCACTACTTCGAGGTTTTCCTTCACGGCAGGCGCGAGGTAAGCCCGCTTTACACCGAGGAGATCGTCAGCAAAGAGGTCGAATTCGTCGATCGTGAGGGCAACCTAGGCGGAATGTGCATCTTCTGGAGCGTTTACGATTGGGACGCGCCGCAGTACCAGCCGACCGAGGAGCCGAATTTCATCGCACACTACGGCGAGGATAATCCCTATCGCTCACATAAGTTTTACGGCACCGACGACAAGGATAACTTCTCGCGCATCCGCTCGGGAATGCTTGCCGCCTTGCCGATGCCCCGTCGCTACGTGGGCAAAATCCGTGGCCCCAAGGGCGCGCAGGTACATCAGCGATGGCACGTGGGTAACATGTGGCAACCCAATCCGGCCGACCGATGGGAGGACTATTGGGGCTACCAGGTCCATACGCTCTAGGCGGGCCGTAACGGCAGACGGCAGCCGCGCGGAGGCGTTGATGAATCATCATATAGTCGAAAAGGAGTACCGCGACTTTGCCGACGACATTGAAGCGGTCAGTATCCACTACCTGTGCGTACCGACCGGTGCCGACGCCGACTGGGACAACGGCCGGGTTACACGCTTCATGCCGCTGGTCGAGCCCGGAATGCGGCGTCTGAGCCTGAAACTACCCGTCCAGCTGGTAGACCCGCGCAGCGGCCGGCCGGTGAGCGACTACTCAGTCTTGTACTACTTCGAAATTTGCCGCGGCGGCGACCGGCAATATTCGCAAATTTATACCGAGATCATGCAAAGTACTGCCAAGGCCACTAGCGACCAAGCCGCGGCGACTGCCGCCCTACCGAGGTCCAGGAGGAGGAGCAGAGAGATCCGATGACGCGCACAGGCGAGGTGGCGGCGGTGGGTCCGCTCGGATGGTGGCAGGAAGCAGGCGGTGCGCGTTACGTCGGCTATCGCGGAGCGCTAAATGGCTCAAAGCTGAGGCTTCACTACGGATTCGATGGATGGCGCGAGCCGATCCAGGAGGTACGGCTTGAATCCGCCGGCCGGGGTCTCCTGGTCGCGCAGGTGCCGGAGCTCGACGCGCATCTCGCGCTCGATTGCGCAGTGACCGACGGCGAGCGATGGGACAACAACGGCGGCGTCAACTATCGGCTCTGGACGGGCTTCGATGCGCTCGACGCGCATATGCATTTGAGCGGCCGCGGTGCGGGCGCGCTAGGCGCCCACAGCCTGGCGACGGCGATGGCCTCGGCCGGAATGGCGTGCGGAATAAGCTCGTGGCTCGACAATCGCGCGCTCGATCAGGTCGATTGCGCCGCGGCGCGGATCTTTCCGCTGGTATGGGTGCGGCCGGGCGGCACGGAACTCGAAGAAGTCCGCGCGCGCCTGGACGGCGGCGCGGTCGGGCTTAAGCTCCATCCGACCGTTGATGGCTATCCCGCCGACGATCCCGCGCTCGACCCGTACATCGCGATAGCGGAACAGCGCGGATGCCCGGTGGCGTGCCACAGTGCGCCCGGAGAAGCCGACCCAGACCATATCCGGCGCCTCGCCGAACGCTTTCCGTCGGTTCCGATTATCATGTACCACACCTACCTGGGCCCGCAGGAGGGACGCAGGCGGGCTGCCGCCCACGTCCGCGAGCAGGCAAATCTCTATCTCGAAACGTCGTGGTGCCGCGCGGATGTCGTGATCCGGCTGGTTGCCGAAGTTGGTGGCGATCACGTGCTGTTTGGCTCGGACGCCTCGATCGACGGGCCGGCGCACTACTGCCGCCATCCACCCAACGTCGAGGGGCGCGAAACCTACAATGACGGGCTGCTGGCGCTGGTGCGTTCGCTTGAGCCGCAGGCGGCGCGCGCGGTGATGGGCGACAACGCGCGTCGCCTCTTTCGCCTCAACGACAATTCGCACGCCTAGCAGCGCCGCTCGAGCAGCGCTTTCGCGGCAAGGGATGCTTGCCCTTCGCTAGGCGTCGTCGGTCAGAATCGGCGTGACGAGATGTCCCGCGGCGCGCGTCAATTCGGGCTCCCGCGCCTCACGAAACTCACTGACCGGGGATTCACATCTGAGGCATTGGCGGAACGACGATTCGTACACCCGGCTCTCGGCCGCACTCAGATTGTAGCGCTCCAGTGCGCGGTCGCTCAGCGCTTTCTCCTGCGCGGTCATCGCGTAATGCACCCATCCGCACACGCCGCAGGCAAGTATCTTCCGCCTCATCAGATCTTACCTCGCGCTTACATCGTCGCTCAAAGCGATCCGCACTTCTTCAGAGCACGACGCGGTAGTTCTGCGACTGATTGTTGTCCCACCGTGCGAAATCGTCATCCGGGAGCGGCGAGTTGGTACGCAAAAGCTGGAAGACGTATTCGACCTCCGCCCCCTTCGGACCCCACACGCGCGCGACGAAACGCCGCGGCAGCGGCACGGTCTGCACCAGCTCGTAGATGGCCTCGTCGGCCATTCCTTCGCCCTCGGCGTCGCGGTCGGCCTGATGTTCGAGCACCTCGAGTTTCAAACCCTCAAGCCGGGCCTGTGACCAGTTCGGAGCGCTCCATCCGCCGACGCCCCACAGCACCCGGACTTCGGTGATGCGGCCCTCGTGATCGACGAACTCGACCTCGCGGCTGGCGATCTCCTCGGTGAAATCGCGATTGAAACCCTCGTGGAATTCGCCTCCGCCACCGAACCGGTAGTGCAAAAGATAGTTCGGCTTATGATTGAGGTAGCGCGGAATTTCCAGGACCGCCAGGCGCATCGGCGGCTGCGTATTCGGCACCATCGACATCACCTCGGCCTCTTCCTCTCCGCCCCAGCGCGCCCGCTCGCCAAGCTTCGACCACGTATAACGGATCTCGACCGTGTGTGTGCTCGGAATGTTATCGATCCAGACCTTGGCCAGCTGGAACATCGCTCGGGCCTCCTAAGCCGGCCGGGTCGCGGCGGCGTCGCAGAGGTTGAGCTTGACCTCGTAGGTTCGAGCGGTGGGCATTCCCATGAACAGCGGCGTGATCCGGCGGAACAGCTCGCGCGCAACTTCGCCGTCGGCATACGCGGCGAGATCCGCCTGACTCTCCCAGGTCGTCACGCCCACGATCTCACGGCCGCTGCGCAAAACCTGGTTCAATATGCATCCCTTGTGCTGCTTTACGCGATGCGCGAACTCGTTCAAAACCTGCCACGCTTCCTCTTCTTTTCCTGGCTGGATTTCGCCGTGAAACAGTCGTGTGTGCATGGACGTTTCCTCGCGAGTGAAGCTGCGGATGAGTGACTGGACCGCCACCGTCCAGTTGTTACAATAGTGCCGACGCGCGTTTGTCGCAACGAGTTTCTCCCGGCCGCCGCCCGCCGCTGCGGCATCTAAGCCGATCATGGCCCGCGAAGAGGCTGCTCCCACCTTCGAGAACTGGCGCCGCCGCATCGAAGCGGCCCCGCACGGCGCAGGCGAGGAGGTGTCGCGGTTCCTTGAAGTTCTGCGCACGCTCGGCTCTCCTATGATCGACGGCCCCGCGGTCACCTTCGTCTACCACGACCCGCAGGCCCGGCGTGTCGCGGTGGCCGGCGAGTTCAACCAATGGAGCCGCACGGGTGAGCTCGCGATTATGGAGCAGATCGATAACAGCGGGATATTCCATTACACCCTGAATCTGAGCGAACCGGCCCGGCTGGAGTACAAGTTTATCGTCGACGGCGAATGGAAGCTCGACCCCTTGTGCCACAACGTTGTCGACAACGGGGTCGGCGGCCAGAACTCCTACTTCGTGGTCGGCGAATTCCATGAACCGCCCGAGCTCGAAGCGATCGAGAGCATCCCGCACGGCCGCGTCGAGGAGTTCGAGTTCGCGAGCGAGCGGCTGGGAAACCGCCGCGCGGTGCACGTCTACCTGCCGCCGGGTTACGATGCGCATGCCGCGCCATTGCCGGCGCTCTACGTTCACGATGGCGGTGAGTATCTGAGCCGCGCGCGCCTGCCGGTCGTGCTGGACAATCTGATCCACGCGGGCGAGGTCGCACCACTAATCGCGGTGATGGTCGATCCGGTGAACCGGATGACCGAGTATAGAATGAACGGCGCCTATGTGGATTTCGTCGTCTCCGAGTTTGTACCTCATATCGACGCCCGCTTCCGCACGCTCGCAAGCTCGGCGGGGCGCGGCGTGATGGGCGCGTCGCTGGGCGGCTTGATCTCGCTTTATCTTGCCCTTGCGCGGCCGGATCTGTTTTCCAGGGCCGCAAGCCAGTCGGGCGCGTTTCTGCTGGCCCCGGATCGAATCCTCGATCTGGCCTGTGACGCGCGCGCCGCGCAGTCATTCTACTTCGATGTCGGCAAGTACGAGCAGCGCTTCATCCCGTCCCATGTGGTGCTGGTCGAGGCGCTCAAGGCTCGCGGCTGCCGATGCTTTTTTCAAGAGCTGGCTGGCGGCCATAACTGGACCAGTTGGCGCGCCCATCTGAAGGATTTGCTGATGTTCCTCTGGCCGGCCGGTCCGGCCGAATCTCGCAAGCGCGCAACCCGGCGGCGCAAGCGGCGGTGACAAAATGGGCCAGCACGGTTGGGATGAAGGGCCGCGAATCTATAATCTCTTTCCGCTCCTGTCCGGCCCGATGCCGCAATGGAGCGCGCATATCGCGCGCGCTCGCGCGATGGAATTCAACTGGATATTTATCAATCCCATCCAGCAATCCGGCTTCTCGGGGAGTCTCTACTCCATAAAAGACTATTACGCGATCGACGCGCGGCTGGTCGATCCGGCGGACGGTACGCCGCAGGACCAGTTGCGCGCGATGGCTGGAGCGGTGCACGGCGCGGGGATGGGCCTGATGATCGATCTCGTGATCAACCATACCGCTCTCGACTCGCCGCTCGTGCGCGAACATCCGCAATGGTACCGGCGCGGCACCGACGGTAAGCCGCTCAATCCGGGAACTCAGGATGGCGACCGCTGGGTGACCTGGGGCGACCTCTACGAAATCGATAACGCGGACAGCCCCGATCGCGAGCGCCTGTGGCGCTACTGGATCGACCTGGCGAAAGCGTTCGCCGCGTTCGGGTTCAACGGGTTTCGTTGCGATGCCGCGTACAAGGTGCCTGACGAGCTGTGGCGCCAGCTTATCGGAGAGGTCAAGCATTCCGCTCCCGGCGCGATGTTCTTCGCCGAGTCGCTCGGATGCCCGTTCGAGGACACGCTCAAGCTCGGAAGCGCCGGCTTCGATTTCATTTTCAACAGTTCCAAGTGGTGGGACTTCACCGCGCCATGGTGCCTGCAGCAGTACCGCCAGAGCGGCGCGATCGTTCCTTCAATAAGCTTCGCCGAGTCCCACGACACCGAGCGTCTGGGTGCCGAACTCAGCGGCGACCAGGAAGCGGTCAAGATGCGCTATGCGTTTTCAGCACTGTTCTCGACCGGCGTGATGATGCCGATAGGATTCGAGTACGGGTTCCGCCGCCGTCTGAACGTCGTCAAGACACGGCCGCAGGATTGGGAGCAGCCGGCGTGGGACCTCAGCGCGTATATCACTGCGGTCAACCGGCTCAAGGCGTCGCATCGCACATTCAACGAGGAAGGACCGATCGACGCGGTGGACTCCGGCAATCCGGCGCTCTTCGCCTTTCTCAAATCGTCGCGCGATCGCTCCGAGCGGGCGCTCGTGGTCCTCAACAAGGATCGCAAAAATTCGCAGCTCTGCGATCTCGGACGGCTCGGCTACCTGTTTGCAGGCGCAAGCGCAGTTGAGGACGTTTCGCCGCAGGCGCGGCTTGCCCCGGCGCCCGGAACGCATATATGCCGGCTCGAGCCTTCGGGAGTCGGGGTACTAGTGGCGCGGTTCGGCTAGCAACGCACGACTGATTCTTTTTCCCGGACCGGGCGCGCGCCGTCGCCGTCGATCTCCTTCTCGCTCGTTCCCGCTCGCCAACGGCTCTATGTTAGTTGCTCGATAAGTTTGCGCGCGCATCCCAGCGTGATATATCGATGCCGAAAATCAGGCGGACTGGATATTGACGGATCGCATGTCACAACGGGTGTTCGCGCCGCTTAGATGGCTGACCGTCGACTACTCACCGCATCCGGAGGAACGCTCGTTCCTGGCGCGGGCACAAACCCGCCAACAGGATGAGGTCGAGACCACGGTTGCGGTGCCGAGCGACCGGGAGAATGAGCGGATATTCGGCGTCCGCCTCGCGCGCCAGGGGTTGCAGGCGGTCTGGTTGGAGGTGGTGAACGGTGGCGGGGAACCGCTATGGCTTGACCGCGTCCAACTCGATCCCGACTACTACACGCCGCTGGAGGCCGCTCATCTCGTGCGCTTTGCGATGGGCAAGCGGTTGGTGGCATTCGGGCTGCTCGGATGGCTGTTCCTTCCGCTGCTTCCGCTGATACCGCTCAAGCTCTGGGGCGCGCGCGCCGCGAATCAGCGCCTGGAAAAACTTTTCCGCGCGTTGAGTTTCCCCACAGGGGTCATCCTGCCCGGGAAGAAGTTCAGCGGATTCCTGTTCACCCCGTTGGACGAAGCGGTGAAACAGGTTGATGTACGGTTGCTCGGCCGCAGCCGCTCGCTGGATTTTCCGTTCACGGTCGAGGTGCCGGGACTGGTGCTGCCGCATCCGCCGGAGGACGCGCAAGCAGCCGGCAAGGCCGAAGAACTCGACCAGGCGGCGCTCAAGGTCTGGCTGGAACGGCAGCCGCGCTGCACCAGTAACGCGCGCGGGACGGTTGAGGGCGACCCCCTCAATCTGGCTATCGTGGGCGACCGCGCCAGTATCGAGGAGTGCCTGAGCACGTGGGACGAGACCGAGTCGCTCACGTTCGGCACCGCCTGGAAGACCGCCAGGGCATTTCTGCTCGAGTCGCAGTACCGCTACTCTCCGGTGAGCCCGCTGTACCTTGGCGGACGCGAGCAGGATCTCGCGCTGCAACGCGCCCGCTTAAGCCTCAACCAGCGCCTCCACCTGCGATTGTGGGCCACCAGCGTTCGCTTTGACGGCCAACCGGTGTGGATCGGCCAGGTCAGCCGCGATATCGGCGTGCGCTTCACGCCGAGAACCTGGAACCTGACGACTCACTTGATTGATCCCGACGTTGACGAAGCGCGCAACTACGTGCTGGATGGTCTGCGTGTCAACGGCCGTCTCGCCCGGCTCGGCTTCGTCTCCGGCGTGGAGGCCGCGCCCGCCGCAGCGCCGCGCCACAACCTCACCGGCGATTCGTACTTTACCGATGGCCTGCGAGCGGTAGCGGTGCTCTCCCGCACGCGCACGACCCCCTTGGCCCTGTCCTGGTGAGCAGCCGGTCAAGCTCGGCGCTAGCACCGGCGTCACCTGGAAGTCGCACAGGCGACAGGTAGGTCGCTGCGGACGATATTGGTCGAGTCCATCGTTATGTGCGAGACTTTCCCGGACCCCGTCGGACCCGAAGGGATGAGCCGACTCATGTTTCGTTAATCGATGCCCGAGACTCGAAAAGTGAAGCCGAAAGACTTGGCCAAGACGCAAGGAGAGATCATGAAACTATCCGCGGAAGAGATCGCCCAGCGTGTCGACGCGATTGCGCCCGCCCTCGCCGCCAACGCCGAGGCCTGCGTCCAGGCCCGCAGCGTCGTACCCGAGAGCATGAAGGCGATGGTCGAGGCGGGGCTGTTCAAAATTTGCCAACCCGCCCGGGTTGGCGGCTACGAGCTCAGCCTCCGCATCCAGTACGATACGATAACCGCGGTGTCACAGGTGTGCCCCTCCAGCGGATGGATCCTGATGGTGATGGGGGCGCATCACTTCTGCCTCGGCTCCTGGCCCGAGCGCGGCCAGGAGGAGGTCTTCGGCGAGGGACGCAACGGGCTGGTCTCGGGCACGCTAGCCTGGCAGGGCAAAGCGCGCGCTGCCGAGGCTGGTGGCTATCGCGTCGACGGACGTTGGCAGTTTTGCAGCGGTGTCGATCGCTCAGAGTGGGTAATCCTCGGATGCGCGGATGCGGAAACCGGCGGCCCCGGCGTGCACGTGGTGGTGCCCCGCGAACAGATCATCGTGGATGACACCTGGCACGTGCTCGGCATGGAGGGCACCGGCAGCAAGGATGTGCTTGCGAAGGATCTCTTCGTGCCCGCGCACAGAGCGATCGACACACGCGAGTTGATGAAGGGCTCGTCGCCTAACACCTTGAAGCACGCCACCAACCTTTACCGTGTCTCGGCGGATTCGATCCTCTCGGGGTCGGTGCCGGCGGCAATCCTGGGCTCCGCGAAATTCGCGCTGGAGAAATTCGTCGAGCGCACCAAGGAGCGGCGGGCGATCGTCACCGGCGCGCGCAAGGCCGAGCATGGACCCACTCAACTGCGGCTGGCCGAATCGATGGCGGAAGTGGAATGCGCGCAGTTTTTCATCCACGACTTGGCGGAACTCATGGCCAGGGTGGCGCAGTCGGGACAGGGCGCGACCGACATGGGTTATCGCGCGCGGGTCAAGTGGCAGGCGGCGTATGCGGCCGAGCTTTGCCGGCGCGCCCTCGCGCGCCTGTTCGCAGGCTCGGGAGCGCACGCGGTCTACGATTCCGCGCCGCTTCAGGCCGCGTTTCGCAACGTGAACGTCGGCGCTCAGCACGCCAGCATCGATTTCGACACCTCGGGTGAACTGTACGGCCGGATGCGGTTGGGATTGCTCTCGGCACAAAGCTGACGAGCCGGCGGGGCGCGAAGCTGCTTCCTTCGACCTTGCCATATAGCCATTCAACGCAGCGAAGCCGCGCAGTAGAGTTGGACGATGCGACCGTGGGGTGAACCGCCGTGGCGCGGGATGAAAGTTCCGGCGCGTCCGCTTGAAAACTCGACGCCCGAGGTCGCGATCATCGGTGGCGGATTAACTGGCGTCGCGGCCGCCTACCATCTTGCGCGGCGCGGCATCCGTGCGGTGGTGCTCGAGGCACAGCGCCTGGGAGACGGCGCCAGCGGACGAACCGGCGGAATCGTTCTCGAAGGGACTGCGAGGGGGATTGTCGAGGGAGCGGATCGATGCGTTCCCACGTTGGCGCAATTGGTCAAAGAGGCGGGGATCGATTGCGATCTGAGACTGCCCGGCTGTTGGGAGATAGCGCATCGCGACGATACTGAGGGCGAGCCGCTGCCGTGGAAAGATGACGGGCACGGCGTGCGCATCGTCAGGACCGTTGCGGGCGGCACGGTGGATCCGATGGCGTTGCTCACGCAACTCGCGCTGGCGGCGGCCGACGCCGGCGCCATCCTTCACGAGCACGCGGAGGTTCGACGCCTCATCATCGAACCGCATCCTGTGCTCGAACTGGACGGCGCGGTCATCCGGCCGCGTTTCGTAATCGTTGCGGTCAACGCCTGGACCAGCCATCTGCTCCCGAGCGTTCGCCAGGTGGAAAGCTCGCTTACCTTCGCCTGCGCGACTGAACCGCTCAGCGATTCCACTCTTCACGACGTCGGGCTTGGGCCTGCCATTCCCTTCTACACAGTTGATACTCCGTACCTCTGGGGACGGCAGACCCAGGACCGGCGGATGATTTTTGGCGCCGGTCTGACTTACGGTGCGCCCGAACAGCTCGAGCAACTCGACCTCGACGCCGCCGAGCCCGCGGCTGCACTTGCGCGACTCGAGGTCCGGGTCCGTCGGTTACATCCTGCGCTGCGCGACGTGCAGGTCACGCATCGTTGGGGAGGGCCTATAGGGATCCCGCAGGGCGGCTTGCCGCTTATCGGCAGTTTGCCGCAAGCTCCCGCAATCCTCGTCGCAGGTGGTTACTCGGGGCATGGCGTGGCTCTCAGCGTCTGGATGGGACGGTCTTTGGCGTACGGAATCGTGGAAGGACAGCCATTCCCGGCCTGGGGAGCAGTCGCGCGCTGACTGAGTAATGCAATACCCCGACCCAGCAACGCGCTACAATAGCACTCACGAGGCCCACACGGCCTGCACGGAGACGGCGCGCGATGAAGATCCGCTTCAAAAGAATCCTTTGCCCGATCGATTTCGATCGGATTTCCATTCCGGCGCTGGAATTGGCCGTGAGCATGGCCAGGCAGAACAAGGGGCGCGTCTATCTCCTCTACATCATTCCGAAGGTGGAGGCGCCGCGCCTCAGCGCCGACATCAAGGAGGTCGCGACGGACAGTTTGCGCACAGTCGCGCGCAAGTGGCTAAAGGGCAAGGTCCCTTACAAGATCATCGTACGCACGGGCGCGCCCGTCTCGGGCCTGCTCAAGGCTGAAGCGGAACTCTCCGCCGACTTGGTGGTGATGTCGACGCACGGGCGGACCGGAAGGAAGCACACGTTGCTCGGCAGCGTTACCGAACAGGTGGTGCGCCGATCGATCTGTCCGGTCCTCACCACCAGGCCAAGGTGAGCGTCACAGGGAGGGGTTGTCCAGGGGCAGACCCAATTTCACCCGTCCGTGCGCCGCCGCGTTGCCGTCCCAGTTGTGAGTGACATGGCGGGTTGCGGTGCACAGGTTCCGATACTCCCGCGCAATGTGATTTTTCAGGTACACGCCGCGCGCTCCTTCGGCGTCCCAGATCGCATTCGCGCCCGCAAACACTAGCTTCCCCGCATACGCGGCGACGCTTCGATAGCGCGTGCGTTGCTCGTCGCTCGGCAACTTGCCTGCCTCGAGCAGGGCCATGATTTCGCCGCACATGCTGTATAGGACGGCCCGCGCGGCTTCCAGCGCAGCGACGGCTTCCGCCACCTTGATCTGCTGACTCATCAAGCTGCGGGTCTCCTGGCCCGACATGAGCGCGACTCGTTTCTTCGCTTCCTGCAGATAGTCAGTCAGCATTCCTTCGGCCATGCCGAGCGATGCGCTGGTCAGCAGAATGCCGAACCACATGTAACTCGGTGAGCGATAGAGCGGCGCAGGATGGAGACGGTTGCCGGGAGTCTCGCCGCCCTTGAGACAGCCGATCGGCAGGGTCATGTGCTCGGGCACGAGAAGTTCCTCAACCTTCACGTCGTCGCTCCCGGACCCGTGCAGTCCCATCGCATCCCAGGTCGGCACGATCGTGATATGCCGTCGCGGCACCAGGAAGTAGCGTTCCTCGGGTGCGCCGCCATCGGCATTGCCCACCATGCCAGAAAGAAAGCACCAATCAGCATTGTTGACCCCGCTCACGAAGGGCCACTGTCCGGTCAAGCGGTAGCCCTCGGCAACTTTCGTGGCGCGGCCGAGCAGGGGAATGAGGATGCCGCTGACGAGGTTGTCGGGTGCGTCACGCCAGACCGCCTCCTGCGCGGGTGGCGGCCACTGGGACACCATGAAGTTGTGGCCGATATATTGCGCGAGGCACCACGCCGTCGAGCCGCATCCTCGGCCGATCGTTCTGAGAATATCGACCATGCCGGCAAACGAGGCTTCGCAACCGCCGTACCGCGCTGGTTGCAGGATGCGAGCGATGCCGGAGGCTTTCAGATCGCGCGCGGTCTGCGCCGGGAGCTGGCGCAGGGCGTCGGCCTCCGCAGCTCGTGCCCGGAGCATCGGGATCAACGCTTCCGCCCGACGGACCAGTTCCTCGCGTGTGCCCACGCTCCGACGGCCGTCGGCTCCCGTTGTGCCGGCGAACTCTGGAGACTTTGCCGATGCGCCTTCAGTCATAGCCGTGATCTCCTGAAGCCCGCCATAGCATAGTGTGCGTTTGCGCGCACTCCGGGCGAGGCGCGCCTCCCGAAGCGTTGGATTCTTGACATCGATGCGTGTTAGCGGTGCTCTCAAACTGCCCGCGGCCAAAAGCGAAGGAGGAGCGCGAAATGAACGTCGACGATTTGGAAAAACGGATTCAATTGATTGAGGACGTCGAAGCGATCAAAAAGCTGAAGCATCAGTACTGCCATTACTGCGATGCCAACTATGACGCGGACGGCATCGCGGCCCTATACACGGAAGATGCGATATGGGAGGGCAACGGGATTGGCAAATTCGAAGGACGGGAAGCCATCCGGACGTTTTTCAAAGGCGCCTCGAAGTCTTTCAAGTTTGCCGTCCATAACGTCATGAATCCCATCATCAACGTGCAGGGAGACCGGGCCACCGGCGAGTGGAAGCTGCTTCAACCCTGCACGGTGGACGGAAGGGCGGTGTGGCTGGCGGGAGTTTACACCGATGACTATGTCAGAGCCGGTGGGAAGTGGTTGTTCAAACGTCTCAGAGTGAAAATTCTGTTTCTTACACCGTACGAGGACGGCTGGGTCCGCAAGCAGTTCGTCGACGGCTTCAAGGCTTGAGCGCTGGGGCTCGGCGCAGGGGAACAACCGCAAAGGAAACATCGATGGATATCGGAATCTACGCCACCACACATGGTATCGGCTATCGCGACGAGAACGACTTCTTTCTCAAGAGCGCGTCGCCGCAGGAGATGCGGCCGGTAAGAATTGCGCAGCTTGCTGAGGCGGCGGGGTTTCATTCGATGTGGTTTCCCGACCACGTCTGCATGCCGACCGGGTCGATCAGCGCGCATGTGGCGAATGCCTCCGGAAAGCGCGCATACGAGGCGCGTCACAATATGTTGGATGCTGCGGTCACGATGGGTGCGGTGGCGGCCGGCACGTCCACGCTCAAGTTGGGCACGAGCGTGCTGATCGTCCCGTACCGAAATCCGCTGAGCGACGCGCGGCAGTTCGCGACCATCGATCTGCTCTCCAACGGCCGTCTGATGCTTGGGGTCGGCGCCGGCTGGATGAAGGAGGAATTCGATGTCCTGGGCCTACCGTACGCGGAGCGCGGTGCGATGGCTAACGAGTGTATCGAGATTTTCAAACGCTCGTGGACCGCGGAAGTTGGTGGATTTTCACGGCCGGTTCTACAATTTCGACCGCGTCTCGATGGATCCGAAGCCCGCTCAGAAGCCGCGGCCGCCGATCATCTTCGGGGGCGTGGTGCCCGCCGGCGCGCGGCGCGCCATCCGTTACTGCGACGGCTTTTATCCCATATTTCTCGATCCGCTGGCCGATCCCAATCGCTTCGCGCCGCTGCAGGACGAGATTCGGCGCGAGGCCGACCGGCTTGGTCGCGACCTCTCGAAATTCTTCATGATGGCGGTCGCCTCGGGACGCCTCACGGCTCCAGCCGATCGGCAGCATGGACGCAAGCCGCGCCCTATCTGCACCGGCTCCGCGGATGAGGTGTTATCCGACCTTCAGCGCTTTGCGGACGCTGGCTATTCGCTGGTGGTGCTCATCCCCGACTGCTTCGGCCAGGTCGAGGAGCTCGAGGCGCAGATACAGCGCTTCGGTGACGAGATTATCAAGCCCGCCAAGAGCATCCGGGCCAAAGGCGGATGGGCGAGCGCGCCCGTTCCAACCTGATCCAATGAGCCGACAGGCCAACGCTGGCTCGTTCGCCGTTCACGTCACTCAGCGCGAGCGCGCAGCCGGTTTCTGCGGCGCGTCTATTCTCCGTGCCGATCCGGCCGCGGGCGTCAGCGCTACTGCGGCTTCCGATGTCAGCAGGAGAAAGGTGAGCGTCTCTTGCAGGTACAGGGTGACGGTCGTATTGGAGTGGCTCAAATAGCCAATCGAAACGTCCTGGCCGATGTGCAAGTCGAAGTCGCCGCCACGAGTGGTAAGGACAAAGGCTCCCGCGATCGCCGGGGCCCAGATAATTTCCTCGCTGACCAGGCGCTGGATGTGCTGAATCACCGGATATCCGTGATCGCTGGCCTCGCTTACGGCGGTGTAGGCTTCCGCTCCCAGGACCACCGAGTAGGGGCCGTTGACCCCGACCAGACGCAACTGGCTCAGCGCTTCGGCGATCGCGTTGGGATACTCAACCACGTTGCCGGGGAGGGTCGCGACGGGATTGCTCGTCCCCTGGCGGATGCCCTCGATTCCGCCGGCGGCGTAGCCCTCGAAGATTGCGCGGTCTTCGGCAAAGGCTATCCGCTGTGCCGCATCCTTGAGCGGCTGCCAGTCCGAGTCGTTTGCACCTCGGTCCACGTCGTCGATCGCTTGGCGGTCCAATTGGAATGGCACGCGCAACTCCACCAGGCTCTTTACCTCGCGCTGGCGGGCGACGATTCCGTCTCCCGGCGCCTCGATATTGTGCAAATGGCCCGTGCCGACGGCGGCCAGGCGGGTGCCGCCAGGCTCCTTGACGTCCACTACACGGCGGGCCGCGAGATAGCGCTTGAGGGTGCGCGCAGCCTCTTGCTCGATTTGAGCCCAGGCGCCGTCAGAGATTGGAGCGAGCTCGCGGTGCAGGTTATTCATCGTTTTCCATCCTGGGATTTTCCTTTGAGGGAGCCTATGCCAAGCGAACCGTCGCCTGCCGGCGGAGCAGGCGGTGAGGATTCGCTCTCCGAGGCGCCAGGAGCAGGGGCCGCGACAGCGGGCGCGTCGGGTGTTACGGTCTCGAGGAACGAGAGCGAAGGTACGAAAAACAGGCCGCCCGTGACTGCACGGCTAAAATCCAGCAGCCGATCGTAATTGCCTGGCGGCTGCCCGATGAACATGTTTTGCATCATTTGCTCGGTGGTGCGAGGCGAACGGGCGTAGCCGATAAAGTAGGTGCCAAACTCGCCTTGACCAGCCCGGCCGAAGGCCATGTTTTCGCGGAGGATCTTGATCTCCTTGCCGTCCTCGACGATTGTCGTCAGCGCATTGTGCGCGGAGGTCGGTTTGACGGCATCGTCCAGCTCGATATCGGAGAGTTTCGTGCGGCCGACGATCCGTTCCTGGACCTCCGTCGGCAACGCGTTCCATCCGGCCAGATCGTGCAGATACTTCTGTACGATGACGTAGCTCCCACCCGCGAACGCGGGATCCTCGTCACCTATCAGGGCAGCCTCGATAGCCGCTTCGTCCGTGGGGTTTTCCGTGCCATCGACAAAACCGAGCAGATCGCGCTCATCGAAATAGCGAAAGCCGTAAACCTCGTCTGCGGTAGCAACCGCGTCGCCCAACTTCATCATGATCTGGGCCGCCAACTCGAAGGCGAGGTCGTGGCGCTCGGCCCGAATGTGAAAAAGCAGATCGCCCGGCGTGGCAACGGCATGCCGCGTGGCGGCGCGGATCTCGCGGAACGGATGGAGCTCGGCCGGCCGCGGCTGTGCAAAGAGCCGGTCCCAGGCGTCGGATCCAAAGCCGATGACACAGGACAGCTTTCCGTCGAGGTCGCGGAAGCCCACGGCGCGTTGCAGCTTGGGAAGGTCTCCGCACAACGATCGAACGCTGGTCAGGCTTTCGACGCCCGGGTTCACCGTCACGACCAGAAATATTGCGGTGCGCGTGAGCTGGGCAACCACAGCCTGTGGCGTGACGCGCGAGGAGCTGGCCGCCGCCGCAGTGGTCATCGAGCCTGCGTCAGGCATCGCGATATTCGCCAATCATAGATCGATTGATCATGAGCGTGAAATTGCGTGTCTTAAGGGAAATCCGGGTTTTTCTTCGCGCCCATCATGGCATGAGCGAGATTCGGAATCCAAACCCGCCCCCAGAGATGCTGCCGCTGGCTGACCAGACCGGGTCATGTATTAGGAGCGGATCGCGATCACAGCTACAAGGAAGCTTGTGGTATTAAATAGAACAAAAGTTCAGCATTCATAGGAGGAACAAAAAATGGATCTTGAAGGAATCGAGCGGCGGCTGACCCGCATGGAAGACATCGAGGCGATCAAACAGCTCAAGGCTCGATATTGCGAAATTTGTGACGACGACCACAATCCGGAAAGAATCACTTCGGTGTTCGCCGAGGACGGCATCTGGGAGAGCGCCGAGTTTGGGACCGCCAGAGGGCACGCGGAAATTCGCAAACTTTTCCAGGGATTCCAGAAGTTGATCGAATTCTCGCAGCACAACGTCATGAATCCAATCGTCGAAGTCCATGGCGACCGGGCGACCGGCGAATGGTACTTCATGGGCCCTTTCAGGTTTCGCGCGGGCCAGCAAGCGCGATGGTTAGCGCTTCAATACAAGGACGAATACGTAAAGCTCAACGGCCAATGGAAATACAAACACTTGCGGATCAATCTGAGGCTGGCGGTCCCTTATGACGAAGGGTGGGCCAAACAGTTGATCGTCGCGCTCAAGTAGAAGTCGCGCCGGGAAATAAATTATTCCGGCGGCAAGCGGTCGAACGTATGGCTGACAATTGGGCATCAACAAGAATTTGGAGGTCGCTATGTCAACACGTCCTATGGAATTCGACGGAATCGATCACGCCGTCCTGCGGGTGACGGACATAAAGCGCAGCCTGGCGTTCTACGTCGATGTACTTGGGCTCAGCCTGGAAAGGATCATCGAAGACATCGGCATCTATCAGCTTCGATGCGGCCGCAACCTGATCGACCTCTGCGTGCTGCCCGCGGGCGCCACTTTGGGCCAGGGAACGCAGCGGGGCATCGATCATCTCTGCCTGATGATCCGCGGCGACATGAACAAAATCGTCGAATATCTGGCGGAGAACAAGGTTGAAACGGCTTCGCCGGTCCGCGAACTATATGGCGCGACCGGATTCGGCACCTCGATATATATACTCGATCCGGACCAATACATGATCGAGCTCAAGGCCAACTATTCTCAATACCCGGTCAAAGTCACTGCGGCGCAAGCGATGGGAAGCATGACCCGTCCGCTGATGAAGAAATAGAATCGAGCCCTTGACGCAAACGGGGAAGCTGCGTAGGTATGCGAGCATCGACGACGCCGGCGTGCCGCGCGGCGCGCCAGCAGATTGACGTTCACACGGGCCGCCGCGAATCGTCGAGCGAAGAGAGGATTGCGCGATGCAAAAGAATTTCATTCCGATGGAATGGTTCATCGCTACGCTTGCAGCTCTCACCATTCCGCTCTTCGTTCTCGCCAACGTGCCGGTATGGGCGACCTATGTCACCTGGGCGGGTGCCTTCCTGGTCGGTCCGAACGAAGCCATCCGGAAGCTCTACCCGACCCTGATCGTCGGTACCATTTCCGGCGTTATCTTCTTCACGCTGGCCCTTACGATTGACCCGATCATCGGCCTTGTCGCACTCCCCAACAGCCTGATCGCTTTCGGGATGACGCTCGGTCTGCTCTACCTTGCGCGGATTCCGTTCTTTGCGCTGGTTCCCGGGATCTTCTTCGGTTTCGCCTGTTTCGTGGGAGTAGCGCTGGCGGCGCGCGCGAGCACCATCCCGGCGCTGTTCGTGCCCTGGCTATATGCGACCGGAGCACTGCTGCTGGGTCCGCCGCTCGCATGGGTCAGTGTCGTGCTATACCTGCCGAGCGAAGTTCAGGCCGAAGTCCAGGCATCGAACCCGAGCGTCGTCGGCCCCGCCGAAAAATCTCTCGCCGCCGAGCTTGATTAGGAATAGCGGGCGTTACAGCGGATTCGTGAAGCGATGGTCGATGCGCGCCGCGATTTCGCCATCCTGTTTCCTGAGCGTGGAGCTGATAACGATGAAGACCATCGCGCCGCTGCGGCCGGTCTTCTCGTAAATCTCCTTGACCTGTGAGACCGTCGTAATTGAATCTCCGGCACGAATCGGCGTCACAAATTCGACTTCCATCCCGGCGGCGAGACGGCGCGTGTCGTCGAGTTCGCGGTAATGCTGAAAGATATTTTCACCGTCGCCGAAGATCGCCGCGAGAGACGGCGGCGCTACGAGGCCACCATGAGGCCCCGCACTTGCGGCTTCAGGATCCGTATATAGCGGATTGGTTTCGCCGATCGCGGCGCAGAAGTCCGCGATCAGCTCGCGCGTGACCTGAACCGGATTTGCGGATTCGAAGGTGCGGCCGTCGCGAAGTGAATCGTATTTGCTCATACTCTATTGCTTGTTTATGGATAACCCGAGGATATTGCTACTCAGTATTTCGCGATTATCTCGCGGCTGAATTCCTCGATCGTTTCGCGCCCTTTCGTCACAACCTGGATCGCAACCTGGTTGATTCCGGCCGCCTCCAGCGCGCGCAGGCGTGCAGTTATTTCCTCGGCCGTGCCGGTCAGCGTGGTGGCGCGGATGAGCCCCTCGTCGAGGTACTTCTCTTCGCCCGGCTTCAGATAGATGAGATGTCCCTCGTGAACCTCGAGGTAGCGGCGGTCCTCGGGCGTTTTCATCTTCGCGACGTACTCGTCGCGATAGCGCTCCCACAAACCGCGCGGCATCCATGGCGGCGTGACTGCGGATTGCTCCCACATCGCGTGCAGCGGGACGATCGCGCGCGGACCGACCCGCTCGACGACGCGCGGTGCGGTCGCCGGTTCGCCTGGCTTGAGCACGCAGCCCGTGGTCATCGACATGATCGGGAAGTTCGCGAGGCTCCGCCCGGCGCGCTCCGCGCCTCGTCTTAGATGGACCAGGTCATTGCGCATACGCTCGGGATTCGAGAGCGTGGTGATCCATCCGTCGCCCAGCTCACCCGCGAGTTCGACCGCCTTGGGGCCGTTGGCCGCGATGTGAATTGGAATCTTGTCCTTGATATTGATGTAGCCGCGTTCTGGATGCAGGAAGCGAATCCATCGCTCGCGGTTGCCCGCGTGGAACAGCACCTCATCGCCGCGGAGCAGCGCGCGGCAGCTCTGTACGTATTCGCGAAAGCGACCGAGCGGAATCGGCGGCAGGCCCATCGTATTGCGCCCGGTGAATCCGGTGCCGATACCCAGCATCGCGCGGCCCGGCGCGAGCTGGTTGATGGTCGCGATCGAATGAGCGGTGACCGGCTCGATGCGGTTGGATGGAATCGCAACGCCGGGGCCGAGTTTGATGCGCTTGGTGTGCTCTGCGGCGAGCGCAAGGCAGACGAAGACGTCGCTGTAGAGCATCTGCGAATCGTAAAACCACGCGTGAGTGAAGCCGTGGTCTTCGGCGATTACGAGATCCTTCCACGCGTCGGGGCGGGCCGGATATGCGATTGCGAATTCCATTCACGTCTCCTGACAGCGGTTGAAAAAAGCACTCGCGCGTCAGCGGTCGGAATCGATGCCTAACGGCCTTTGAAAGAGGCCTCGCGCTTTTCCAGGAAAGCGGAAATTCCTTCGTGCCTGTCCTCGGTGCCGTAGATAGTCGTGACCACGAAGGTCTCGAACTCCACCCCGGAGGCGAGATCCATTTGCATCCCCTGGCGCACGGCCCGCTTAATGAGCGCATGGCTGAGTGGCGCGCGTTTTTCATAGACCGCGGCCATCGCGCAGGCTTCCTTGAGCGCGCCGCCCGCTGGCACCAGACGATTGACCAGCCCGATGCGGTAAGCTTCCGCCGCGGCAATCGTTTCAGCCGAAAACATCAACTCCAGGGCCTTGGCGATGCCCACGATACGTGGCAGGCGCTGAGTGCCGCCCGCGCCCGGCACGGTGCCGATGCGGGAGCTGGTGATGGCGAAACTCGCGCCCTCGCCTGCGACTCGGATGTCGCACGCGAGCGCCATCTCGCAGCCGCCGGTCATGCAAAACCCTTCGATCGCGGCGATCACCGGCTTGCCCAGCTTCTCCAGCGTCGCATTGAGCCGATGCCAGCGGCCGAAGTACCCTGCGCTCGCGGCCGGCGATTTGACCGCGAGCGCGTCGTTGAGGTCGGCGCCGGCCGAGAAATATTCCTTGCCGCCCGTGATAATCAAGGCGCGCACCGTGGGCTCGTCCTCAGCCTGCCGCGCCGCCGCGATTATTTCCTCCATCATCTGAAGGTCCACGGCGTTGCGCCGATGCGGCCGGTTGAGCGTGACGATGAACGATGGCCCCGCTTGCTGCGCGATTATGGTTTCAAAGCCCATTTTCCTTGCCTCGTCCGTGCAGCTTAACAACAGCAGGTGAACCTTTGAAATTCATCATCAACGTTGCTACAGCGCTGGGATGAAGATGGAATTTCGAGAAATGTCCTTATGAGCCGGCTCACCGAGCGCCAGGTTGCGATTCGCGACATGACGCGCGAGTTCGTCCGCAAAGAGATCACTCCGTTCGCGGCGCAATGGGACCGCGACGCGACGGTGCCGCTGGACACGCTCCGCAAGATCGGCGCCCTGGGACTGTTCGGCGTATGCATTCCGGAGCAATGGGGCGGCGCCGGCACGGATTTCACTTCCTACGCGCTCGCGACGGAGGAACTCGCCTACGGCGATGCTGGCGTCTGCAACATGGTCAGCGCCAGCAATTCCTATGGCTTCAAAATCCGCGATTTTGGCACGCCGGCGCAGAAGGAGCGCTTCCTGCGCCCGGTGGCGAGCGGCCGCGAGCTTGGTTGCATGCTGCTGACCGAGCCGCAAGCCGGATCCGACGCGGCCAATCTGCGCACTCGCGCCGTGCGCCGCGGCGACCACTACGTGATCAACGGCACCAAATCGCTGATAACGTCGGGACGCTCCGCCGCCGTCGCGGTGGTGATCGCGGTCACCGATCCTGCCGCCGGCAAGCGCGGCATTTCCGCTTTCCTGACGCGCACCGACGAGCCCGGCTACCATGTGCTCCGAGTCGAGCACAAGCTCGGCCATCGCAGTAACGACACCTGCCAGATTCAGCTCGAGAATCTCGAAGTTCCGGCCGAGAACATGCTCGGCGATCCGGGACGCGGATTGAAAGTCGCGTTTTCCGGCCTCGACAGCGGACGTATCGGCGTTGCGGCGCAATCGATCGGCGTCGCGCGCGCCGCGTTCGACGCCGCATTCGCTTATGCGCGAGAGCGCGAGGCGTTCGGCAAGAAGCTGACGGAGCATCAGGCGATCGCGTTCGAGCTGGCCGAGATGGCGACCGAGATCGAAGTGGCGCGCCAGATGTGCCGTCACGCCGCTGCGCTGAAAGAAGAAAAGGTACGCTGCATCAAGGAGGCCTCGATGTCGAAGTTGTTTGCCTCCCGGATGTGCGAGCGCGTGTGCTCGGCGGCGATTCAGATCCATGGCGGTTACGGCTTCATCAACGACTATCCGGTCGAGAAATTCTATCGCGACGCACGCGTGTTTCAGATCTACGACGGCACCAACGAGGTGCAAAAAATCCTGATCTTCCGCGAACTCGCGGCTGGGCATTAACCGGCACGAAGGCTGTCAGATGAGTGTTATGCCGCTGTCATGCCGCTGTTATGTAAACACTGGTTTGGTTAGAATGATCGCCGCGGGAGCCCATCGAATGGCTGAAGCACCGGTCGAATACATCAAGAGCATCACCAGGCAGTACGCCAAGCTGGGCTACAAGCCCTACCTATGGGTCTACAACACCGACCCGCCGCCCTGGCAGCCGCTTCGGAAGCCGCTCGCGCAGTCCCGCGTGGCGCTGATCGCTTCGGGTGGAATCTATCGCCACGGCCAGGTGGCCTTTCACTCCAAGGACGACACGAGCTTGCGGCTCATTCCCACCGACGTCCGCACGGAGGATTTGCGCACCTCGCATTTCGCTTACGACCAGACCGACGCGCGCAAGGACCCCAACGTCGTATTCCCGATCGACACTCTCCGCGGCCTGGTGCGCGAGGGATTCATCGGTTCGCTAACCGAACACGCCTTCACCTTCATGGGCGGCATCTATTCGTCACGCCGCGTGCGCGAGGAAGTGGCCCCCGCGATTACCGAACGGCTGGCTGCCGAGCGCGCCGATCTGGCGCTGCTGGTGCCTGTTTGACCCGTGTGTCATCAGTCCGTTGGACTGATCGCGCGTCACGCTGAGGCGGCCGGCTTTCCCACGATGACGATGAGCAGCGCGCTGGACATCACGCGCGCGGTTAATCCGCCGCGGGCGGTCTTCACTGATTTTCCGCTGGGACATACTGCGGGCAAGGCGTTCGACCGCAGTCTCCAGCGCGAGATCATGATCGAAACGCTGAGCGCGTTCGAGACGATGCGTACGCCGGGTTCGATCAGGATGCTGTCGTTCGAATGGAGCGCCGATCACTCCTGGAAACACGCTGGGGCCGGCGAGGGCGACAACCGCACGGACCGCACCGAGGAGCCGACGTACCAGACCGAGGACGACAAAGCCGCAGCCGCGGAAGGCAAACTCGCCGAGGAGTGCATCGCGTGCTCCAACTGGTCCGCCGACGCCGGCGCGCGCCGCTCGGCGGGCTGAGAATCAGCTGTCGATTTCACGCCGGCGCGAAAATCTCCTCGAAGAACGACGTCATCGCCCTCCACGAACGCTCGTCCGCGGACTTGTTGTAGGAGATTCCCGGCGCGCCAATCTTGTCCGCTTCGGGATTGGTGAAGCTGTGCACGGTGCCGGCGTAGCTGATGATCTGCCAGTCCGCCTTGGCCTTGGTCATCTCCTCGGCGAGCGCGCAGACCTGCGCAACCGGCACGAACGGATCGTCGGCGCCAGTGCAGACCAGAATTTTCGCTTTGACCTGGCCGGCCGCCGGGCGCTGCGTCTGCAAGCCGCCGTGAAACGACACGATGCCTTTGAGCGGCGCGCCGTCGCGCGCGAGTTCCAGCGATAAAGTGCCGCCCATGCAATAGCCGATCGAGGCGAGACGGCTCGGATCGACCTGGGGTAGCGAGGCCAGCTTGTCCAGCGCCGCGCGCGCCCGCGCACGAGACTTCGCCGGGTCCGCAAACAGGGCGGTCGCGCGTTTGATCGCTTCCTGGAGATCGCTCAATTGGAGGCCGTCGCCGTAGGGATCGCCGGCCAGCGCGACGTATCCCAACTCTGCGAGCCGCTCCGCGCGCCGCTTGGCCTGCACGCCCAGCCCAAACGCCTCGGGCATCACGAGCACTCCCGGCCGCCGGCCCGATTTTTGATCGTCGTACGCGAGAAATCCGCGCAGGGTGACGTCGCCGTCGCGGTACTCGAGGCTTTCCGTTTTCATATCAATTGACTCCTGCAACTCCTGTTATGGTGTCTTTTTCTAGCCACATGCTGAGCACTTTGCCAACGCCTGCGGCACGCGGTTACGGCACCAGGTTACGGCACCAGGTTACGGAAGGATTGCGAACGCGCGCGCCGGAAAGCCCAGGCCGTGCTCCGGCTTCGGCCAGCTCACGACGATCAAAGCGCCGGTCGCCGGCACCTTGTCGAGGTTGGCCATCACTTCGATCTGCCAGTGGCCGTGCTTGAGCACCCAGGCCTCGGACTTGAGATCGTCGGTGGCGTCCGTGTCCATCGATTCGTGACCGTTCGCCACGATCCCGCGTTGCTCGTAGAGGAACCGGATCGCGTCGAGAGACCACGCCGGGAATGGAGCGCGCTTGAAGCGCTCCTGATTCGTCTCCCAATCCTTGTACATGTCGGTGCGCACGGCCGCGAAGGACCCGGCTGGGACCCGGCCGTGGGCATGCTCCCACGCCTTGATGTCCTCGACGCTGAGCGCGTGATTGGGGTCCGTCTTGAGCATCGGCGTCATATCGAAAACCACCAGCGGCAGGATCATCTGCTTGAGCGGGATCTGGTCCATCGTCTCGCCATTGGGGTCGAAGTGCGCGGGCGGGTCGACGTGCGTGCCATACTGCCCGACCATCGAGTAGAAAAACACCCGAAACCCGTCCTTCTCGATGGTATAAGGCCGACCCGTTTCGGGATCAGAGGCCGCCGAGAAAGTCGCCGGGCCGAACCCTTTCCATACCGGCGTCAACGGGCCGAAGGAGTGGGTGAGATCGACGAACTGCTTCGAGGCGATGATCCGGTAGGCCTCGGCGAGCGAGTTTTCCTGCGATCCCGCCTGGGCTAGCGCCGCGGAAGGCCTGGCCTGAACGTTCGCAAGGCCACACAACACGGCAAGCACGGTATAGGCGGGCAGCTTTACCAGTTTCCTTTTCACTCGAAACCTCCCGCGCCGCCCGCGGCGTCCGACAGAATCCTACTTCAGGGGGCGGCGCCAATGCCGCGGGAAATCGCGCCGATCTTTGCCTTTTTTCTCGACTTACAGGATAACGACTCTTCTATAGCACCACTGTTCCAGCATTCAGACAGGAGGAAATATGCCGGCCAAAAAGAAACAGGTTAGCCGCGGACGCGGCAAGGCGAGTGCGCCCAAGGCGCGCCGGGTATCCGCTTCGCCCGTTCGAAGACGGACCGTCGATCCGGGTTGGGCGTGGGACGATCGCTTGCCGCTCGCCCAGGGCAAGCAGATCGGCAACACGATTTATTGCTCCGGACAGGTCGCCTACGATCCAAACGGCAAGCTGGTGGGCGAGGGCGATATGAAAGCGCAGACCCGCCAGGTTTTCGACAACATCAGGAGCGTGCTCGAGAGCGCCGGCAGCAGTCTGAAGGATATCGTCAAGATCAATACTTACATCACCGATGGCTCGAAGTTCATGGACATGCTGGCGGTGCGGAGCGAGATCTTCGGCGATGATCCGCCCGCGAGCACCGCGGTGGTGGTTGCGGCGCTGGCCTTCCCCGGGCTGCTGATCGAGGTCGAGGCGATCGCGATAGCGCGCGCGTAAGAGATCACGTCTCGTTTCAGGAGTTCACCATGTTTCTCGAGCTTACGCCGGAGCAGCAGCGCATCATCGCTCTTGCCAAGGATCTCGCGCAGGAGTTCGCGCCGCGCGCGGAGCAGCACGATCGCGAGGGCAGCTTCCCGTTCGAAAATATCGCGCGCCTGAAGGAAACCGGCTACACGGCGATGACCACGCCGAAGGAGCACGGCGGATGGGGCGTCGATCCATTTACGTTCATCCTGGCCCAGGAGCAGCTCGTGCAGGGCTGCTGCGCCACCGCCTTCGCGATCAACATGCATCTCAACTCGGTGGGCTTCTACGCGCCATTCATGACCGCGGCGCAGAAAGGGCTGTATCTGGAGAACGTGGGGCGCAAGCAGATGCTGCTTAACGGGTTTTACACCGAGGGTGGCGGCGCGCGCTCGATCCTCTCGCCCAACACCAAGGCCCGCAAGGTGCCCGGCGGTTATCGGCTGAACGGCCAGAAGGTTTTTTGCACGCTTTCGCCGGTGGTGGACTACTTCGGTATCAGCACTTCGCTCGAAGACTACAAGGGATCGGCATCCGGGGGTTGCGTGTTCCTGCTGCCGCGCGACGCGCCGGGCCTGGAAGTGATCGAAAACTGGGACGCGATGGGGATGCGCGCGACGGGCAGCCACACGATCATGATTCGCGACGTTTTCGCGGCGCAGGATCAGCTCATCGGGGAGGAAGGTCACTTCTTCGAGGAATTCGTCAAGGTGGCGCACTGGTACTGCCTGTCGTTCTCCGCGATCTACGTCGGGATTGGCCAGGCGGCGTACAACTACGTGCTGGAATACGCGCGGACGCGCAAGTTGCAGAAGACCGGACAGCTGGTGGGCAGTCTGCCGGCGACCCGCTTCGCGCTCGGCGAAATGTACAATCGGCTGGAGGCCTGCCGTACGCTCATCTACAGTCTGGCGCGCGAGATGTCCGCGGGACGGACCTACGGCGAGCGGCAGGTGATGACGATCGAGACGCTGCGCACGTTTGTGGCCGAGAACATGCTGGAGGTCGCGAACCTCGCGACTCGTGTCGCCGGAGGACAGGGCTATCTCAAGGGCAATCCGCTGGAGCGCTACTTCCGCGACCTGCGCTCGGCGCCGCTGCACACGCTCAAGCGGGACGAAGTGCTGGAGATGATCGCCGCGACGGAACTGGGCTTCGCCTGAACCGGGATTTTATTCCGCGCCGGCGAAACGGCTGTTAGCCCTGACATGGCTGTGCGGCTTGGAAAGTTGTGCGGCAACGGCCCGGGACTGTGGCTGAGGATGCAGGCCGCCTATGACGGCTGGGAAGCTTCGAAGCGGTTGAAGCGCGAGATCGCAAAGATTCCGGTCTTGCGATAGAGCGAGACGCGTCAGCGACGAAACCCTGCCGGGTTCGCGTTGCCCCCCATTCAGGCTGGAACCGCTTCCGGGACCGCGTCCGGCACGGTGTCCGCCGTGCGTACCGGCATGACCCGAACCGGCAGGATGACCAGGCTGACACGATTAACCCCGGAACGACCTGGACCGGCGGGGCGCAGCCGGTGCTCGTCGATGGTTTCGGTTTGTGCGGAGCCTGAAATGAGAGTTGGCCGGCTCCGCTTGGAGCCGGCCAACCCGCCCTTACATTCAGCTGGCCTTTTTCATCCCGATCCGCGGGAGCTTGGTCGCGGTGCGGCGGCCGACCGGCACGTCGTCGATCGTCTTCGGACATCCGTCCTCGCCCGTGACCACGTATTCGGGGTAGGCCGGGAAGCCGTGCTCGTGCAGGTCGAGTCCCTCGATCTCACCCTCGGTCGGGATACGCAACCTGAAGCCATAGTGAATGGCGTACATCAGCGCCATCGATACGATAAAAGTCGCGATCGTGATCGAGAAGCTTCCGATCATCTGCGCCTTAAGGACCCCCAGTCCGCCGCCGTAGAAGAGCCCGGTGACCACCGTGCTCGTGTCGGCCCCCAACGGAGTAGGCGCGCCGTATTTGCCAGCCGCAAACAGCCCCAGGGAAAGTGTGCCCCAGATACCCGCGACCATGTGTACCGGAACCGCGCCGATCGGATCGTCGATGCGCAGGTATTCGAGTAGATCGATGCCCCAGACCACGACGATGCCCGCGCCGATCCCGAGGAGAAACGCGCCTTCGGGGTCGACCCAGTAGCAGGGACACGTGATCGCGACTAACCCTGCCAGGAAACCGTTGACGGTGAGAGCCAGATCCCATTTCCCGCTCTTGAAGTAGGAGTAGAAGAGTGAAGTCAGACCGGCCGAGCAGGCCGCCAGGGTAGTGTTGAAGGACACGCGGCCGATGCCTTGAGAATCGAGCGCCGACAGCGTGCTTCCGGGGTTGAACCCGTACCATCCGAACCACAGGATGAGTCCGCCGGTAGCGCCGATGATTAGATCGTGCGGCTTCATCGGCTGACCGCCGTCGCGCTTGAAGACCCGGCCGAGCCGTGGACCGAGCACGATTGCTCCGGCCAACGAGATGGTTCCCCCGATGGTGTGCACGACCGTGGAACCGGCAAAGTCGTGGAATGGGATTGGAGTCATGTTGGCGAGCCAACCGTCCGGACCCCACGCCCAGTGACCGATGATCGGATAGATGAAGCCAGTGACACCGACGCTGTAGAGCAGGTCACCAATGAAGTCGCAGCGGCCGATCATCGCTCCCGAGGTCACCGTCGAGCACGTATCCGCGAAAGCGTATTGGAAGACCCAGTACGCGAGCAGCGGCACGCCCGTAGTGCCATAGGTCGCCGGGAGACCGTGAAGCATAAAGCCGGTGGTGCCGATCCATGGGGTGCCGGGACAGAACATGAACGCGAAGCCCCACAGCCAGAAGGTGATGCCGCAGATACAGGTGTCGGCGATTCCCTCGACCAGGATGTTGACGGTCTCACGGGAACGCGCGAACCCTGACTCCAGCATCACGAAACCGACCTGCATGCAGAACACCAGGTAGGCCGCGACCAGCGTCCACACTGTGTTGATCGCGTTGATGTGCGGCGGGGGCAGCGCCGGAGCGGTGTCCGCGTAAGCCTGCGCGGGCAGATACCATTTCGAGGCCAGGAAGAGGACGATCGCAAGCCCGATCATCTTTCCGAGCAACAGCGAGCCCGCTTTTTTGCGCACGTCCGCGTCCCGCAACCTCTCCAGAAACAAACCGTAAGTCCCTGTTATTTTTTCGCCGAACACTTTGATTGTTTCCTCCTGCTGGGTTCAGGTTCGCCGCGCGCACGGTCGACGGCGTCAGCCGAGACTTGCGGGTACGCGATTTAATCAGGGCGCTACAGAGCAATGGATGTGCCGATACCCACGTGAAAGCTGAATGAATCCTGAGGCCGATGGATGGCTACGACCGGCGGCGGATGCGCGGTCATCCGAACGTCGTAGGTTTTGGCGCTGGCGCGCGATGATCTGCGCGGTTGGAGAGAAACGCGCGCAGGATGGATTGCTTGCGAGGCGAGCAGATGCCGCCCGCTTGGGCAGGCGCTGCAGCGTGTTTCAGGCAATCACCGATCTTGGACTGTCACCAGGCCTGTCTTGATCGCGTACCGCGTGAGTTCGATCCGATCACGAATTCCAAGCTTCTGGAAAATGTTGGTCAGGTGAGTTTTGACCGTGCTCTCGCTGAGCGAAAGGCGCGCCGCCACTTCGGCGTTGCGCATCCCAATCGCCACGTAGCGTACGATTTCCGATTCGCGCGGAGTTAGTTTTTTCGCCGCCGGGCTGTCCTGCGCGACCAGGGCGGCCTGCATCGCGGGCGGCATCCAGACCAGTCCGTCGGCGACGGCCTGGATCGCCGTGATCAGCGACTCGATCGCGAAGCGCTTATGTACGATCGCGCGCGCTCCCAGGCGCAGCGCCGTCAGTCCGGTTTCGACGCTCTCGTTCGCGGTCAGGACGATTATCGCCGTCTTGCGCGAGAGCTCTGGAATCCGGTCCATCGACCACTGCTCCATTTGCAAATCGAGCAGCAGAACGTCGCACGGATTGGCCGCGAGCGCGGCTTCTAGGCCGCTCGCCTGTTCGACTTCGGCGGCTACTTCGAGGCCCTCCAGCGCCAGCAGCGAACGCAACCCCTGCCGGAAAAGCGCGTGGTCGTCAGCGATTATCAAACGCAATGGGTTCAGCGAATGCGCTCCTTTCAGGCCTTGGGTATCTCGATTTGCAGGCAGGCCGGACCACTCTCGCTGAAGCTCAGCCGGCCGCCCGTCTCAGCGACGTGGGAAGCAATCGTCCACGGAGGATCGGCGGCGGGCGGAAAACCCACCCCGTCGTCGGAGATTGTGATCAGCACTCGCCCGGCGATTTCGGAGGCGTCGATGCGCACCAAACTCGCCCGCGCATGTTTGCGTGCGTTGCGCAGCCCCTCGAGCATTATCTGTAGTATGCGTTCGCCCAGCCGGCTGCTGCCGTCGAACACGCCGTTTATTCTGATTTCCGGATCGGCCGAGATATCCGCAATCTCGTGCGTCGAGTTCGAGTCGACTCCTGCCAGCGAGCGCACGTATTCGCGCACCTCGTCGAACTGCCGCTTCACTCCGAGCTGCAGCTCTTTCAACTCCTGCGAGGCGTCGTCCGAGCGGCCCCGGCGCAACAACTCGCGGCAACTTTCCAGGCGCAGGTTGACGCCGGCCAGCGACTGCACGTAGCTGTCGTGCAGCAGCCGCGCGATCGACTGCCGTTCAGCCTGCGCCTCGAGCTCGCGCACCCGCGCTTCGTAGTTCGCCCGCTGTTGCGCAAAAAAGCCGACCAGGTAGCCCGCGATCGCCAGGTACACGGCGCGCATCACGTAGGCGCCGGTCAGCCGGTTGTTGGCGGAAATCACCACCAGGTAGAGCGCCACTCCCAACAGCGTGACATGGATGATCGCACGCAGGGTTGCGCGCACGCCGACCGCGATGATCGCAAACACGAAGAAAACATAGGAAGGGCCGGTCTGGCCTTCGGTCAGGTACGCGATCGCCATCGCGAAAAGCAGATCGAGCAGCGTCGTGGCGGTCAGCAGCCAGCGCCTGCCGACCTGGGATTCAAGAAGGCAGTAGGTCCCGACACTATAGGTCAGATGGCAAAGCAGAGTCGCCAGCACGTACGGAGTCAGGTGAAATAGGCCGCCCGCCGTGGTCGGGTCGATATACAGCGAGAGCATCGCCAGCAAGGACAGCACGATACGGGTGCGTGCGATGTCGAGGTCGAGATCGCTGAACGCGTGCACTTTCATAGGGACGATCCTGACACGACTTCAGCAAAATCCAAGCCATCGCCCGCGTTCCCGATCGGCGTAGCCTGTGGCTAAACTCCACGGAGTCAGATCGAGTCGCACGAGCAAAGCTGACCATCAACAAGCTGAGCATCAACAAGAGAGGATCAAGTTGACCATCGACCGCCAGTTTCAGGTCACATCCAGATGCGAGCTCCTGCTATATCTGACCGGACTGCCGCTCGGATTGTCGCGCAAGCAGGCGAAAGACCTGCTCCGATTCCGCGCAGTGACGGTGAAGGGCAAGGCGACGGTCCGTCACGACACGGAGTTGGCCCCCGGAGATGTCGTGATTATCACGGCACGCAAGCAGGTCACCGGTGCTGCACTTGAACGCTATGGACTCGCGATCGTGCATTTGGACGATGCGGTGGTCGTGGTCGAGAAACCGGCGGGTCTGCTTTCGATGGGCTCCGAGCGCGAGAAGGAGAAGACCGCGTATCGAATCCTCAACACGCATCTGAAGACGCTGATGAAAACCCCGGCGCAACAGGTCTTCATCGTCCACCGGCTCGACCGCGAAACCTCCGGCCTGATGATGTTCGCAAGGACGGAGTCGGCGCAGGCCACGCTCCAGCGGAACTGGAAGAGCGTCATCAAAAGATACCTGGCGGTCGTCGAAGGTGTGCTGGCCGATGCGCAGGGGACACTCAAGGATAGGCTGGTTGAAGGCAAGTCGTTGATGGTCCGCCGTGTGGAGGATGGCGGTGAACTGGCGATCACGCATTACCGCGTACTTCGCGCGAAAGAGGACAGGTCGCTGCTCGAGCTTACGCTCGAAACCGGGCGCCGCAACCAGATCCGCGTTCAACTGGCCGCGCTGGGCCATGCGGTCGCCGGCGATCGCAAATACGGCGCCAAATTAGGCGTAAAGACCGATCCTGCGCGGCGGCTCGCGCTGCACGCGTGCGAACTGAAATTTCGCCATCCGGTCTCGGGCGTCCCGATGGAATTCCACAGCGCTCTGCCAGCGCGGCTCAAGGCGCTGATCGAAGCGCGCGCCCCGCGCTAGCTGGAGCCGGCGCGCGACAGGCTTGACGCTCAAGCCGCGCCGGTGGTAATAAGCGAATTACTTAGATTGCTAAGTGTTCTCCAGACCGTTCATTGCGCCGCAAACAATGCCCGCGGGCGAACCAACTCATCGCTCAAAGGAAGTGTGACCCATGCCTCTAAACGGATTGGCAGGCAAAACCGTGATTGTGACTGGCGCCGCGCAAGGTATCGGCCGCGCGTACGCGCGCCGGTTCCGCGATGAGGGATGCAACGTCGTGCTGGCCGACATCAACGCGGACAAGGGCCGCGGCGTGCTGGCCGAAGTCACCGACTCCGGCGCCAACGCGATCTTTTGCACCACCGACGTCTCCAGCGAGGCCTCGTGCAAGCAGATGGTCGACGAAGCGCTCAAGGCCTTTGGCCACGTCGACGTGCTGATCAACAACGCGGCGATTTTCTCGACCATCCAGATGAAGCCGTTTTGGGAAATGAGCGTCGCCGAATGGGACGGCCTGATGGCGGTCAATCTCAAGGGCGTGTGGCTCGCCGGCAAGGCGTGCAGCGCGCCGATGCGCGAGCAGAAGAGCGGGGCGATCGTGAACATCTCGTCGGCGGCCTATCTGCTGGCGCGTGCGGGTTACGCGCACTATATGGCGTCCAAGGCGGGAGTGCTCGGCTTGACGCGTGCGATGGCGCGCGAGCTGGGCGAGTATAACGTGCGCGTCAACGCGATCACGCCGGGGCCGGTTTACACAGAGATCGCGCGCGCGACCGTTACGCCGGAGCAGAAAGAGGCGATGCTCAAGATGCAATGCCTCAAGCATCACGAGACGCCGGCGGATCTGGTTGGCGTGGCCGCGTTCCTCGCTTCGGACGACGCCGCGTTCATCACCGGCCAGACGATCAACTGCGACGGCGGCCTCGCGTTTATCTAGGTGAAAGGGCTCGACGGCATCCGCACCGACGTCGTCGGCAGCCTGCTGCGGCCCGGCGGGCTGGCGCACGCTCGTCTTCGTTACGAGGGCGGCGAGATCGGCGAGGGCGAGTTTCGCGCGGCCGAAAACGAAGCCGTCGATCGCGCGATCCGCTTGCAGGAGCATATCGGCCTCGACGTCGTCACAGACGGCGAGTTTCGCCGGCTCAATTTCCAGGACAGTTTCGGCGAGGCGGTTTCGGGCTACGACGGCGGGCGCGCGACGCTGGATTTTTACGACCAGCGCACCGCGGGTGCTCAGCCGCTCCAGCGCTTCGAGCTTCCGCTCGACGACGATCGCCGCAAGGGAACGCCCGTGGTCCAGCGCCAGCGCGTGGTCGAGCGGCTGCGGCTTAAGCGCAACCTCGTGCTCGAGGAGTACAGCTACGCCGCCGCGGTCGCGCGCAAGCCGGTCAAGGTTACGTTGATCGGGCCCGATCGGATTTCGCAGCGCGTCGACCTCTCCAAGTCCGCGCAGGTTTACCCTGCGATGGAGGATTTCGTCGCCGACGTGGTCGAGGTCGAGCGCGCGATGATCGCGGGCCTCGCCGATGCGGGATGCCGCTATGTTCATATCGACGCGCCCGGCTACACCGCCTACGTCGACGGTCCATCGCTCGACGCGATGCGGGCGCGCGGTGAAGATCCGATCGCCAACTTCAGGCGCTCACTCAAGGCCGACAACGATCTGATTCGCGGCTTTGGCGGCGTGACCTTCGGAATTCACCTGTGCCGCGGAAATCAGCGCAGCATGTGGCATCGCGAGGGCGCCTACGACGCGATCGCGGAGATGCTGTTCAACGAACTGAACCACGACCGTTTCCTGCTCGAGTACGACTCGCCGCGCGCCGGCAGTTTCGAGCCGCTGCGCTTCGTGCCCAAGGGCAAGACCGTGGTGCTCGGTTTGGTCAGCACCAAGGTGGCGCGGCTCGAAACGATTGACGACCTGAAGCGCCGAATCGACGAGGCCAGCCGCTACGTGGCGCTCGAACAACTGGCGCTCAGCCCGCAATGCGGTTTCGCTTCAGAGTTTGTCGGCAATCTGGTCAGCGAGGACGATCAGAAGCGCAAGCTGGAACTGGTCGTGGAAACCGCGCGTCAGGTCTGGGGCTGAAGGCGCCGCTCCGCTCGCATTTTCCACAACTCCCAGGACCGATCGATCTGCGCGGCGTTGCAGGCCGCGGCGGCCTCCGCCTCTTCGCGGGTGAGATAGGTCACCGCGCCGAGCCGCATCGCTTCGGACTGCAGCTTAGCGCTGATCTCCGTGTAAACCGCGTTGAACACCGCTTGACGCACGGTTGATCCCGCAACCGTGCAGCCGTGCCCGCGCATCAGCACGACCGGTCCTGGCCCGAGCGATTTCGCCAGCGCTGCTCCCAGAGCGCGGTTGCGAATCAACAGATCGGTGCCCGGTCCGGCGACCTCACGAATTTCGAAGACGGGACATCCTTCACCCAGAATTCCGCCGAGATGCCAGACGGCGCAGAGCGGCACGTCCCTGGCCACGCTGAAGGGCACGACCGCCGGCGAGTGGCTGTGCACGACCGCGCCGGCGTCCGGCCGCGCGCGGTAGATCTCGCTATGGATAAATCGTTCGAGGTAGAGTGCGCGGCCGCCGGCGTCGAGTGGATTCCCGTCGAGATCGAACTCTATGATATCCGCGGCCGTGACCAGCGCCGGCGCGATACTGCGCGCCAGCAGGAACCGATCGCCGCTCGCCGGATGGCGGACGCTGACATGTCCGAATCCGTCAACCACGCCCTGGTCGAACAGGATATGGTTTGCCGCCACAAGCTCGTCGATCGCTCGAGAAGTGTCAGGCATCGAACTCGACGTGCACGTTTTTAATCTGGGTCGCGTCCATCAGTTCTTCGATCGACTCTTCCCGGCCCACGCCCGATTGCTTGTAACCGCCGAACGGGGCGGCGAGGTAATGCGCGCTCGAGGAGTTGACCCAAACGTAGCCGGCTTCGACGCGCGCGGCGGCACGATGCGCGGTGGCGAGATCGCGGGTCCAGATCGAGGCCGTCAGGCCATACTCGACGTCGTTGACGGCCCGCAGCATCTCCGCCTCATCCGACCATCGAAACACGCACAGCACCGGGCCGAAGATTTCTTCGCGCGCAATCCGCATCTTTGGCGTGACGTCGGCGAAAATCGTCGGCTCGATGAAGAAGCCCTTGCTGAGCGCCGCGTCCTGCGGCGATTTGCCGCCTGCGACCAGCCGCGCGCCATCTTCGACGCCGTAGCCGATGTAGCGCATGACCTTGTCGAACTGCTCCTTGCTGATCAGGCTGCCCATCATCGTGCTCTGCTCGGTGGGGATGCCGGGTTTTATCGCGCGCGCCGCGGCGACCACGCGCTCCAGCACCGCGTCGTGGATCGCCTCGTGCACGAAGGCGCGGCTGGTCGAGCCACAGGATTGACCGCACCAGGTGAAGTTCATCCCGCGGATGATCCCCGCGGCCACCTTGTCGGGGTTGGCGTCGGGATAGGCGATCAGCGCGTTCTTTCCGCCGAGTTCGAGCGCCACCTTCTTGAGCGAATCGGCCGAAGCCCGCATGATCGCTTTCCCTGTCGGCACCGAGCCGATAAGCCCGACTTTCGCGACCAGGGGATGCGTCGTCAGCGCGGCGCCGCACTCGCGTCCGCCCGGAAGCACGGAGAACACGCCGGGCGGAAAGAGCGGCCCGACAAGCTCGGCGAATCGCAACGAGGAAAGCGGTGCCTGCTCGGGCGGCTTGACGATGAGCGTGTTGCCGGTGGCGAGCGGCGCGCCGGTGCGCATCGCGGCGAACAACAATGGATGGTTGAATGCGTTGATGCGCGCGATCACGCCCAGCGGCTCGCGCAGCGTGTAGTTCAGCACGCCGGGGCCCATCGGGATCGTGCTGCCTCTGACCTCGCTGACCAGTCCGGCGAAGTATTCCACGCTGGCGGCGCCGATCGCCGAGTCGTTGATCATCTCGGCGATCGGATTGCCGCAGTCGGCGGCGTCGATCAGCGCGAGCTCGCGTCCGTGCCGGCGGAGCAGCGCCGCGACCTCGCGCAGGATCTTCGCGCGCTCGAGCGGCTTCACGTCCCGCCACTGGAAAAATGCCGCGTGCGCCGCCCGCACCGCGCGATCGACATCCTCCGCGCCGGCCCACGCGACCTTGCCCAGCGATTGCCCCGTCGAGGGGCTCCAGACCTCGGTGCGAGCGCCCTCGGCAGCGGCGTGCCAGGTGCCCGAGTAGTAAAGGTCGCGCGGAATCGAGGCGACGAGTTCTCTTTGGTCGATTGTTTGTTGGCTCGCGTCAGACATTCCAAACTTTCTCCTCGCCGAAATTTCTCCTTGCGCGCGCTCTCAACGAAGCCCGGCCTGCTTGGCGAGCGGCATGATCTCCTGTTTGAATTGCCGCATGCCGTCGATGTAGCGCGGCCACGAGAGCACCGCGCCGTCGAGACCCATCTCCGAGAGCCGTCCCAGGCCCTCGACGATCTGTTCGTTGGTGCCGACGAGCGGATAGCCGCCCCATCCCGCGATGAAGTGCGCCTTCATCGAGCGCAGCGTGTCGGGTGGCAGAGTTTTCGCGTTGATACCCATCGTTTCGACCAGGTTGGTCACCGCGACCCAATCGCCTTTTTGATGGACGTAGTAATCGAAAAAGTCCCGCGCTTCTTTTTCCGTGTTTCCCTGGACGACGTACGCGGCAGTCCACAGTTGGAGATCGCGGCCGTATTCGCGCTGCGCGAGTTCCCGATAGCTCCTGACCCGGGCTTTGGCGCCGGCGAAATCGTCAGGATCGAAAATGACAAACGCCACGTCGCAATACTTGGCCGCGTAGTGGCGCCCCTTTTCGGAACCGCCCGCGTTCATCACGACCGGATATGGCGCCTGGACCGGCTTGGGACGCAGAATCCCTTTCTTGATCTGATAGTACTTGCCGCTGTAATCGAATTCCTCGTCCTCGGTCCAAAGGCGCTTGATGATCTCGAGCCACTCGATCGCGCAATCGTAGCGCAGATCGTGATCCATCTGCGGCGCGCCGAACATCTCGATCTCGGGCAGAAACCATCCGGTGACTATATTGAGCGCGAAGCGCCCGCCGGTAACGTGATCGATCGTCGTGGCCTGCTTGGCGGCCATGATCGGATGCACCGTCGGCACGTGCGAGGTCGCAAAGACGGCGGAGTACTTTGTCGTGGCGCCGATCGCGGCGGCCCAGGTGTATGGCTCAAAGCCGGCGCCATTGAAATTCGTAACGCCGCCGAAGCCCTTCCAGCGGCCGACCGGCACCAGCGCCTCGAACTCCATTTCATCGGCGAGCCGCGCCAGCGTCAGCGTGCTCTGCCAGTCGGCCTTCAGGACGCCATCGATCGTGGTGATCGCGCATCCGTGGCTCAGGTTGCTGGAGAACGTGCCGAGCTTGAGCTTGCGATCATTGTAGAGTGGATTAATCTTGCGCCGTGGTTCGTCCGCGCTTTTGTGCGTGCTCATTCGATTCCACTCCAATTACGCAGTTGCCCCAATCAGGCCGGCGCGGGTGAGTACGCCGTCGAGCCGCGCGGCCAGCTCGGGCGTCGCCGGCATCATCGGCAGCCGATGCTCTTCGGTTTCGAGCAGCCCCATCCGCTTCATCATGTATTTGAGCGGCGTGGGATTGGTGTCGAAGAAGATCGCCTGGTTGAGCTCGAACAGCGCGTCGTGCGCGGCGCGCGCCGGCGCGAGGCGCTCGGCGAACACATCCTCGCACATCTGCGCGAGCGCCCGGGGTTTCAGGTTGCCCGCGGCATTCATCAGGCCGCACGCGCCGATCGCCATCATCGGAAAACTCAACTCTTCCAATCCGACGAAGATGCGAAAGTCATTGCCCATCCGCGCGAGCACCTGGGTAACCAGCGCGAGGTCGTTGGCCGCGTGCTTCATCCCGACCAGGTTGGGGGTGCGCTCGGCGATGCGCTCGATGGTGGCGGTCTCGACGTTAACCGCGGCGCGTCCGGGTATGTGGTAGATGAGCATCGGCAGCCGCGTACGCCGGCCTATATCGACATAGTATTCGATGAGGCCGCGCTGCGGCGGCCGGATGAAGTACGGCGTCACGACCAGCACCGCGTCGGCGCCCGCTTTTTCCGCGGCCGCCGTGAGAACGATCGTGTCGGCATGCGATTGCGAGCCGGTGGCTGCGACGACCGGGACTCGCCCGCGCGCGGTCTGCACCGCGAGCCGCACCAGTTCGTTGCGCTCCTCGACGCTGAGCGTGCTCGGCTCGGCGGTGGTGCCGTTGACTACGATCCCATGCGAGCCTTCGACAACCTGCCGCTCGACCATCCGCGCGTAGGCGTCGTAATCCACGGCGCCATCGCGAAACGGCGTGACCAGCGGAGGGTAGGAGCCACGCAGGAAATTCCGGTTCAGCGCCAGCATACCTAGGCGACCTTGGCGCGGTTGGTGTCGAAGCCATAGCTCGAGCCCAACAGGCGCGCTGGATGCTTCAGGTCCTCCTGCCACATCAGCGAATCCATCGCGATGTTGAGCGGGCTGTCCTGGATAGTCAGTTCGTATACCGGCTCGTCGTTCGAGGCGTGGTTGTGCACCGCCCATCCCGGCGCGGACAGCATCAGGTCACCCGCCTTCCACTGCAGCACCTTGCCCTGCACCGTGCTGTAGCCACTGCCCGAGAAATAGTAATTGATCGCGGCGGCGGCGTGGCGATGCGGCTTGTCGACGATATGCGGTGGGCGCACGGTCATGGTCGCGAAAAAATTGTGCGTCGTGCCGTTGGTGCGCCCGGTGGCCGGGTTATACAGCAGATACAGCCGCCGTCCGACGTAGGACGAGCCCAGCGCCTGCAATTTGTCGAGATGCTCCTTGACCTGGCGCCACGGCCAGAACAGCACGGGCGATTCGATAACGTCCGGGCTGATCAGCTTTTCGTAGGGGAGCAGGTAGGCGCCGTCGTTGTTGAGCGCGAAGGTGCCGAACGGATTGACGTGGCGCGCGTCGGGCTCGCCGGTCGGGGCTTCGCCCTTGACCTCTTCGGCGGGCGGATTTTCTTCAACGATATGCGCGTTCATCTTTTCCAGCAGCGCTGCGTTGCTATATGTCAGCCGTACCTGTAGATCGTCGCTGTCGTTGAAGTTCTGGTAAATGTCCAGCGAGGGAGTGTTCCAGACATCATACTGGCTGAAGTTGATTTGCCTGCCGTTGACCACCGCGTGTCCGCGGCCGCGGATGCAGAAGTTCACCTGCGAGGAGTTGTGGCGGATCGGCTTGGTCCGCTCGCCCGGCTTGAGCACGTCGAGCGCGACCTGGATTCCCGGAGCAAGCCCGGTGCCGTTTTCGTTGGGATGAACGATAAGCGAGCGCCGCCGCCCATTAGCCGGTGGCGGCAAGCTCGCGAGCCGGTCCACCTCGGCTTCGATTTCTTCCTTCGAGATGACGATCGACGGCCACAGGTCGAGCTTGGGAGTGACGTAACCGCTGCGATCGACGAATCGGGATTTTGTTTCACTCATTGGATGCCCTCTGAATTAAGTTTGCCTCTGAATTGAATTTGTTTCTGAATAAACCTGTAGGCTTAGGATCTGCTCGTCAAAATCATAGAGGATAAATCAGCGAGTTCGGCACCAAGACGGTGTCGTACACGCAGGTCCGCGATTTGAATTTGAGCACGTCGCCGTCGCGCACGAGCGTATCGATATAGCGGCCGGCGCTCAGGATGCGGGTTTCATCGTCAACCAGCGTTTGCAGCACGGCATAGTTTGCCTGCACGTCGACGCCGTCGGGGGTTGCGGGCGCGATCCTGAGCGAGCTGACCAGGTGGCGCAGCGCGCGTGGCGCGAACATCTGGGTTTGGCGGATCGTCACCACGCGGTCGGTCAGCATCGCCTTGCTCTCGCATCGCATCAGCGCGAGCGGAAGTCCGCGCTCACGATTCTCGCGCGAGACGATCTGGTAGAGGCAATCGTCGGTGAAAAACTCCGGCCACTGCTCCAGCTCGAAGTTATCGAGCACGTGAGCGTATTCGGTGTACAGCTCTTCGACTTCGAGCCGCAAGGCCAAGTTTTGCAAGTCCTGCTGTGCGCGGGCCATCCGGGTCAGAACTCCATCACCTCGCGGTAGTGTTTGTAGAAGGCGCGGATCGCCGCCTCGGTCACCATGTGGTCCTCGTCACCGGTGCCGCGCCCGTCCATCTCGAGTATGCCGGCGCCGCCGGGACGCTGGCGTACGCCCTGCTGCGAGTACTCCATCACCTCGCCGTCATCGATCGAAACCAGTCCGGCGGGGCCCATCAGGTTCGCCTGGCGCAGGCGGCGCTGGGTCATTTCGGGCGTGTCGTTCGCGAAGCCGAAGAACGTCCACATCAGGTCGAACAGTTCCGGGCCGCGCGGCACCAGCTGGCGCATCGCCAGCGTGTTCGATTGCTGCTGGATGATGATGTTGGGCCACAGCGTTTGCATCACGACCGTGGCCTCGCCCGGAAACTCGCGTACCGGGTCGAGCAGGCGTGAGTCGGCGAGCTTGAAGTCGGCGCGGAAGTTTTTCATTTCCTTGGTGGTCGCGTTGAGCTTCTGTTCGCCCCTGCTGGAGATGAGTACGCAATGCATCCCGCTCGAGTCCATCTTCACCGCCGAGGGCTGATCGGCGCGGAACAGGCCGAAGGTGACCAGGAACACGTGGAGCAGGCTCGCGTGGTAGGGATCCTTGATGTTCTCGAACATCAGCTTCCAGTTGGCCGGGATGCGCTGGCGCGAATAGCCGAGCACGCGCAGCTCGCGTCCGTCGAAGACGCGATCGAAATATTGCAGCATCGCGGGACCGAGATATTTCTCCAGCGGCGGCACGGCGGAGTCGAAGCTGGCGAAGATCACGCCGTGGCGCGTCGTAACCTCAAGCCGCGTCAGCCCGTGTTGCGACGGATCGAAATCCTCGGGCATCCCGCCATGCCCGTTGACCCCGCGGCGAAACGGCACTCCGGCGAGATTGCCCTTCAGATCGTAGGTCCATTGATGGTAGGGGCAGGTAAAGGAGCGCGTGTTGCCCCAGTTGACGCGGCAGAACTGGACCCCGCGATGGGCGCAGCGGTTGAGCATCACGTTGATACCGCCGAGTTTATCGCGCACCACGACTACCGGGTGTTCGCCGACATGGCTGCGGACAAAATCCCCGGGCTTCGGAATTTCGGCCTCGAGCGCGACGTAGTTCCAGTAGGGGCCGGAAAAAATGCGCGTCTGCTCCAGCGCGTAGACCTCGGGATCGCTATAGACCCAGTAGGGTACGCGGCCCAGACCCTCGGGCGGCCAGCGATGGGCGTTCTGCACGACTGCTTCCACGTGGGCTCTCCGTATAGTGAGGCGGCGCGCCGGACAGCTTTGCTCGCAAGGCGCCAAATGCCAAGATATCCAAATGCAAAGATATCTAAGTATTCTTAGTAGTCGGCCGCCCGGCTATCGTCAAGCCCGCAAAAAGCGGGAAGCCGCGGCATCGGCGGGCTATTATGCCGCGGGCCGTGCCAGGGTCTGCGACAGGCGTTGATCCTGAAGGGCCGAAACGAAGCGGATAAATGAATCGGTATAGCGTCAACGGTGGAAGAGCGATGACAACCAATACGGCGGTTTCCAAAGCGGCGACTTCCAAGGCGGCGGCTTCGCCGGCGCGGAAGTTAGGCGCGGATTTTCCGCCCGACCAGAGCGTCGGCTACCTGGTGCGCGAAACCCATCGCGCTTTTCTCCGCGCCCTGGGCGCGCGCGTGTCGCGCCATCGCGTGAGTATCGGCATGTGGTACTTCCTGCGCGCGCTGTGGGAGGAAGACGGGCTCACCCAGCGCGAGCTCAGCCGGCGCGTCAGGATGATGGAGCCGACCACGGCGACCGCGCTTGAGAGCATGGAGCGGCGCGGGCTTATCAGCCGCACGCGCAACTCCCAGGACCGGCGCAAGGTCAATATCCGTCTCACCGACGAGGGCCTGCGGCTGCGGGAAGTGCTGCTTCCTTACGCGATGGAAGTGAATCGGGTCGCGCTGGCAGGAATATCGCCGAAGAAAATACCGCTGTTGCGCGAGCAGCTAGATCGCATCAAGCGCAATCTCGACGCCGACGCGATTCGCGACGCCGAGCTCCCGCGCCGGGCCCTGGCGGAGTCGGGCCGCCGGGTCCCATTGCGCGAGGCCCGCTACAAGGGCTAGAAAGGGGTCACGAGGGCAAATCGCCATGAGCACCACACAAACCAACGGTCACACGAGCGGCAAATTGGACACGGTTCCGACACGGCTGCATCACGCGGCCTACGTCTGCCGCGACCTCGAGCAGACGCGGAAGTTTTACGAGGACATACTGGGCTGGCCGATGGTGGCGGCCTGGCGCGAGTGCGACAAGGTGTTCGGCGAGGACGAACTGTATTACTGCCACTTGTTCTTCCAGATCTCCGACGGCGGAGCGCTGGCCTTTTTCCACTTCGCCAATCCCAAGCAGCATGAAAAATTCGCCCACTATGGCCCGCACTCGCCGTTCGTCCACCTGGCGCTGAAGGTGGGCGACGCGGCCGGCCAGCAGGAGATGCAGCGCCGGCTCGAAGCGGCTGGCCACGAGACCATGGTGATCGACCATGGTTACTGCGTGTCGCTCTATGTCACCGATCCCAATGGTTTGAATCTCGAGTTCACGGTCGATCATCCCGCGGCGGACAAGATTGCGGCCAAGCGCTCCGCCAGCGCGCATGAAGATTTGCGCAAGTGGCTCGCGGGCGACCGCAGCACCAACAACGAGTGGCGCGCCGAGCATAAATCGAACGCGCCACACTCCTGAGAGTTTTCGACTCGCCCGACGTATAGCCAGACGGGTCGCCCCGCCCCGCGCGCAATATCGCACAGGGCGCGGGGCGTACTTCAATCAGCCTGCGGCAAACCGGCGCCGCGCGTCGTTTTGCCGTGTGGTTTTGACGCTTCTGCCGGGCACCATTAAAGTGTCATCCGTGGCGAGCGAAACCGGCGGTTCGTAGGGACCGCGTTATCCGCCGCGAGGTCGGTGCCCGGCAATCGGGCGGAGGTGAGGTCTTGGGGGGGAGTTTCGAGCAGATGGTGCGGGACGCTGGTCAATCCTCGTCCCATCGCTCCGCCATCGACGTGTCGCCGGACGCTCCGCCGCAACCGCGCGTCCGCTCGCTGCTGCGCTCCGCGCCCGCCGTGGTGTTGTTCGCGATCGTATTGGCCGACGCGATGCGGAGCGCCGACACCGACCTCTGGGGCCATCTCCATTTCGGCAATATCGTCCTCACACAGCATCAACTCTTCTTCCACGCGCCGTCGTCGTACGCCTGCCCTCCGGGTCCGCGGGACTGGATCCTGGTGGACTGGCTGGGCGAGGCGGTGATGGCGCTGGTCTATAACGTGGCCGGCGTGGTCGGGATGAAGCTCGCCAAGTTTGGATGCGTCGCGGCGGTGATGGCGCTTCTGTCGCTTGGAATGGCCGAGACTGGCGCGGCGATGGTAGTCCAGGCAGCCGTACTGCTGGCGGCCGCGTTCGCACTCATCCTGCACATGCAGCTTCGCACCTTCCTCGCCGACGATGTCTGTCTCGCCGCGTTGATGGCGATGCTCGCGCGCGAGAGCTACGGCCGGCGCGCGCCGCTATGGCTCGCCGTGCCGATGCTCGCGTTGTGGGCCAATCTGCATGGAGGATTCTTCGTCGGCTTGGCCGCGATGGGTCTCTATACGGCAGTCCGCGGCGCACAGGACCTGGCGCAAGGCAACGGGATGCGCGGTACGGTGAGGCTCGCGGCGCTGACTTCGGCGGCGGCGCTCGCGACCTTGCTCAATCCCTATGGACTGAACGACTGGATCGTGATCGCCGGCGTGCTGCGCAATCCGTTCACGCTACGTCATATCTCCGAGTTTCGCCCGCTGCTGGCGGTGATGGCTGACTTTTATCGCAGCCATCGGCCGCTTTTCACCTTCGTTTCCGCACTCGCAATCATGGCCGGGCTGCTGGTGACTTTCGCGCTCACGCCGCGCGCCGACGACCTCGCCCTCTTCGCGATCGCGGCGCTGATGACGGCGAGCGCGCTCGATGCCGTGCGCAACACCGGCCTCGCTGTGATCGCCTGCTGCATTCCGCTCTGCCGCCATGCGGATCTGCTCTTCGATCGCCAGCGTCTCACGGGGACTGCCGGCGTCGCGCGCCCGGAGCGGAACTGGCGGGCGTTGCACGGCTTGCTTGCGCTGATGGCCATCGGTACTGCGGTCCGCGGCGGGCTGCTGACGAAATCGCTGGCCGTGGTCGAAGCCAAACCAGCCGGCGCGCTGGCGTTCATGCAGCTGCACGATCTCCATGGCAACGTGCTGTGCGAGTTCGGATGGGCCGACTATCTGCTCTTCCACGAGGCGGCGCGCTCGAAAATTTTCATGGAGAGCATCTTCGAGGCCTACTACCCGCATCAGCTGCAAAGTGACTTCGCCGCGATCTACTATGCCGAGCCCGGCGCCGCGCGCGTGCTCGACGCCTACCCCAACGATTTCATTCTGATGCCGACCGGGTCGGCCGCTTACAGCCTGATGATGGCGCAAGCCGGATGGCGTCTCATCTACCGCGACCCGGTCTCCTCGCTGTTCGCGCGCGCCGGCTCGCCTGCCACGCAGCTTGCTGGGGTTCCGGAACTGGTCAGAGCCGCGCCGCCGAGCGTCTTTCCTTAGCCGGCTCGCGAACGCACTGGATGCGGGGTCGCGAATGAACGAAGACCCAAGCGACGGCCCAAGACAGATCGCAACCCTGATAACCGCGCCAACCGATCGCGCACGCCGCGACGCGTTGCCCGGCGGGCGCTCGCTGCTGAGCTACGCTCCCGTCCTCATACTGCTTCTGGCCGTCGTCGCCGACTCGATGCAATACGCAGACCCCGACCTCTGGGGCCACGTCCGCTTCGGCCAGACAATGCTCAGCACCGGCCATCTCATCCGCGCCGACATCTTTTCTTACTCGGCATCAGGCCGGCCGTGGATCGACCACGAATGGCTTTCCGAAGTTGCGATGGCGCTCCTTTACAACGCGCTCGGCGTGGCCGGGCTCAAGCTGCTGAAGCTGCTCTGCGCTGGGGCGGTCGTGACCCTGCTTGCGGCCGGCCTCGCCGAGACCGGCGCCTCGATCGCGGCGCAATTCATCGCGCTCGCCGCGGCGGCGGTCGTGCTGATTCAGCAGATGCAGTTCCGGCCACAACTCTTCGATTACCTCTTCTTCGCGGCGCTGCTCGCGATGCTGGCGCGCGAGAGCTACGGGCGGCGCGCGCCCTTGTGGCTGGCGGTGCCGATGCTCGCGCTATGGGCGAATCTCCACGGCGGATTTTTCATTGGCCTGGCCGCGCTTGGGATTTATTCCGCAGCCCGCGCGACGCAAGGCATCGCGCGCGGCGCGGGTCCCGGCCGCGCACTGCGTCCGGGCGTGATAACCGCGGCGGCGGCGCTGGCCACGCTATGCAACCCGTGGGGAGGCGGAGAGTGGATGGCGGTCGCACGGAGCCTCGGCAATCCGTACACGATGGGCCGGGTGAGTGAGTTCGAGCCGCTGCTCGAGACGTTCGGCGCGCTGCATCGCGCCGGGATGACCACTCTCCCGCTGGTGACGACGCTCCTGATGCTCGCGGCGCTGGTCGCAGCCTGCCTGATCGCGACGAGCGCCGTTGACGCGGCGCTGGTCGCGATCGCGGCACTGATGGTTGCGGCGGCGTTCGCCGCGGTGCGCAACACGGCGCTGGCCGCGCTGGCGCTGGCAGTGCCACTTGCCTATCACGCCGATCTCGCCACGGCGCGCCTGGGAGTTGGCCGGCGCGCTCGCGCGCCGGCCAACTCCCAGGCGCCGGCGCCCTCGGCGCCCTCGGCGCGGCCGATGCCGCTTGCGCTGCAGGCCGCGGCGGCGCTCGCCGCGCTCGTGCTGGCGCAGCATGCCGGACTGTTGTCCGGCACGCTGCGCGCGGCCGAGCGATGTCCGGCGGGCGCCGTTGGCTTCATGGCCGCCCACGAGCTTGGCGGCAATGTGCTCGGCGAATACAGCTGGGGCGGTTACCTCATCTGGCACGCGCCGCCGGGCTCCAGGGTCTTCATCGACAGCCGTTTCGAGATGGTTTATCCGCCGCGTGTCCAACGTGACTACCTGGATTTTCTCCGCGGCGGCGCCGGCGCGGCCGCGGTGCTCGCCGCATATCCGACCGACTACGTGTTGATGCCGCCCGATTCGGCAGCCTCGCGCTTCATGGCGGGGCAGGCGGGATGGCGTCTGCTCTATCGCGATCCGGTCGCGGCGTTGTTTGCGCGCGCCGATTCACCCGCCGCGCATATCCCACGGGTGCCACTGCTCCGTGACGAAGCGCCGCCGAGCTTCTTTCCATAGACAGGGTCCGCGAGTGCGTATCGCGATTGCGCCTCAGGCGCGAACGGCGGGTGGCGCCGGATGCTGCTGCGTCAGGCAATGAATCGCGCCGAGGCCCCAGACCAGGTCGCGTGACGGAATCCCGACGACGCGGCGTCTCGGGAATAGACGGCCAAGCGTCGCGATCGCGGTTGCGTCCTGCGGACAATCGAAGGTCGGCGCGATCACGCCGCCATTTAGGATGTAGAAGTTCGCGTACGACGCCGGCACCCGTGTCCCCTCGTGGAACAGCGCGGGCGGCATCGGCAGGGTCTCGACCTCAAGCGCGCGCCCCTCGGCGTCGCGCATCGCTCTCAGCCGTTTAAGGTTGTCGGCGAGCACGCGATAATTTTCGTCGCGCGGATCGTCTTCGATAACGGTCACCACCGTTGCAGGAGCGACGAACCGCGCGAGGTCGTCGACGTGGCCGTCGGTATCGTCACCGGCGATGCCCTCTCCGAGCCAGAGCACGCTGCTCACGCCGAGCCAGTACTTGAGTCGCCGCTCGATCTCGGCGCGGTCGAGCGCCGGGTTGCGATTGGGATTGAGCAGGCACGATTCGGTTGTGAGCAAAGTGCCCGCGCCGTCGACATCGATCGAGCCGCCCTCGAGCACCATGCCGGGCTCGATCACCTCGAAGCTCCATCGCTCGCCCAGCCGGCGCGGCACCGCGTCGTCGAGGTCGAAGGCGCCGTATTTTTCGCCCCACGAATTGAAGCCGAAGTCCAATGCGACTTGCGCGGGAGCGTCCCCGGGCGCCGCGCGATTGACGAAGATCGGTCCGTAGTCGCGAATCCACGAATCGTTGGTCGCAACGACCGTGAACGCGATTCGATCCAGGCGCGCCGCCGCGCCCGCCGTCGCGAGTATCGTCGCGCGCGCGGCCGCGGCCATGTCGTCGTCTGCGACCAGTAGTCGCAGCGGCTCGAACTCGGCGATCGCCGCCGCCATCCGGGCGAACACCGGCACAATCGCGTCGAACTTGCCGGGCCAGGTGTCGCGGTTGTGCGGCCATACGAGGTAGGTCGCCAGATGCGGCGCCCATTCGGCCGGCATCCGGTATGCCGCCGCGAGCCGCGGCGATGCGGCCGAAGAGCGTTTCACCTTTTCACGCTCGACGGTTTCACGCTTCACTGAATCAGGAGCGGAAGCGGCGCAGAAGATCGCCGTAGGCGTCGATACGCCGGTCACGCAGGAACGGCCAGTTGCGCCGGGTCTCTTCGATAAGCGCGAGATTGCAATCGGCGATGAGAATTTCCTCCGCACTGGCGCCGGCACGCGCGATCACTTCGCCGAACGGATCGACCACGAACGAGTTGCCCCAGAACTCCAGGCTGTCCTCGGCGCTCACCCGGTTGACCACCGCGACGAACATCCCGTTGGCGATCGCGTGGCCGCGCTGGACCGTCTCCCAGGCCTGGAGCTGGCGGCGGCGCACCGGCTCGACCTCGCCGCGCTCCCATCCGATCGCGGTGGGATAGAAAACGATCTGCGCGCCGGCCAACGCGACCAGCCGCGCCGCCTCGGGAAACCACTGGTCCCAGCATACCAGCGCGCCGACCGTCGCATGGGCCGTGCGATGCGCGGTGAAGTCGAGGTCGCCTGGCGTGAAATAAAATTTCTCGTAGTAGTGCGGGTCGTCCGGAATGTGCATCTTGCGGTAGCGGCCGGCTAGACGGCCGTCGGTGTCCATCACCACCGCCGTGTTGTGGTAGATGCCTTCGGTGCGGCGCTCGAAGATTGAACCGACGATGACCACCTTGCGCGCGGCGGCTGCCACGCTCAGTGCCTCGGTGGTCGGTCCGGGTATCGGCTCGGCGAGGTCGAAGCTGCGCGCCTCTTCGGACTGGCAGAAATAGCGCGAGCGGAACAGCTCCTGGAGACAGATGACCTTGGCGCCGCGCGCGGCCGCCTCGTCGATCCGCGTGAGGGCCTTCTCCAGGTTGCGTCGCGGCTCGGCCTCGCAACTCATCTGTACTAGCGCGATACGAAGCGGCTCGGGACTCATGACCTACCTTGATAGCAACCGTTGGCGGACGCCGCCAGCGACTCGAATGAAGCGGTCGTGTCGGCGCCTTGATCGCGGCGAGTCCGCGGGTCCGCGGAGAGCCGCGGACTCCCGATTGGCGCGCGGCGCGATACGGACTAGGATTGACTTAGCCATGGATCGACATGCCGGCCATTTGGGACGCTACGCTGTTTCGCTGCGAACGGGGACGGAGCGAACCGCGCGGATACTTGAAACAGCCGTCGCGCTCGTCGTCGGCGAGTTGCGCCGTCTCAATCGCGTCGGCGCCAGCGCATCGTCACGCAGCGATCGCGTGCGCCTCGTCAAGCAAACCCTCGCGCAACGTGGCACGGGACCGAACCGTTGCTGCTGAGCGGCCCGAGCTTCTTTGGTCTTTTGCCGCATGCTTTTCTAAGCACTTTTCTCTAGAAAAATAGGCGCTTTTTCTCCTCATTCTAAGCGGTTTCCCGATTGGGCATCTGCTACGCGTGAACTACCTTGCGAAGCATGAATTCGCCCATGCTTCGCCGCTCAACGCTCACCGGTCGACGCGTCGCAGGGGCAAACAGGAGACGCTCATGGCAAACCGACCTCCGTCCTACGATCCGGGATCGAAGCCTGAAGTCATCACCGAGTCCAAGGGCGCGCTGCGCCAATGGGCCGAGGGCATGCGGCTGGAAGTGCTGGCCAATCTCGCGCACGAATTGCGCACGCCGTTGCAGGTGCTGATCGGCTACCTCGACATCCTGCGCGACGAATGGGCTGAAAAGTTCGAGCCTGAGCCGCGCGCGATGCTGGAACGGATGAACAGCAATCTGCACGACCTTAGCCAGACCGTGGACAACATCATGGAGTTCGTGATGTGGGAAGCCGGCTCAACCGGTCGTGTCGAAGAGGACGTGTCAATCAGCAACCTGGTGAGCGACCTGGCGCCCGCAATCGAGGCGGCCAAGGGCGGCAAGGACCTGGCGCTCAAGATCGATATCGAGCATGCGCCGCAAACCATTCATACCTCGCGCCGCCCGCTGCGCTCGATTCTCTCCAACCTGGTGCTCAACGCGATCAAGTTCACCGAGCGCGGTAGCGTGACCGTCCGAATCAGCAGCTCGCGCGCGCGCGGCGCGGAGCCCGGCCTGGTGCTCGAAGTCGCCGACACCGGGTTGGGGATGAGCCCGGCACTGATCAAGCAGGCGGCCGAGCCATTTGCGCAGCTCTCGCGGTCCAGCGCGCGCAAATATCGCGGACTCGGCCTGGGACTCGCCGTGGTGCATCGCCACGTCTCGGCAATGGGCGCCAAGCTCGAAGTCAGTTCAACGCCGGGCCGCGGCTCGCGCTTCGTGGTGAGGATTCCGCCGGCACATCTGGTGGCTGAGCAGGGTGCGGAAAAAACGGGTAAACGGATATTTGGCCGGACCAGCAGGAACAGGCCCTCTCCTACACCCTCGGCTATTCAGCCACCATCGCCATCGCCGCGCAAAACCGCCAGCAGTGCCGCCGACCCGGTCGTCTTCATCTGACGGGGAAAAGGAGGTTCAAGGCCTGAAGCGGGGAGCGTGAAGGCATACCGGCGAGGCACGCCTTGACGTCGTGAATGAGACGCCTAGCGGTAGTGGCGCATCAGGCCGATCACGACCCCGCGAATCCGGAGGTCATCTTCGCTGACGAAAATCGGGTCCATAGTCGCGTTGGCCGGCTGCAGGCGGACCTTGCCGTCAGTCTCGGGGAAATATTTTTTGACTGTAGCTTCGTCGCCAATCAAGGCGACCACGGTTTCACCCGGGGTTGCCGCGTCGCGTCCCTCGACGATGATGTAGTCGCCGTCGCGAATGCCCTCGTCGATCATCGACTCGCCCTTCACGCGCAGGCAAAAAGTGTTGTCGCGCCGCACGAACTCCTCGGGCACCGCGATCGTGTCGCTGCCCTCGACCGCTTCGATAGGCACGCCCGCCGCGACGGTGCCGACCAGCTTTAGCTCGTGCGCCGCCGGGCGCTTGCGTTCAACCGTGATTTCGAGCGCGCGGCTGTGATTGTGGACCCGCTTGATGAAGCCTTTTTGCTCCAGGTTGTGCAGATGCTTATGCACGGTGGCCAGTGAGGAGAGGCCGAAATACTGACCGACCTCGCTGAGCGTCGGCGCGTAGCCGTGCTGGGTGATATAGTTCTCGAGGAAATCGACGAGTTGCTTTTGCCGTTTGGTGAGCGTGGCCATCAATCATCAACCTCCAGCGAAGCCTTCGTCAGCTGCGTGACCATGATGATGATGGCGAAAATCAGGCGAATCTGCAAGCGCCTAAAAAGAGCCCTCGCATTGCGTCTCCAAAACTGATCCACTGAGCAGAAGATGGCCAGGATTCGCGTGATTTTTGAAAACGGTGACCCCGAGCGGGTTATCGAATTCAACCCTGCGGACGCGCCGTTCCATCATGACGGCCAGCCCGGCTCGATTCTCGATATCCTGTTGGGCAATCACATTCACCTCGAACATGCGTGCGGCGGCAACTGCGCCTGCACGACCTGCCACGTGATCGTCAAATCCGGCTTCAACAAGCTCTCCGAGTCCTCCGAACAGGAGGAGGATTTGCTCGACAAAGCGCCCGGGCTGACTCCGACGTCGCGCCTGGCCTGCCAGGCCGTGGTCGACGATCCAGACGCCGAAATAGTGGTCGTGATTCCCCGCTACACCATCAACCAGATAAGCGAGGGTGGGGCCAAGCCCGAGCCGTGAGCGCGCGTAACGATTGCCGCCGGGAACTTTACGATGGTTGAGCAGGGAGCGACTGCCGCGTCGCCGCCGCGCCGGCCGGTCTACCGCGCGCGTGTTGAGCGGATACGCGATCACAACGCCGACACGCGGTCGCTCTTTCTGAGCCTAATCGACGGTGGACAGTTGAGCTACGTGCCCGGCCAGTTCATCTCGATCTCGTTGGCGCTCGAAAATGAGACGCGCGTGCGGCCGTACACCGTCGCTTCCAGTCCGGAAGAGCGCGACGCGATCGAGATTTGCTTCAACCAGGTGCCGAGCGGCGTGGGCGTGCGACACCTGTTCGAGCGCAAGGTCGGCGACGAAATCCAATTCACGGGACCATTTGGAGCGTTCACGATGGATCGCGTGCCTCAACAGGAATGCGTCTTCATCGCGGAGGGCACCGCGATCGCGCCGATTCGCCCGATGATCCGGCGCGCGCTCGGCGCTGGAGCGCGTCCGGCGCTGAGCTTGCTCTATGCCGCGCCCGATTCCGCGCACCTGCTCTATCGCGAGGAGATCGAGCGATGGTCGGCGGCCGGAGTCAACTTCGCCCCTCTGCTCGCGCCGGCCCCCGAACTCTACGATCGGTTGATCGCCGAGACGCAGCGGCGATGGGTCGACGCCGACTCCGATCGCAGCCGCCACTTTTACGTATGCGGCGTCGGCAAGGGCGTGCTTGCGCTTCGCGATCTGCTGCGCGGCGCCGGCTATGAGCGGCGCGCCGTCCATTACGAGCAATGGTGACGCCTGTGCTCGCGCTGCTCACGGAATTTTCTTGAGCGGCTTACCGTTCTTGTCGTAAATCGTCAGCGCCGACTCGCCGTTGGCTCCCAGGTTGGTTTGCAGCCGCACACGAGGGCCGCCCTTGCTGTCCGCGAGCTCGAGCGAGCGCGTGTCCTTGTTCATGCTCACCGCGGCCGCCGTGGTGCTGTCGGGATTGAGCAGCGTAAACCCCGCCGGGCCGTCATGCGTCGCGACGTTCACCGCCAGGCGCGGCTTGCCGTCGTCGCCCGACAACGCGAGCATCGAGGTTCCCTCCTTGGTCACGACCAGCGCGGCGCGCTCGATGCCCTGCTGATCGTACAGGCCCAGATGGGTCATTCCCTCGCCCGACACGTTCAGCTTGGCGCGCATATTCCCCTGGTCGTCCATCACTTCGAATTGCTTCGCGCTGATGCTGGTCAGCATCTGCTGGTCGGCCAAAGCCGAGGCCGGCGCGGGCCACATCCGCGCCGAAGCCGCGCCGCCAATCGCGCCGGCCATCAACGCCGCAATCAACATCGCCCGGTTTCCAGTCTGCTTCATCGGATGGTCCTCTTCTCTCTCAATCGGTCAGGTCGCCGAGGATGCTGTGCGCGCCAATCAAGCCTTCGACGCGGATGCCGCGCCGTAGCCGGCGTTCGCGCTCGAGCTGGCGCGCGGCGCCCTCAACCAGCGCCGGATCGATCGCCAGCAGGCGCGCAACCGCGCGCTCATTGCCGAAGCCGGCGATCTCGAAATACCGGCGCACGACGCGATACGCGGCTTCGCTGCGGTTAAGCGTGCGCGCCTCGCGCAGCGCTTCGCCCCATCGATGCGCCATCGTGTCCCACACGTAAGTGAAAGGGTCGTAACGTTCTTCGACTTTGAGCGCGAGAAATTTTTCCTGCAGCTCCTTCATCGCGCGATCGAATTCGCCGCGCATTTTCGCCTGCGCGTAGCCGGCGCCGAGCTTGAGCGCCTTGGTCTCCGCGGCCCCGCGCCGCGTGAGCGCATCCATCACCAGCTTCGCGCAGTGCGAGAGCATCCCGCGCTCATACAGTGCGCGATAGCCGCGCGGCTCGGCGCGCAGGCGCAGAAAGGCGGCGAGCAGGCCGCGCGCGATGAAGCCCGGCCGTCCGCCCATCACTTTTCCGTAGTAGACGAGTTTCTGGGCCGGCAGCGTATCCTTGATGTTCCAGGTCATCATGATCGCGCGGTCGTGCTGGATATGTTCGGGCACCGGCGGCTCGCGCACCCCCTCGATCGCCTCGCGCAGGCACGGCACGCCCATCCCGGCCGTGAACGCCGCACAGAAACCGACCTCTTCGATGAAACCGAGCGCGGCGCGCTCGCCGCTTATCCGGCGATGGTGGACGCGGCGAAAATGATGGTCGCGATGGCGTTCGAGCGCGTCGAGCGGCGGCGGCGCCGGCGCGACACGCGCGCGCGAATTTTTCCGCGCGGGTGCCGCGCTTATGCCCGCACGCGCGTCACGCATTCCCGAAACAGCTCGTGGTAATTGGCGCGCACGCCGAGCCCGCGCATGATGCCGTCGAGCCCGACCAGCGCGCGCACGGTGAACACGCCGTGGGCGGGCGATTTATACAGCTTGTGCTTGAACGCGATCTCGCCCACCAGCGCGAGCTTGCCGACCAGGTCGTACTCGTCGGGTCCGTAGAGGCGGTCCTCCAGGACCGGCTCAAACAACATGTGCACGGCCTCGATCATCGGGCGCGGATTCTGTCCGCGGTCGAGGTAGCCGAGCTTGACCAGCGCCAGCCCGAGCGCGCGGTCGTTGCGTTCGACCAGCGCGCGGGCGAACTGGAGATTGGCGCGGCGAATCGGTTCGGGATAATGGCGAATCGATCCGAAATCGAGCACGCAAATGTGCGGATGGTGGGTGACGAGGTAGTTGCCGGGATGCGGGTCGGTGTGCAGCACGCCGAATTCGAGCAGCTGACGCCAGACCAGCTCGTAGTATTTGCGTGTGACCCATTTGCGCAGCTCGAGGTCGGCCGCCGGGTTCATCAGGTCCGATAGACGGTAACCGTCGAGGTAAGTCATCGTGAGCACGCGGCGCGAACTCAAATCGCCGATGACGCGTGGGATGACCGTCTCGGGGTCGCCCGCGTAGAGCTGATTGAACTCCATCGTGTTGCGCGCCTCGATACGGTAGTCGAGTTCCTCGACCAGCCGTTCCTCAAGTTCGCGGTACACGGTGCGCGTCTCGATCTTCTGCCGCATCAGGTCGCCGGCGATCGCCTGCAGCGTGCGCAGGAGCAGCTTGAGATTGCCAAGGTCCTGGCGCACGGTCGCGTCGATGCCGGGGTACTGGACTTTGACCGCGACTTCCTCGCCGCTCTTGAGGCGCGCGCGATGGACCTGGCCGAGCGAGGCGGCGGCGAAGGCCCGTTGCTCGAAACTTGAGAAGAGCTGCTCGGGGCGCTTGCCGAGTTCGCGGCGGATCTGCTGCGCGATCATCGGATAGTCCATCGGCGGCACGCCGTCGCGCGTGGTCTTGAGCAGATCGATCGCTTCGATCGGCAACAAGTCCTCCCGCATCGAGAGCATCTGCACCAGCTTCATGAACGCGCCGCGCAGCTGGGTGGAACTTTCGACGATGCGCTGGGCGTTGCGGATGTGGGTATCGAGCAACTCGCGCTCGTGGCTCGCGGCGTTGAGGAAGGGCTTGCGTATCGAAGTCCACAGGTAGCTGGAGCCGACCTGCGAGGCGAGCCCGCCGATCTTCAGCGCGCGGCGCGTGCGCCCCGAGGTGATCGATTTATTCGGCTTCTCGGTCACGGCCGTTCACGCGCGATGCCGACCCGATTGATCAGTGTCGCGCCAAAAGCGGCGCCGAAACCGTTGTCGATGTTGACCACGGTGACTCCGCTCGCGCACGAATTGAGCATCCCGAGCAACGCCGCCACTCCGCCGAAAGCGGTGCCGTAGCCGACGCTGGTGGGGACCGCGATCACCGGCTTGTCGGTCAGCCCCGCCACTACCGAGGGCAGCGCCCCTTCCATCCCGGCCGCCACAATCAGCACCGCCGCTGCGTGCACGCGCTCGAGGTTGGCGGTGAGGCGATGGATGCCGGCGACGCCGACGTCGTAGAGACGTTCGACCGCGTTGCCGAAAAGTTCGGCGCACAGTGCCGCCTCCTCGGCCACCGCCAGGTCCGAGGTACCGGCGGTGATCACCAGCACGATACCGTGGCCGCGCGGCGTGGGCCGGCGCTTGACGATCACGCCGAGCCGCGCCTCGGGATGATAAATGAGGCCGCGCAGGCGTCGGCGCAGCTCGCGCGCCTTTGTCGCCTCCAGGCGGGTTATCACCAGGTTGGCGCCGGAGGCGACGACGCGCGCACCGATGGCGGCTATCTGCGCGGCGCTCTTGCCCTCGCCGAAGATCACCTCCGGCACGCCGCGGCGGAGCGTGCGATGCTGGTCGACCTTGGCGAAGCCGAGATCCTCGAAGGGCAGGTGGCGCAGGCGCTCGAGCGCAGCGGCCGCGCCAAGTCTGCCTGCCGCGACCTGCTCCAGGAGCCGGCGCAAACGCTCCTCAGTCATCACAATGCTCATGGGTCATCGCCGGCGCGCCTGCTCGGCGTCCAGCGGCCGCGCCGGAGTGATCAGGATCTCGCGCACCGCGCGGGCGTCGGCGCGCACCACCGTGAGTGTCGCTTCGCCTGCCTTGAGCTGTTCGCCGGGCCGGGGAATATGACCTAGACGTTCGACCACGAGCCCACCGATCGTAGCATACTCGCCGCTTTCCGGCAGCCTGAGCCCGAAGCGCTCGTTGAGTTCGGCCACCGGCGCGCGCGCCGACGCGCTCACCGCGCGCGGACTTATCACGCGCACCAGTTCCTCGCTCAGACCGTGCTCCTCCTCTATTTCGCCCACGATTTCCTCGAGCAGATCCTCGAGCGTCAGAATTCCCGCCGCGCCGCCGTACTCGTCAACGATCACGGCAAGGTTCTGCCCGGTGCGTTGGAAGGTGAGCAGAATTTCATCGAGCGGCGTGGACTCGGCGAAGTAAACGACTTGGCGCATCACTTCCTTGACCGGGCGGCTCAAGTCGGGCGCCTCGAGCAGGTCGAAGACATGGAGCAGGCCCACGATATTGACGATGCGCTTTTCGAAAACCGGGATGCGGCTGAAGCCGGTGCGCCGGGCGATTTCGGCCGCCTCGGCGAGCGTGGTCTCGAGCGCGACCGCCTCCACCCGCACCAGCGGCACCATCGCTTGGCGCGCCTCGGCGTTCTTGAAGCGGAAGATGCGGCTGATCATCTGCCGCTCGGCCGGCAAAATCGCGTCCGCGATCGATGGCTGCGGCTGATCGCCAAGCGAGCGGATCATCAGTGCGAGGTCCTCGCGCGTGATGAACACGCTTTGCATCCCCGCGGGCACGCCGGCGAGCCTTCTCAGCCCTCGGCTGACCATCGACTCGACCGCGAGCAGCGGCCAGAAGACGGCCTCCAGCGCGCGCAATGGGCGCGCCGCGATCCGCGCCAAAGTGATCGGATGGCGGAAGGTCAGAAGCTTGGGCAGCGACTCTCCGATCAGCAGGCTCAACGGGGCAAGGATGAAGGGGGCGAGATAGGAAGTGTTGGGACCGAACTGATGCAGGAACGTGGTCAGCACGCTGGCGGCGATAACGGTCGCCAGGTTGGCCCCGGTGAGCGTCAGGGCCAGCACGCGCTCGCGGCGGCGCAGCAGCGTGAGCAGCAGCGGAGATTCTCGTTTGTCGCGCTCGTTGGCGGCGCCGAGCTTGCTCTCGTCAGTCACCACCATCGCGATTTCGCTGGCGGCGAAGAAGGCCTGCACCAGCAGGCAAGCCGCGATCGCGGCGATGAGCGCGCCTAGCTCCATCGTTTGAGCCTTACCAGCTCGATCGTCGCGCCGCGCACTTTTTCGATTTTTGCCTCGAAGCCGTCCAGGCGGAGCCGTTCGCCCGGCGACGGAACGCGGCCGAGCCGGCGCAGAACCAGCGAACTCAAGGTGCGCTCGTGGCCGCGGGCGGCAAACGATTCGCCGCCGTCGAGCGCCTGCGACAGACGGGCTACGCCGATAGTGCCGGCCGCGAGCCATTCTCCGTTGCCAACTTCGGTAAGGTCGGGGCCTTCGAGCTCGAATTCGTCGCGCAGCTCGCCGAACAGTTCCTCGAGCAGGTCTTCGAGCGTGACCAGCCCGAGCAGTTGGCCATATTCGTCGACCACGAATGCGAGCTGAAAGCGGCGCCGGCGCATCTCGTCGAACAACTCGCCGAGCGTCTTGCCCGGTGGCACGAAGTAGGGCTCGCGGATTAGCCGCTCCAGGCGCGGCGGGGTCGACTCCAGGCGGCGTGCGACCAAATCCTTGGCCCGCAGCACGCCCACGATGTTGTTGGGATTGCCGCGATAGACGGGAACGCGCGAGTAGTGTCCGTGAGCGACCTCGGCGATGATGCGATCCACGGCGGTGTCGAGGTCGAGCGCGAAGATGCGATCGCGTGGCGTCATGATTTCGGAAACGCGCCGCGAGCCGAACGCAAACACCTTGTCGATCAATTCGCGCTCGGCCGGCGCCACCTGGCCGAACCGCTCGCTGGCGAGGAGTAGCGCCTTGAACTCGCTCTCCGAGACCGGCGCGGTGGGCGGCGACTCCTCGGGCACGAAAAACCGCGCCAACGGATGGAAGGCCAGTGCTATTGCGGCAAGCGGGCCCGCGGTGAGCCGCGCAACCGCGGCCGGAAAGCCGAGCGCGAAGGTCTTGGGCGTGATGTCGCTGACCAGCAACACCAGCACGAACATCACGGGCACCGAGATCCATCCCCCCGGCGGTCCCAACCAACTCAGGAGAAAGGTGGTCGCTAGGCATTCGGCAAAGACATTGACGGTCTCGTTGAAGCCGATGATCACCATCAGCGATTCGAGCGGACGGCGCAGCAGCGAATCGACGGCTTTTGCTGCGGCTTCGCCCAGGCTCGCGCGTGTGTGTTGCATCCGCGCCAGCGCGAACAGCGCGGTTTCCGACGCGGCGAGCAGGGCGCTCGCTCCGAGCAACACGATGACCAGTAGTAACAGCATTGCCGATAACTCGATCGCCTACCCGCCCGACTGCGAACACAACTGGTCCCATCCCGCGAGCAACGGCGCACTGCCGCGGCGGACCGAACCGCGCGCATTCACCAGGACCGCCTCGCCGGAGGAAGTGATGCGGCCGATACGGCTCACGCGCACGCCAAGTCTGCGTGTAAGTGCCGGCGCGGCAACGGCGCGGCGCAGACAGAACAGCAGTTCGTAGTCGTCGCCGCCGCCGAGCGCGAGCGCCGGATCGTCGCCGACGGCCGCGCGGTAGGCTGCGGAAAGCGGCAGTGCGCCGGCGTCGATCTCGGCACCGGCACCACTGCGCTCGAGAATGTGACCGAGGTCCTGCCACAGCCCGTCGCTCAGGTCGATCGCGGCAGGCGCCGGTTTGATGCGAGCCAGGCGAAGCCCAGCCTGCAAGCGAGCGGTCGGTCGCAGGAATCGGTCGATAAGAAACTTGCGCGCGACGGTGCGGGCGCGGAGCTGTCCCGAGAGAATTCGTAGTCCGGCGGCGGCGTCGCCCAGAGTGCCGGTTACGTAGATGGTGTCGCCGGGACGCGCGGCGTCGCGCCGGAGCGCCGCGCCGCGCACCTCGCCGAGCAGCGCGATGGTGATCGCGAGCGCGCCCGCGCGGGTGATGTTGCCGCCCACCACTTCGACTTCGGCGCGCGCCGCGGCCCTGCGCAGTCCCTTGTACATGCGCTCGAAGAATCGCATGCCAAGTCCGTCGCGCACTGCGAGGTTGACGACGCATACGGTCGGCTTCCCTCCCATCGCGGCGATATCGCTCAGGTTAACCGTCAACGCCCGCGCCCCGAGCGCTTCCGGCGTTCCCCACGCGAGCTCGAAATGCACGTCCTCGACCATCGAATCGATGGTCAGAAGCTGGCGGGCGTGAGTCGCAGACAGGATCGCACAATCATCGCCGGGCCCCAGGATGGCGCGGCGACCCGGGCCGAGGCGCCCCAGCAGCCGCTCGATCAGGTGGAATTCTCCGGGAGATTTGCTCACATGGTTCGCCAGGCGGCGAAAGGCGTGACGCGAATCCTCAGGGCCGGTAGCCGCGCACTACGGCATGCGGCGAAGCTCCTGGCTCGGCGATCACGAAGTCACGCTAGAGCATTCGCGTAAGGTGGGCAATAGCGAGCGCCGGATGGGTCGTGCGGCGCTCAACAGGCATCAGTGCGCCGCGGCAGCGCCGCCGCCTTGCGCTCGGGTGCGCGGCAGAAAGCAGGCGATAATGAGCGCGACAACCATCAGATAGCACAACGCCCGGTAGATATCGTTGAGCGAGAGCATCATCGCCTGCCGCTGCACCTGGCCATAGATCATCGCCAGCCCCTGCTTCTGGCCGGTGACGAGTTGATGCATGTAGTCGAAGTGCGTCGATCCCGGCATATGTGGACCGTTCTCTCCGAGGCGCCAAGCGTCGAACACCGTCAGATGGTTCACCAGGTAGCTTTGACGCGTCTGCTCGAGGTGGGTGAGATAGGTCGTCAGCGTCGAGGTCCCGATCGATGCGCCGATGTTGCGCACCATCGAAAAAAAACTCGCCGCGTAGCCCATGTTCTCGCGACTGACCGAGCTTAGCGCGGCGCCCGCCAGGGTCGGGAAGATCAGGCCCATCCCGACTCCCTGCACCACCGTGGGCCAGACGAAGTCCGAGATGCTCATCGAGAGGTCGAGCGTCGACAGTTGCCATTGCGCGATGCCGATCAGGATATAGCCGAGGAAGACCAGCTTGCGGGTGTCGACGCCCTTGCGCGCGATTGCGCCCAGGAGGAACATCGCCGCCATCACGCCCATCCCGCGCGGCGCCATCGCGAGGCCCGCCTTCCACGCGGTGTAGCCGAGCAATTCCTGCAGGAAGACCGGGTTAAGAATCTGCATTCCATACGCGGTGAAGGTCAGGATGATGAGCAGCATCGTTGGCACGGCGAAGGAGCGGTTGGTGATCAGCTTCACCTGGAGGATCGGATTAGGAATGCGCCACTCGTGCACGATCAGCACGACGAAGGCGCTGAGCGCGATCGCTGAGAAGTAACAGACCCACGCGGTTTGGAACCAGTCGGCGCGGTCGCCACGGTCCATCACGATCTCGCCCAGCCCGAGCGAGAGCACCAGGCATACGATTCCCAGGTAGTCGGCGCGGCCCTGGCCTTTGAGCTTGCGCAAGTACGGCGGATCGTGCACGAACGTATAGACCATCAAGCCGGCGGCGACGCCGATCGGCACGTTGATGTAGAAGTTCCAGCGCCAGTTCCAGTTGTCGGTGATCCAGCCGCCCACCGTCGGGCCCATGATCGGCGCGACCATCAGACCGACCCCCCACATCGCCATCGCCAGCGCCTGCTCGTTGGGCGGAAAGGTCTCCATCAGGATCGCCTGCGAGAGCGGCTGCAGCGCGGCGCCGGCGATTCCCTGCAGGAAACGGAACGCCACCATCTGATTGAGCGTCTGCGCCGCGCCGCACATCGCTGAGGACAGAACGAAGGTGACGATGCAGACGAGGAAGTAGTTCTTGCGTCCGAATTGGCCGGCGATCCATCCGGTGGTCGGGATCATGATGCCGGCGGCCACCAGGTAGGTCGTCACGACCCAGGTCACTTCGTCGACGCTGGCCGAGAAACTGCCTTGCATGTGCGGCAGCGCGACGTTGACGATCGAACTGTCGAGCACCTCCAGGATGGTGCACAGAATGACGGCCAGCGCGATCAGCCATTTGAGCGCCCCTTCGACGTAAGCGTGCGCCTGCGCGGGCGCTTCGATCGTTGCGGCGGCTTGTGCCATGAGTGGGCTACCGTGACGTGGCCCGGCGATGGAACTCGGTGCGCAGCGCGGCCGCAGCGGCTGTTCCGGGCGGCGTCCGAAGCTTCGAGTTTCGCGCGAGCACGAACGTGCGGGTCATTATGCAAAAATCGCGCGCCCGCCGCGAGTACCGGGGACGTGGACCGGACGAGCGGTTGCAACGCTCGCACGCGGAGATCAATGCGGCAGCCCAAAAAACGACGATGAATTGTCGCCGGGCGGGCACTCGAAGAAGGCGGTGCCCCTCGTTACGAGGTAAACATCCAGCGTCTCGTCGAGCGCGCGCTCGAACTCCGCATCCGGAGGCGGCTGCCGATCCATCGATTGCGCTGCCGAGCAGAGCAGTCCCAGCCGCCATCTGAGCCGCGCCGTGGCCGCGTCGCTTTCCCAGCCGAGCGCGAGGCCGTCGCCAAGAAAACTCGCGATCACGCCAAAGTCGCGCGCCGCGCGCCTCATCGCAGTTGCCTGCCGCGGGAAACGGGGCTCCAGCGCGCTAGCATAGACGATGAGCGCCAGTTGAATTCGCCCCGCGCGCTCGCGTTGCTCGAGCAACTGTACGCGGCGAGCGCGTAACCTGGCCGGCGACAGCATCGCCAGCCATTCGCCGCCGCGAAGCGAATTGTTGATGGCATGCGAGGAAAGCCAGGCGGCCTCGGGCGCGACGATTTGTCCGGCGGCCGCGGATGCGGCATCGAGCGGAGCGCGTGTGGCGAGCGTCACCACGGTTGAGTCGGCTACACCGCCCCACGTGCGGAGCCATCCGCGCCGCGCCATCGCTTCGAGCGCGGAGTCACCGGCCTCAAGCGGGAGCACGTAGACTTTGCTCGCGGCAGAGAGCGCGTCGGCTGGATCGACCCGCGGCTGTACTTCAACCCAATGGCCCTTTTCGCAGGCGATCGGCGCATAAACCGCGATCGCGGGGCATAGCGCAGGTTGATAGTCGGCGACCAATTGTCTGACCAGTTGTCTGTTCGGTTGTCTTGCGGGGTCGTGATGCGCAATCGCGTCGGCGAGCGTCTCGGCGTCTTTCCAATTCAGCGCTCGCGGAAAACGAACTCCCACTGCCCACGCCGCTTCGGCCGCGAGCGCGGGCATGCCAAACGGACAGAGCGTGGCGATCGCGGCGATTGCGATAGCGCAGACGGTGCGGCGCGCGTCGCGCATTCCAGAGAGCCGCGCGGCCAGCCAAACAGCGGCGAGCACGCTCGCCGCCAATCCCGATTGCAGGAAAAATCGGCCCGGGTCCTCAAAGAGCCACGCCAAAGGCGCGGCTGCCCATGCGACCAGCAGGGCATTGTCACGCGGATGCCTGAGCGCTGCGACAAGGCCAACGAGTCCGAGCACGTCGAGCATCGGATCGAACAACAACGCCGAGTAGTTGCGCACTCCACTGAACCATCCGACGTAGCGCACGCAGTGCAGGGAGTAGGGGGCGGTGATGATCGCGATCGCGACGCCGACGAAAGCGAGATCGCGCCATCGACGGCTCAGTACGGCGGCCATCGCGATTCCAAGCGGCACCGTGACCAGGCCAGCGATGTGGACATAGACGGCGGCGGAGGCGACGATCGCCGCCAGCGCGAGACGCCGGCGCAGAAAGAAATGGATCGCCCACGGAATCAGGATGAAGAGCCATCCAGAGGGAATTCCGACCGCGAACGAGACTGCGGCGAAGCCGGCGCCGCTGAGTAGCGCCACCGCAAGCAGCATCGCCCATTCTCCGCCGAGTAACAGCGCGAAGAACGCCGCGGTCGCCATCGCCGCCGCCCATTGAACCGCCGCGAGCGTCGCGTTGGCGAGCACGTAGTCGCGGCCCGTCCCGCCCATCGCGCGGCCCATCGCGCCGACCGCCATATGCATCAGCGGAGCCTGCAAATTGGGCCGCCCGGCGGGCCCGAAATTGATATGGTCCCACGCGACCAGTCCGTGCTCGCCGTACGCGCGCGCGAGCGAAACGTGATAGCCGGAGTCGACCGTGACGCGCCAGTCCGTCAGCGTTGAGAGCAACAGCGCTCCATGCACGGACAGGATGAGGATCGCGGCGATGACTGCCCAGCGCCGCAAGCGCGCTCAGACGAGAGACGGGGGGCGGCTAGCCGCGCGCTTGCGGCATCGATTGCACAGCGCGCGCACTTCGACCGAGCATCCGAGCAACTGGAACTCGCCGAGCGTTTGTCGCCCGGCGAGCAGGGTGTCGAACTCGGGCGCCTCGACATCCTCGACCCGCTTGCAGCGCACGCAAACGACGTGATGATGCGGGCGGGTATTCCCGTCGTAGCGCGCGGTCTCGTGCAGCGGCGTGACCTTGCGCGCTTCGCCGACGTCGCACAGGCGCTCGAGCGTGCGATGGACGGTGGCGAGCGAGATGCGCGGATGTTCGCGGCGGACGCGGGCGTAGATGCGGTCGGCGCGCGGATGGTCGCCCGATTCGAGCAGCGCGCGCAACACGGCGAGCCGCTGCGGCGTGACCGCCATCTTTTTGCGCCGGCAGTTGGCGATGAATTCCGCGAGCCTGGCCTCGGCGTAATCGCCGCGTCCCTGCCCGCCGAGTAGTTTAACTTCCGTCATTGATAATAATTATCATCTGCCAGGGCGCCGCGATCAATCCCCTCCTTTTAGGGATTCGCCTCACATCAGCGGCAGCTTGAGGCCTGCGGTGACCAGTGCGCCGCTCAGCACGCCCATCAGCGCCTCGCCGGCCACCAGCCCGGCCGCGAACAGCAACCCGGGGCCGCTATTGCTATCGCGGTCGCCTTCGCGGCGCGTCAACCGCGCCAGCGAGCCGAGGAAGATCGCCACGCTCAGCCCCAGCGGCAGGTAAAGCCCGATCGCGACCGGCATCACCGGCGTGCGCCATCGCGCGCCGCGCCGCTCCAATATCCGATCGACGGCGACCAGCGCCACGGCGAGCAGCACGCCCGCGGCGACCGCGCCCCACGGCAGGCCGCCCTCGAAAACGCCCTGCGCCACTTTGGCCATCAGGAAAGCCTGCGGCGCGGCCAGCGCACCGGCGCGCGCGCCCGGTGTGCCGGCGATTCCATAGCCGCGAATCAGCATGTTGAGGATCGGTGCCATCACGAGGGAGGAGGCCAGCGCGCCGATCAACACGGAAATCTCGAGCGCGCGCGGCGTCGCGCGAACGTGGAATCCGGTCGCGAGGTCGTGCAAGGAGTCACCCGCCATCGCCGCCGCCGTGCATACGACCGCGCCGGCTGTGATCGCCAGGTGCGGGCCGATGCCGGCGGGCACGCCCCACAATTTCAGCAGCAGAGCGATCGCCAGCAGTACGATAATCGTCACGCCGGAAACCGGATTGTTCGACGCCCCGACGATTCCGGTCAGGTAGCCGGCAATCGCGGTGGCGAAGAAGCCGATGAACGCGAGCGCGATCGCGAGCGCCGCGCTGAGGAATACGCTGCCCGAGAGAATCAGGCAGATCGCAAAGATCAGCGGGATGGCGAGCGCGACCGCGCCGACCACCGCCGTGGTCGAGAGGTCCTGGTCCTCGCGCGCCACCGCCGCGACCGAAGGCGCGCGCGCCATCCGGATGCTCTCGCCAAGCGCGCGCCCGATCGGGCCGCGCAAGCGCCACAGCGTCGCCAGTCCGCCGACCAGCATCGCGCCCACGCCGAGGTAGCGCACCTGTCCGCTCCATATCGCGTGCGCTGCCGCCTGGGGATCGAGATTGCGCAACTCGGGATGCGACGCGCTCATGATTGGTATCGCGACGAGCCAGGCGAAGGCGCCGCCCATAAAGACGAGGCTCGCGATTCGAATCCCGATGATATAGCCGATGGCCGGCAGCGCCGCCGAGATGTCCGCCGATCCGGCCAGCACGCGCGTGCCGATCCATCGCGCGGACTGCACGACGCCCGGTATCGCGCCGACGATGTCCTGCGACGCCTTGAGCGCGGCCGCGGCGAGTCCGCCCCACAAAAGCGGCATCGCGCTCGCCCCTCCCGCCTCGCCGGCACGCAGGACCTCGGCGCATGCGACGCCTTCGGGAAACGGCAGGCGCTCGTCGACGATGTAAGCGCGGCGCAGAAAGACCACGAGCAGACTGCCCATCGTGGCGCCCGCCGCACACAGCATCGTGACGTCGCGATACGGCAGCGCGCCGGTCTCGCCCAGCACCACCAGCGCGGGAAAAGTGAAAATCGCGCCCGCCGCGACCGCTTCTCCGGCCGAGGCGATCGTCTGCACCACGTTGTTTTCGAGAATCGTCGCGCCGCCGAGCGCTCGCAGCACCGCCATCGAGATCACCGCGGCCGGGATGCTCGCCGAGACGGTCAGCCCCGCGTAGAGCCCAAGGTACGCGTTGGCCGCGCCGAGCAGCAGCGCGAGCACCAGGCCAAGCACGATCGCGCGCGGCGTGATCTCGCGCGGCGCCGCCTCGCGGGCCTCCGGAGATGTTCCGGTCAGCCCCGCCACGCGATGCCTTGTCCCGAAGTGCAGCGAAAGGTGTGGCGAACGAAGATGATTACCGAAATCTGCGAAACATGGTCGTGCGCGGACGCGGCAATTTTCACCTCGCCGCGTGCTGCGCCGACGCCGCGTCGTCGTGCGGCTGGCCGGCCGCGTCCCATCCCTTGATTCCGTCGACCATCACGCTCACGTCCGTGTAACCCGCTGCGACCGCCCGCCGGGCGGCGCCGTGTGAAGCCATTCAACGCGTGTTGGCGCAGTAGAAGACCAGCTTGGCATTCTTGGCGGGCGGCAGTTCCGTCGCCACGTCGTAGTTGTCGTAGGTGGTGAGCAGACGCGCTCCCGGAATCACCCCATACTTGTTGCGCGTGCCCTCGAGGTTGGCGTCGAGGACTACGACGTGCGAATTCGGATCGGCCTTGAGCGCGGCGAGGTCGGCGACGTGCATGATCTTGAAGTTGTCCGCCTCATGCTTGCCGCCGAGCAGCGAGGAAAGCTTGCCCCATGCGGACGAGCCGCCACCGGCAATCGCCGGCATCGCGCCCGCTAGGGCTAAAACCGCCAGCAGAGCCATCGAGGTCATCCACTTACGCATATTTATGCTCTCCTATTGGAGATCTCGCGCGTCTCGCTTGCTGCTTCCGTTCCGCAAGTTCTAAACGATACCACGGCCGATATCGGCCATCCAAGACGAGCCGGCGCGCGGTGGGTCATGAACGCGCAGGGGCCGCGCGGTTCCATCGCGGATTTGCCGCGCAAGCGTCGATGCTCTCCGAATCAAGACTGCTAGGGCGGTGGTCAGCTAGAAGGTTGAGGTACGGCTCACGGCGAAGCTGAGGGCTCAAGGTAGGTTTCTGTAAATGTCGCGTCGATGACCGATCCGAATTATGTCCACCACGTTTTTCCCTTGGTCGAATGCCTAGATGATGCGGTAGTCGCCGCCTCTTAATTCTGAAGAGACCCGGGTGGCCGGTCAGCGTCTCGGAATTGTTCGGTCGCGGATTGGTCTTTGAATCGTTAATGCGGTCTCTGACTTGTTTTTGGAGAGGTGGAGGCAGGTTGTTAAGCGCCTTCGCAGCTTTCGTGCTGACTCGGATTTGATAGGACACGCAACTGGTTACGATCTACACTGCTTCTCCACCTCGTCCCAAGATATCCACTTGGGATCTTTCAAAATGGTCTCGGACTCCTTCAAATCGATATCGTCCAAAACCCTTTCCTCGGCGTACTCAAGAAGCTTGAGTTGTTTTAATGAAATCAGCGCCGCGACTGGCTTTTTCCCCAGCAAAATCAGCACAGTTTCATCATCTGCAATCATCTCCGCGAGCCTTTTCTCGAGGGCGTGCACAGAGACATCCGGATGCGCCAGAAGAGAATCGAGAGTAATTTGTTTCATGGTGGTTAGCGCGCCGGACGTGATCCCGAAATTTCCCATGCAGGCTTGCTTTAGTTTTTTTAGTACGCTTCCCGCAGACTTCGAGGCCACTCTTCCATCTCAATGGTCGTCCGGCGCGTTTGCTAGCCAGTACGAAAGAAGCTGTGAATAGGTCCCATTGCGTAGCTACCGAGGGGAAGCAGAGCGCCCAACATCCTTGCCACCACGGGGACAAACTCGCCAATATATGCGCCGGTTGTCTTACATCGTGTGATCGGCTCGTGTGACCGGGAGCGTCGGCACGAACCGCCAAGGCCAAATAGGTGCGGGCGGATGAAATTCGGAGCATCGGATGAGTGAAGACTTTAAATCGCGGGCCAAAAAATGGCCCAAGGGAAATCATTACGAGGATTTCAAACTCGGCCATGTCTACCAGCATCATTGGGGCCGCACGCTCAACGACGGCGACAACAGCCTGTTCTCAACCTTGATGCTCAGCTTCAACCCGCTGTATTTCAACGCCGATTACGCGCGCGCCCACGGCCACGGCGGCGTCGTTTTGAACCCGATGCTGGTTTTCCTGACGGTGTTCGGACTCTCGGTCGAGGACTTGAGCGAGGCGGGCGGCCTGTTCCTGGGCGTCGACGATCTGAAATTCCATCGCACCGTCTATCCCGGCGAGACGCTCAGCGCGCGCAGCACGGTGCTGGACAAGCGCGAGTCGGCGAGCCGGCCCGAAAGCGGAATCGTGAGCTGGCACACCGAGGGCCACAACAGCCACGGTGAGCTGGTGATCGACTTCCGCCGCACCAATCTAGTGAGCAAGAGGAACGCCCATCCATGAGTTACATCACCGAGGAGCGCAAGCTCATTCAGCAGATGGCGCGCGATTTTGCGCTCGAACAGGTCCTGCCGATCGCCAACAAGCTCGACCCCGAACAGGGCGACATCCCGATGTCGCTGCGCGACAAGATGGCCGAACTGGGCTACTTCGGCATCCTGATTCCCGAGGAATACGGCGGCCTGGGGCTCGGCGCGTTCGAGTACGCGCTGGTGACCGAGGAACTGGCGCGGGCCTGGATGAGCGTCGCAAGCATCATCGCGCGCGGCAACTCGCTGTGGGGCGGCGTTACCGAAGAGGACAAGCGCCGCTATTTTCCGAAAATCGCACGCGGCGAATGGCTTGGCGCATTTTCGCTGTCCGAGCCCGACGCTGGTTCGGACCTGGCGAACGTCGCGTGCAAGGCCACGCGCCAGGGCGATGAATGGGTGATCAACGGCACCAAAACCTGGTGCACGTTCGCCGACGGCGCCGACTATATCGTGCTGTTCGCGCGCACCTCGCCGCCGACCGATCCCAAGCGCCGCCACGTCGGCATCAGCCAGTTCCTGATTCAAAAAGAGCGCGGAAAATTTCCACCCGGGATCACAGGATCGCCGATTCGCAAGATCGGCTACTTCGGCTGGAAGACTTTCGAGCTGCACTTCGACAACTTTCATCTGCCGGCCGCGGCGCTGCTCGGCGAAGAAGGGCGCGGGTTCTACGCAATGATGTCGGGACTGGAGACCGCGCGGGTGCATACCGCGGCGCGCGCGATTGGACTGGCGCGCGGCGCGCTGGACGATTCCGTGGAGTACGCCAAGCGCCGCTCGCAATTCGGCCATCCGATTGGAGACTTCCAGGCGATTCGCTTCAAACTGGCCGAGATGGCCGCCAATATCGAGGCCGCGCGCCAGCTGATGTACTTCGTCGCCAACGAAGTCGACAGCAAACGGCGCTGCGATAAAGAGGCCTCGATGGTGAAGTGGTTCGCCTCCGAGATGGCCGAGCGGGTCACCAGCGACGCGCTGCAGATTCACGGCGGCTACGGCTACACCAAGGATTTTGCGATCGAGCGCTATTGGCGCGACGCGCGGCTGACCAAGATTTTCGAGGGCACCTCGCAAATCCAGCTCCGCGTGATCTCGGATCGGCTGCTGGGGCCGCAGGACTAGGCAGGTAAGCGGGAGCGCACGAAATGGCAGCTGAGACGGAAAACGGATTCGCGTCAGCACTGCAGAGCCTGACCGCCCGCGACAACTACTTCGAAGACTTCAACCTCGGCGACGTCTACGAGCACGCGCGCGGCAAGACCGTGGGGGAGATCGACAACGTGCTCATCACCAACCTGGTGATGAACACGGCGCAAGGCCATTTCAACGAGCACCTGATGGCGTCCAACCCGATCGGACATCGCATCACCTTCGGCGGTGTCACCGCCTCGCTGGTGATCGGTCTCGCGATGCAAGATACGGGCGAGCAGGCCCTCGCCGAACTGGCACTGGACAAGATTCGATTTCGAACGCCGGTCCTGCACGGCGACACGCTCTACGCGTTTTCCGAAGTGATGGAAAAGCGCGAGTTCGACGCTGTTGCAGCGGGGCGGCCCGACCTCGCGCGGTTCAATCGCGCGGAGGTCGGCGAAGTGCGCTTTCGCCATTGGGGAGTGAACGAGCGCGGCGAGGTGGTGTTCGAGGGCGAGCGGCGCGTGTTGCTCAAGCGCCGCACGTTTCGGCCGCACGTGAGCGCGCCGGCGAAGGCGGCCCGCTCGCGCGCGCCGCAGCGCGGCGCCGCGGCGCGGCAGAAGCCGCCGGCGCGGCGCGCGGTGCGCGCTCGCGCCACGGCGGCGAAGAAAGGCGGCGCACGCCGGCGCCGGCGATAGCCGGACGTCCGGCGGCGGGTCGCCGATGTCATGCCCTGCACGGCCGTCACGGCCGCGCGGGCGTGGTACACAGGAAGGATGACAACGATGCGTCTACGCAGGTCAGAACTCTCCACCCCCGGCAGCAATCCGCGGATGATCGAGCGCGCGGCGGCGAGCAACGCCGACCTCGTCTTCCTCGACCTCGAGGATTCGGTCGCGCCGAACGAAAAGGTCGCCGCACGCAAGCGGGTCATCGACGCGCTCAACGGGCTTAACTGGGGCAAGAAGACCCGCGCCGTGAGGATCAACAACGTCGAGACCGAATATGCCTACCAGGAAGTGATCGAGCTTGCCGAAAAAGCGGGCGACAATCTCGACCTGATAATAATTCCGAAGGTCAAGGCGCCGCGCGACCTCTGGTTCGTCGATACTTTGCTCTCGGGCGTCGAGATGAGGCTCAAGCGCAAGCGGCGTATCGGGCTCGAGGTTCTGATCGAAGAGGTGCAGGCGCTGATCAACGTCGAAGAGATCGCGCGATGCACACCGCGTCTGGAGGCGATCATTTTCGGCCCCGGCGACTTCAGTGCTTCGCAGGGCGTGCGCTTTCCGGCCAAGGGCGCTGCGGGCTATCCGGGCGACATGTGGCACTACGCGCGCAACAAGATCGTGGTCGCCGCGCGTGCGGCGGGAATCGACGCGATTGACGGACCGTTCGCCGACTTTCACGACCCGGAGGGCTATCGGCGCGAGGCGACTTGGGCGTCGATCCTCGGTTTCGTCGGCAAATGGGCGATTCATCCGAGCCAGATCGATCTCGCCAACGAAGTGTACTCGCCGACCAAGGATGAGGTCGCACGCGCACGCAAGATGGCCGAGGTCTATGCCAAGGCCGAGGCCGACGGCCTTGGCGCCGTGACCTACGAGGGCGTGATGATCGACGTCGCCTCCGTGCGCGGCATCCGTCACGTTATCGAACGGGCCGATCTGATTGGCATGTAGGCGTTCGGATGTAGTTGGCTCGGATAGAGCCGCGCGTCCTGCGGCAGGAGCTGAAGCAATGAATGAAGAGACCGCCGCGCGGCTGAAGCGCCTGGACGATGCGATCTCGCGCTACGTCCGGCCCGACACTTTTGCGTTGGGCATCCGGATGCTCAAGCCGGGCGAGCCGCTCCCCGAAGACGTGCGCGTTCCCAGCCAGAGCTTCAAGGAGCAATGGATCGTATGCCAGTCGATCGGCGTGGCGCGGCGCTACGGATGGGGAATCGCGGTCGGCCGCGACGACGTCATCTGCCCGCTATCGGCGATCGCGTTCGGACTGCGCAAGCCCAACGACGAATACTTGAAGGGCTTCGCGGCAGTCGGGATGTACTGCGAGAACGAGGATGCAGCGGCCAAGCTCGAAGCGAGCACCTGGAAGTTCGAGCCTGGCACGTACGACTACGTATGCGTCGCGCCGCTTTCGCGCGCGCGTTTCGAGCCGCACGTCTTCGCTGTCTACGCCAACAGCGCGCAAGTGCTGCGGCTGGTGCACGCCTCGCTCTTCAAGCGCGGCGGGCGCGTCGCCAGTACCACCGGCGGGCGGCTGGACTGCGCCGAAATCGTCATCCAGACCATGAGCACGAATGAGCCCAAGGTGATTCTCCCCTGCACCGGCGACCGCGTGTTCGGGATGGCGCAGGACAACGAGATGGTGTTTTCGGCTCCGTGGGAATACGCCGACGAGATCGTCGCCGGGCTCGAGGGCACGCACAAGGGCGGCGTCCGCTATCCGATAACGGTCGCGATGCGCTCCACGGTGAGCATGCCGAAGACCTACCAGGACCTGATGCGGATGCTTAAGGAGCGTGACAAGGAGCCCAACAGCTAGGCCGCCGACGCCCGAACGACGATTCGAAGAATACTACCCCCGGCTATTTTTCGATCCTGAGTATCCAGCCCCCGTCGATCGCCCGCGTTTCGACGATGGCGTAGCCCTCGGCCTCGGCCGCGCGCGGGATATCGTGTGCGCCGCGCGGATCGTCGAGCGTCAATTCAAGCGTCTCGCCGGGCGCCATCCGCTCCAGCCGCACCTTGGCATGCGCCCAGTTGAGCGGACATTTGACGCCTCTTAGGTCGAGGCGAATTACCTCGCCGGTAGGCTTCACGGCGTCAATCATAGCACGTCTATTTCGCTTCGTTGGGCGAATCGGATCGCCAGACGCCGGCGTCGCCTCGCGGCTACTTCGATGCGTCAAGCACTTCGCGCGCGCGTTGCAATACGCGGCGCATCACGTCTTCACTTTGCGCGCCGACCAGCGGCCAGTCGCCGATGAGAAAAGTCGGCACGCCACTGATGCCCTTCTGGCTGGCCGACATGGCGTTGTTCTTGATACGCATCGCGTACTTTCCTGAATCGAGCGCCTCGCCCAACGCCACGCGGTCTAGCCCAACCTCTGCGCCGAGGTCCAGGAGCACGTCGCGCTTGCCGATATTGAGCCCTTCGGTGAAGTAAGCGCGAAAGACGCGATCCTCGAAAGCCTCGGCTACGCCGGCCTCCGCCGCGAACTCGCCCGCCTGCAGCGCCGGCATCGAGTTGGCGAGCGTGCGTGGCGCTTTCATTTCCACCCCAGCCGCCGCGCCCATCGCGCCTATCCGCTCCCAGAGCGCCTCGCGCGCTTTAGGGTCCATGTCGGTACGCCACTGCTCGGCCGGCATCCCCTCGGCCGGCCATTCCGGATGTATCTGGAAGCCGCGGTGACGCATGGTGAAATCGAATTCGGGCTTGAGCTTTCGCAACACGGCGAAGCCGATATAGCAGAAGGGTCAGATGAAGTCGGAGAACATCGTGATGTTAATCGCCATCGCGTTCGCTCCTTATCTCTGAATATATGCCGTGTTCCGCCACCCGGTCAAAAGGGGCCTTTCGCGCACCTGCTATAGAAGCGAAATAAGCTCGTCGACCGTTATGCCAGCTTGGCGCACGATTGCTCGCAGAGTTCCCGTGGCGATTTCGCGATGGTCGGGAATAACCAGCCGGCGAAATGGCGGTGCCGATGTACGAAGGATCATGTGACTACCGGTTTGCCTGTCGAAACGATAGCCACGCTTTTCGAACGCGCGAACCAGGTCGCGACCGGAAACGCAAGGAAGGGACCTCAAACGCTTACTTCGACGACTTCCTCGTCAATCGGAGGCGGGATCGGGTCGCCATGCGCCTTGAGACTTTCGAGGTAAAGAGCGATCGCCTCACGCACGTTGTTAAGAGCCTCCGAGCGTGTTGTTCCCTGTGATACGCAGCCTGGGAGTGCCGGGACCTCCGCCACGTAGATCCCATCATCGTCGCGCTGAATCATCAGCCGAAACTTCATGTCATTCTAGTCTAGCAAATTGCACCCGATTTGGCAGGGGTGCGGGCCTGTTCGCGCGGGCAACTTTCTGGGCGTGGCGTGGCTGTGTTAGTAGCTAGAGTCAGCGGTGCGCGGGCGCCGGCGTCAATCAACGACGCGCGCGCCATGCAACGGCGCGTGCGCAAGCTGGAGGAAGCATGGTTGCCGACAATCTCAAACTCGACGGCAAGCTCGTGATCATCACCGGCGCCGGGCGCGGGCTGGGCCGCGCGATGGCGACGCGGCTGGCCGGGGCCGGCGCCGACATCGTCGCCGCGGCGCGCACGGTCGAGCAACTCGAGGAAACCGCGGCCGAGGTGCGCAGGCTCGGGCGCAAATGCCTGATCGTGCCCACCGACGTCTCGCGCTCGGAGGACGTAAACGCGATGGTCGCGGCGGCGTTCAAGGAGTTCGGCAAGGTCGACGTGCTGATCAACAACGCCGGCGCCGGCGAGGATTCCTTCGGCAAGACCATCGACAAGATAACCGACGACGAATGGCGCCGTGGTATCGACGTCAACCTCTCCAGCCAGTTCTTCGGCTGTCGCGCGGTGATCCCGCAGATGCTCAAGCAAAAGCGCGGCAAGATAATCAACGTCGCCTCGGGCTACGGATTGCGCGGCGGCAAGCACAACTACATGTACGCCTGCTCCAAGGGTGCGGTGTTGCAGTTGACGCGCTCGATGGCGCTGACCTACGCGGATTACAACATCCAGACCAACTGCATCGTGCCCGGCATCTTTCCGCACAACGAACGCCTGATGGCGTTTTTCAAAGGCGGCAAATTCATCCCGATGGGCCGCGGCGGAGAGGACGCGGACGTAGGTCCGCTGGCGATTTTCCTCAGTTCGGAAGCTTCCAACCATATCAACGGCGCGCTCATCAAGATCGACGGCGGCGGCCTGGCCGGCGGCATCACGCCCACCGGCGTCGCGCCGCAGCCGACCACGTGAAGGCAGGCGAGGGCATCATGGCGCTTCCCCAGGGATTGAACGATTTCACGCTGGCCGACAAGGCGGCGTTGGTTATCGGAGCGGAGCATCCGGCGGGCCGCATTGCCGCCGCCACGCTCGCCGAGGCCGGAGCGAGATTGATGATCGCCTCGCAGGAGCCGGGCACCGATGCGCAAATCAACGAAACCGTCAAGGCCGCGCAGGCGGCGGGCGCCAAGACAGCGCCGATAACCCAGATTCAGAACGCGACCATCCGCGCCGACGTGCGCGCGACGATCGACAAGGCGGTCAAGCGCCTGGGCGGGCTCGACGTGATGGTGACGGCGCTTGACGCGCCCTACTACGCGCCGGCCGAGGCCGGCGACGACTCGATTTTCGATCGCGTGATCGAAAGCAACGTGAAGAGCGTGTGGATGGCGTGCCAGGAGGGCGCGCGCGCGATGCATCAGCGCGGCGGTTCGATCGTCGTCATCAGCTCGGTGCTCGCGGAACGCGGCGTCCCCGGCGCGTCGCTCTATTGCGCGGCTAAAGGCGCGGTGGCGAATTTGATGCGTGCGCTGGCGCTCGAATGGGCGCGCGAGAAAATCCGTATCAACCTGCTCGAGGCGGGCTGGATGACGGAGGAGGGAAGCCCGGCGCTGGCCAACGACGAGTTCGCGGCCAACCTCCTCAAGTACCTGCCGTACAAGCGCCTGGTGAAGCCCGAAGAGCTGGCCGGTGCGTTGCTCTACCTGGCCTCGCCCGCGTCGGGCTTCGTTACCGGCGAGGCGATCGCGATCGACGGCGGCCTGCTTTGCCGGGTATGATCGAAACATAGACTGTTATTCGCGATTCGACTTTGCGCTCAGAGTACGAACGGCGACGCCAGCGAAAGGCCGCCGTCGACCATGATCGTCTGTCCGGTGAGAAAGGCGGCGTCGGGCATACAGATGAGACAGACCACGGCCGCGATCTCGTCGGCGCTGGGGATGCGTTTGAGTGCCGAGCGCTCCGCCGCGGCGCGCGCGATCCGTTCGAAGTCCTCGCCCATGTAGAGGCGCGATGAATCGCTGTCGATCAGCGCGAAGTTGACGCCGTTGACGGTGATGCCGCGCGGGCCGAGCTCGAAAGCGAAGTCGCGTACCATGCTCTCCAGCGCCGCCTTGGCCGCGCCCAGTGCGCCATGTCCGGCGGTAAAGCGAATCGAGTCGATTCCCGAGATCATCACGACGCGCCCGCCCGCGCCCATAAAGCGCGCGCTCTCCTGTACCGCCGCGACGAAGCCGCCGACGCTCAGGTTGAAGGTGCGGGCGAGGTGATGAGGCTTGAGCTCGAGCAGCGGGCGAAAGGCGGTCGCGGCGGCGTTGGCGATCAGGATGTCAACGCGGCCAAGCTCCTCGCCCACGCGCCGGACCATCGCGCGCACCTGCTCGTCCTCGCCGAGGTCGGCCTGCAGCAATATAGAGCGCGGCGCGAAGGCGCGAATTTCCTCCAGCGCGTGGCGTGCGCTTTGCTCGTCGCGGCGGTAGTTGAGCGCCAGCGTCGCGCCACCGCGCGCTAACCTGAGCGCTGTTGCGCGGCCCAGCCCGCGCGTGCCGCCGGTTACGATAGCCACTTTGCGGTCGAATTCGCCCATCGATGCGACACTACCAAAAGCCCCGGTCTGGCTACGAGCCGCGCAATCGGGTCCAATCTTCCGGAGAGGTTTGCACACCGACGATTTTGTCGTCATAGTTTTCGGATTCGGTTTTTGCGTTCGCCGTCTATCCAAGGGGGGAGAAATGGCTGCAGCGGAAGAGTCACGAATCGGTAAGGGCACCAAGATCTCGGGCAATCTGCATTTTCACGGCACCGTTCGAATCGAAGGCGAGGCCGACGGCGAGATAGTCGGCGATGAGGTGGTGATCGCCGAAGGCGCGGTGGTTTCGGCCAAGATTACGGCGACGCGGCTGACCATCGCCGGCACCGTGAGCGGCGAGATCGTGGTGCGCCAGCGCCTGGAGCTGATGTCCTCGGCGCGGCTGCACTGCACGATCAACACGCCCAGCCTTATCCTCAACGAAGGCGCGCAATTCGACGGCGACTGCCGGATGCCGCGCGACCGGATGGCAGCCTGAGCCTTACGGCCGAAGCCGCTCGCGAATCCTCAGGCGGCGGCGACGAAGCTCACCAGCGTGGTTTCGGCGGCGTCGCGCGCGCGGCGGCGCACGACACGCCCGGCCTCGTCGAGTTCGAATTCCTCCGCGTCGCCCATCCGCGGCTCGAAAATCCATAGCCGCCCCGCCTCGTCGCGCCGGCGGTAAGTCTGCTTGGGCGAGGAGGCCACCAGCGTATTCGGGTCGATCGTCGCGACCCGCCCAATCCATCGCACCTGTCCGCGAGCGCGGACATGCGCGATGATCAGCGCCTTGCAGAGCATCAGGTCGGCGTCGACCTCATGCATGCGGCCGAGCTTTGAGCTCACCTCTTCACGGCCGCCGGCCGCGATAAGATGGCCGCGGATGAGATCGCCGGATGCCTCGTAGCTGGCGCTCCGCCTAAACGGCCCGCGGCTATAGCGCACCGCGACCGCCACGATGAAGCCGCCGGCGTCCAGGCGCGCCTCGACCTCGTGGCGGTTGAGCCCGTCGGGAGTGTGCCGCACGCCGCGCATGAACCCGGCGCCGAGCGCTTCCTCTTCGATTGCGATCAGCTCGCCGCCGCGGCGCAGCTCATAGCGATACTCGCCTGCCGGCAGTACGGCTGCTGCCACGGGTGTCTGTTCAGATGTCATCGGATGTCGTCGAGATGTCTTCGGCGAGCAGGCGTGCCAGGCGCGCGGCGAGATCAGGCGCGCCGGTTTCGTGCTTGAAGTAGACGTAGAGCTCGTCGGCGCCTTCACCCAGGCGCGTCAGGCGCGCGGCCCATTCCTTGAGCGCCGCGTCGTCGTAGGTTTCCTTACGCAGCCGAACGTAGACGTAGGGCGCGGTGCGCTCGACCGGGCTCGCCAGGCGATCGCTCTCGGCGATGCATAATGCGGCGCCGCCGTCGCTCAGCGCTTGCAGAGCCGAGTCGTCGTCGAACCACGAGCGGTTGCGGAACTCGAAAGCCGCGCGCAGGCGCCCGCCAAGCATCGCGATGAACTCGCGCAACAACGCCACGTCGCGGCCGAAGTCGGGCGGGAGCTGGAATAGCGCGGGGCCCAGGCGCTCGCCCAGCGCGGCGGCGGTGTCGGCGAAGAAGCCGATGGTCTCGGCGGTGTTGCGCAACCGTGCGAAGTGCGTGATGCGTTGCGGCGCCTTGAGCGCGAAGCGGAAGTGCGCCGGAGTCTGCTCCGCCCATCGCTCGAGCATCGCGCGCCGCGGCATTGCGCGAAAAGTGTAATTGATCTCGACCGTCGGCAGACGCTCGGCATAGTAGGCGAGCATCTTCGGACCCGGCAGCTTGGGCGGGTAGAAGGCTCCGAGCCATTCCTTGTAGCTGAAGCCGGAAGCGCCGATCCTCACCTGCGGAGCCATTCCAAATCGAACCTATTCGCGCGCGTCCGATTGAACAAGTCGGGCCAGGGCTGGACGCGAGTTCGCTCGCGCATAACCGATCTTCGTCCGTTGATCGCCACCAAGTGAGCAGTGCTGGCTATGCAACCTATCCCGAGCCGGGTGAACAATATCAAAAAAAGCGGTCAGCCCGGTTCTTGGGGGGGCTTTTCTTTTTGAGGAATCTGTCCTAATAATGCGTATCAATGCTGAAGATTGGCTTAATAAGACCGGGTCGACATAAACTAAGGGTGGAGGTTGGGCATTAGTTTGCTCCAAAGGGGACAGGAAAGATGCCATCGACTGGCGCAAAAGTTTTGACGGTCAACGAGCTTTCCGAGTACCTGCGGGTACATCGCTCGACGATCTATCGCCTGCTAAAAAAGGGGCAGTTACCGGGCTTCAAGATAGGCAGTGACTGGCGCTTCAATGTTGAAGCGATCGATGAATGGCGCCTGCAACAGGGCGCCGCGCAGCTCGAAGAACTGCGGGCCGAAATCGGTCACTGAGTCCCCTCGGGGACGTACACCACGAGTCCGTCGCCGCAGCAGGCCGCCGTTCCAAATTCAATTCTCGCGGCGCGCGCGGTAGTCCTCGCATTGCATAGATGCGCCCGGCGTCAGGTCCGCCGCCAGCTCTTGGGCCGCCGGCGCGGCTGCGCCTGCCGGCATGCACTTGGCGGCCATAGCGCGGCGCGCGTAGACTGTGCGGGCGATGCCGACCGACATATCACACAAGACACGTCTGTTCACCGAATCGGTCATCCGCGAGATGACGCGGCGAGCGCTGGCCTGCGGCGCGGTCAACCTGGCGCAGGGGTTTCCCGATTTCGCCGCGCCCGCGGAACTCAAGGAGGCGGCCAAGCGCGCGATCGACGAGGACTACAACCAATACGCGATCACGCATGGCTCGCCCAACTTCCGCCGCGCGATCGCCGACAAGGCGCGCGCCTACAATCGGCTCGAATGCGATCCCGATCGCAACGTCACCGTGACCTGCGGCGCCACCGAGGCGATGGTCGCGACGATGCTCGCGGTGATCAATCCGGGCGACGAGGTGATCATCTTCGAGCCGTTCTATGAGAATTACGGCCCTGACGTGATCCTGGCCGGCGCGACGGCGCGTTACGTGGCGCTGCGCGAGCCTGACTTCGCGATCGATCGCGGCGAGCTCGAAGCGGCCTTCGGCCCGCGCACCAAGGCGATCGTCATCAATACGCCGCATAATCCTTCGGGCAAAGTCTTCAGCCGGGCGGAGCTGGAGTTTGTCGCTGAGCTATGCCGGCGCCACGACACCCTCGCGGTTACCGACGAGATCTACGAGCACATCATCTTCGACGGCGCGCGTCATCTGTCGATCGGCAGCCTGCCCGGGATGGCCGAGCGCACGATCACCATCAGCGGGCTCTCCAAGACCTACTCGATAACCGGTTGGCGGCTGGCCTATGCGATCGCCTGCGAGCGGCTGACCGGGGCGATTCGCAAGGTCCACGACTTTCTGACTGTCGGCGCGCCGCATCCACTGCAGGAGGCCGGTGCCGCGGCGCTCGCGATGCCCGAGTCGTTTTACGCCGAGCTGAAAGCGATGTATGAGCGCAAGCGCGCGGTCCTGCTCGCGGCGCTCAAGGGCGCGGGGCTACGATGCTGGATGCCGCAGGGCGCCTACTACATTATGACCGACATCGGCGAGCTCGGCTTTCGCGACGACTTCGAGGCCGCCGATTTTTTTCTCGACGCGGTCGGCGTTGCAGCGGTGCCCGGCTCCAGCTTCTACCATCGGAACGAACTCGGCCATCGGATGCTGCGCTTCACTTTTTCGAAAAGCGATCAGACTCTCTCTGCGGCGGCAGAACGCCTCGCACACCTGGGCGAAAAGCTGGCCGCGCGCCGCGGCCGCTGAACCGCATCGCAACATCGCGGCCGCATCTCGCCGGTCGCAGCATCGCGGCCGCGTCATTGCGCGGTCTACAGCAGCTTCGCAGGATCCGGAGAGGTGTGTCAGTCGCCGAGATAGCGGCGGCGCACGAAGACTTCGCCCAACAGCAGTACGATCACCAGCGGCAGCAGATAGGGATTTGCGTCGCGATAGATAGTCACCAGTTGGCCGCGCGGTTCGAGCATCTGCGCCGCCGGCACGCCGACCGCGCCTCCGGTTGCGCGCGCGAGCTCGCGTAGCAGGTCGAGGTTGGCGGGCCGCAGCCTGAGCTCCGCCTGGTCGGCCGGACCCGCCTCCGGCACCGCGACCTCGCGCCGCACGAGCACGCGCTCGGTGTCGCCGTCCTTGACCATCAGCGTGACGTTGTACTTGCCGCGCCGCAGCGGGGCGGACTCGCCGGTGTACACCGCGCGGCCCGACTCGGTCATCGGCACATCCATCGCATTGCCCGCCGCGTTGCCCGCGCCACTGATACGGCAGACCAGGTTGTTGACTGGTCCATTGTCGGCCTTTTCCGCCTGCAGGCTGAGAACGCCGCCCGCCGCGTTGTGCACGCGCAAGCTGAACGGTCCCGAATCGCCCTGGCGCATCACCCAGCTCGCGAGCTGCGACCAGAATTCCGCGTAACGGTTCCATCGCACCCAACTGAGCGACGCGGTCGAGTCGGTGTCGGCGGCGAAGACCGCGCTGCGCCCGAGCCCATACTGCCACGCGGCAAGCAGTGGCGAGGCCGTGTCGTTGCGCCTGATCCGGAGCGGCACGGCGGCGCCATCCTTGGGCACGGTGGTCGCGAACAGACCGATCGGCGGAATCTCATGCTCGCTGATGCCGCTCAAGATCGTGCTTTCGCCCGCGTACTCGAGATGGCTCTGCTGATGGCGTTTGTCGGAGATCGCCTGATGGGTGAGGCGGACGAGCAGCAGGGGCAGCTTGCGGATGTCCTCGACACGGTAGAAGGTACCGCCGGTGATCTTGGCGAAGTCCTGCAGAAGGCGCAGGTTCTCGAGGTCGGGTCCGATGCGGATGGTCGAGACCGAGATGTGCTGCTTGTCGAAATCGGCCATCAGCTGGTCATGATCGTGATACTGGCGATTGGTGTCGCCGTCGGTGAGCAGGATCACCTGGTGCACCGGGATGCCGCTCGCGAGAATCTCGCGCTCGGCGATTTCCAGCGACTCCTTGAAATCGGTGCCGCCGCCGGGTTCCAGCCGCTCGATCCGGCGGGTCAGCTCCGAGCGGTCTTCGCCCACCGGGCGCAGATGCGACAGCACGTAGGGTTCCGAGTCGAACGCGATCACGCCCGCGTAGTCGGTGTCGTCGAGTTGGTTGATCAGCGCGATGGCGGCCTCTTTGGCGTAGCGGATGCGCTCGCCGTCGCGCACCGCCGGATAGCGCGAGTTGTAGCTCATCGAGTTGGAACGGTCGATCAACAAGTAGACCGCGATCGGCTCGCGCGAGGGCGGCGGCGGTTGCGGGGTGAACGTTATCGGGAGCGCTTTTTCCAGCTCGCCCTGATGAAACTTTTCGTCGCGCAGCGCGTCGCCGGTCACGATCAGTCCGCCGCCATAGTCGCCAACGTAGCGCGCCAGCGCACCCTGCACGTCGGGCGTCAGCGCCTCGGCCGTTACGTCCACCAGAATCACAGCCTGGTAGGCGAGATAGGTCTCGGGATCGATGGGCAGTCCGTGCGGCGGCGTCTCCTGGACCTCGTACTGGCGCAGCCTGAGCGCGCTCATCAGACTATCGGGCGGATTGGTCGAGACCACCAGCACGCGCGGCGGGCCGATGACCGAGACCGCGGTCTCAGCGCCCGGGTTGACGGCGACCAGCGGTGAGTCGACATCGATTCGCGCGTTGAGCAGGTAAGCGCCGTAACGATCCAGTTGGTAGGGAAGGGCGAACCGGTTGAGCCCCGGCTGGAGCACGACCGTGCGATGGCCCAACTCCTCGCCGTTGCTGCTCAGCCGCACGTGCGTCACGGCCGGCGCGCGAGCTTCGCTCAGGATGTCGAGTCTAAGCGCGAAGCTGGCGTGCGCGCGCACTGGACTGGGCGCCTGAAAGTCGACGATCGCGACCCGCCCCGCCGACGACGGCGGCGGCGCCGCGGCGTACAACCGCGCGCCCTGCTCGACCAGCGCGGGCAATTCGGCCGTCGCGCTGCCATCGGTCTCGTTGCCGTCCGTCAGCAGCACGATACGTTTTTCGTCCTGCGGCGGCAGCAGGCTGAGCGCGGTGGTGAGTCCCCCGGCGATATCGGTGCCACCGGGATCGGTGCCGGTGCGCGAAGGATCGACGCGCACCAGGCGCGGATCGCCGAGCGGCGCCAGCAGGCGCGTGCTGCGGCCAAACTCGAGCACCGCCAGCCGGTCGCGCGGACTCATCGCCGTGCGCAACGCCTCCATCTGTTGGCGCATCCACTGGAACTGGTCGGGCGCGATCGAATGCGAGGCGTCCATCGCGATCACCACTGACATCCGCTGCGCCGGTGTCTTGAGCGGCAAGCGCAAGCCGGCGAGCAACGCCACCAGTATCACGAACAGGCTCGTACGCAGAGCCGCCGCGCCCGCGCCGGCCGCACGGCGCCCCGCGCGCACGGCCATCAGGCCCGGTGCCACGGCCAGCGGCGTGGCGAGCAGCAGCCACAGCAGTTCGGGCCGCTCAAACATCGCGCACCCTCCAGCGCATCGCCTTGCGCGTCAGCAGTGCCGACTCCACGAGCATCGCAATCAGCGCGAGGGCGAGGAGCCACGTCGCGATCGGCTTCACCTCGGTGGCGGCGCGGACAGCCATCGCCGACGCCGTCTCGGGCGCGCCTTTCGCGGAGGATGCGGGTGCGGGCGGCGTGGCCGAAAGATCCGATTCGCCGGCGTCGTAGTAGTTGGCGTAGATCCTCGCCTTGGCGCCCGCCGAACTGATCTCGTAGCGCCCGGCCTCGATCGGGCGCACGCGGACGCGGCCCATCTCGTCGGCCCGGGCCTCACTCGTCGATCCGTCGGGTGCGACGATCCTGGCAACCCCGACGGCCGGGACGCTGACCGAGCCGCCGGTCGATACGACCTGCAAATCCTGCGGCGCCAGCAGGCGCTTGACCATTTCCACAGTCAGCACCAGCGCTTCGAGCTTGTCGGGATCGAGCAGCATATGGTCGTTCACGCTGAACGCGATCATGCCGATCGCGCCGCGTGAGTCGTAGCCGAAACCCGCCAGCGGAAACGACCCGCTGCTGCCCGCGCCGGTGCCATGCGCTAGCACGTCCATCCATTGCGGCAGGCTCAGGATGCGCGCGGGGCTGAGCGCGAGCGGCTGGTCAAGCTGCTCGCCGTCGGCGCGCTCCTGCATCTCCGCCACAGCCACGGTGCCGACCACCGGCAACTGCCATGACGGCGGCGCCGAGTGCTCCAGCCAGGGCGGCGGATAGATGATCAGACGCGCGGCGGCGTTGATGCCGGGGTCGTAGGCGTCGTCGAGCACGGCCAGGCGATAGCGCGGGGCGCTCGTGAGAACAAACTTGACCGGATCGATCGCGGTTACAATCAGGCTTTGGTTGACCGCCAGCAGCACCCGCGCCAGATCGTCGCGCGCCTCGGGACTGGGCGACATCACCAGCGCCTTGTCGGGCTTGTCGTTAGGCGCAAAGGCCCAGCGACTGTTGTCGGCGGCGAGCGCGTCGGGGGTGACGATGCGCGCCTGGACCAAGCCGCCCTGCCTGAGCGGGCCGAACGGGACCACGGTTTGTCCGCGCGGTTCCAGCACGAACGTCGAGCTGAGCACGTTCTGCGCCTTGAGGTCTACGGTAATCTGGCAAAGCTCGGGACGGTCGGAGAAGTTGCGCACGACGACGCGGCCCGGCGAGGCGTCCACGGTGCCGGGCTCGAGCGCCACGATCGCGAGATTGGCGGCCGGCTCTCCGACCTGATGAACGTGCACGTGCGTGCCGGCGCCGGCGGAATTCAACAGGTCGCTGGCCGGCTGGCGGTCGGCAAAGAGATCGATTTCGGCCGTCCCGCGCGCGCGCATCAGCGCCGCTCGCATCGCGGCCGCCCGCGCTGGTAGTGCCGCGGGCTTGAGCTCGCCAATTGCCTGGCGGACGTCGGCCAGATGCGAGGTCGGAGCGCGATGCACCGTGGCCTCCAGCGCGTAGCCGATCACGCTGAAATTGTCGCCGGGCTTGGCCGCGGCGACGATTTCGAGCGCCTGGCGCCGCGCCTCGTCAAGCCGCGTCCCGTTGGCTTCGCGCGCGCCCATCCCGGCGCCCAGGTCGAAGATCAGCGCGCGGGCTTGATGATGGGCCGTCGGCGGCGTGGCGTGGATGTACAGGCCCGCCAGCGCCATCGAGAGCGCGCTCAGCGCCGCCATCTCCAGCCAGAACATCAGGTCGGTGCGCAGCACGCGCGAGCTCGCCACGGGCGCGGCGATCTCGTCGAACAGCATCAGGCTGGAAACCTCGAGCGTGGGCTTGGCGCGGGCGCGCAAATAAATCGCGACCAGCACGGCGAGGCTCGCGAGATAGGCCAGGTTGCGTGGATTGAGCAGGCCCATCGCGCGCTACCGCATCACACCCAGGCGCGGAAATTCGCGCATCACGATGTCGTCGAAGTGGCTCGCGCCGAAGGCCCGCGCGCATACGATTCCGTTGGCCGCGCAGAACGCCGCAAGATCGGCCGACAGCCGCTCGGCCCGCCGTCGGCAGGTCTCGGCCGCGCTCGCGCCGAGGGTGACCTCGCATAGCTCACCGGTTTCCGAATCGCGCACGCGATAGTGGCCCGGCGGATAAGTGCCGCTGCTCTCACGATCGCCCAGCACGTGGATAACCTTGACCTCGTGGCGCGCGCGCAAAAGGCCGCGCAGCGCCTGTTCGTATTCGCTGGCGGAGACCAGGAAGTCGGAGATCAAGATGACGGTGCCGGCTGGCCGGCGCATCAGCAGCAGGCGGCCCACCGCCTCGGCCATCTGTGTGGCGCCGCCCGAGCGCACCGCGCCGACGAAGGTTCGGAAGGCCGGGTAGGTCTCGCGCCGGCGATGCAGCGCCGAGGTCTCCAGGCGTGGCGTGCCGCCGCGCGCGGTGGTAAACGCGCCCAGGCGCACCGCGTCGTTGCTCGCCATCGCGACATAGGCGAGCGAAGCCGCCAGGCCCAGCGCGAAGCCCAGCTTGTCGTCGTCGCGCGGCAGGCCCATCGAGGCGCTGGCGTCGACCAGGATGGTGACTTCGATTTCGCGCTCGGCCCGAAAGGTGCGGATCGTCAAATCGTCGAGCCGGGCGAACGCGTTCCAATCGAGGAAGCGCAGGTCGTCGCCCTCGGTGTACTCCTTGAAGCTTTCGGGTTCGATGCCGAGTCCTTGCACGCGGCCGAGCATGCGACGCCCTTCGCGCACGGTGCGCGAACGCTGGACTCCGAGCACCAGGCCGTCGAGCCGGCGGAGAAAGTCGGGCTCGAATGCGCGCGCCTCGAGCATCTAAGCCAGGCCGCTCAGGCGCGGGCGGGGCGGACCGCCTGGATGACGCGCTCGACGATATGAGCCGCGTCGATGCCATCGGAATGGGCCGCGTAGTTGAGCATCACGCGATGCTGGAGCGCGGCGGGAGCCACCTGGTCGATATCGTCATAGGCCACGTTGGCACGGCCGTCGAGCAGGGCGCGCACCTTGGCTCCCATGATGAGCGCCTGCGCCCCGCGCGGGCTCGCGCCGAAGCTGACGTAGCGGTCGACCGCGTCGACACGCAAGCCATTGGTCTGCTGCCCGATATAGCGCGAGGTGCTCGGCTGGGTCGCGCGCACCATCCGTGCCGCGTAGTGTTCGATCGGCTGCGCCACCATCACCTCGCGCACCAGGCGCTTCAGCGCCTCGATACGCTCGGCCGCCTCGGCCACCGAGAAGATCGGCTCGACGCCTGCGTCCTCGGGGCCGGTGGTGTTGGTCACGATACGCACCATTTCGCCCTCGTCGGGGTACTCCAGCCGCACCTTGAACAGGAAGCGATCCAGTTGGGCCTCGGGCAGAGGATACGTGCCCTCCATCTCGATCGGATTGAGCGTCGCCATCACGAAGTAGGGCGGCTTGAGCATGTGGGTCATGCCGGACACGGTCACCTGCAACTCGGCCATACATTCGAGCAGCGCCGACTGGGTCTTGGGTGTGGCGCGATTGATCTCGTCGCCGAGCAGGATGTGGCAGAACACGGGGCCGGGCTGGAAGGAAAATTCCCGCCGGCCGTCCTCGCCCGAGAGAATCACCCGGGTGCCGGTGATATCGGCGGGCATCAGGTCGACGGTGAACTGGATCCGGTTGAAGCTCAGGTTGAGGGCGAGGCCGAGCGTCTTGACCAGGGTGGTTTTGCCGGTGCCGGGGACGCCCTCGATCAGCACGTGGCCGCCGGCGAAGAGCGCGCCCAGGAGTTCCTCGACGGCTAGCTGATGGCCCACGATCACTTTGTGAATCTGGGCCTGGACGTGGCGGAAGGTGCGCGCGAAGTCGGCCACGCTGGGCACTTCGGCGGCGGCAACTGCATTCATCGTTCAAACACCCGTTTAATCGTCACCCGGTCCGAAGCCGGAATGGATGCGCGCTCGAAGGGCTCGTCGGGAGCCTGGCTCGCGTTGAGCGTGCTCTTTGTCCGTTGCGGAGGCGAGGCCGGCGCTGTGTTGCTCGATCCCTCGTCAGACGGTCCGACTTCGACCGGAATCTTGAACGTGTCATTGCCGAGCGGCGGCTTGTCGGCCTCGCCGTAAAGATGCTGCGGGTCGGTGCCGGAACCGTGATCCGAGCCGCCCGCGCCCAGGGTGCCGCCCGGCGGGACTTTGCGCGAGTTGGGCGGCTTGTTCTGGGCGAGCGATCCGTTGGGGTCCGGGTCGTCGTTATTGAGGCCATTGAGCGCGGCCAATCCGCTCATGTCCGGTACCCCGGGAGTCGGCGCGGTGTTGGGTTGCATCTGGTTCTGATCGGATTGCTGCCCGCTGCCGGGATTTTGCGGATTCTCCTGGGTGCCGTTTGCCTGCTGGCTGTTTTGGCTCTCGGCGGAGGCTTTGCCCGCGTTGCCGCCCTTTTTGTCGGTAAGTCTCAGGCGTGGCGCAGGCTCGGGCGGCTTGCCGCCCGTAAGCTTGTTCTGCAGCGCCTTAGCGGCATCGCGCGCATTGGCCATCAGGCGCGAGGTCGGGCTGCCCTGTTGCCCTCCGCGCTGGGCCTCACGCAGCTTCTCCGCCAGTTTGCGCAGCGTGGCGGGGTCCGCATCTATTTCCGTACCCGGTTCGGCTGAAGGATCGGCGGGCCGGATATCGAGGTCGCCCAGGTCGGCGGTGGGCTCGCCCGGCGCGTTGACGACGTGATTATTGGCGCCCAGCCTGGAGGTGCGCACGCCATAGGCGAGGCGCATCACAATCGCTGCGACCACGCACGATATGAGCGCCGCCCACAACCATCGTGAAAGCCGGCGCGGCTCGATCCTGGCGGCGGCGAATTGCTCGCGCAGCGCGAGCGTATCTTCGATCAGATAAGGCCAAAGTGATGAGCGCGGCTCAACGCGCATCGCGACCATCGTGGTCAGCCGCCCCTTCAGCGCCGCGCGCTCGTCGGCGATCAGCGCCGCGCGCTCGTCGCTGGTGCGCATCCGCCATGCCGCGCGCGTCGTGCGCGCGACTCCGGCCACGGCGGCGGCGGTGACGGCGATGCCGAGCAAAAGAAAAGTGAGCGGACTGAAGGCGAAAGCGGCGCCGACTACCAGTACCGCGGCGCACAGGATGAAGGTGAGCCCGCCAAATAGCCCCTTTTGCAGGGCCAGTGCGTTGAGCCGGCCGCGAATCGAGGCCACCTGGTCAAGGATCAGCCGGGATTTCTCCTCGCCACGCGCTTGTGCGGGTTCGTGATCCATTGGGGAAGGCACCACCGCCACGACGCCAATCGGCGGTCAGGTAGCGATCAGGATAATTTAGGCCTGCGACGCGCGCAACTTGAATGTTCCAGACTCGCTTGACGCGCGCGCGATGCAAAATGCGCGCGGCCCGGCAGCCCGGTTAGGGTTTATGACTCAGCCCGGCGTCGTCGAGCACGCTCAGCGCGATCGCCGACCAATCCATATCGGCGCGTCCCTTGGCAAGGCTCGCGAGAAATCGGTCGCGCACCAGGCTCGCGATCGGCAATGCCATCGTCACCTCGCCCGCGGTGCGCAGCGCCAGTTCCAGGTCTTTGAGCCCGAGCTGCATCCGGAAGCCCACCGGAGTGAAGCGCTTCTCCGCGATCGCCTTGCCATAGCCCTGGTAAATCGGGCACGCGAAGAGCGTCTTCGCCAGCAAGTCGGCGACGGCCGCGCGCTCGACCCCCTGCTTCTCCGCCATCGCGAACGCTTCTGACATCGCCTCGAGGTTCGCGGCGATTAGAAAATTGCCCGCCAGCTTGGCGACGTTGGCCGCCCCGGGGTCCTCGCCGAAATCGAAAACCGCCTGACCCATCGCCTCCAGCAGCGGCCGGATCGCGGTCTTCTGCGCCGCCGGTCCCGAGGCCAGCACCCACAGCCGCTTGGCCTTGGCGGCATCGGGACGGCCAAACACGGGCGATGCAATTAGAGTGTTGCCGTGGGCGGCATGATCCTTCGCGAGCCGGCGCGTGGTCGCCGGCGCCACCGTGCTCATCGAGACATGGATTCCGCCGGGCCCCAGCCTCTCTGCCAGACCGCCAGGGCCGAGTGTCACCTGCTCGAGCGCGGCGTCGTCGGCGAGCATCGTGATCACCACTCCTCCCGCCGGCGCGGCGTCGCCCGGCCGCTCGACGCGCGTCGCGCCGGCTTTGACCAGCGCGTCGGCTTTCGAGGCCGTGCGATTGTAAACGCGAAGCTTGTATCCGGCGGCGAGCAGGTTGGCCGCCATCGGCTCGCCCATCGCGCCCAATCCGATAAATCCGACTTCAGTCTTCATCGTATTAGTAAATCCTTTCTCCAGGGTTGGGCGCGACTTGCGCCTGCTGGCCGTGATCGCCGCGGGGGCTACCGCGCGCGGGTGACTCCCATACGCGGACACAGATGCGCGGCCGGACATCGCGAGCACCACGGCGACAGCGGTTGGCAGATAGTCTGGCCGAAGGCCACGAGCAACGTATTGTATTCGATCCAGTAGCGGCGCGGGAGCGCCATCCGCAGCGCGTCTTCCGTTTCATCAGGCGTGTGCGTCCGCACCAGGCCCCATCGGTTGGAGATCCGATGGACGTGGGTGTCGACGCAGATGCCGGGCTTGCCGTAGGCCTGGGTCACGACCAGATTGGCGGTCTTGCGGCCCACGCCCTTTAGCGTCAGCAGCGCGTCGATCGAGTCCGGCACCATCGCGCCGAAACGCGCGATCAGGTCGCGGCAGATTCCGACAATCACGGCGGCCTTGGTGCGATAGAATCCGACCGGATAGATAAGCCGGGCGATCGCGTCTTCGCCCAGGTCGAGCATCGCTTGCGGCGTCGACGCCTCCGCGAACAATCGCGGCGCGGCCTCGGCGGTGGTCTCGTCCCGAGTGCGCAGGCTCAGGATGCATCCGATGAGCGTGCGAAAGGGGTCGCCATGCTCTGCGGCTTCCAGAGCCATCACCGGCGCGTTCCATCCCTTGGCCTCGCGCCGCAGCAGCCTGAGCATCCGGCCCACCGTTCGCCGATCGACAGGATCGATGCCGGAGCGATCGATGCGCGAGCGCCGACTGACCGTCAGCGCCGCGGCGCCGGCCGCGCGCGAGCGCGGCGCGGCCTTACGAAGAGTCTTGTTGGCGGGCGCCATGGCGCATCACATCTAGCACGGCCGCCGCGCGCGCAAGAAACCGACGTTCGTTTGACGCTGGGCCTCAACGGTAATACCTTCCTTTCGCTGGCGCGCTGGCGCCGTCAGCGTTCGCCAACACGGGGAGGCTTCAGCGATGGACCTCGGCAAAGACTTGATGCTCGAGATGTACCGCTCGATGCAGCGGATTCGACAGTTCGAGGGACGGGTGCGCGATCTTGCGATCGCCAGCGAGATTCCGGGTTTCGTGCACGTTTCGATCGGCGAAGAGGCGAGCGCGACCGGCGTGTGCGCGGCGCTTCGCAAGACCGACCGCATCACCTCGACCCATCGCGGCCACAGCCATCTGATCGCCAAGGGCGGCCGGCTCGACCGCATGATGGCCGAGCTTTACGGCAAGCGCGAAGGCTACTGCAAGGGCAAGGGCGGCTCGATGCATATCGTCGACTTCGCGCTCGGCATCCTGGGCGCCAACGGGATCGTCGGCGCCGGATTGCCGATCGCGACCGGTTCGGCGCTGGCCGCGCAAATCTCGGGGCGCGACGACGTCACCGCCTGTTTTTTCGGTGACGGCGCCTCCAACGAGGGAACCTTTCACGAATCGCTCAACCTCGCGGCGGTCTGGAAGCTGCCGGTGGTCTTCGTCTGCGAGAACAACGGCTTCGGCGAATTCACCCCGATGGAGACCGTGACCTCGGTCAAGGATATCGCGGTGCGCGCGCAGAGCTACGCAATTCCCGGCCATATCGTCGACGGCAACGACGTGTTCGAGGTCTACCGCTACGCGAGCGAAGCGATCGCGAGGGCGCGGGCCGGCGAAGGGCCGACGCTGCTGGAGTGCAAGACCTACCGATGGGAGGGGCACGTGGTCGGCGAGCAGGCTTTCCTCGGCTCGGCCGGCTACCGCACCGAGGCGGAGATCGAGTCCTGGAAAAAGAAATGCCCGCTTATCAAATTTGAAAAATTCGTGCTCGAGGGCGGCAAGATCGGCAAGGCCGAACTCGATCGTATCGTGAACGAGACGCAAGCCGAACTCGAAGCCGCGGTCGAGTTCGCGCGCAAGGGCACCCTGCCCGAACCGTCCGAGGTCACCGACGACGTTTTCGCCTAGGCGCGCACGGAAAAACGATTCGGACGCAGAGCGAGGGCATTACGATGGCGCTGGTCAGTTACATACAGGCAATCAACCAGGCGATCGACGAAGAGATGGCGCGCGATCCGCTCACCTTCGTAATGGGCGAGGACGTGATCCTGGCGGCGTTCGGCGCCACGCGCGGGCTTCACAAAAAATACGGCCCCAGCCGCGTGCGCAACACGCCGATCTCGGAAGCCGGGTTCGTCGGCGCGGCGGTGGGCGCGGCGATGGCCGGGACGCGCCCGATTTGCGAGGTTGAGTTCGCGAGCTTCTTTTACTGCGCGATGGACCAGGTGTGTAACCAGGCGGCCAAGCTGCGCTACATGTCGGGCGGGCAGGCCCGCCTGCCGATAACCTTCAGGGCCGTGTACGGCGCGGTCGGCGGCGCGGCCGCGCAACATTCCGAAACCGTGTATGCGCAGTTCCTGAGCGTGCCGGGGCTGAAGCTCGCGATGCCGTCGTCGCCCATCGACGTCAAGGGAATCCTCAAGAGCGCGATCCGCGACGACAACCCGGTAATCGTTTTCGAGCATTTGTCGCTCGGACGCCTGCGCGAGGAAATGCCCGCCGGAGACCATCTGATTCCGCTCGGCAAGGGTGCGATCAAGCGCGCGGGGGACAACGTGACCGTGGTGGCGATCGGCGCGATGGTGCCCAAGGCGCTCAAGGCTGCCGAGCGGCTCGCCGCCGACGGCATCAGCGTCGAAGTCATCGATCCGCGCACGCTGATTCCGCTCGACCTGGATTTGATCCTGGAATCTGTCGCCAAGACCAATCGCGTGGTGATCGCCGACGAGGGCCATCTGCGCGGCGGCGCGGCAGGCGATCTCTCCGCACTTATCGTCGAAAAAGGCTTCGACCTGCTCGACGCGCCGCCCCGGCGCGTGACCTCGCTCGACGTTCCGATTCCCTTCAGCCCGCCGCTGGAGAAGGCCGCGATCGCCGACGACGCACGGATCGAGGCGGCGGTGCGCGAATTGGCAGGGCGCTGAGGTTCGAGTTCTGCGCACTATCCCTGAGAACCGCTCGTCTTGTAGCCAACCGCCAGTCCGCGCCTGAGTGAGACTCGCATGCCCGTCGAAGTGACCATGCCCAAGTTCGGCCTCACGATGCAGGAGGGCACGATCCAGCGCTACTTCAAGGCGCCGGGCGAGAGCGTGCATGCGGGCGAGCCTCTGTACGAGGTCGAGACCGAGAAAGTGCTGTATGAAGTCGAGGCGCCGGCTTCGGGCACGCTCGCGGCCGCATTGTTCCCGGAGGGCGCGACGGTCGAGTGCGGAGTCGTAATCGCGGTAATCGCCGAGAGCGGCGAGGACGCTGCCGCGGTCGGTGCGCGCTACGGCAACGGCGCGGGGCCGCGGGCGGGAGCGCCCGCCGCCGCGGCGGCGGGCGCTCCCGCCCGCTCATCTGGCGCCGCTACTGCCGCTCCGGCGTCGTCAGCAGCCGCGTCGGCGGCGGACGACGCCGGGGCGCGCCGCTCGGTCAGCCCGGTCGCGCGCAAGCTCGCCGCCGAACTCGGCGTCGAGCTTGCGCGCGTCGCCGGCACCGGTCCCGGCGGTCGCATCACGCGCGAAGACGTCGAACGCGCGGCCGAAGGCGCGCGCCCGGCGTCCGGTACAGGTGGAGCCGTCGAGCGCGCGGCCGAAGGCGCACGCCCGGCGTCCGGCGCGAGCGCAGCATCGGCGGCGGCGGCAGGGGCGGGCGCGCCTGTTCCTGCCGCCGCGCCCGCCGCGGGCAAGCCGCAGGCGCGCAGCATCCCGATGCGCGGGATGCGCAAGACCATCGCCGATCGCATGTCGAAGAGCCTGCGCGAGAGCGCGCAGCTCACCATCACCAGCGAGGCCGACGTAACCGTCGCAGTCGAACTGCGTGAGCGGCTCGTCCGGCAGTTCGATTTCACTTATGGCGACCTGCTGATTCAGGCCGTGGCGCGTGCGCTGCTGCGTCATCCGCGGATGAACGCGCGGCTTGAGCAGGACGCAATCGCGATCATGCCGCAGGTCAACGTCGGGATGGCGGTGGCGCTGGAGGACGGGCTGATCGTGCCGGTGATCGTGGATGCCGACCGGAAATCGCTCCGCGAGATCGCGGCGGTGACGCGCGAACTGGGTGAGCGCGCGCGCGCGGGCAAGCTGCGCCTCGAAGAAGTGAGCGGCGGAACGTTTACGATCACCAACCTCGGCACTTATGGAGTGGACGCATTCACGCCGATCATCAATACCGGCGAGACCGGGATTCTTGGCGTCGGCCGGATCATCGAGAAGCCCGTCGTCCATCGCGGCGAAATCGCGCGGCGCTCGATGATGACGCTCAGCCTGACTTTCGACCATCGGTTGATCGACGGCGCGCCGGCCGCGCAATTCCTTCAGACGGTGATCGAGATCTTCAACTTCGGCGAGCGCTGATGCGCAACGGAAAGAGGCGTGCCGCATCCTGGGTCGTCGCATCGGCGGCGATACTAACGCTATCGCTGGGCGCGGGCGGCGGCCCGGATACTGGATGGACGGCCGAGCCCTCAAGCGGCATCGACGCGGCGGCGGTCAACGAGGCCCCGGCGCCCACGACCTTCAATTGGGAGAAGCTGACCCAGGAGGCGACTGCGCTGCTCTCCCAGTACATCCGTATCGACACCACCAATCCGCCCGGCAACGAGCTAGGAGCGGCGCGCATGCTGCGCGAGAGATTTCTCGCCGACGGAATCCCCGCCACGGTATGGGAGCCGGCGCCCGGCCGCGGAGTGATCGCGGCCCGTTTGCGCGGAATTGGCAAGCACACCAAGGCGATCGTGCTGCTCAGCCACATGGACGTCGTACCGGCCAACGCCAAGCAATGGCAAGTGCCGCCATTCTCGGGTGAGGTCAAGGACAGCGCTATCTGGGGACGCGGCGCGATCGACGACAAGGGTCCCGGCGTGATCGAGATGATGGCGATGCTGGCGATCAAGCGCGCAGGCATCCTGCTCAATCGCGACGTGATCTTCATCGCGACCGGTGACGAGGAGGAGGGCGGACGCAACGGCGCCGGATGGCTCGTCGCGCACGAGAAGCAGGTATTTGCCGACGCCGGCTACCTGCTCAACGAGGGTGGCGGAATCGAGCAGACGCCCGGCCATCATCGCTTCTTTGCGGTTTCGTTGGCCGAGAAGACACCGATGTGGATCCGGCTGACCGCCCAGGGACCAAGCGGCCACGCGGCGGTGCCGCCCGGCGAAACCGCCGTCACGCATCTCACGGCGGCGCTGAGCAAGCTCATCGCTTACCGCCCTCCGGTCCGCGTGATCGACACGGTGCGCGATTATTTTCGCGCGGTCGGCAAGCTCGACGGCGGGCCCTCCGAATTCAAGAACCTGGTGATCTCGCTGCGCAAGCCCGCCTACCGCCAAAATTTCCTTTCGACCCCGCGCTATAACGCGATGGTGCGCGACACCGTTACGCCGACCGTGCTCGGCGCCAGCCAGAAGACCAACGTGATCGCGCCGACCGCTTATGCTGAGGTCGATTGCCGCCTGCTGCCGGGCGCGGATCCCAAGGAATTTCTCAATCAGATCCGCCAGGTGATTGGCGACGACACGATCAAGGTCGAAGTGTTGCTCAACTTCCCCGCAGTCTCTTCACCCCCACGCTCGATCCTGATGAACGCGATCAACGCGGTCGCGTGGGAGGACGGCCACGATACGGTCGTGCCCATGATGATCGCCGGCTTCACCGACAGCCATTACTTTCGCGCCGCCGGTCTCGTTGCTTACGGCTTTGTGCCGGTGGAGTTGACCACGGCCCAGGAGCATACGGTGCACGGGGTCAACGAGCGGATCGAGGTGAAGGAGCTGGGCAACGGGATCCGGCGGATGGTTGAATTGTTACGCTTCGTGGGCGGAAGCTGAAACTGCGGATGGGAGCCGGGACATAGGGACTATGCTGCACGCAGGAGCTGGATACTCGATTTCGAATAATCCCAGGGTTGCCGCCGCCGAAGCCACGCGCGAGGCGATGCGCCAGGCGGGATTGCATCACGCGGCCGGCGCGTTGTGCTTCGCGACCACCGCTCATGGCGCGGCCTTCGGATTGATCGTACGCACGGTCGCGGCTGAGGCGCGGACGCGCGAGGTCGCCGGATGCTCCAGCGTGGGCGTGATCGCGGCTGAGCGCGAGATCGAATCCGGCCCCGCGGTCGCGGTGATGGTCTTCGGTGGCAGCTCGCTCAGCGCCAAGCGGCTGTTCGTGCCCTCGCTGCGCGGCCGTGCGCGCGAGGCTGCCGGTGAGATCGCCGCCGCGATACGCCCGGCGCTTGGCAACAACAACCTGCTTTGCCTCTTCGCCGACACCTACAATACGGAGCCCGACGCGCTGTTGAGCGCGCTGGGACGCGAGTTGCCCGGCGTGATGGTGGTGGGCGGCGGAGCGAGCGAGGACGGCTCGATCGGTGAGACCTTTCAGTTCTGCGGCGACACCGTAAGTTCCAACGCGGTGTCCGGGATGCTGCTTGCTGGCGATTTCGATCTCAACCTGGGCGCGTCGCTCGCCTGCACGCCGTTAGGCAAAACCCATCGGGTCACCGCCGTGCGCGACAATATACTGGTCGAGCTTGACGGGAGGCGCGCCTTCGACGTCTTCGCCGAGGCCGCGGGCCCGCTCGCGGAAGACCTCAAGCGCGCCGTCGCCTTTGTGTTCCTGGGCGTCCCGCTCGACCCGGACGCGGAACAGATGGAGCGCGGGCGCTACCTCGTGCGCAACATTGTCGGCGCGAGCACCGAGCATGGCGTGCTCGCGGTCGCCCATCGTCCGAAGATTGGCGAGCGGGTGGGCTTCGCGCTGCGCAACGGCGAGCGCTCGCGCGACGACCTCAAGGCCACGCTCGAAGAGATGAAGGCGCGCACGGCGGCGCCGCCGGCCTTCGGGCTGTACTTCGATTGCGTCTCGCGCGGCGCCGCGCTGTACGACATTCCCGACCACGACTCGGCGTACATCGGCCGCTACCTCGGCCGTCTGCCGATCGCCGGCTTCTTCACCGGCTTCGAGATCGGCCCGCTGGGCGCCGGCTACGGGACGCTTCAGTATTCGGGGGTGCTGGCGCTAGTCAGTGGCAAAACCGGCTAGGCGGCGAAGGCCTGCCCGGCGCGGGACAGCTGGCAAGCGGGCGCGCTTGCAGCGCCCAAACGGTTAGTGGTAGCTGAAATCTGGCTCCTGGCGTGGACGTTTCTGCGCAGAGCGCATTCCAGCCGGCAACGGAGGAACAGCCAAGTTGGACTTCGGATTTTCAGAAGAGCAAGAGATGCTGCGCGACGCGGCTAAGCGTTTTCTGGCCGACAACTGCTCGACCAAGTTCGTGCGGCAGATGATGGCCGATGAGAGCGCACACGACGCGGGCTTCTGGCGCAAACTGGTCGACCTCGGATGGCCCGGGTTGCTGATACCCGAGGAGTACGGCGGCCAGGGCGGCACTTTTCTCGACATGACGGTGATCGCCGAGGAAGCTGGGAAGGCGCTGGTGCCCGGTCCCTTCTTCGCCGCCGCGCTGCTCGGCGTGCCGATCGTGATCGAAGGCGGCTCTGATGCGCAGAAAAAAGAGCTGCTGCCCAAGATGGCCAAAGGCGAATATATCGCGACCGTCGCGATCGCCGAGGCCGCCGGGCGTTTCGATGCGGGCGGAATTGAATTGAAAGCGGGCAAGAAGGGCGCCGACTACACGCTTACGGGCGAGAAATTCTTCGTGCCCGACGCGCACGTCGCCGACTGTATCGTGGTCGCCGCGCGCAGCACGGGCAGCGGCGAGAACGGCGTGACCCTGCTGATGGTGCCGGCAAAACAAAAGGGCGTCACCGTAACCCAGCTCAAGACCGTCGACATGACCCGGCGCCTTTGCCACGTCAAGTTCGACGGCGTCACCGTAGCCGGCGCGAATCTACTCGGCAAGGAGGGCCAGGGATGGCCGATCCTGCGCCGCACGCTGGATATCGCGACCGCCGCGTTGTCGGCCGAGATGGTCGGCACCGCGCAGAAGGCGCTCGACATCGCGGTCGACTACGCCAAGACGCGGGTGCAATTCGGCAAGCCGATCGGATCCTTCCAGGCGGTCAAGCACAAGTGCGTCGACATGATGGTGGCGGTCGAGAACACGCGCTCGCTTACCTACTACGCCTGCTGGACGGTCGACGAGCGGCTGGCCGAAGCCGCAACCGCGGTGCCGATGGCCAAGGCGTATGCCTCGGACATGGCCAAGAACGTCACCAGCGAAGCGATCCAGGTGCATGGCGGAATCGGCTTTACCTGGGAGCACGACATGCATCTGTACCATCGCCGCGCGCTCGCCGGCGAGGCGAATTTCGGCAACGCACCGATCCATCGCGAGACCGTGGCGAAATCGCTGCTCGCCTGACGCGCGGCGCGAAGGACGTCACGCGCGAAGCACATTACGCACGAAGCACACTACGAAAAAGAGGCAGCGGCCCGATCGGGGCCGCGGCTCTTCATTTTTCAACTAGCACAGCACTTCGTTGGCGTGCATCGTATCGAGATACTCGCGCACCGCCTGGATCTTCCCGCCGCGAACTTCGCACAGAAAGTGATAGCGATTCTGGTAGGTCTTGCCGCTCTTCATCTTGGCGAACGACTCGGCCTCGACCGCGACGCGATCGCCCTCCGCGGTCACTCCCTTGACACGCAGGGCAAGCGCGCCGTCAATCGCGGCGCCGAGCTGGCCGAGGAGCTCGATGAATTGCGCCTTGTTCCTGGTTCCGGATAGCGGGAAATTTCCTTGTATCCACCAGGTCGCCGAATCGCTCAGCGCATCGAGTGCGGCAGGGGCGTTGCCGGCGTTTAAGTTTTCGAAAAAGCCTAAAACGATTTTCTTGCTCTCTTCGGTACTCATGTCGGTTCCTCCGTGGGGCTCTGGCCGCGTCGTTCAGAGCGTTTGATCTCACGGAGCGCGCGCGAAAGCAACCGCGAAATTTCGACGGCGGGCGGGCGCTTGCGGTCCCGGTCGATTTGCGGAGCGTTTTAGGGAAGTTTTACCGCGACAATTGAGCAACTCGGTAACCTTTGCCTGGACTTCGCACGCGTACACAGCAAAAACAGCGACTCCGCCAGTCCGCGTTGGGCATGAAGTTTGCCTCTATATGCAATACCAAGCCCGGAAGCCGCTCATGTCGAGCGGCCGTGATGGGTTGTTGCCGTGGCGGCGCGTGTTACGCCAGGCGGCTTTGTCGGCGAGCGAGCTTCCGGGCCATTCAGGAACGTAGTGCGATCACGTTCAGAACGTAGTGCTATGAAAAGTCCGCCGTGCAATCGCTGCCATTCCGTGATGCGGGCGCGCCCGCGCCTCTGGCGGACGCAACCAGCCCTCGGATGGGGAACGATACGCCTGGCGTTGCGCGCAGTCGCTCTCTGACTCTGTCATGTATCATCGTCACTTTGGCCTAAGCGGCCCGCCCTTCCAATTCACCCCCGCGCCCGACGCTTTGTACCTCAGCCCCACGCATCGCGAAGCCCTCGCCGCGCTAGAATGGGGACTGCTCCACGAACCAACCGGCTTCACCCTGCTGGCGGGCGAGAGCGGCGTCGGCAAGACCACGATGGTCTGCTCGATCCTGGCGCGGCGCCATTGGAACGTGCGCACCGCGCTCTTGTCCAGTCCGAGGCTCACCTTCGACCAAATGATGCAGGTGGTGATGTCGCAGCTTGCTCCCGGCTGGAGCGGGCAGACGCGGCTGGAGCTGACCGAGGGCTTCGCCGAACTGCTCGACGGTCTGGCGCCGGGCGAGCGCGTCGCGATGGTTATCGACGAGGCGCAGGAACTAAGCGACGAAGCGCTGGAGGGACTGCGGTTGCTGTCCAACGCGGACACCTTTGAGGAACGCCGCCTGCAGATAATTTTCGTGGGACAGCCTGAGCTGATCGAGCGGCTGGCGCGTCCGGGAATGCGCAGTCTGAATCAGCGAATCGGCGCCCGCGCGCTGCTCGTGCCGCTGCGCCCGACCGAGGTGCGCGAATACATCGATTGCCGGCTCCGCGCGAAAGGCGGCACGGTCAGGAAGATATTCGCCACCGCCGCGCTCAGCTATCTGGTCGAGCACAGCGGCGGGATACCGCGCCGGGTGAACGTGCTTAGTCACAACTCGATGCTGCAGGGGTACGCGGCGGAGAGCAAAAAGGTCAGCCTGGCGATGGTCAAGAACGCGGTCAGCGAATACGAGGATTTGCTCGGCGCCAAACGCCCACACGCCGCCGACAGGCCTGCGCGTGCCGCCATTCCGCGCGCACGCCTGATGCGGGCCGCGCTGGCAGTATCGGCGCTCGCGCTGGCTGCGGCCGGTGCCCTCCTCATCTGGTCGCAAGCCTGGTTCACATTCAATCCATCGCACGCAAGCCTCGGTGGAGCGGCCATCCGGCCCGCGGCGGAGTCCTATTTGACCGGCCCAGGGATTCCACTGCGGCCGGTGGCCTCCGCTGTGGATAGCAATTCCTCGACCGTGGCGCTCGAGCCTTCGGGCGCGCGGCCGCAGATGCCGCGACAGCGGTGAATAAACCCAGCCTCTGAGGTTTGTAGGTCGCAGTTTGTAGATGCGGGCGCGCCGATCTCTCGTCGCGCACGCGCCGCAGGAGGTCAGGGCGAAGCCGGCACCAGCTTGGCCGCCAGCACCGCAGCCTTCTCGGCAAAGCCCGACGCCGCAACATAGTCGTCTTCGGTCGCGGCCCTGCGGCCGGCCTGCAAAAAGTTATTGGCCTGATCGTAAGTAGTGGCGCTGTCGGCGCCGAGCGTGTTGCGATCGACCTTGGCCAGCCTAGCTCGCGTGTCATCGAGCAGGCGCTGAGCCCGCTCCTTGGACGGGCCGTCGGCCAGTGTGACGGTCGGCTTCGGAACTGGCTGAGCGGGGGGCGCCGGAGTCGCCACAGCGGCCGGGATCACACGATCGGGCGGACGCCGCGCACGAGTGCTTTCGGCGGGCCGCCTATTCTCATTGGCTGGAGTGGTGTTATTGATCTCTCCGCCCGCGCTCGGCTCGTAGTGATGAGTCGCCGGCGCGGGCGGCGGCGGACGCATGAAGCTCGGGAGCTGCCAGCTTCCGCCCGGTCCGACGCATCCCGAAAGCGCCAGGCAGAGCGCTCCCGCGGCGGCTATGCTCCCCACATACCGGCGCCTCATTCTACTTTCCGATCCCCTGCAAATAGGCGGTCCTAGTTGGCGTTGAGGTCTGCGGCCGACCGCAGGGCGCGATCCTCGAGCGGCAGCCGGATGCGAACCGAAGTGCCCTCGTTTAGCTTAGACTCGATATTCAGTGTGCCGCCATGAAGGTCGACCGCGCGCAGCGCCAGGGGCAAGCCGACACCGTTGCCGTCCTCCTTGGTAGTGAAATAGAGCTGAAAAATATTTTCCAAATGCTCGGGCGCAATTCCCTGCCCGGTGTCCGAGATTGAAAGCTCCACGAAGCCGTCGACCAGCGCGCTGGCAAACCTGAGCCTCCCTCCCTTAGGCATCGCGTCGACAGCGTTCTGCACAATATTGCGCAACGCTTCCATCAGCACCGCGCGGTCGGCCTTTACGAACGCGGCCGCCGGATCGAGATCGCATCTGACCTCGATCCGCGGCTCGTTCACACCCTTGGCGACTTCGCTCAAAAGATCGTTGGCAGCAACCCGCTCGATTTTCAACTGACCGGGCCGCATGAAACGCATCAGCGCTTCGATCACCAGATCGATTCGGCTCATTTCCTCGCGCACCGCGTGCACGTGGTCTTCGACCGGCTTGGAGGCCCGCGCGTCCTGGCTCAGCAGTTCGAGTTCGAGCGTGATCGCGTTCAGAGGGTTGCGAATCTGATGGGCCACGCCGGAGAAGAGCCCGCCCAGGCGCGCCAGGCGCTCGGAATTGTCGACTACGCTTTCGAGCCGCTGGACCGGATCGAGATCGCGCACGATCACGAGTTGTCCGGCGCGTGCGGGATCCTGGCCCAGCGGAAAGATCGAGACCAGCAGGCGCGATTTGTCCTTGCCACGCCCTTCCTCGATCGCCACGTCGCGCAGTTCCGTGGCCGCCGCCTTCGCCGTGCGCATCACCCGGACCAGCGGATGGCTCTCGCCGATAAGCGCCGCCAGCGCCTTGCCCTGCGCGAGGCCGCCGGCGGGAAGTCCAAGCCGCCCCTGCGCGTCGTCGTTGGAGAAGCGAATGATGCCGCCGGCGTCGAGCAGCAGCACGGCGTCGTCGATCGAGCGAAAGATGTTGATGAAATGGCCGCGTTCGTCCTCCCACTGCACGCGGTCGGAGCGTACGCGCTGCGAGAGCTCGTTGAACTTACGCGCGAGCGCGCTCAACTCGTCGCGGCCGCGGATGAGCAGATTGCCGCTGTCGCGGCCGGCGGCCAGCCGCTCGACCTCGGCGGTAATCGCGGCGACCGGCGCCAGCAGCAGCGCGCCCGCCAGCAGCGCGGCCAGCAGGCTTATCACGAGCACCACGGCCGCGATGAACATCACGTTGGCCACCGCGCGGCGGACTTCGGTCGTGATGAGCGCGGTCGAGAGGCCGACCTTGATGAGCGCGAACGGCCGCTGATTGATTTCCACCGGAGCGCTGATCTCGTAGATGTGCTCGCCCCACAGCGGACGGATGCGCGCAAACGGCGACCATCGCGAGGCCGCGTGCTGCAGCTCCGCAAAGGGCCGCGGCAAAGCTGCGCTGATCGCGTCGCCGCCGGTCCCCGCCACCAAATCGCCGTTGAGCGTCACCACCCGCGCATAGACCACGCCCTTGCCAAACGCGCGCGAAGAGGAGAGCAGAGCGGCCAGCGACTTGTCCTGGCGCAGAACCGCCACCGGATCGCCCTGCGAAGGTTCGAGCGCGGTCCGGATCTGCTCGAAGGTCTCGTTGACCAGCACGTTGCCCGAGTCGCCCAGGTCCTCGACCATCACGCCGACCGCGTGGTTGGCCTCGGTGGCGCTGACCGCGAGTACCGCGAGCAGCAGCAGGGGAACAAAGATCGCCGCGATTTTGGTCCGCAGTCCCATAGCCGGAGCCCCCCAAATTAGCGCGCGGCGGCCGAACGCTAAACTTCGTCGGCCGGCTCCGGCTCGGATTTGTCAGAGTCGGACTTCGCCTGGTAGCGCCCGAGCTTGTTGTACAGCGTCTTGGGGCTGATCCCGAGAATTTCGGCAGCCCGCACCCGGTTGCCGCCGGCCATCTCGAGCGTTTTCAAAATAAGCTGCCGTTCGACCTCGCGCAACGGCTGGCCTACCGGCAATTCCGGCGCCGGCGAGTCGGAAGCAGGCGGCGCCGATTGCGCCGGATGCGCGGCCGCGTAAGTCCCGGGAGCTTGCGGCAGCGAGGCGCCTGGCGCGGGCGCCGACGGGAGCGCGCCCTCGGCCGGCAAATCGGTGATGGTGATCAGCGGGCCCGTGCTGACGATCACGGCGCGTTCGATAACGTTGCGCAATTCTCGCGCGTTGCCGGGCCACGATCGCGCCTTCAGCGCCTCCAGGCTTGGGTTGTCCACGCCGCTCACCGACTTGGAGTTGGCGCGGGCGAACTCACGCACGAAATGATCGACCAGCACCGGCAGATCGTCAAGCCGCTCCTCCAACCGGGGCAGCACAATCGTAAATACGTTGAGCCGGTAGTACAGATCCTCGCGCAGGCGTCCCGCGCGGATCGCTTCGGCGAGATCGCGATTGGTCGCCGCCAGCACCCGCACGTTGAGCGCGATGTCGCTGGACCCGCCGACTCGTCTCAGCTTACGGTCCTCGATGACGCGCAGCAGCTTGGCCTGCAGCTCAGGTTTCATCTCGGTGATTTCGTCGAGCAGCAGCGTGCCGCCGTTGGCCAGCTCGAAACATCCGGCGCGCCGCTGGTCGGCTCCGGTGAAAGCGCCGCGTTCGTGGCCGAAGAGCTCGCTCTCGAGCAGGCCCTCGGGTAGCGCGGCGCAATTGATAGCGACGTACGGGCCGCTGCGCCGCGGCGAGGACTCGTGGATCGTGCGCGCCACGATTTCCTTGCCGGTGCCGCTGTCGCCCTGGATGATGACCGAGGCGGAACTCGGCGCGGCCTGCTCGACCAGCGCCATCACCCGGCGCATCGCCTGCGATTGCCCGATAATCGGCCCCAGCTCGCCCACGCCCATCAGGCGCAGCCGCAGACGCTGGTTCTCCTCGCTCACCGCGAGATGTTCGCTCAGGTTGTTGAGCGTCTGGCGCAGCCGCGGCGGATCGACCGGCTTGCGCAGGTAATCGTACGCGCCGAGCTTGATCGCCTGCACGGCATCGGGGATGTCGCCCTCGCCGGAAATCACGATGGTCGTGATCGGAAGGCCGCGCTGGCGAATTTCGCTTAACACCCCGAGGCCGTCCTTCACCGGCAGTTTGAGATCGAGCAGCAGGATGTGCGGTTCGAAACTCGCGATCAGCTCGATCGCACGCTGGCCGTCTTCGGCAGCTTCGACCTTAAAGCCCCACGAGGCGATAAGCTCGACCCATGCGTGCCGGGTTCTGGGATGGTCTTCGGCGACCAGTACGCGCTTGGCGTCTGCCATATTTTTGGGCGCCCCGCCGCGCCGGCCCGCGCGTTGGATGGCTGGTGCCGATCATATCATGGCCGCGCGCCGCACAAACAAGAGCCATCTTCGAAAACGATAAAATGGCGAAACGCAGGAAAGCTCGGGCGTGACAGTCAAGGCGCCGCACCGTATTCTGACCGGGTATGGATCAGACCTCGCCTGAAAATGCCACTGCCGCCGCGGCGGCGGAAGTGCGCGAAATTTCGCGCGACGAGCTTGAGCGCCGCCTCGACGATCCCACGCTGCTGCTGGTCGACGTGCTGCCGCGCGAGGCCTATGCGGCCGAGCACATTCGCCGCGCTCTCAACCTGCCGTTGGCCGAGGTGGAACGGCGCGCGCCGCAACTGCTGCCCGATCGCAACGCCGACATCGCAGCTTACTGCGGCAAGTTCACCTGACCGGCCGGCGCGCAGGCGGTCCGCCTGCTCCAGCAGATGGGCTACACCAACGTGCGGCATTACCACGGTGGTATCGCCGACTGGAAGGAGGCCGGACTACCGATCGAGAGCGCGCCGGCGATCATCGAGCCGTCGCTGCCAGTGGAGCCGCAATCCACTGCGCAATCGTCGCCGTCGCGGGCGGGCCGGACACGACCCCAGCAGCCGACGATATCGCGCAGCCGGCAGTGGGGAAACGCGTTGCTCGATTTGATCGAGAGCCTGTCGCCCACGCAGATTTTTTTCGTTTGGCTCGGGATGGTCGTGCTGTGCGGATTGCTGTACTGGCTGACCGGCTTTTCGCGCCGTCCGGGACTGGTCGACAGCGGCCGGCCGATCGCGGGAACCTTCGAGGGGCTGCTGAGCGCGCTCTACTTCAGCTTTGTCACCACCACGTCGGTCGGCTACGGCGACGTGTTGCCGCTCGGGCCGGCACGGATCCTTTCGATCTTCGAGGCGGTCACCGGCTTGCTCATCTTCGGCGCGCTGGTCGCCAAGTTCGTCTCGCGCCGCCAGGACCAACTGGTGCGCGACATCTACAACGTCACCTTCGAGGCCCGGCTCGACCGCGTGCAGACCAACCTCCACCTGGTGCTCTCGGAGCTGCAGTCGATCGCGATGATGTGCGACGAGGGCGTGGCTCAGCCGCAACGAGTCGGCGTGCGGCTGGAGAGCGCGGTGCTGGTGTTCGGCGGCGAGCTGCGCGCGATTCATTCGCTGCTGTACAGCCCGCAGCGCGCGCCCGAGGAGGCGGTGCTGGAGGCGATTCTGATCGCGCTCGCCGCCGCGCTGCGTACGCTGGGCGACGTCCTGACCTGCCTGCCGCTAGGCTTCGGCCGTGCCCCTACGCTCCAGAGCGCGCTCGGGAACATCCGCGTGCTCGCCGACGACATCTGCGCCGAATGCGTCCCGCAGGTTTACGCGCCAGCGCTCGCGATGTGGATGGATCGAGCGCAGGAAGCCGCGCGCAAGATAGTTTGACTCAGCTCGGCCGCGGTTCTGACGACGTTCGCGACGGCGGCGTGATTTCCGGGCGTCAATTTTCTAGAGTCTGAGAGCGCGGCGGTGCAGGAATCGGCCGACGCGCTTTACGCTGTCAGCTTCGCAGATAATGTTTCGTAAGCAGAGATTCTCACAAGTCTAGAAAGTATAGGAGGCTCCGGCGACCAACGCGAAAAACACTAGAACGTCGGTGGCGTAAGTCGACCACGGTTCATCCTCCGGCCTCACGGCTCGCCGGAATTAGCGACAAAATTATTGGTGCATCTTTCCTGCGAGGGTTGCCCTCGTTGCCCTTTGAACGCCATGGCCGCACGCGTAAGGGTTGGGCTATGGTCAATGCAAGAAGTATTGACCGCAGACTGAGGAGGCCTAAGGCCCGATGCCAACCGAAGAAGAACAACAGGACGAGATACGCGAAGTGATTCAGACGATGCGTGAAATCCGGAACGCGATTATCTTGGTTGGATTGGCTACAGGTGAGAACAGCGATGCCAGGTCTCAAGCAAAATCCGCGCTTGAGTTGTGGGCTCGTGAGCAGAATCTTTTGAAGCCCTAACTTCTGAATCAGGACACTACCTTCCGCCGACCGCGAAAATGGCCCTGGGAGCCGTCGGCGCGCCGGACGCTGCCGACCTTGGCCCGGCACCGCGCGACCCGTCTGAATTAGCGACAAACTTTGGCGGACGCTCCTGCGACGCCTTGAGCAGGTCTGGGAAAGCTAAAATTGGGGACTGCTTTCGTTATCTAATGGCGCCTAATAGGCTGTGTCACGTTATTAAATAGCTGACGAATCGCCTCGTAACGAGAGATAGTCAAATCGCGGCTGACGGGCCGTTTGAGACGAGGCTTGCGGTTTTAGCCCCCTTTCCGAAATGCCACCGCTCACCGCCCGTCACATCGCACAAGAAGTTGACGATGAGGGACATAAAGAGATTAGGACTATGAAACGAATTGTCAAACTACGAACGAGTGAGGGAAGCAAGGTGCGCATCTTTCTTGAAAATTGGGGCTCCGGAATGGATCAGACCAGGCGCCGTTGGACCTTGGAAGACGGCTACTGGCAGTGCTTGGACTCACGAGAGACCGCACAGGAATCCGGGTTGGGTAGACTAAAGGTCTTTGGTGCTCGGAGCCCTGTGTCTCAGTTACGTGAGCTGGTAGGAGACGGACATCGCGCTCGCGATATCGCTACGACGCCGGCTGCGACGATGAGGGCGTACTCCACCTCGATCTGGCCGCGAGGACGCTGGCTCGATGACTAGCGACTCACCCCCTGCTGGTCGGGCCGCGCGCGAGGACCATCGCGTGAAATAACCTCAGCGGCATTTCTGTTTCTCGTTCCCATCCAGACGATGGGCGACGTGGCCCAAAAACAGCATTTTTTTCATTCGCAGGTTAGTTTTGATAGCATCGGGCGAGGCATCGGCAGGAGGCCACGCGATGTCCGAAGAAGATTGCTTCTTGCGGGCGGTCAAAAAGGCAATGCTTGCGTTGGGGCTGCTCGCGCTCGCGATGGTGTCTGGATGCTTCGCGGCTGCGGCGCCGGTGGCTCTCAACGTCGCAAGGGCGGTGGTCTCCGGAGTCTCCTCTTCGGCGCGCGCCGGCAAAAATAATCAGGTCGCACAGGATACGGAGCCTTGCCACTTGGGCGAGCGTCCGTTGCCGCAGCTGATCGAGCTTAGGACCGACAAGCTGGGTACGACGATGTACCGGCCGCTCAACCTGGGCGGGCCCACGATCGACCTGCAAGTGCAGCAGGCAGCTGGCCAGATCGGCGACCTGGGTGCATGGCGAGCCATGAGAGACCTGTCTGGCATGCATTTCCAACCGCCTCTTCAAAGCCAGTTGGCGCCAAGCTCAGTTATCTTTCTCGCGTATGCACCGATCCAGGTGCACGATCCGACCGAGCAGAGCCAGCTGGACGCGCTCAATCACGACTTCGGCCCCGCCTCTGGAATTTTCGATTGGGACAACCGCGTCTTCCTCTACTCGGCCGTCCATCAACTCCCGTGTGAATCTTCACCGGTACCCGCACCTACACAGACTTCGGCAAGATCCGCACGCCCAGCATCTCCCGAGCAGCCCGAAGCCCCCCATTAACGAGATACGTTTCGCTGCCGAAACAGCGTGCGACAGCGTAGCGGCCATTCCATGCGGCATGAGATGCGAATGGCAGGCTGAGTCCCTATCGGAATAGTCCGGCCCAAGCGTGGATCGCCGTCCGGATTTGGTGAAAATCCGCAATACCCTCCAGTGCTCGCGCGAGCTACCGTCCGCTGGCCCAGCCGCCCGAACAAGAGCAAGAGCGCACAAAAAAACCCGCATCAGTGCGGGTTTTTTGGTTGCGGGGGAGGGATTTGAACCTTCGACCTCCGGGTTATGAGTTCGGCGGAACTAAGCGCGCCGGCGTCCATACCAAGCAAATACGTAGCGGCGTCTATGCGTTGCGGCCACTGGCGAACAGCGTGGACGCGGGCGGGTGGCTGTACGGTGGCTGTATTCAGAAACGCGCGGAGGGAAACATAGCTTCGCGTCACGCCGGCGCCGGGCTAATCAGCCGGTGCTCAATGCTGCACCGTCGGACCGTTTTTCAGGAAGTCTCTACTACGACATAAACGACATAAACGACCAAAGGTTCTACGACATAGACGACCGAAGCCCTTTTGTCGTTTCGGTCGTAACCCTCCTCGGTTCCGGTCAGGGACCCGCTTAGTCCCTGCTCAGCGCGGTCCCCAGCTTATCGACGGCATCGCGAAGGAGTTCGGGGACGACGTGGCTGTAAGTGTCCATGGTGAGGCTGATTTGTGAGTGGCCGAGGAGTTCCATCACCACCCGCGGATGGATGTTGAGCGCTAGCAGGAGCGATGCGGCGCTGTGTCTCAAGTCGTGGAATCTGATGTGTGGCAGCTTTTTGCCTTGACGAGGACGCGCCGAAAGTCGTCAAGCAGGTTGGCGGGGTCTACGGGGGTGCCGATGCGGGTGGTGAACACGAAGCCGGTGTCATGCCACGCCGAGCCGGCCATCAGGCGCTCTTGTAGCTGGCGCGTGCGGTGAGTGCGGAGCGCCTTGGCAACGAAGTCGAGCAGCGGAAGCGTACGGCGCGAGCGCTCGGTTTTCGTCTCGCTAAGCGTGAGCTTGCCGCCCACGCGCTGGAGTGCGCCCCTGACATGAACGGTGCGAGCGTCGAAATCCACGTCCGCCCATTTAAGCCCCAGCACTTCGCCACGCCGCAGGCCGAGCGTGACTGTGAGCAGATAGAGCGGCTCGTGCCGCTGGCCTGCAACGGCATCGATAAAGGCGCGCGCTTCATCTGAGGTGAAGGCGCGAATCTGATGGCGGACCGCCCGCGGCGCGTCGGCTAGGGCGGCGGCATTGCGATGTACCAGCCCCCATTTCAAGGCGCGTGCGAGTGCAGTAGCAAGGACGCCGCGGATGTGACGGACGGTCTTGGGCGATAGTCCTGCGGCCGATTTGGCGTTCAAGAGCTGCTGCACCTGTTGGGGTGTCAGCTTCTCGAGTCGCACATCGCCAAGAGCAGGGACAACATGGAGGCGGATAAGTTCGGCGTACCGCTCGCTTGTGCGCGCACGAGTTGAGAGGCGCGCCGTGTTCTGGAGCCAGGAGGTGAGGAACTCGGCCACACTTTGTTTTTCGCCGTCTATCACGATTCCTTTGGCTTGGTCGGCACGAGCGGAAAGCAGGAGCTGCTGCACCTCCTCAGCAGTGCGGCCGTAGAAACTGCGGCGTTTTCGTCGCCCATTCTCTTTGCCGAGGCTGATGGTGGCGCACCAGTAGCCATCCCGTCGTTTAAAGACAGTGCCTTGGCCCTGCCCGTTTTTTGATTTCGCCATCTCACTTAACCTCCTTCCTGTTCCGATAGGACTTCTTTGCAACTTCGTTGTGGTACTCGCGATAGGCCTCAGCGCCTTCGCGTTGGACGTGGCGTGCGAAGTTTTCGGCCATCGTGCATTTGCGGGTGCAGAAGATTTGTTTGTTACGCGCGGCCAGGAACACGCGCCGGCACGCTTCACGTCGGCAGCGACGCACCATCACGCCCTGCTCGGAATCGAGCTGGCGCATAGCGCTGAACAGGAAGACCGCGGCCAGGGCGTGTGGTTTAACCGTGGCAGTGCTCAGCCGAAACGTGAACAACGAGGCGCCACTACCGCCGCTGATGCCCCAGGCCAACCTACCGGCAAAGCCGAGCGGCTCTAAGACCTTAAAAGCGCTCCCGTCGAATACAAGGTGACTGCCGGTCGGAATCGGCGCCTGAAACGTTTGTCCATCGGCCGCGGCGTCAAGCAACAGCTTTACCTTCTCGGTCAGTGGACTCAGCCAGCGTTTGGGTTCCTCGCGTATGCGCGCGGCCAGCGCCTGCTGGTGCAACCGCTCTTTCGGATGGTCGAGAAAAACCTGCCCCATGCCGAAGGTGAGCAGCTTGCTCGCGAGCGTGAGCGATGCGCCCAGCTGGTCGGGCCGGGCGAGCGCCAACGGGTCCATTTCGCACAGCTCCAAGAGGAAGCGCACGAGTTCGTAGCGCCGCTTCGCTGTCATCTTCGCCACCTGCGGCGGGCTGAAATGTTTGGCCAGCCGATCTCGAACGTCAGGATTTGGTCTCATAGTGTTGGTCAGACTAACCTCGGTAGTATGTATTGTCAAGAAGCGGTCAAACTGGTATTTCCTGATTGCAGACGGATGGCGGGGCGGAGGCCCGACGATCGAAATAAACACCGATAAGAAACCGCGCAGGCTACTGGTGCGGCCGATTGAGGCCGCCGAGATGCTCGCCTGTTCGAAGGCGAAAGTTTACGAGTTGGTCAAAAGCGGCGCCCTCCCAAGCGTGACGCTCGAGGATGGGCGGATGATCCGAATCCCGCTTGCCGCGCTGGAGAAGCTGGCTTCAGTGCCGGAGTAGCGGACCAATGGCTGACGCGCAGCCTCTCAACTTCGCCTTGGGATACAGCCGCCATGGCGCCCGAGTTTTCCCCTGCCACTACGTCAGACCCGACGGGCAGTGCTCATGTGGTGGCGAGAAATGCCGTAACGATTCCAGGGGGCGCGGCAAACACCCGATGCATCAGGGATGGCAGACCGAGGCGACCGCCGACAGGCAGGCACTCATCATGCTATGGGCCGACAATCCATTAGCTAATGTCGGTGTCGCCTGCGGGAAAGCTTCCAACCTCACCGTAGTAGATGTGGACGGAACGGCCGGCCTCGAACACCTACGCGAACTTGAAAGCACATATGGCGCACTTCCCGATACCCCGCGCGTTATCACGGGCTCGGGCGGCTATCATCTCCTCTTCCAATACGAGGAAGGGCTAACTAACGCAGTTCGCTGGGCGCCAGGTCTCGACCTTCGTACCGAGGGCGGTTTGATCATCGGCGCCGGTTCTCGCAATGCCTTCGGCGAATATATCTTCGAAACCGGATACTCCCTCAAAGACCTTCCGCGCGCCAAGATGCCGCAGTGGCTAATAGATGCCATCAAGCAGGGCCAAGCCAGCGCGAACGCGAACGGCACCAGCAACGGCAATGGCTTCAAGGTGCCCGAGCAGCCCGTTGCCGAGGGTGAGGGACGTAACAACTTCCTTTATCGCGCAGGGCGTTCGCTGAAGGCCAAAGGATTCAATGCCGAGGCTATCCGCGCAGCTATTGAAGCCACGAATCGGGCAAGCTGCCGACCGCCGGTTAGTGGCGGGGAACTTAACACCATCCTGCAAAGCGTGCTGACTCAGCGCGATGGTGCCGATTTCCAAGGCGTACGACCAGCGGAGGCTGAGTCACCTGGTCAATCATCGGAATCTTCGGGCGACGAAGAAACTCCCACACCTGCTTACCCCTGGCCCGAGCCGCTGGACAAGGCGGCTTTTCATGGACTTGCTGGCGGCTTTGTAAAGCTGGTCGAGCCGCACACGGAAGCCGACCCCGCAGCGCTTCTGATTCAATTTCTGGTCGCCGCGGGCAACGTCGTTGGTCGCTCTATCCATCGCAAGGCCGAAGGCGCGCGGCACTTTACGAATATCTTCTGCAATTTGATCGGCAGAACAGGCCATGGTCGCAAGGGCAGCTCGTGGGCGCAGGTGCAGCGACCCTTCTACATGTTGCAGGACAGCGACTGGATAAACACCCGCAAGCAAAGCGGATTGGTCTCAGGAGAAGGCCTCATCTGGTGCGTACGCGACACTATAGAACGCCGGGAGACAATCAAGGCAAAAGGGCGCTATACCGGCGAATATCAACTGACGCAAGTTGATCCGGGCGTTTCGGACAAGCGCTTGTTAGTAATGGAGTCAGAGTTTGCCAAGGTTCTCATCGTAGCCAGGCGCGAAGGTAACACCCTCAGTCAGATTATCCGACAAGCCTATGACGGCGACGACCTGCAGAGTCTGAACAAGAACTCGCCAGGGCGGGCAACTGGCGCCCATATCAGCATGATAGGTCACGTGACGGATGAGGAGCTCATCCGCAACCTGTATTCGACCGAGGCGGCGAACGGATTTGCGAATAGGTTTTTGTGGATATGTGTGACGCGCTCCAAGTTGTTACCTCGTGGCGGAACCTTAACCGACGAGCAGTTCCGTCCGTTGGTCGCAAAGCTGGATAAGGCCATCGCATGGGCCAAGATGCGTGGCCTCGTGGAACTCGGATTTGGTGAGGAGGCGTGGAAGCTGTGGGATGAGGTGTACCCGGTCCTGACGAGCGGTACGCCGGGGCTCCTGGGTGCGATGCTGAATCGGGCCGAGGCGCAGGTCCTTCGCCTGTCCTGCATCTACGCAATGCTCGACTGTTCGGAATCCGTTGAACGGGTTCACCTCGAAGCAGCCCTTGCGGTCTGGGAATATTGCGAAGCATCGGTTGGGTGCGTATTCGGTGACCGCTTGGGCGACCCCGACGCCGACGCCATTCTCGCGGCTCTTCGCGCCCATCGGGACGGCATGACGCGCACCGAGATTCGAGACATTTTTCTGCGCAATCTCAGCGCTGCGCGAATCGAGCGGGCGCTCGCCACCCTGCGCAAGGTGAACCTCGCATCATTCGAGAAGCTCACGACGGGTGGACGCCCCACCGAAATATGGAAAGCCGTGGGGCGTAGCAAGAGGTCAACAATCAATGGGTAGGTATTTGGATATCGCCAGACGCGTCAGGATGACGGCGGCTGAGAAGACCGAGCCCGTCGTGACGGACGAGCTAACGCCCATCATCGCGCTCGATGAGATCAACAAGATCGTTGATGGTCTCAATGCGAAATTCCTGGGCGTGAAGCCGAAGGGCTGGCTGCCTGAGCAATTAGAAAGTCGAAGGAGGAAGTGAACGATGGGATGCGGAACTAAGGGATGCGCCCTGTGCAGGATGCGGCAGAAGCAGCCGAAACGCGGAGTCGCCAAGCCGCTCTATACCGCACAAGAGCAACTGCGGCTTGAGCGAGAACAGGGACAAATGAGGCTGAAACTGGGAGACGGACAATAGCCAAGTAAGGCTGCCCAAGGAGAGGATGAACAAGTGACGTTTGAGAGAAAGGTTAATCAATGCGGGCTGTTCCCGAACACGGCACGGCCCGAGCTAAGCGACATGAACGGGCAGATCACGATTCAGTGCGCCCATTGTGATCAGGTCACGGACTTTTGGATGAGCGGTTGGCGAAAGGTCACGAAGGCTGGCGGCAAGTATCTAAGCCTGGCGCTGCGGCCGAAGAGGATAGGCGAGCACGGGCGCACGGGCGCCGCGCCGGCCGCCGATGACGACTTGGACGGCTTGCTATGAGCGACAAGTTACTTACCGCATGGGTTTGGAAACCGGAACCGGGTACGTATTGGCGCGTCCATGAAATGATGAGCGGCTTGACGGTCGATGCAGAATCGAAAGAGGCCGCGGTCGAGCATTTCACGAAGCTGTGGAACTCGCGCAGTAGGCTTGAATGGCGCGACGAAGCGCCGCCGCAACCGCGACGGCCCGACAGCCCAAGGACCATCAACGCCGCCATCGAAGGCGAGACGGACGCGGTTAAATTCCATCGCCTCATTCTCCGTGCGTTCCATAGAGACTTACACGGTGAAAACAAACATTGGAGCGCCGACCAAATCGTCACCGTCATCAACGAGAAGTGGGCCGAGGCGACCACGAAATGAAGGCGCGTAAGCCGCGGACGCTGATGCGCCGGGCCAAGGGCGACGGCGGGATTGAGGGCGAGAAACGAGTATGGACGCTATATCTGGCGGCCCGCGATGAACTGCGCAAGATGGCGCGCGAGGGCATCGTCGATCCGGATGCGGCTGAAAAATATCACCCGGTGCGAACGCTGATCCGGGTTTCAGAAGACCCGAGCATCCCGCCCGTGATTCGCATGGCCGCCGCCAAGGAAATTTTGCAGTATTACGAGGCGCCGAAATCCGCGGTGATGCGGCTCGACGCTATCGATGCTGCCGGTGGGCCGCCGAACATACAAATCGTCGTGGCTTCCTATGCCGCAAGCAAACCGCCAGCGCTGCCCGAACCCGAGCCAGTCGAGACAATCATCGAGGCCGACGCGCCGCGCACTAACGGAACGCCGCCCTCGCCGCCGCTGAGCGATCGCGACCGCTTACGGCGGCAAGTCGCAGCGCAACGCGAGACGGTTGTCATCGAGGCGCCCGTGAGCCCCGCAGAGCCGCAACGTGTCATCGGCCGTGTGAATCAAGGTCGACCTTACGAGTTGAGCGAAGAGCAAAAGCGCGACATCATGGAAAGGCTATCGAAGGGGAAGCCGTGAAGAATATCAAATGCCACTTTGAAACTTGCAAAGAGACCGACCGTGTTGCCGACCATATTCCCGTCTGGTGCTGCCGCTATCACGACACAGAGGTAACTATGCGCCTGGGATTGACCGGCCATGAGGAAAGGCAGGCGCAAGCGCTGGTCATGCGCATCCGTTGCGACAAACTGATCAGGTGCGATCACGGCTCTTACGAACAGGCGCCGTCGAAGCCGCTCGTGCCTCCTGTTATCCGAGAAGATGATGGCACCATCCGCACTAACGGGATGATGAAATGGTTCACGCAAGCGCAAATGATCGATCATCTCAATGGCGAGCCGCGGACGTCGGGCATCAGGTACGAGGGCGATGGCGACTAGACCTAACGTACCCAATGCTTATGGCCAGGTTTCGCCCATGATGCCTCCTAGCTCCGGCTTCGAGCGCGAACTATTACGCATGATGCAGCAAGAGCGACAGCAGCAACGGCCGCGGTATAGCTGGCGACAATTTTTCCCCGCCACAAACACGGCGGCCAGGGAGACTCAGAAGGTGGCGCAAAACGGTATCAGGATGAATAGCAACGGCACCGTGACGATCAACGGCACTACTTACAGCCCTGACGAATTTCGTGGCGCCCTCGAAATCAACATGCGCGCGATGCGCGCGGATCCTAACAGCGCATACAACGATCTGCGGCACCTAGATCATAAGCAGGCGGTCGCTGAGATGGCGCTCGGCTATAAATTCATGGCCGGCGAATTGACCGACAGCGACGAACGGGAGATCGTGACCGAGTGGCAGGCTGCAACACAGGAGACAAGCGAAGTGAGTAATCCACAACCCTATGAACAGATTGCCGAGATGTGGAAAGACCCCGGAGTGCGGGCGGCGAAACAGCGGCGAGATGCCGGTGGCCGTCTGGATGACCGCCAAAAGGAAATTATGCGGCAATACGATCAGATAGAGGCCGCAAACAACGCGCAGGCGTATCGAGAACGTGCATCAACTAGCACGCCGAAGCCGCTTAACCGTTATATCGGTCGGGACGTGATGGCCTTTGCGACGAATCAGAACAAGGTGCAACGCCAGCAGCTTGCGGCTGAGCATCGGGCCAAGGTGCTCGGCGACAGGAATCATCCGTATTGGAACGCCAGCAGCACGGAGCACAAGGCGGCCGTGGTCGGCATGACAATCGCGACTCAGATGATGCAGACAGGCGAAAGTGATGTCCAAATCGGCCCCGATGGGACTATCGAGGAGTAAGCATGTTCGACCTTTCGCCATCAACCAAAGCTTTGCACTTGCCCGCTGAAGTCCGTTTCCAACTTTACTACGTAGAGAATACGGGGTGTTGGGAGTGGCTAGGGGCTAAGACGTCGTCGGGATACGGGCAATTCTGGGTTCGCTCTGGTGAAAAGGGCCATCGTCGGGCCCTCCACATTCCCGCCCATCGCTATCAATACGAGATGTTAATCGGCCCTATCCCCGATGGAATGCAGCTGGACCACCTGTGCAGAAACCCGGCATGCGTGAACCCGTCGCATCTGGAGATAGTCACGTCGCAGGAGAACACGCTACGCGGCGAGGGGCCCGCCGCCGTCAATGCCCGCAAGGCGCATTGCTTGCGCGGACATCTCTTCGATGAAATCAATACGTGGTACGAAAAAACTGGCTCTCGCCACTGCCGTACATGTCACAAAGAACACGAGAGACAGCGCTATGCTAAGCTGAAACCCGTGGCAATTAGCCACTAACCAAAGGAGACTGAGTATCATGTCAGAGAATCGCTTAGGAATAGGCCAACATCGCATCGGTAATGTAGGCGGCGGCAACACGGGCCAGCGTGAGCGCCGCGACCCGGCCGCGGTAGTCGGCCAAGGCAGCGGCGGCGAGGAGCATTCGCAGGACCACGGCGTGCCGGGCTCGAAGGCCGACTCGATGACCAATCGTACCCACGGCGCGGCAGAGAACGATTTCGACCGCGCGAATTGCCACGGCAAGAGATAGAGCAAATGCCGCGTGAACTGACCAACGCAAATTGAGATGATTTATCTCGCCGCATGAGGGCGGTCTGATCGGCGCCATTGCTGGCGTGCTGCTAATCGCGCACTGGGCAAGCGGAGCGGTGCACCCATCCGTGGAACGCCGATTTAATCGCGATGAGGCGGCCCGCTAGCTCATCCTTCCCAGCCAACGGTCCTTGCTGATACAACCGCAAGGTTGGCAATGGCTCCTAGACGGCCCGAAAATAAGACGCGAGGAGAAAATGAAAGGCACCGTGAGGGTCTGCTTTTTCTTGTTCTGGTTAGCTGCTGTGCTGGCTCTTCAGTGCCTCACTGCGACCGCGCAGCAGATGTCACGCCATACCGATTCCGGGTTTTCCTTCGCCGTCTACGGCGACTCGCGGTCGTTGATGTACCTGCCGTACAGATCGGACCAGGAGGCGGAGGCTCGCCAAGTGATGGCCGAAGTGTTTGAACTGGTGCTTCCTCCGGACCGCGCGAAGGAATTGGTCAAAAAACATGTCAAGCTAATCTATGACCCCGGCACCCACGAGCTCACGCAAATGGTCATGCCGTTTATTACCATGAGCGAAGTCACCACCCTGACATTTGACAAAGGCTGGGTCACGAAGGCTTCGGTCGAGGATGTAAAACTCCTTCCTGGCGTGCACCGAACAATGTACGAGATTCCGGGCGGCGAATGGGTCACCCGCGAGCTCGTGCAAAATGTCAGGAGTGGGCGGGCAAAGTTCATTCTCAGTACCGGAGACCTGGTCTGGTCGGGTGCGCAGGGCTCGAAGCCTTCCGAAAACCCTTACTGGAGGCAGGTGAACGACGACTTGAAGCAATTGCCGGCGCCGGATGACCAGATGCGCGCCGCAGGCTTGGGAGGTCGTGTGTTTCCCGCCGTCGGCAATCACGAAGTGATGAACGACCCCGACGCGGAAGGCCTACTGAGTATCTTTCCCTATTTGAAGCAGTTTGGCGTTTCAGACAAACATCTCATCTACAAGTTTGACTATAACGGTGCACGCTTCATCTTCCTGTGGACCGGTAAGTACAACGAGCACTCGCCCACGGCCTGGGGTGCCACCCGGCCTACCTATGAAGAACAGATGAAACAGTTAGCTGTATGGTTGGATGAGGCTAAGGCCGCGGGCACCCGCAAGGTGTTCATCGCCTTCCACAACCCGGCCTTCTGCCGCTCCGGTTTCGGCGCCGTCCCCGACGCCCAGAATCCCCACAAGATTCTCGCGTCGTACGCCAAGGACTTGGACATCGTCGTCTTCAATGGTCACGTTCACACGACCGAAGTTTACCAGGTAGATGGCGTGAAATATCTGCTACTGGGCGGTGGCGGCGCGGAACAGGACCCGATTCTGCCGGGCCGTACGAGCATCAAGGTGCCTCCGGACTATCCGCCGGATCTCTATAGTAAGGGCGAGCCCCCCAAGGAGGAATACAACTACCTCCTTGTAGATGTGAAACCCGGCCAGAAGACGAAGTTCACGCTCAATCGCTTACGCCCATCGTCCGCCAGGCCGTTTGAAAGCGTGGAGCTATTTAAGTAAACCTCACCTCCGGCCCCTTCGGTTTTCAGGTCGCCTCTGCTAGATGGCAAACATGAACCTCCGTCACGCCGCCGCGCTCCCGCCTAGTCGGGGAAGTGCGAGGTCGACGCGCTCGAGACGCACAGCGTACGATGCGATGAGCGCGGGAGGTTCATCTCATGACCAAACTTGAGACTATCGACGCGCTAGAAGAGCGACTTTCTAGCGCACGAGCAGAAGCCGAACGCTTTTTCGCAGAGTTTGGTCCACACACTGTCGGACTACCGGAAGGCCAGCCAGACAGGGCGAGGGAGCTTTCCGCGCTATTTCACGCACCCCTCGTGCGGCTGTTATCGATGGTGCGCGAGTCTCCTATGTTCAGCGCCCTTGACGTGAAGGCGATGCAACGCGTTCTTCGCAGTATTGATGCTGCGCTCCGTCTTCGCAGTTACTACGAATGGGAGACAGAGGTGCTGCATGATGAAGGCACCGTACTTGGCGTTAAGCAGCCGGGTTTCTCCGAAGGTCGCAACCTCAGTCCGTCAGAGGCTGCGACACAAGTCGACGAGGCTCTAGACGAAGTCTCACGGCGCACGGGAATTCTTCGTGCCCAGGCCGAGGCAGAGGCGGCAGGCGAAGAAATCAGTGTCCGGGCTCCGACTGCGCTCGGCATTCGGCCAGGTACCGCCTTCATCATCATGATGATCGATCCCGAAAGACCAGAACTTGAAGACGTGAAGCGCGCAATTCAAGAGGAGTGCGCGCGATTCGACATCCGCGCAACACGCTCTGATGAAATCGAGCACTCCGGAGAAATCACCCTCCGGATTCTTGAGGAAATTCGGACGTCGGAGTTTTTGATTGCTGATTTGACCGGTGCGCGGCCCAGCGTTTATTACGAGGTCGGGTACGCTCACGCGCTCGGCAAGCGCCCCATTATGTACAGAAAGGCTGGGACGCCACTTCATTTCGATCTAAAGGTTCACAATTGCCCGGAGTACCGAAACGTGACCGAACTTAGAGAGAAATTGAAGGGACGACTGAGCGCGATGACGGGACGAGAGTGGCCACCACGCAAGCCGCGGTCGCCCCGTGCGGTATCAAACCGCCGCCGCTGAAACCCGCCTTCCCGAGCGCTGCTACACCTTGACCGCGGCTCTTTGTATCGCGACCGACGATCCGCGCCTCAAGGAAAAATAGCGCGCTGAGGTTACGGCGTGGCCGCTGAGATTCAAATGCTCGCGTGCGGATACTCAGCACAGTGCACCGTCCGCGGGTGCCGCGCCCACGCGCCCATGCTCGCCCGATACACCGATGGCCAAGGCCGGCCGCTGAAGCACGCGTTGGCTTTAAGTCTGACATGGGAGTAGCAGAAAGATTGGACGCGAATACATTCGGAGGAAAAAGCGATGGCCTCGTACGTGATGCTGTTTCACTACACGCACCAGGGGATTGAGCACGTCAAGCAGAGCCCAGATCGCGTCGATGCGCTGAAGAAAATCTTCAACAAGCATGGCGCGAAGATAAAAGACTTCTACGCGTTGCTCGGTCAGTACGATACGCTCTTCATTGTTGATGCGCCCAACGACGAAACGGTCGCCAAACTTTCCTTGTACGTCGCTGAGCAGGGCAACGCGCGGATCGAGACGCACCGCGCGTTCTCCGAGACGGAATTTCGCAAGCTGCTGTCGGAGATCGACTAATCACGGCTGCAAGCAGCGTAGCGCTTGCCAATCGTGTGTTCATCTTCAACGAAGTGACGATCCTGTGCGCTACGGTCTCGCCTCAAGAACGGCTTTGCCGGCTGCTGGGTCATGTGGAACCGAGTGCGGCGGGACGGAATCGACCCGCCGCTGGCTCGCGAGCGCCCCACGTCAATCCCGAATTTGGCACACAAGCGCCTCTAGAGGAAGCCTCGCGCCGCCACGCCGCTGCCAACCCCGCCCGCGCATCGAGAGGCCCGCCAGAATTAGCGAGAAAATTATTGGCGATGGATCCTATAGTGATTGAGTAGCGATAGAGCCGGCCACCCCAACACGCGGGAACTTCCTCACAACGCGCTCGGTTTGGCTTGTGGGAGTTCCTATCGTTTTACTCGGAGGCACTTAAGGGATGATCACGAGCTGGCCGTATCCGGGCTCGAACACCGTTGTCTGCTCAATGGGGAAGCACGGGCGCTGCAAAGGTAACTGTTCCTGCGACTGCCACTTGCAGAGTCCGCGACTGCGGCGATACGGCTCACGACACCCTCGGAACAACCTGACAACCGAGCTCGAGGCAACTGAGCGTCGCGCCATGGACTCACACAAACGAGGAACCGACTAATCGCCCGGCTTCCCCTGGTCCAAGCACCAGCGCTCGATCTACTCGACGTTGAAGCGCCAGTCGCCGCCCACCTGAAAGGCCGGAATTTGACGATTCTTCAGCATCCGGTAGATCGTGATTGGATTCACCCGCAAGTAAGCTGAGACTTCGCGCACGGTCATCACTTTGATCGGCCCCGTATAGTGGGACGTTTTGGCGGCATCTTCACTTTTCATCCGAACTCCTTTCCACCGAAGCGAATCCAAAGCATCGACCTGCATCCCAGGATTTGAACGAACGCCCCATCAATTCAGCTTCTCTTTTCGCGGTTCGGGTTCGACTCCATGGCTGTTTCGAGGTATCCGACGAACGTCTTGCAGGTAGCCGCCGGGTCGGCGGTCTGCTGAATGAGGCGGGCGGACGCGAAGAGGAGAACGAAAGCCACGTTGCGCCAGTGCTGTTCCCCAGGGCTCACATCGGGGTGGTTTATTGCGTCAGGGAGGTCGCCGTAGTTGCGGGCAATCGCGTCGATTATTTCGCGCGCGTATGGCGGGAAAGGTAACGGAGTCTTCACTTCTCCACGTCCAGAGCCGCAGCGTAGGAATTTGGATATGGGGCGGGTCTGGACTTAGGTACAGCGCCCGACTGGCTACAGCGCCCGACTTGCCAAACCCGCCCTCCTTTCGGATACTTTCGCCGCCGGATGTCTTGCGCGACCTGACGGGTCGTGAGTGGCGAGAAATCTGGGGGGAAGGGCATAAAGCCTCCGCTCACCAGCTCAAACGGCCCGTCAGCCGCGATTTCATTGTCTCTATACGCAAGGAATTGTCGCCTATCTGATAACACCAATCGACGTGTTGGCTGATATTAGATAACGAAAGCCAATCTTTATTTCGACTTTTCCTGACCCTGTTGATTCTGTTCATCATAGTCATAAGTGCTCTGTGCGCGGCCGAGTCGTGGTCGGGTTGGTGGTGATGGGGAAGGAAGGCGATTGAAATTTGCAAAAAGTTACGCACAGAGGGGGACCCACGCGCAAATCGTGACCGCAGCTTTGGGGGTAGGGGCGCCTCGCGGGGCAAAAGAGGACCCGCGCTCGATGCGTCGTCTAGGGATGGTCTCTATAGCAACCCCACCATCCGCGACGGTAGCGATGGTCACCCGGTGGATGGTGG
>CAWENP010000015.1:0-53008 GCA_963810495.1 uncultured delta proteobacterium
GGCCCGCTTAATCGTCAGAAGATAAACATCAGCGTCGCGAGGATGGTATCCATCCCGTGATAGGTCGACGCGGTCGCCGCGCAGGTGCCGAGCCCCGGGCATGGGAAGAAAACCAATGGCTTGCTGCTCGGAAATGGTTTCTGACTGGATTCGTCGTGACGATACTCGAACCGGCCGACCAGCCATTCGGCGAGCTTGAAATTGAATCCTGCCGTTATATCCCACAGCGTCTGCGGCAAACCGGTGTCGAAGCCGTCGACATCTTTCAGAACTTCGCCGCGGAGCCCGAGCTGCAAGCGGGGAGTGGCCTGATATGCCACCCACGTGCCCTCGCCATACCAGTCGCTCGGATGGACGGTGCGGCCGTTAGGGAACTCATCGAGAATCGGATTCGACGGATTCCCCGGTCCTTCGATTAGCGGTGTCGGGGCGAGAGCGTTGGTGTCCTGATGACCCACGATCGCCTCCTGCGTGATGCTCAACCCGTCAATAGGCGGCGTCCAGGTTGCGATTAGATCGAGCAGGCCGGCCTTCGACGGCAGATTGCCGCCGGTGGCTCCTTGCGGCCCATACATGCCGTTTACCAGGAGAGAGAGTTGCTGCGCCGGGTTCAGGCTGAGCTGTCCTTCGAACGTCTGTAGCGGATAGCTGGAGGCCAGCGAGTTCCATCCGTTGTTGAGCCCGAGCGTCAGGCCTACATAATTGTTGAAGGTGTAATGGGCCCGCAGACCAGTGACGTTGAACGGGCTCGCGTGGAAAACGTAACCGATCGACTGGAACAGGTTGTAGTTCTGCCAGCTCGGTATCGCCTCGTTGCCAATCAGAGGGTATTGCGTGCCGGCGGTTAGCAAAATTCCAGTTCCAAACGGCAGCGTGTAATCGAGATAGGCGCGCGTCGGATCGAGCCATCCGCACGGACTTTGCGGACATGCGCCGGCGCGTCCCGGGACCTTCCAATAGACCGTCGAGACGCCGTACTGCACCTGCGCGACGTTCGCGGTGTTCAGATCGAGCACGAAGCCAACCTGGTTCGGCGCAGCGCGCTCGATATAGAGCTCGCCTTGCGCAAGCTCGGGGCTGTTGCTCCCGAAGAAATCGTAAACCCGCAGTGTGTTGTTGCCGGTGCTGGGCCGGTCGAAGTTGTATTCATAGGTGCCCACCAGCATCCCGTGAATCTGAAGTCCGACGGCCTCCTGAAGGCGGCTGTGAAGACCGCTTAAGGAATCGACGACGCTCGCGGCGCCGGGCGCGTACTCGACGCCAAGCGGCGTGACGCCGGATGACCCCGAAGATGCGGGCGTCGCCGATGCGGATGGATTGGCCGCGGGTGGGTTCTCAACCGAAGGCTGGGTCTGAGCTTGACTCTCGCTCTTGAGGGAAAGCGCGGCCACGCCGATCAATATCAGGAGCTTCAGGTAATAGCCGGCCACCCGGCGCGGGGACCGTCCGCTCCGCCTTTCCCGCTTCATTGCGCGGCGCGGCTATTGCGGATGTTTCGACTTGTCGCCGAGCCCGCGAGCCGCGTTGATCTCGTCGGAGCTGGTGATGTCGAGTCCGAGCGCTTTGATCGAGATCTCGAAGCGATCCTGCATCGTGGCGTCGTCCTGGGTGAAGTTGCGCACGAGGCAGCAATACTCGAGCGACATCCCGTTGGGATCCTTGAAGTAGATAGACTTCGCCCATCCGTGGTCGACCACGTCGGTCACCTGCACGCCCTTGTCGATCAGTTCCCGGCGCTTGTCTTCGAGCGCCGGAGGCGACCCGGCCTCGAAGGCGAAATGATAAAAGGCCGCCGGCGTCCCGAGTCCGCGATTGATGCCGGCGTCGTACTCGACCGGAACTCCCGGAATCCCGCGCGGCTCCATGAAGGCCAGCAGTTGGTCGCGGCCGGTGTCGAAGAAAATGTGGCGGATGGCGCCGCCTTCCTTGATCTTGATCGTGTCGGCGACTACTACCTTGAAGCCCAACACCTTCTCGTAAAACTCGCGCGTCTTGTCGAGGTCGAGAGTCGAAAGCCCGACGTGGGAAAATCCCTTGTTGGTCGTCTTAGTGGACATCGTATTGGACATGGGGCGTATCCTCCTCGTTGGCGGTTGGGGCAACGCGAGTCGAGGTATTGCCAGCCGACCGATACTCACCTTTAACACCTCCCGCCATCGGCCAACAAGCGCGCGCTAAGCCGCTACTGTTCGGCCTCAACATGCTGCTCCACACTCCGGCGGGCGACGTGTTCACGATGCGCGAGTATCGCGAATGGCTCAAGGAAGCCGGTTTCAGCAAGGTCGCGACGATACCGGCGCCTCATGTATCGCCATTGATTCTCGCGACGAAGTGACGGCCGCTGCTCCGGCCCGACGAATCGGCTCAGTGCGCCGAGGAAAGCGGCGCGGCGATTTTTTCCAGACTGGTCCGCTCCGCGGCAATTCCGAGCGTGGCCTCGACCACCGCCGCCGCGAGCATCAGGGCTGCGGCAACGAGATAGCCCCAGAACAACTCCGTACGCGACTGCGAATCGATCAGCCGGCCGAAAAACCATGGCGCAACCACGCCGCCGACCGCAGTGCCGGCGGAATAGAAGACCGCGATCGCCAGCGCCCGCATCTCGAGCGGAAAAATTTCGCTGACGGTCAGGTAGGCCGAACTCGCGGCGGGCGAGGCGAAGAAGAACATCACCGACCACAGGATCGTCTGGGTGGTTGCGGTCAACGCGCCGCGCGCAAAAAGCCATCCGTTCAGAATCAGTAGCAGGCCCGCGATAGTGAAAGTCGCGGTAATCATCTGGCGGCGGCCAAGCGTGTCGAAAAAATGGCCCAGCGCAACCGGGCCCAGAAAATTCCCGAACGCGAACGGCAGCAGATAAAGCCCAGTGGCATGGACAGAAACCCCATAATAGCGGGTGAGCACGAGCGCGTAAGTGAATAAGATCGCGTTGTACACGAAGGCCTGCGCGATCATCAGCGAAAGCCCGAGCGCAGAGCGCGCGCGGTACTCCATGAGCATCGGCTTCAGAACCGCTTCCAGGCCGTAGTGATGCCGCACATGCAACCGCAGCGCCTCGTCGCGCGGCGGATCCTCCAGGTGCACGCCGGTCTCGCGCGCCACCGTTTGCTCCAAAGCGGCCACGGTTTTTTCAGCCTCTTCGCGCTGCCCGTGAGTGACCAGCCATCGCGGGCTCTCCGGGATGAACCTGCGCATATAGAGAATGACCGTCCCGATGATTGCGCCGGCGCCGAAGCCGAGACGCCATCCGAGGTCGACCGGCAAGATCCTCGGATTGAGCAGAATCACCGTTGACGCCGCGCCGGCGGCGGCGCCCAGCCAGAAGCTGCCATTGATCATCAGGTCGACGCGGCCACGAAATCGCGCCGGAATGAGTTCATCGATGGCGGAGTTGACAGCCGAGTATTCGCCGCCGATACCGGCGCCGGTGATGAACCTGAACAGCGCGAAGCTCCAGAGGTTCCACGAAAAGGCGGTGAGCCCCACCCCGAGCAGGTAGATCCCAAGGCTGATGAAGAAAAACTTGCGGCGTCCGTGGCGATCGGTCAGATGGCCGAAGACCAGCGAGCCGAGCACCGCGCCGACCAGGTAGGCCGAGCTTATCGCGCCGACCTCTGCGGCGCTGAAATGCAGCACGTCCGGCCGCTGCAGAACGGCGCTGATCGCGCCCATCAGCGTCACTTCGAGGCCGTCGAGCACCCAGGTGATGCCGAGGCCGATCACCAGCAGCCAGTGAAATTCGCTCCACGGCAGACGGTCGAGCCGCGCCGGGATCAGCGTCTCGAAGGTCTCCTCGATGTCGGTCCGTGTTGTCAGGCGTGAGCGGCGTCGCGCGCGAAGCGAATCGTGAACCTCGAGCCCTTGTTCTTCTTGCTCGTGACCGCGATCTGCGCGCCGTTGAGTTCGAGATATTTTTTGACCAGCGAGAGGCCCAGGCCGACGCCCTCGAATCTGCGCGTGAGGCCGGGGTTCTCTTGCGAGAAGGCCTCGAAGATGTGCGGCAGGTATTTCGCGTCGATTCCCACGCCGGTGTCACGCACCTCCAGGCAGAGCGCCGCGCGCGCGTCGCGCCTGAGCCGCACCGCGACTTCTCCCCGCTCGGTGAACTTGATCGCGTTCTGCAGCAGGTTGGTCAGCGCGTTTGAAAGACAGCCCTCGTCGAAGCTCACGACCGCCTGTGGCTCGGCGATCTCTGCGCTGAGCGCGAGGTCCTTTTTGGCCGCTAGGATCCTAAACTCGCCCAAGAGCCGTTCGATGAATTCACCGAGCACGATGGGTCTCGGAGCGAGCCGGTACGAGCCCGATTCGATCTTGGAAAATTCGAGGATCGAGGCGACGGTGTCGAGCAGGCGTTTGCCGGCGCGGCGCACGGGGTCGGCGTAATCGCCTGCGCGCGCGTCGCTCAACTCGGTCAAGCGCTCGGCCATCAGATCCGCGTAGCCTAGGATGATGTTGAGAGGGGTATGGATTTCGTGGGTCACGTTGGCCACGAAGGCTGATTTCAGCCGCGAGGCTTCCAGCGCCGCGTCGCGCGCCTCCTTGGCTTCCTCGACCAGGAGGCGGAAGCGCTCTTCGCTTTCGCGCAGTTTCTCGGCGGTCCGCTGCGCGTCGTCATACAATTGGCGCAAATGGGCTTCGCGCAGCCGCGCGTAAATCCGTCCCGTCGACTCGATCGCCTCGCTCCACAGCCGATTAAACGGCAGCACCGCCGCGACCCGTCCTTCGTCGCCTTCCAGCACCCGCCCGATCTCCTGTGCCAGCAGGCCGCGCACCGCGCGCGCCGAAGAGAACAGCGCATCGATGGTTGCGCGCTGACGCTCCGGCTCGTCGAGCTGACCGCGGATTATACTTTCGATGAAACGCTCGTAGTGCGCGAGCGCGCCTTGGGGGTTGCGTTCGGACAGTTGCCCGAAAAAGCTGCTGAGGAACGGAACGGTCATCCCGCGCAGCGTCTGACGCATCCCCGGAAGCTTGTCGGCCGGCGCGTCGAGCTTTATCGCTGCGGCCCAACGCTCGGCTACCCGCTCGAGGTTCGGAAGCAGGCGGCGCGCGACTTCCGCCATCAGATCACGTTCGCTTTTGCTGAAGAATGGCTGCTCTAGGTCGTCCACAGGCCGTCCAGAGGTGATCGACAGGATCCGGACCGCGCGAATCAATTGTGTGTCAAACTAGGACTTCTTCGCGGGGTGATCAACGTGCGTAATATTAAATCGATAAAAAAACGCCGAAGATAGTCTCTCTGAGCAATTTACGCTGATCATTGACGGTATTGGGATATCTCGGCCTGAGCCTCGCGGATTGAGCGCGTATTGAGCGCGTGTTGAGATTGACGGCGGCGGCGCATATCTGCGATTGAGCTTCATAATCCTGAAGACGTATTCGAGCTTCAGCGTGGAGGTGAATCAATGCCGGTTTTCGAGCGCGCAGGCGTATCGCTCTATTACGAGGAATACGGGTCGGGTTACCCGCTGCTGTCGTTCGCGCCGGGCGGGATGCGCTCGAGCATCGATTTCTGGCGGCACAGCCCCTTCGATCCGACCGCCGAGCTCGCGCAGGATTTCCGCGTAATCGCGATGGACCAGCGCAACGCTGGCCGCTCGCTCGCGCCGATTAGCGCGGCCGACGGATGGCAGACTTACGCCGCCGACCATCTCGCCCTGCTCGACCATCTCGGCGCTCGCCGCGCGCACGTGTTGGGCGGCTGTATCGGGTCGTCGTATTGCCTGGGGCTGATCAAGCTCGCGCCCGAGCGCGTCAGCGCTGCGGTGCTGCAAAACCCGATCGGTCTCAACGCTGAAAATCGCATGGCCTTCAACGAGATGTTCGACGGCTGGGCGAGCGAACTCCGGAAGGCCCGTCCCGAGTTGAGCGAGGCGGCGCTCGACGCGTTTCGCGCGCGGATGTACGACGGCGATTTCGTCTTCTCGGTCTCGCGCGAGTTCGTGCGCGCGTGCCGCACGCCGATGCTGGTGCTGGCCGGCGACGATCTTTATCATCCGGCGCCGATCGCGGAAGAGATCGCGCGCCTGGCGCCCAACGCCGAGCTGATCGCGAAATGGAAGACGCCCGACGCAACGCCCGCGGCGGTCGCACGCGTGCGCGCCTTCCTGAAAGCGCATCAGTAGCACCGCGCCGCCGTGAGGCCGCCGCCAGGCGCCCGCCTAGCGGATGCAGGTGCGCGCCAGGTCCTCCAACTCGCGCTCGTACTTGTCCGGCGCCAGCGTCGGCGCGCCGACCAGCACGCGATGCGCTCCGGCCTCCTGGTATTCCTTGATCACGCGGGCCACGTCGGGCGGCGTCTCCAGCATCAGGAAAGTAATTTCGATCTTGCTGAAGTCGCGCTTGGCCTGCGCGCACATCGCGCGCAGGTTCCCCAGCTCGGTGGATAGCTGCGCGGGCGTCAACCCGAGCGGCATCCATCCGTCGCCGATGGCGACCGTATCCTTGAGCGCGCGCTCGCAGTTCAGGCCCATGCCGCCGGCGCCGATTATGATCGGCGGATGAGGCTTTTGCACGGGCTTGGGAAAAAACTTGACCTTGGGAAAGCGGACGAACTCGCCCTCGAAGCTCGGCTCGGGCTTGGTCCACAGCTCCTTCATCGCGGCGATGTACTCGCGGGTCATCGGCCAGCGCCGCTTAAACTCGACGCCCATGATCTCCGACTCGTCGGCGAGCCATCCGGCGCCGATCCCGAATAGGAAGCGCCCGCCCGAGAAGTGATCGAGCGTCGAGATCTCTTTGGCCATCACGATCGGGTCACGCTCCGGCACCAGGCAGATGCCGGTGGCGAGCTTCATTCGGGTGGTCGCGCCGGCCGCGAGCGCCAGCGAGACGAACGGGTCGGGCATGTGCGCGTAGAACTCCGGGATCGTGCCGTCGCCCATCGGATAGGGAGTCCGATGATGAATCGGGATTATCGGATGCTCGGGGATGAAGATCGAATCGAACCCAAGCGCCTCGGCTTTGCGCGCGACGTTCGCGGGGTTTGCGGTGTTGTCGGTGACGAATGCCTGCAAGCCTATCTTCATATGCTGCTCCTTGTCGCGTGAAGGTCGGATCGCGAGTTATCGCGCAAAGCGCCCCGGATGCCAAGAGGCGAGCGCGGCCCTGCGCAGCGGGCGGCGTGTCACATGCGATCGCGCGTCACCTAGTCAATCGCCAGGCTGGCGAAGGAGACCAGAGAATCGGTTTGCGGCTCGAGCGCGATGTCGTAGTGTAACAGGCGCGCGCGCCGCCCGCTTAGGAGCTCGAGCTGCGTGTACATCGGGGCGAGCCCGCAAATCTTGCGCTGGTCGCCCTCGCGCGCGACGTCGGCGAAGAAGCCGCCCGGGTCGCCGGCCTTGATCGTTTCGATGAGCGCCAGGTCCTCGCGCCGTACGCGCTCGGTAAGACCGTCGCCGAGTCCGAAGGAGTCGCCGAATTTGCGCCCGACGTGGGCGAAATCGACGCCGGCCAGAATCAACACGCGGCGGCGCTCGGCCGCAAGTTCCTCGCGCAGCGCGTCGAGAAAGCGCGCCACCCGCGCGTTGCCGGCCGGGCTCTCGCCGTCGCGCACCATCTGATGGAACGAGCTGACCAGGATCGGCACCACCTGGAAGCCCTCGACACCCAGCGCCCAGGCGAGAAAGAGCGCCTGAAACTCGATCGAATGTTCGTTGCGATGGAGCATCTCGTCGGCGAAGAGGTCGCCGCCGCGCGCGCCGGCGTAGTGCGCCGCAAGCCGCTCGACGAAGCCGCGGTCGGTCGGCACCGCGCCGAACGGGGTGAGGTAGTTCTTGCGCGTCGCGCTGAACAGCTCGGGGCCCGCGCCATAGTGCGAGGTGCCAAGGATGACGATCAGCTCGGGGCGTTCGCGCCGGCGCAGTTCATTGTAGGCCCATGCGTAGGCCGCGGCGCCGCGGCGCGGATCGATATGGGGCGCGATGAGACCGGCGAGACCTCCGGCCGCCGCCGTGGACGGCGCCGGCGCCGCAAGCGCGTCGCGTCCGGGCGCGTTGGGAACTTCAAAGAACGATTCTATCTCTGCGCGCAGCCGTGACGGCTCGGTCTCATAGCAGAGCCCCGCCAGCGCCGCCGCGCGCGACGGGCTTCGGCGGAACTCCTCGCGCACGCTGCGCACTCGCTCGGCGAAGGCCGGCGAATCGAGAAAATAAGCGCGGTCGAGTGCGCTGACCAGCTCGCGGATTTTCTCGGACGGGATGACCTCGCCGAAGCGCCGGCTAAACGCGGCCTGCAGATCGAGCGTCGAGTTGGTTCCGTCGAACAGCGTCACCAGAAAATACGCGCCCATCCCGAGCATGATCGGCTCGGGCGCGAGCCCGGATGGATCGCGCAGACAAATCAGCATCTGATCCTGCTGTTCCATCGGAAAGGCTTCGACCGGGCGAATTATCGGCTTGTCCATCGATGTGCGGCTCCGATGTGCGGCTCGCGATACCTTGCGCAGCTTTTTTCATACGGCGAGCGGCGCGGCTCTCATCGGGTATTATAATGAGCGGCGCATTTGCGGATGGAAAGGCCGGCGCAGCAGGCGGGATTGCAGGTGGTTTTGAAAGATGCCGCGTAGGAATAGCCGCGACCGCAACCTTAAAGGCACGGGCGGCGTGCGCACACGGCGCGTCGTCAAGCGTGGCGAGGTGCGCTACCGGGTTTGCCGGACGGAGGCGCTCACGGCCAACGAATCGATGAAATTCATGCTGCCGGTGCGCGGCGCGGACGAGGAATGCTTCGTGATCAACTTCCAAGGCCACTACCATGCGTACGTCAACCGCTGCCGCCACGTGCCGATGGCGATGGATTGGATCGACAACCAATTCTTTGCTGAGGAGGGGCGCTATCTGATGTGCCAGACGCACAACGCCTACTTCGAGCCGGCGAGCGGCGAATGTATCGCCGGTCCGGCCAGCGCCTGCGGCAAATTTCTCTACCGCGTGCCGCTTGAGATCGACGACGGCGTCATCTACGCGCGCCCGCCCGAGCATGAGTTCGACGACTAGACGCCGCGCCTTAGACGCGCGCGAGGCGAACAGCGAACGGCCCGCGCCTTTGCCTCATTGTTGCGCGGGATCGAGACTTTTTGATAAGAGCAAGCCACACTGCCGCTTGAACCGGGCTTGAACCGGGGAGGATGAATGACCATGAAATCCTGGAAGTTAGCGATGTTGGGTGTAGCAGCGGGAGCCTGCGTCGCGAGCACCTACTCAGTCCCCGCGTTCGCGCAAGCGGGCATGACCGCGCCGCCGCCGGCAACGCACAAGTTCCGCCAAGAAGATGTGTATGCCACCATGGTCAAGGTTTCGCGCGACGTGTGGCGCGCGAAGTACTCCGGCGCCAGCGCGCAGCACATGCAGGAACTGTTTCTCGACGGCCAGCGCGCCTACTTCAAGGGCGACTATGACTCGGCGATGGGCGACTTTATGGCCGCCGAGAAAATCTACAAGAAGTATCCGAACGCGATAACGCCGGATTAATTCGCTCGCGCCGCGTCATCGCGGCTCCGCAACTCTGTTCGCGATTGCGACGCGCGTCGCGGCTGCATCGAAGCAGCGAAACGCCGCGTCGCTTTTTTTCAACCGCTAAGACACGCCGGTGGGCATCGTGGACCGCGCTCACGCGCGGCGCTCACTCGTATTCGTCGCCGAAATGAGCGCGCACGATACGCGCTTTCAGGTATTCCAGCGTGCCCAGGTCTTCGACGATGTCGCCGCCGGTGTCGTAGAAGAACAGCTCGCCGTTCTTGGTGCGCCCGACCGCGATAATCCATTCGAGCTCATCGCGATCCTCGAGCAGATAGTTGATGGTTTGAGCGACGCCGCGGCCCGGAATGATGGTAATCTTTGGGCGCGGCGGCTTTTCCTTTTCCTGCTTGGGCATCGCTTTGCTGACCCTCTGCTGGGTGGGAAAAAAGCCGGACCGACGATCCAGATTAGGAACGGGTTGCCGCCGAAGTCAATACCGCTACGACTTCGGCATGATGTGTGTTGGGGAAAAAGTCGAACGCGCGCACCGCGGCGATCCGGTAGCCGCCGGCGCACAGCGCATGCAGATCGCGCGCCAGCGTCGCCACGTCGCACGAGACATAGATCACCCGCGGCGCACGCATCCGCAGCAGCGGCCCGATAAGCTCGCGCGCGCCGCTGCGCGGCGGATCCATGATCACCACGCCGGGCCGGTAACGCGCACGCAACAGAAATCGCGCCAGCTCCGCCGCCTCCATTGCGGCGAACTCCGCTCGTTTGAGCCCCAGCCGCGCCGCGTTGCGCGCCGCCGCTGCGACTGCCAGCGCTTCGGCATCGACTCCCATCACCGCCGCGCCGCGCCGCGCCGCGGGCAGGCTGAAGTTGCCCGCGCCGCAGAACAGATCGAGCACGCGCGCGTCCGCGCCCGCCTCCGCCATCTCCATCACGGCGGCGACCAGCTTCAGGTTCTGCGCGCGATTGACCTGGCTGAACAGGTCGGCCTCGACTTCGAGTTCGAGCCCCGGCTCGAGCGCGACCGTGATCGAGACCTCGCCGATAACCTCGCGCCCGCCCCCCGCGCGCAGCACCACGCCCGCAATTCGCGCGTCGCGCTCGACCAGCCGGCGCGCCCGCTCGAGCACGGCGGTGCCTGGCGGCCGCGCCAGATGCGCAACTAGCACCTCGCGGGCGCGATCGGCGACGACCTCGATGTCCTCGCACTCGATCTCGGCCGCGAACTCGCGCGGCATCCGGATTTCCGCCGCCGCCACCATGCAGTGATCGACTTCGACCAGCCGGCGGCTGCCCGCTTCATAAAATCCCAGCCGCCCGCCGCGTCCGGTCTGGTACCTGATGCGCGCGCGGTAACCGAACTCGGCCGGGGCCGGCTCGATCAGAGTTGTGGGATCCAATTCCAGGCCGAGCGCATGATTGAGCGTCGCCGCGATAACCTCGGCTTTGAAGCGCGCCTGCTCGGGGTAGGCGATTTGCTGCCAATCGCATCCGCCGCAGCGCGGCAGATACGGACACGGCGGCGTGCGCCGCGCGGCCCCCGCCTTGAGCACACGTTCGGCGCGCGCGATCAGATAGCCCGCGCGTTCCCGGACGACCGTAACCTCGAGCAAATCGCCGGGCGCCGCGTGGGGCACCATCACGGCCTTGCCGTCGAGCCGTCCGACGCCATACGGCCCGAATGTCATCGCAGTGATCTCGACCTGTGCCATCGATGCGGGAGCGCGCGTGCTCAATCGATCTTATCGGATAAATCAGCGGATGTCCGATGAAAGAGAAGTCCGACGTGGTAAAGGATGTCCCAAGAAAGAGCATCGGGCGCCGCCGGCGGCCGTCCACAGAGAGATTACCGCCCCGCTGTAGCCGCACATGCGGGACACGACTTATAATTCCCAATCGGGGACCATCCCTATCCCTGCGACTTTTTTCCGGGTGACAGCCTTGGCCAGCGAAGCACAACCACGTACCCCCGCGTCGGATGCCGCGCGCGAGCACGCGCGGCGGCTCGAAATTTTCGCCGCCCGGCTTTTCAGCGGGCTCGCGCCCGACCTCGCGGCGCGGCTGTCCGCTGAGCAGCGGACGCAGCTCAGCGCCGACGCGCTGGATTTTTTCTCGTTGCGTGCCGAACCGGTCAAGGTTCGCGTCGAAATCGCGCCGCAAAACGGCGGCACCGGCGGTTTCGCCGAGACAGTGATGGAGGACTGCCCGTTCATCATCGACAGCACGCTGGAGTACTTCCATCACCTCGGCATCGGCGCCGGCCTGCTCGTGCATCCGGTGCTCCACGCCGCGCGCGATGATGCCGGCCGGCTGGTCTCGCTCGAAAGCATGAGGTCCACCGAGCGGCCCGAATCTTTCGTCCATCTTGAACTGCGCCTGGATGGCGGCACGCACGACCCCGAGCGTATCGCCGCGGGTCTCAAGGGCGTGCTTGAGCAGGTGCGATCGGCAACCGGCGATTTCGAAGCGATGACCGCGCGAGCGCTGGAGATTTGCGAGGAGACCGCGGCGCAGCGCGAGTTGGTCGAGGTGCGCGATCTGCTGCGATGGCTGGTCGGCGGCGGCTTCGTTTTTCTCGGCTATCGGCGCTACCGGGTCGCCGAAGACGGCGGCCGCCGCACGCTCGAAGTCGACCTTGACTCGCCCAACTCCGCACTCGGCCTGCTGCGCGACTTCAGCCGCTCGCGTTACGCGCGGCCGGTCGATCTCAAAGCGCTTAAGCCCGATCATCAGAAAATGCTGTTCGAGGGCACGGCGCTGATCATGGGCAAGACCCATACGATGTCACAGGTTCATCGCCGCGGCCTGATGGACGACGTCACTATCCGTCGCACTGGGGCCGGCGGACGCGTGGTGGGCTTCGATCGCTTCGTCGGCCTGTTCACCTCTAAGGCCTATTCCGAGGAGGCGCAGCACATCCCGGTGCTGCGCGCCAAACTGCGCGAGGTGATCGAGGCCGAGCATGCCGCGCCCGGCTCGCACAACTACAAGGAGCTGGTGACGGCGTTCAACAGCTTTCCCAAGGAGGAACTGTTCCGCGCGCCGGTCGGCGAGTTGCGCGAGCAGCTTCATCTCATCCTCGATCACAAGGACGAGGCTACCGTGCGCGTAAGTGCGCACTACGATCCGGTGCGCAACAACGTGGTCGCGCTGGTGGTCCTGCCACGCGAGACTTTTTCGGCCGAGGTGCGCAAGCAAATCCAGGAGGCGCTCGGCCGCATCCTCGACGGCGAGCTCGTCTACTACTACCTCGCGATGGGAGAGGGTTACCGGGCGCGGATGCACTTCTGCTACGACGCCGCGCCGCCCTCGGCCGCGCAGCTGCGGGCGATGGAGACCGAGGTCTCGCAACTCGCGCGCACGTGGCAGGAGCGCCTGCGCGAAGAACTGGTCGAGCGCTTCGGCGAACGCCGTGGCCAGACGCTGGCGCAGCGATGGCTCGGCGCCTTCAGCCTGCACTACAAGGCCAGCACCACGGTCGCGCGGGCGGCGGGCGATATCGAGCGAATCGAAAGCCTGCTCGAAGGCGGCCAGAGCTTCAGCGTCGAGTTGGCGCGCCAGGGCGCCGGCGACGGCGCGGCGGCGACGATCAGCGAGCTGCGGATGTTCGAGGTCGGCGAGTCGCTGCGGCTCTCCGACATAATGCCGATGCTGTCGAACTTTGGCATCACCGTGATCTCGGAAGAGGCCGACGAGCTGCGTATCGACTCCAGCGGCGCCACCGTGCGCGCCTTCGTCCAGTCTTTTCGCGTCCAGGACGCCCACGGCGCGGCGCTGGAGAGCATGAGCGGCGCGGCGATGCTGGCCGAGGCGCTGACCGCGGTGCGCAGTGGGCAGACCGAGGACGGCCCGCTGAACGCGCTGGTGCTGGAGGCGGGCCTCGGCTGGCGCGAGATCGCGTTGCTTCGCACATACGTGGCGGCGGCCTTCCAGATGCGGCTTGCGCCGGCGCTTCCGGGGCTGCGCCGCGTGCTGCTGGTCAATCCGAAGCTCGCGCGGATGCTGGTCGAGATGTTCCGGCTGCGGATGGACCCGGCGGGAGCTGGGAGCGCCGACGCGCGCTACGCTGGATTGCGCGCGGCCTATCTGGAAGCGCTCGGCGCGGTCGACAACATCGCCGACGATCGCATCGCGCGGGCGCTGTTGGGGATGGTCGAGGCGACGGTGCGAACCAACTATTTTCACGAGCCGCCCGCGCCTTACATCACGCTCAAGTTCGAGAGCGCGGGGATCCCCAATCTGTCCGACACGCTGCCGCTCTATGAAATCCACGTCGACAGCCCAACGATGCAGGGATGCCATCTGCGCGCCGGGCGGATCGCCCGCGGCGGGATCCGCTACAGCGATCGGCCCGAGGACTTCCGTACCGAAATCCTCGACCTGATGAAGACCCAGACGGTCAAAAACGCGATCATCGTGCCGACCGGGGCCAAGGGCGGGTTCATCGTCAAGCCGCGCCTGGGCCGCGCGACCACCCACGACGACGTGGTCGACGCCTACACGACGCTCATCCGCGCGATGCTCGAATTAACCGACAACGTGGTGGGCAACAAAATCGTGCATCCGGCCGGGGTCAAGGTGCTCGACCAGGACGGCCCCTACCTGGTGGTGGCGGCCGACAAGGGTACGGCGGCGTTTTCCGATCTGGCCAACGCGATCGCGGCCGAGCACAACTTCTGGCTGGGCGACGCTTTCGCTTCGGGCGGCCGCCACGGCTACGACCACAAGGCGCTCGGCATCACCGCGCGCGGCGCGTGGGAGTCGGTCCGCTGGCACCTGCGCGAGATGGGAATCGATCTCGCGCGCAGCGCGCCGATCACGATGGTGGGAATCGGCGATATGTCGGGCGATGTGTTCGGGAACGGGCTCCTGCAATCGGACAACCTCAAGCTCATCGCCGCCTTCGACCATCGCCACATCTTCATCGATCCCGACCCCGACCCGAAAAAGAGCTTCGCCGAACGCAAGCGGCTGTTCGATTTGCCCTCCTCGCAATGGTCGGACTACAACCCTGCGCTGATCAGTCCCGGCGGCGGCGTCTTTCGCCGCGGCGCCAAGAGCATCGCGCTTAGCCCGCAAGCCCGCCGCGCGCTCTCCTGCACGGCCGAGGTGCTCGACAGCGACAGCCTCATCCAGGCCATCCTGCGCGCCGATGTGACCCTGCTCTACAACGGCGGCGTCGGCACCTACGTGCGCGCCAGCGACGAGCGCGACGCCGAAGTCGGCGACCACGCAAATGACGCCTGCCGTATCGCGGCCAACGAGCTTCGCGCCAAGGCGGTGGCCGAGGGCGGCAACCTGGGCTTCACCCAGCGCGCGCGCATCGAATACGCGATGACCGGCGGCAGGATCAATACCGACGCGATCGACAACTCGGCCGGCGTCGACACCTCGGATCACGAAGTCAATCTGAAGATCCTGCTCCAGCGGGCGCTGGCGGACGGGCGAATCGATTTCGACCGGCGCAACCGCGCGCTCGCGGCCGCTGCCGGCGAGGTCGCCGCACTGGTGCTGCGCGACAACCGCGACCAGGTGGTGCTGCTGAGCCTCGAGCAGATCCGCAGCCGCACCGAAGCCAAAATGTTCCGCGACCACCTAAGCGCGATCGAGCAGCGCGGCGCGTTGCATCGCTACGAAGCCGCGCTGCCCAGCCACGAGGAGCTGCGCGATCGCCGCGGCCGCTTCGCCGGCCTTACCCGTCCCGAACTTGCCGTGCTCAGCGCCTATACCAAGATCGATTTGTCCAAGCAGCTGGAGACCTGCGCGCTGCCCGACGACTCCTACCTGACCGGGCGTTTTCTGGTCACCTACTTCCCGGCTTCGATCGCGCGCGAGTTCGCCGCCGAAATTCCGCAACACGGGCTGCGCCGCGAGCTCATCGCCACCCGGCTGGTCAACGAACTGGTCGACCTGATGGGCGCGAGCTTCGTCTTCCGCCTCACGCGCAGCCACGGCGCGCGCACCGAGGACGCCGTCCGTGCGTGGATCTTCGCCGAGGGCGTGCTCGACCTGGTCGATGAGGCCGAAGGGTTGCGCGCCGGCGCCGGTGACCAGGGCGCGCAGGCGGAACTCGCCGCACTGCTGGCGTTGGAGAGCGCCGCGCGGCGGGCCTGCGGATGGGCGATCGCCGGGGTGGAGGCGAACGTGTCGCTCGGCGATGCGATCGCGCGCTTCAAGCCCGGCTTCCAGAGCCTGTGTGCGCAATTCGAGAACATGCTGGCCGACGACGAGCGCGAGCGCTTCGAGCACAACTACCGCGAGTTGCGCTCGACCGTCTACACCGAGCAGGTTGCCCATCAGCTCGCCCGCCTGGGCTTCGCCGACCATCTGCTCAACGTTTTGAGCCTGAGCTTCGCCCACGGTGCCGCGCCGGCCGAGTGCGCCCGCGCCTACTTCGCGCTGGGCGAGATAATCGAATTCGCCACGCTCGAAGGCGCGCTCGAGGCGATCGGCACGGACGATCGATGGGAGCGGCGGGCCGCCGAGGACCTCGGCGGCGACCTGCGCAATGCGCGCCTGGCGCTATGCCGCGCGGTGCTGGTCGACCGCGAGGTCGCGCCGGCGGAAGCCGTGCGTGCCTTGCGCAGCGGGCGCGAGCGGCTGTTCGATATGATGGCGGACGTGATGAACGATCTGCGCACGCTGCCCACCGTCGGTTTGCCGGTGCTGGAGGTTGCGATTCGCGCGCTGACGCGCCTGGCCGCCGCCGCGACCGGCGCCGAGCCGGCTTAGGCGCTCACCGAGGGCAACGGCGCGGTCGGCGGCAGCGGCGCCGCTCCCACTAGCGCCGTGTGCTCCGCGGCGACCGCACTCATGTCCTGGTATAGGCGCAAACCCGCCGCGAGCAGGAATGCGATAGTCGCGTAGAGCACGGCCACCGCAAACAGATCGACCAGGAAAATTGCGGCCCACAACGCGCCCGTTATCAGCCCCACCCATCCGGCCAGCAGGCTGACCGCGAAGAACGTCCCGCCCGCCCACGAGTTGAAGCCCGACCAAACGGCGAGAAAGACCACGATCCGCAGCGCGACGCGAAAAAAACTGCCGCGCATCAGGTCGCGGCTGTACAACAGCGCCGACCAACTCCGCCGGCCGTCGAAAATCAGCGCGTACTGCGAAAAATAGAGCCACACGTAGGCGAGGATGCCTGGCACCACCAGCAGCACCGCTCCCACTGCGATCGCGACCACCTGGAGCATGCTCACCCATATGAAGGGACCGAGCAGATGTGCCGCCTCGCGGTAGACCTCGATCCCCTCGTCGATCGGACGCGCCATCCGCTGTCCCGCCTGCATCCGTCTGAGCGCGCACAGGACGACCAGGTTGACGCCGACCAGCGTGATGAAGCCATCGAGCAGATGCAGGATGGTGGTCATCCATGAGGGAAACGGCGGCTTGGGCGCGGCGCGCGTGGCGGGCGCGTACGGCACCTGCACCGGTTGCATGAACGCGACGCTGGTCACGCCCGGTTCGAAAGTCCGCACCAGGGAATATTGGAGGTTGAGCGCGTCGGGCAGCAGGCAGAGCGCAGAGGCCAGCACCAGCGGCGCCAGCACCGCGGCGACGATAGTCCAGTTGCCGCGCAGGTCGTTGACCGCGTTGGCGAGATAAATGAAGCTCGAACGGAGCCGCGCTTGCGCCATCGCGCCAATGAGGTTGGCATCCCCGGTGAGCCAAGACAAGTAACGCCGCCAGGTAACGTCGCCAAGTAGCATCGCAATGAAGCGTGGCGATGAAGGGCGCCGCGGATCGGCTAGCACGGCGGCAGTCGCGCGCGCTCAAAATCGCGCGCACCGATGCTATACTCGCCACAGTGGCGGGCGACTTAGCCCGCCGCCATTTAACCGCCGGATATTAGCCATGGCCCAGGACGATCGCGCCGCCCTTATCGCTCACGAACATCTGATGATCCGCAGGCTGCGTTTTCTGGTCGATCTCACCTTCGCGACCATCGCGCAGGATGACTCGATCACCCTCGATGAGGCGTGGGAGCATGTCCGCGCACTCAAAGGCGCGGCGGTCTCGATGTTCCCCGGCAAAGAGACGACCTTCGACCTCGTCTACCTGCCGCGCTTCTCGCGCCTGCTCCAGGAGCGCTTCAACGCGAGCTGACGCGCCACGGCCCCGACGATGAAGCGGTTACGCGGCTTGATCGCGCGGGCCGACGGCTCGACCGTGACGGGCATCGTCGGCTTCGGCAAGACGATCGAGTCGGTCGAGGCCGGCAGCGGAGATGCGATCGACTACGTCGTGCCGGGGTTGATCGATCTCCAGGTTAACGGGCGTGACGGTATCGATGTGATGAACGCCACGGCCGGCGCGCTGAGCGAGCTTTCCGCGGATCTTGCGCGCGAGGGCACAACGGCGTGGCTTCCAACCGCGATCACCTCGCCGCTCGCGCGAATCGAAGCGGTCGCCGCCAAGATTGCCGAAGCGACTGCAGAAGCGATCGCCGAAACGGCCGACACTCGCGGCGCAACCAGTGCAATCCTGGGGATGCATCTTGAGGGACCGTTCATCTCTGCGGCGCGGCTCGGCGCTCATCCGGCGCACAACCTCGAGCCTCGCGGCGCGGCGCTCGAGCGCGTCGCGGCGCTGCCCGCGTTGCGGATGATAACGCTCGCGCCCGAACTCAACGGCGGGCTCGAAGCAATGGCCGGGCTAACGGCGCGCGGAGTTGCGGTATCGCTGGGCCATACCGACGCGTCGCTGGAGCAGGCGCAGGCGGCGGTCGCCGCGGGCGCGCGGATGTTCACGCATACGTTCAACGCGATGGCGCCGCTTGACCATCGGCATCCCGGAGCGGCGGCGGCCGCGATGCTGCCCTCGCGCGCGTGGGCCGCGGTGATTGCCGACGGCGTCCACGTGCATCCCGCGATGCTGCGTCTGCTCTATCTTGCGCGCGGCGCGGGAGGAATCTGCCTTACCACCGACCGCGTCGCGACCGGTGGCTCGGCAGGCGCGTCTCCGTTCGCGGATGCGGCCGTCGCAGGCGGCGCGGCGCGGCTACCTGACGGGCGCCTGGCGGGCAGCGTAATCTCGATGCTCGACGCGGTGCGCATCATGGTCGAGCAAGCCGGCGCGAGCGTCGGCGAAGCGGCGTTGATGGCCGCCACCAATCCCGCTCGCGTGCTGGGTCTCGGCGAGCGCGGCAGAATCGAGGCCGGTGCGATTGCCGATTTGCTCGTGCTCGGCCCCGGGCTAGAGTTGAAGGCGGTGTTCATCGGTGGCCGCGAGCTTGCCTGACGCCGTTGCAGGCCACTTCGTCGAAATTCCATTTTTGCAAATTCATTCGCACGCAAGCAGGAATCGCAAGCAAGACTATCGATGCCACTTAACAGGGAATTCATCGGCCGCGAGTATCCGCCCACCAGCGCGACAGTAACGCTCGAAGCGCTCCAGAAATATGCGCGCGCTTACAACGACGACAACCCGCGCTACTTCGAGCCGTCCGCGCCGGGCGGAATCGTCGCGCCGCCGATGTTCGGCGTGGCCGTCACGTGGATGTCTGTGGTCGGCGCGGTCGGCGACCCGGAGTTGGGCGCGGACCTCCTGCGTCTGCTGCACGCCGAACAGGACATGGAGTTCCTCGCGCCGCTTCGCCCCGGCGACGAGATAACCACCGTCGCCAAGGTCACCTCCATCGAGGCGCGGCCGGGCGGCGAGGCGATGGCGCTCGAACTTAACTCGCGCAGCCGCGCAGGCGCGCTGGTCCTGCGCACGATCTTCGGAATTTTCATCCGAGCGGCGCGCCGCGATCGAGGCGCCGCGGGACGCACCGAGCGGCCGGTGTCTCCGTCGGGCGATCCGATACTCACCGTCGAGCAGAGCATCGATAGCGACCAGACCTTCCGCTATGCCGAGGCCTCGGGCGATCGCAATCCGATCCACGTCGATGAAAACGTGGCGAAGATGGCGGGCCTGCCGGGGATCGTCGTGCACGGGCTGTGCACGATGGCGTTCGCTTCCAAGGTCATGATCGACGGCCTGTGCGCCGGCAATCCCGCGCGCCTCAAGCGCTTGCGCGTGCAGTTCAGCCGCCCGGTTTTTCCCGGACAATTTATCACGACCAAGGTCTGGGCGATCACGACCAAAGTTTGGGCCGACCGCGAGCGCGCGGGCCGCCGCGCTTACGCGTTTGAAACCTACAATCCCGAGGGGATGGCGGTGATCCGGAGCGGAATCGCCGAGATCGCGCCCTAGCGCGCGCCTCTCCGATGCCCGAGCGGCTGAGCGTCGGTCTTTCGCTGTCGCTGAGCGGCGCCTACGCCGCGATGGGCCGTCAGGCCGAAGCCGCGATCAAATTATTCGTCGACGACCTCAACGCGGCGGGCGGCGTGCAGGTCGGCGGCCGCGCGCGCGAACTCACGCTTCGTTGCCACGACGATCGGAGCGACGCGCGGCGCTGCGCCGAAATCTTTTCCGCGCTTTGCGGTCCCGAGCGCGTCGATTTGCTGCTCGGCCCGTACTCGAGCCGCCTCGCGCGCGCCGCCGCGCCGATCGCCGAAGCGGCCGGGATGGTGATGTTCAATCACGGCGGCGCCGACGACAGTCTGTACACCAAAGGGATGCGGATGATGGTCGGCGTGCTGAGCCCGGCGAGCGATTATCTCGTCGCGTTCGCGCGGCTGCTGGTCGAACTCAAGTTCTGGCGCAAGCGCCTCGCGATCGTTACCGCGGCCACGCCCTTTGCGAGCGACGTTGGCATCGGCCTCGAGCAGGCGTGTCATGAGCGGCGAGCGCGCCGGCGCGGCGTGCGCGTGCGGCTCAAGTACCGGGGCGATTTCGATCGCGCCGAGGCGGTCGCGCGTCTGCTGCCCGCACTCAAGCGCAATCGCATCAACGCCCTCGCTGCCGCGGGCAGCTTCGCACAGGATGTTGCCCTGATGCGCGTGGTGGTCGCCTCCAATCTCAATATCCCGGTGCTCGGCTGCGTCGCCGCCGGCGTCCACGACTTCGCCGAGGAGTTGGGCGAGGACGCCGAGGGCATCGTGGGCCCCAGCCAATGGGAAGAGCACGCGCAGATTGCGCCGGAACTCGGACCGCCGCCGGACGAGTTCGCGCGGCGGATGCGCGCCGCCGGCTATCGCGAGTGCGACTATCCCGCGGCGCAGGCTTACGCGGCCGGGCTCATCGGATGCGCCGCGATACGCGCGTGCGATTCTCTCGACCAGCGCCGCCTGCGCGAGGCGCTCGGCGAGATGCGCACCAGCACGCTCTACGGCGATTTCGCGATCGATAGAGTAACGGGCCGCCAGATCGCGCATCAGATGTTGTTGGTGCAGTGGCACATGGGCCGCAAGGCGATTATCGAACCGCAATCGCACGCCGAAACCGGCACGATCGAGTTTCCCTCCGGATGGCGTCTGATCCTCGCCTCGATGCGTGGCCTCAAATTGACGCTCGGCGGCGGCGCGCACGACGATGATGAATCGCGCCACGATGAAAATGACGAGGACGGCGGAGTCGATCGCTAATGATGCGCGTCTGGCTATTGGCCTGATGTCGGGAACCTCGCTCAGATCTTCCGCGAATCCTCTGGCGGAGCGACGCCGGCTTTCGTAGCCGACTCCAGCGCCGCGGCGCGGAAAATTCCGTGCGCCATGGTCGAGGTCGACTCTGCGGCGCGCGCCGCGTAGATGCGCATCCGGGCCTCGTGCGCCGCGCGATTGTCGGGCGCAGCGGCGACAGCCCAGTCGATAAGATGCGCCGCGAGCGCGGGGTCGCCGTCCGACATCTTCTGCAGCGCGCGCCCGAGCAGCACGTCGGCGCCGCCCGCCATCGCGGCTATTTCGGCGGCTTGCGCGCGATGCGGCGCGGGCTTCAGATTCGACGCGATGCCGTCGTACCATCCACCGTCGAGCCGCCATACGTTGCGCACGATGAACTCCGGCTCATCGTAGACAGGCTGCAGGTACGGCTTCTCCGCGAGCGCGGCCGGCGGCTTCACGCTGTGCACGATATCGTCGAGCGTCGCGCCGTCGTTCATCATCTTTAATGTCTGATCGTAGAGGCTTTGCAGGTATTCGGCCGTGTCGTTGAGCACCTGGCGTACGCGAATCGATCCGAACACGGGAATCCCGTGGCCCGGCAGCAGCACCTCCGCCCCGGTTTTAGCCATCGCGCGCAACGCCTCGGCCCATTCGCGCGCGTAGCGCTGCGCCTTTTGCGGATTGCCGGCGTTGGGCGCGGCCCAAATCACGAAGTCGCCGGTCAGCAACACCTTGCGGCTTGGAATGAAGACCCAGCAATGGTCGTCGGTCTCGCCGCGTGCGTGATGGCACTCGAAGCGCCAGGTCCCGGCGACCACGTTAAATTGATGGTCGAAGTAGGTGTCGGGATAGACGAATTCTTCGGGCCATTTCGCCGGCACGCCGAACTGCCGCGAGTTGACGATGCTGTTGTAGCCCGCGGTGCGCCGGTAACGATCGAAACGCGCGGCGACCGCGCGATGACCGACAACGCGCGGCCGTGCGCGGCGATTCTGCTGCGCCTCGGCGGCGAACGCCGTCATCCCGGCCGCGTGGTCGACGTGGCCGTGGGTGTATATCGCGGTGTTGACGCGGTCGGGCGACCATCGGCGCACCATCGCCACCGTCTCGGCCTGGTTGTGATGCCCGCCGGTGTCGACCAGCACGAGGCCGTCCTCGGTCTTGATCGCGGTCAAATTCGCGAACCATCGCCAGAACATCACGCCGGCGGCGACCTCCTCCGACTCGCCGGTCGGGACCAGCGGATGGCGCTCCCGGATCGAAAGCTCGCCGCTCAGAAGTTTTTCCGACTCTTCCTTGAATCCCATCGTCATACGCTCCGCGCGGATTATCGGCTCGCCGCGCTGCGCGCCGCAACCGCTGACGCATCCGCGGCAGCAGATCGTGATTCACGCTTGCCAAGTAAGTCGTTTGAAAAATGATCGGCTGCGCAAAATGATCAGTTGCGAACGATGCGAATAAAAAGTAAGATTTTTCAGGGTTTTTCCTCGCCCGCTTGGCGGCTTCACGGACAGACGATCTTTGTTCACAGGCATCATAGAGGACCTCGGCACGGTCGAGGGGATCAAACGCACCGACAAGGGCGCGCTGTTGAGTTTCGGCACCACGCTGCCGCTTAGGCGCATCTCGATCGGCGATTCGATCGCGGTCAACGGCGCATGTCTGACGGTCGTGAAGAGGCGGCGCGGCAATCGGCGCAGCACGATCGCAATGGACGTCTCGGCCGAGACGCTGCGCCGCACGACGCTGGGCGCGCTGGCCGTGGGCGACCGGGTCAACCTCGAGCGCTGCCTCACGCTGGACAAATTGCTCGGCGGACACTTGGTTTCAGGCCACGTCGACGGCGTCGGCAAAATAGTCGCGATCACGCCCGAGGGCGACTCGAAGCTGTACACGTTTGAAGTTGCGCCGGCGCAAGTGCATTACCTGGTCGAGAAGGGCTCGGTCGCGATCGACGGCGTGAGCCTGACCGTGTTTGCGATCGCGGGCCGGCGCTTCAGCGTCGCTCTCATTCCACACACGCTCAAACTGACCACGCTGGGGCGCAAGGGACCGGGCGCCGCGGTCAACGTCGAGAGCGACATGCTGGTCAAGTACGTCGAGCGAATTCTGGCGGGACGGAACAATGGAGCCGCGCACAAGGCCTCGCGCCGGCCCGCCGGCACCGCAGTTGTCAAAATCGCCATCGCGAATAAGTCCGCGATCGCGAGCAAGGCCGCCGGAGGCGCGCTCAGCGCCCGCGGCCGGGGAGCATCGTCATGAGCCTGATGCAGATACCGCGCAAGATCGAGTACGCGCTGAGGGCCATGATCCATCTCGCCGACCATCCCGAAGGCGTGGCGCGCGGCACCGAGATCGCGCGCGACGAGCAGATTCCCAAGTACTACCTGGAGAAGGTGATCCGCGATCTGATGCATCGCGGGCTGGTGCGCGCGCGGCGCGGTCCGGGCGGCGGCTATCAGCTCGCGCGACCCGCCGACGAGGTCACGTTCAAAGACGTGATCGAAGCGGTCGAGGGGCCGATCACGCTCAACGTGTGCGTCGACGGCTCGAGCTCGTGTGCCTTGCAGCCGACCTGCCGGATGTTCCGCGTGTGGGAGGAGGGACAGCGCGTGCTGCTAGAGATTTTCTCGCAAACCACGCTCAAAGAGATCGCCGCCTCGCGTCCCGCGCCGATGCGCGTCGCGAGGGTGCCGCTCGCCGCCGCCGACAAGGAAGCCGCGGCCGCCAAGGCCTGAGCGAGTATCCGCCGCCGCTCTTCGTCTATCCCGCTGCCATCGCCAGCCATCGACCAGCACCTTAGAATTTGACCGCCGGCAAAGAATCGATGAACGAACCTCCGGACGAGTCGGCCGCGGGCGGGGGCGCCGCGCTGTTCGACGAAAAGTCCTTCTACCTCGAAGAGTTCTACGGCAAGAGCCTGTTGTTCGCGCTGATTCCGCCAAGCGGCGAGCGCCTGGGCGAACTCGATTCGCTGGTGCGCACGCTGCGCGAGCTGCGCCGCAATCAGGCGCGATGCATCATGATCGTCTCGGGCGACGCGCTTGCGCGGCTGATGCGCCGGCTGGGCCGGCTCGCGCCCAGGGCCGAGCCACCGGTCTTCAATCCCGGCGCCGGCCTGCGCTCGCGCCCCTACCCGCCCGACTCGGCGGTGGCGCGAATCTGGCGCGCGCTCAGCGCGGGATCGATCGTGGTGGCGGTGGCCGATACCAACAAGCCGCGCGACTTCACCGTCTTTGCCGCGGAGCTGGCGAGCCGGCTGCGCGTCTTCAAGCTCATCCTGCTCGACCGCAATGGCGGCCTGACGGGCAGTAGCGGTGAGCGGATGTCGTTCCTTGAGTTGGGCCGGATCGGCACTGCGGTGCGCAAGCAACGCACCGCACGCCGGCGCGCGGAATTGCGCGAGGTCGCCCGCGCGCTTCGCGACGGCGTCGGATCGGTAAACCTGGTCGCGCCGCGCGAGGTCTACGACGAGCTGTTCAGCTTCATCGGCACCGGCACGCTCTTCACCGAGCGTCAGTACGGCTTCGTGCGGCCGATTTCGATCGACGACTTCGAAGAAGTCGAGGCGCTGATTGCGCGCGGCCAGCGCGAGGGCCATCTGCTGGCGCGCTCGCGTGAGGAAATCGCGCAACTGCTGCCGTCATGCTTCGGCTACCGCGTCGGCGACGAGCATCTGGCCGGCGTCTGCTCGCTGTTGACCGAGCGGTACCATCGCGAGCGCGCCGGCGAAATAACCGCACTTTACACGCTGACGCGCTTCGCCGGCGAAGGCGTCGCGGTCGAGCTGGTCAAACAAATCCTGAACGAGGCGCGCGAGCGACCGCTGCGCTACGTCTTCGCCTGCACTGCGGAGGAGCGGGCGGCGAAATTTTTCACCCGCCTCGGATTCCGCCGCGTCGGTCCGCGCGACATCCCTCCAGCCAAATGGCGCGGCTACGATCGGGCGCGGAGGTCGCGGCTGGAAATTTTCCGCTACGACCTCGACTGAATCGCAGCCGCGCCATGAATCCCCCTCCTCCCACCAACGGTGCGACCGTGCCCGCGACGCCGAGCGGCGCGGCGCTCACACGATGGCGCCTGGCCGCGCTTGCGGTCGTGCTCGCCACCGCCGCGCTGATGCTCCATCGTCTCGATGCGGCAGAGGTTTGCGGCGCCAACGAGGCTATCGAAGGAATCTTCGTTCAGCAGATGGTCGAGCACGGGGTGCTGCTCTTCCCGCTGGAGAACGGCAGCGCGCCGATGTACAAGCCGCCGCTGTTTCATTGGACGGCGGCCGCGCTCGACCGGATCGGCGGCGTGCGCAAGGTGACCGCGTTCAATCTGCGCCTTCCCTCGGCGCTTTACGCCATTGCGGGCGTGGCGCTCACGATCGCGTTCGCGTGGGCGCCGCTCGGCGAGGGCGGCGCGATACTCGCGGGGCTGATTTTGGCCGCCTCGTACCAGTACGTGAGCGAAGGGCGTGTCGGACGGGTCGATATGACGCTTACGTTTTTCGAGACGCTCGCGATGATGAGCTGTTTGTGGATGCTGCCCGCGGCGGCGGCTGCTTCCACTGCTCCCATTGCTTCCACTGAAACACCGTCGGCTGGCGGCTTGGCGATGCGCTACGTCTTTGCACTCGCGCTCGGCCTCGGCGTGCTGGCCAAGGGGCCGGTGGCGATAATTCTGCCGCTCGGCGCGATCGTCGTCTTCCTGCTCCGCGAGCGGCGGCTCGGCGAACTGCGCGACCTGTTCACGCCGGGCAGCTTGTTCGTCGCGATCGTGATGAGTCTCGGATGGTACGTCGCATGTGCGATGGGGCGGCGCTACGGATTCCTCGGCCGCCAGCTCGAAAGCGAAAACTTCGGCCGCTTCTTCGGCGCGCTGGGTTTCATGGCGCCGTGGTACTACCTGAAGCCGATCCTGTTGAACTCGGTGCCGCTCAGCTTGCTGGTCCCGTTCGCCGCCGCGGCGGCGCTCCGCCGTCCGGCCGACGCGACGCGGCCTGCTTCGAGCATCGAGACGCGCCGGCAACGCGCGCGCTTTGACGCCCGCCTGCTCGCGACCTTCTGGCTGCTGACGGTGATCTTCTTCAGTGTCGCCGCCTACAAGCGGCGCGCTTATCTCCTGCCGTTATGGCCGTCCTCCGCGTTCCTGCTGGCTTGGGCAGCGGGCGAGCTTGCCCAGCGGAGCCAATTCGGCCGCATCGCGCGAAGCGCACTGGTCGCGCTCTGCGCCGGGCTGATAGCGTTCAATTTTATTTATCTGCCGCGCCGCGAGGCCGCCGGATGCGCCGACGGATCGTTCCAGGCCGCGGCGACGCAGATCAACCGCACGGTCGGAAGCGAAGAGCCGCTTTATCTCTATGGCTTCGGCGACGATCCGGCGCCGCTGCTCTTCTATCTTGATCGCGACGCTCCCCGGGTCGAGGGCAAACTGGGCGACGCGCCGCCGGGATACGTGATCGTGCCCGAGAGCGTGTGGAATGAGCACGAGAGCGAGGCGCTCGATCTAAAGCCGGTGCTGAGCGTGGAGGCTGGCAGCGACAAGTTGCTACTGCTCCGCCGCGGCGGCGCGATCGGGATGGCTGACGTACTCGCCGCTGAATTTCTGACCTCCTCCCCCGTGTCTTGGGGGAGGAATGAGGTGGGGGTCGAGCGAGGAAGCGCCGAATGATTCTTTTTCCGCGGCGCTTCCTCGTCCTATTTTTTCTCCTGATGCCTGGAAGCGGATGCAGACAGCGGCGGTTCTCACACAGATTTGGAACCGCCTAGACCCACACCCCAACCCGCCCTCAAAACAATTGGTGGAGGGAGTTCAAGACTGCTGCGCTACCTGCCTTTGAAAGTCGGGGCGCGTTTTTCTTTGAACGCGCGCATCCCCTCCTGGTAATCCGCGGTGCGCGAGGCCTCGCCTTGCGCGAACGCCTCGGCCTCCAGCACGTCGACGTACGAGCGGCTGAGCGCATCCCGCAGCACGCGCTTGGAGATGCGAAACGCAGCCGTCGGCCCGGCTGCGATTTCCTGCGCGAGCTTGCGCGCGGTCCCTTCCAACTCCGCCGGCGCGACCGAGCGGTTCACCAGCCCGTGCTCCGCCGCCTCGCGGCCGCTCAGCCGGCGTCCGGTGTAGATAAGTTCGAGCGCGAGATGGCGTCCGAGCAGCCGCGCGAAATGGAAATGGCCGCCTGAGTCGAGCACCGCACCCAGCCGCCCGAAAGGCGAGGAAATCTGCGCGTCGTCGGCCGCGATCACCAGGTCGCAGGCGAACGCTAGCCCCAGACCGGCGCCCATGCAGGCGCCCTGCACGGCCGCGATCGTGGGCGCGCGGAATTCGTAAATCTGCGTCAGTAGCGGCGCGAAAAGGTTGCGCAGGATCTCAGCGGCGTCCTCGTTCTCCGGATCGGCCTCCGTGAGATCGCGCCCCGCCGAAAATGCGCGCCCCTCGCCGCGCAGCAGCAGCGCACGCGCGGGCGCTTCGACGGCCTCTTCGAGCGCCCCGCGTAATTCGCCGACCATCTTTCGGTTGATCGAATTGAGCTTGTCGGGACGGTTGAGCACGACCTCGACCAACCCGCCCTCGCGCACCACACGAATCGTCTCGGCCATCGCCGACCCTCCAGCTTTCGCTAGAACACGGGCTCTAGAACACAGGGATGATGTCGGCGGCCGTGATGTTGCCGACGTCGACGCCCTCGATATCGAGCTCCGGGATCGCGGGAAACTTGATTCCCCAGTCGCCCACCACCTTGCGCACCTTGGCGATCGCCATCCGCCAGTTCTCCGCCTGGTCGTCGTAGCTCAGCACGCCGAGCCCGGCCTGGCGCGCGTACTGCATCAGCGCGCGATGGTTGGGCAGGAAGTACGGCGGCAGTTCCCAGAACATGTTGGGCGGCTCCCACAAGATCATCGAGAGGAACACGAAGCCCGCGCGCAACTGCTTGGTGATGAGATTCTTGTAGTCTTCGGTCAGACCCGGCCAATCGTCCTCGAGCATCTTGAGACAAATCGCCAGATGACGGCTCTCGTCCTGGCCGACCCGGGTGAAGACGCCCTTGAACACCGGTAACGTGGTGCGCCGCGACATCCCGTAGAACAGGGTCGAGGCCGCAACCTCGCCCAGCAGGAACGATGTGAACAGCACCGAGAGCGGATATTTGTCGATCGAGGCCGAATAGCCGCGCCAGTAACGCGAGCCGTTAAACGACAGCCATTGGATATTGTTGAGCGCCGCGCGCTCTACCTCGGTGCGCGCCTCGAAACGCAGCGGACCGCCCGGCACCAGCCGCTGAATCGCGCGCTGGCAACACTCCTCGTGATTCATCTCGTCGTGGGTGACGCTGAAGAAGCATTTGCGGATCGGGTCTTCGGTGTGCAGCTCGTAGGAATGGATCATCGCCTTAGCGAAGACCGCCGGCCCCGATCCGTCGAAGACCGAGAGCACCGTGTACCAGTACATGATGCCCATGCGTTCCTCGGGCGTGAACTGCGCCGGGTCGAGGTCGTCCCACGGCAGGTCGGAGGGGTTCCACGCCGAACGTTTGGCCTTCTCGTACAGCGCCGCCAGCGATTCGGTCTTAACCGGCCACTCCAAGGGAAAGATATTGGGCTGCTCGATCTCGGGCGCCGGCTGAAGGCCGCCCTCGGGGATCATCAATGGTGGGATAACAAGATTCGAGTTGCTCGAACCGTTGCCCGGCTGTGCGGCGGCTGTTTTGGTCATGCCCGCAGAACCTCCTCGGAGATATCGACCGAACGGTCGATTTAACTAAAAGTGGCGCAACTACCCGTCTATGTCAAGAGCCGGCGAGTGCGCCCCCGCACGTCCTATCCTAGCGCGTTGCGCACGATGCCCTCGAACACCAGCCGCGACATCGCCTCCGCGATCTGCTCGGGCTTGAGCCTGCCCTCGTGCCGATACCACTGCGTGATCGAGTTTCCCATCCCGAAGATTAGCCGGGTCAGCAGGGCGCCGTCGACGTTGGTATCGATCTGGCCAGCGGCAGCGGCCTGCCTGACCAGGGCCGCGACCTCGCGATCGAAGCGCCGCCGCCGCGCCATCGCCCGGCGCTCGGTCGGCGTGTTGCCCTTGACCCGCTGGAGCAACTCGACCTCCTGCACGAATTCGAGCGTGATGATCACGCTGCGATAAACGATATGCCGCAGGCGTTCCAGCGGCGTCCCGCTCCGCGCCCCCGGTTCCTCCAGCACGCCGAGCAGCCATTTGAACCCGCGCTCCAGCGCGCGCGCCAGCAATTCCTCCTTGCCCGAGACGTGATAGTAGAGGCTCGACTTGGTGATCCCGGTTTCACGCGCGACGTCCTCCATCGAGGCCGCCTCGTAGCCGTGACGATTGAACACGCGCACGGCGGCGTTGGTGACGGTTTCGATATCGTAGGGTGCGCGATGCTGCTTGGACGGGCGGCCGATTTTCCGCGCGCCGCCGGGCGGTCGGGGACCGGCTGCTTTCGATCCCGCGGAGGGTCGGGCCGGTCTTTTCATAGCGTCATAGCGCCGTCGTCATCGGGTGATCGTCGCCCGGGGGCATGGACTCGCTCAGGAGGCCGTGGAATGAGTGCGCGCGGCGGCGCCAAGCGTTGCCGCGAGCGCGGTCAGGTCGTCGATGCCGTAGAACTCGATCTCGATACGGCCCGGCTTGCGGCCGCGCGCACGCACGATCCGGACCTTGCGCTTGAGTCCGCGTTGCATCGCTTCGGCGAGCGCCGCCAGATTGGGGTCAATGTTAGGATTACCCGCGGCCGCGCCGCGTATCGATCCGCCGCGCGCGCGCCGCGCCGTCCCGGCCAACTCCTCCGCGCCGCGCGCCGAAATCCGGCCCTCGACGATCCGCCGCGCGGCCACCGTCTGCGCCTCGGCCGAGGGGATCGCGAGCAGCGGGCGCGCTTGTCCGGCACTCAACTCGCCGCGCTCGATCATTTCGAGCACCGCCGGCGGCAGGTCGAGCAGCCGGATCGCGTTGCTCACGTACGGGCGGCTTTTGCCAATACGCGCGGCGACCTGGTCGTGGCTCATCCCGAAGCTGCGCACGAGCCGCTCGAAGCCGTGCGCCTCGTCGACGGGGTTCAAATCCTCGCGCATCAGGTTTTCGACCAGCGACATCTCGAGCGCCGCATGGTCGTCGAGTTCGCGCACCACTATCGGCACGGCGCTGAGGCCCGCGATACGCGCCGCGCGCCAGCGCCGCTCGCCTGCCACCAGTTCGTAGCGAGCGACGCCGCCGTCGTCCGGCGGAGCCGGCCGAACCACCAGCGGTTCGATAACTCCCTGGCTGCGGATCGCTTGCGCCAGCTCCTGGAGCCGTCCGGAATCGAAATGGCGGCGCGGCTGGAGCGGGCTCGTCATGATCTGATCAAGCTCGACGGTTAAAACCCCGCCCCCGTCCATGCCCGCTCGCGCCGGCGACGAATCAGCCGCCAGCGTGCCGTCGGTGCTCTCGATAAGTGCATCGAGCCCGCGTCCTAACCCCCTGCGTATCATCCGTTCCTCCTCGCCCGTTCCTCGGAGCGCGCGAAGATGCTCCGCAGATTCCAGACGGTGCGCCGCGGCGCTCCCCCGTTTGTAACCTCGTCCGGCGCGCCCTCGCTTGCGCCTTCACCAATGGGCGGCGCCATCGTCTGCGGCGTGCCCACACGCTCCAGCAATTCGAGCGCGAGCAGGCGGTAGGCCTCCGCGCCGACCGATTTCGGATCGTACTCGAGAACCGCGAGGCCGTGACTGGGACTCTCGGAAATCCGCACGTTGCGCGGGATCACGCTTTGGAAGACGCGCTCGGGAAAATGCTTGTTGACCTCGAGCGAAATCTCGTGGCTCAGCCGATTGCGCGGGTCGAACATCGTCAACACCACGCCCATCAGCTCAAGCTCGGGATTGAGCACGGCCTTGACCCGGCGGATCGTGGCAAGCAGCGAACTCAAGCCCTCCAGGGCGTAGTACTCACACTGCATCGGCACCAGCACAGAGTCGGCGGCGACCAGGGCATTGAGCGTGAGCAGCCCGAGCGACGGCGGTGTGTCAATTAGAACAAAGTTATATTTCAGTGATTCTTCTGATAGCTCAGTCTTTAATCGGCGCTCACGTCCTTCCATCGTCGCGAGTTCGATTTCCGCGCCGACCAGGTCAGTGCTCGAAGGCGCGAGAGAAAGCGATGGGCGTGACTCACGGATGACTTGAGCCAGCGGAGTGCGGCTCACGAGGGAGTCGTAGATGGTGCCGGATTTGATCTGCTCAGACGTCAGCCCCGAGGTCGCGTTACCTTGCGGGTCGAGATCGATGAGGAGCACGCGCTGTCCCGATTGCGACAGCGCGACGGCGAGATTGACGGCGGTGGTCGTTTTACCGACACCACCCTTTTGATTGGCGATCGCTACGATGCGCCCCACAGCCAGCCCAACCACCTTTGAGACGTCAGGCGCAGGATGCGCCACACTCATCTCGATGATTGCACCGCGTTCACCGTAATGCAAAAGCGAATCGTGTGGGCTGTCAACAGCGCTTCGGAGACCTGTTTAGGCGCAGAGAGATTTGCGCCAGAGCATGGCCGTGCGAGTTGCGACACGCTCGCCGTGCGACACTCGATACGTCCAGGCCGCGCGCTCGGCGAAGCGCATCGCCTGTGCTCGGGAATCGTCGAGAGACTCGGCGAGCACTTGTCCCGCACTCGCGTCCAGCATTTGGTCCGCGCTCGCGTAAAGAAGAAGCAAGCCGCCCGGAGAGAGCGCGGCGGCCGCGATTTCGTAAAGCTCAACCGAAGTGCCGAAGGCGCGCGCTGTAACGAGGTCGAACCGGCTCGCGATGCTTCCAGCGCTCGCGCGTCCTTGCTCGATTGCGACGTTCCTCAGGTCCATCTTGTGCGCCGCGACCTGCAGATAGCTCGCGCGCTTGCGCCGGGACTCGGCTAGCGTGAATCGGGCCTCGAAAGCGGCCGCAAGCACGAGGCCGGGGAAGCCGGCGCCAGAGCCGAGGTCGAGAGCGTTGGCGCCTTCGACAAGCACCGCTTCGAGCGCCTCGCGATTGGCGCCCGCGGCGAAGGCGATCGGCGCGAGGCTGTCGATAACATGGAAGGCAATCTCGGCCGGGTCGGACGCATCGGCCGTCAAATTGGTATGCGCACCCCACAAGGCCAGCGTCGCGGCCATTTTTTCGATTCGTTCAAGGAGACCTTCCCGCGGATGCAGCGTCGTTTCGCGCAGCCATCGCGCAACTCGCTCGCGCACATCCCCGGCGATTTTCTCGATATTTGTTTCACGTGAAACACGTGAAGGGTTGCCAGTGAGCGAGTGTTTCACGGTTTCACGTGTTTCACTGTTTCACGTGAAACGTCGGAAGATCGATCAAGAGTCGCGCGTCGCGTCCGAGATTCGGTCGCGGCGGCTCTTTAGATAGAACGCGATCAGCGAAATCGCTGCCGGCGTCATCCCGGGCATCCGCGCCGCCTGTCCGAGCGAGCGCGGCCGCACGCTTAGCAGCCGCTCGCGAACCTCGATGGAAAGGCCGCTCACCGCCGCATAGTCGACCCATTCCGGGATGACTGCATCTTCCAAGCGCTTGAATCGGTCGACCATCTCGGCCTGCCGTCTGACGTAGCCCTCGTATTTGACATCGATCTCGAGTTGGGCCGCCTCGTCAGTGTCGAGGCCGTGCGTCAAACCCGCCAGCGCCAGCACCGCGGCGTACGAGACTTCCGGCCGCTTCAGTAGCTCGAAGGCGCGCGCCGGATGCGCGATCGGCGTCGAGCCGCATCCGAGCAGTATCGCATTGACCGCATCGCTCGCCACAACGAGCGCATCTCCAAGCCGCGCGACCTCGCGCTTCACCCGCTCGTCCTTGATCCGCAGGCGCTCGCCGGCCGCGGCGCCGAGCAACCCAATACGCTCGCCGATTCGTGTAAGGCGCCGGTCGGCGTTGTCCTCACGCAGCAACAGGCGGTACTCGGCGCGCGAGGTGAACATGCGGTAGGGCTCGCCACCGATCCCGCGCGTCACCAGGTCGTCGATCATCACGCCGATGTAAGCCTCGTCGCGCCTCAGGATCAGCGGCGATTCGCCCCGAACCTTCAGCGCGGCGTTGATTCCCGCCATCAGGCCCTGCGCGCCGGCTTCCTCGTAGCCGGTCGTTCCGTTGATCTGGCCGGCGAAGAAAAGCCCGTCGACCAGTTTGGTCTCGAGCGACGACTGCAATTGCGTGGGATCCGAAAAATCGTACTCGATCGCATAGCCGGGGCGCATGATTTCCGCGCGCTCCAGCCCCTCTATCGACCGCACCATCGCGAGCTGCACGTCCAGCGGCAGACTGGTCGAGAGCCCGTTGGGATAAACCTCCATCGTGTCGCGTCCCTCGGGTTCGAGGAAAATCTGATGCCGCTCCTTGTCGCGAAAGCGCATCACCTTGTCCTCGACCGATGGGCAGTAGCGCGGCCCGCGGCTTTGGATCACCCCGGAGTACATCGGCGAGCGGTCGATCCCGCCGCGGATAATCTCGTGCGTCAGCGCGTTGGTGTAGGTGAGATGGCACGCGATCTGGTCCTGCTCGATCCGCGCGGTGCGGAACGAGAACGGCGGCGGCGGATCGTCGCCTGGCTGCACCTCGAGCTCGGAGTAGTCGATACTGCGGCTGTCGAGGCGCGGGCAGGTGCCGGTCTTCAGCCGTCCGATGCGAAAACCGAGTTGCGCCAGGTGCTCGCTCAAACCCATCGCGGCGAAATCGCCCGCGCGCCCCGCCGAATAATTCTTAAGCCCGATATGGATCAGGCCCTTGAGGAACGTGCCGGTGGTCAAAATGACGCAGTCGGCCTCGAAAATCTCGCCGATCTGCGACTCCACGCCGCGCACGCGGCCGCCCTCGACCAGCAGGCGCTCGACGCTCGCCTGGCGAATCGTCAGGTTCGGCGTGATCTCGAGCACGCGCTTCATCCGTGCGCGATAGGCGGCCTTGTCGGCCTGGGCGCGGCGCCCACGCACGGCCGGTCCCTTGCGCGTGTTGAGGAAGCGGAACTGGATTCCGGTCTCGTCGATCGCGAGCGCCATCTCGCCGCCCAGCGCGTCGATCTCGCGCACCAGATGGCCCTTGCCGATCCCGCCGATCGCCGGATTGCACGACATCTGGCCGATATGGTCGAGATTGAGCGTCAGCATCAGGGTCGGAACCCCCATCCGTGCCGCGGCCAGGGAGGCTTCGATACCGGCATGGCCGGCGCCGACGATAATAGCGCCAAAATTCATAGAAGTCCGGATTATGACGCGCACGGCGTGCCGCGCCAAGCGCCCAAGGGCCAAACTTTATCTACCGCGGAACCGGTCTTCATCATAAAGGACGGGCGGTATCTACTAATTGTAGGACAATACTACTTTCCGATACAGAACTCGCGAAACACCGCGTCGAGCACGTCCTCGGTGCCGACCTCTCCGGTGAGCGCGCCCAGAGCCTCGGCGGCGGAAGCTGCGTCGACCGCGACGATCTCCGGCGGCATCCCCGAAAGCACGCTCGCGTGAGCGCTCCTGAGCGCTTCCAGAGCCTTCGCGAGCGCCTGGCGATGGCGCTCGCGGGAGATCGCGACGCCGTCGTCCGGGCCCGCCGCGGCAATCGCCTCGACCGCGAGCGTAAGCTCGTCACGCAGCGCCGGCGTGCCTTCGGCGTTGAGCGCTGAGAATCGCAGTATCGGCATCGCCAGGCCCCGCCCCAACAGATCGGCAGGCGAGAACATCGGCGGCCGCAGGTCAGACTTGTTGAGGAGCGCGACGCCAGCGCGCCCCTGGCAGAGCGCGAGCACCCGCGCGTCATCATCTTCAAATGGGCGCGAGGAGTCGAAGACTGCGATCAGCAGGTCGGCCTCCGCGACGCTGATAAGCGTGCGCCCGATCCCGAGACGCTCCACCTCATCGCCCGCCTCGCGCACCCCGGCAGTATCCTGAAGTACCAGCGGCCAGGGACCCACCGTCACCGATTCCTCGATAACGTCGCGCGTGGTGCCCGGAAGGTCGGTGACGATCGCGCGGTCGGTTCCGAGCAGCAGGTTGAGCACGCTGGACTTGCCGGCGTTAGGCTTTCCCACGATCGCGGCGCGCACGCCGTCGCGCGCGAGGCGCCCGCGCCTGAAGCTGTCATGCAATAGGGCCACGTCGGCGGCCAGACGGGCGATGTCCGCGGCGATTTCCTTCCGTTCAGGCAGGTTTAGCCCCTCGTCGGCAAAGTCGATCTCGGCTTCCAGGTGGGCCCGGATGGCGATCACGGCGCTGCGCAAGTGCCCGACCCGTTGCGCCAGTGCACCGCTAAGTTGCGCTAACGCTTGCCGAAGTGCGCTTTCACTACGTACGTTAATCAGATCCGCAACCGCCTCGGCCTCGGTCAAATCCATCCGGCCGTTGAGGAAGGCTCGCCGGCTGAACTCGCCCCGCTCGGCCATCCTGGCCCCGGCAGCGACCGCCAACCCCAGCACCTTGCGGACGATATATGGCCCGCCATGACAGTGGAATTCCACCACATCCTCGCCCGTAAGACTCGCGGGACCCGGCATCATGACGCACATCGCGCGGTCGACGATGGCGCAGGTCTGCGGGTCGCGAATCTCGCCGAGGCCGAGATGTCGCGGGCGCAGCGCCGTCGCGCCCTGCGGATGCCATAGCGCGGTGGCGATCTGTGTGGCACGGCCGCCCGAAAGTCGCACGATCGCAACTGCTCCCTTGCCCGGAGGCGTGGCGGGCGCGACGATGGTGTCCTCGGCATACATCGGGTTCTACTTCGTTAGGTTACCTGCCGTAATGACCAGGCGGCCGCATCGCTATCGACCTTGAGCGTATGGCAATTACGTATGGCAATTATATGACTTTCCGCACGCCCACTCAGCCGAAACTCGTTTGATATCATGGAATAGACCGATAGGCTTGCCCGCGCGGCGTCCGTATGGTTCCATGACTTGTTCAGCGTGAGGCCCCCGCCTCTCCCTAGAACAATCAAAACATGGCGGGCTCGGCACGAGCCGACATTTGGCCACCTTTGGCCGCAGGCGATGAAAAGGACTTATCAACCGCACAACCGCCGCCGTTTACGGACGCACGGATTCATGGCGCGCATGGCCACGCCGGGCGGAAGAAACATTCTCAGACGCCGCCGCGCCAAGGGCCGTGTGCGCCTGACCATAACCATTCCTCCGAAGCAGCCCGGCTAGACGGGCGGCGGCCCGCCGTCTTGATCTCCGATTCCGCGGGATTCGGCGCGGCCGACCGGCTGCGCAAGTCCGGAGAATTCCTCCAGCTCCAGCAGCGCGGCGCACGACATCAGAGCGAACATTTCGTACTCTATGGACTCGGCGGCGCAAGAGACGAGCGTTCGCGCCTGGGTATCACGGTCTCGCGCCGGATTGGCAACGCGGTGGTGCGCAACCGAATCAAGCGCCGCGTGCGCGAATGCTACCGGCTGAAATTGCGGGCGATGCTGCCGGCGGGAGTGGCGATCGTGGTAATCGCGCGCAAGGGCGCCGGTGAGCTTACTTGGATGGCGATCGAGACCGAACTTCTCGCCAGTGCAGGCAATCTCCGTAGCAAGCTCGACAGCAATCTCAAGACCTCATCCGGTACAGAGAGCGGCCGTGATTGAGACCGTAAGCGAGCGGCTTGGCGCAGCGGCACTGGCGGCCGCTCTGGGAGCCGTCGCGGCTTATCGCTGGTTGATCTCGCCGCTGTTGATGGCAACCGCGGGCCCGGCCTGCCGCTTCGAGCCGACCTGTTCCGAGTACGCGCATCAGGCCCTGGCCGCCCATGGCCTGGGCCGCGGTCTTAACCTTACCCTGCGCCGACTTTTGCGATGCCGTCCGATGGGCGGATGGGGTTACGATCCCGTTCCCGCGCCAGCGCATCGGACGCGAAGCCCGCAGCATCCCTGAAGGAGCAATTTGGACAACCCACGCCAGATCATCATCTTCGTCCTGCTGATCGTCGCGGCGATCTTCTACGCCGATTTTGTCCGCTGGATTCGTCCGCCGAAGCCCTCGATGGGCCAACAGACCGCACAGCCAGCCGGCGGCCCGTCATCTGCAGTCCCGGCCGCAACGGGTGCCGCGGGCGCGCAGGCCTCGCCGGGGACGGCTTTGCCGATGTCGTCCAGCTTAGCGGGCGCACCAGAGATCGGGGTGCCGGAACCAGAGTCGCTGACCCCAACGGCGATGAGCCCGGGCCCGCCGCGCACGGTCGAAGTCGACACGGACCTTTATCAGGCAACTTTTACCGCCAAGGGCGCGCGGCTCCTGAGCTTCCGGCTCAAGCGCTATAGGGAAACGGTGCAAAAGGACAGCCCGCCATACGACGTCGTGGTGCAGGGCGAGCATCTGCCGATGGGGCTGGTTGTCAGCCGCGGCGACAAAATCTTCACCGATCACGGGGTCGATTACATCACTGACGCCCCGGCGCGGGTCGAAGTCAGCCCGGGCGCCAACACGACAGTCACTTTCACGGCCGATACCAAGGAAGGGCTCAAGCTGACCAAGCGCTTCACCTTCCGCGATGGAAGCTACCTCTATGATATCGACGCGGAGGTGGGCGGCGCGACGCCGGACGTCAAGGCTATCGGGTTCACGATGAGCCAGCCGCTGACCGAGCGCGCCTCGGAGCAGAGTTATCGTGATTACCCCGCGCTGGAGGCCGATGTCAGCGGCAAGGTCCTCAATGAATACCAAAAGCAGCTCGAGAAGGGGGTTGCACCGCTGGAGGGCGACATCGCCTTCGCCGGAATCGGCGACCGCTATTTTCTTTCCGCCTTCATTCCCAAAGCGCCCAAAAAGGGCGAGCTGCGGATGGAATACAGCGGGGGTGACGCGCGAGCGGAAATGCTGTTTCCGGGAGCGCTCAAGGTTTCGACGGCGGTTTACATGGGGCCCAAGGAACTCAATCTGCTGGAGGCGGCGAGCCCCGACCTGAGCAAGGCGATCAACTTCGGATGGTTCAGCGTGCTGGCGATCGTTTTCCTGCGTGCACTCCAGATTTTCCATACCGTCGTGCCGAACTACGGATGGGACATCATATTGCTGACTCTGGCTGTGCGGCTGGCGACCCTGCCGGCGTCGATCAAGGCCCAGCGCTCGGCCTTGCGGATGCAGCGTCTCGCGCCTCAAGTGGAGAAAATCCGCGCCAAATTCAAGGATGATTCGACGCAGCTCAACCGCGAGATGATGGAGCTCTACAAGCGCAACCATGTCAATCCGCTCGGCGGATGCATCCCGACCGCGATCCAGTTCCCAATCCTCTATGGCCTTTACGAGGCACTGCTCAACTCTATTGAGCTACGCCATGCCCCGTTCATCGGCTGGATTCGGGATTTGTCGGCGCCCGATTGCCTGCCGATCGCCTGGATGCCCAAGGTGCCGGGCATCGACTGTCACGGCCTCCCGATCCTGGTCCTGCTGATGGGCGCCAGCACGTTCGCGCAGCAATGGATGATGCCCAAGGCGGGCGACCCGAACCAGCAGAAGATGATGATGTGGATGCCCATCTTCTTCACCGTGCTGTTCATAGCCCTGCCGGCTGGGTTGTCGCTCTATTACTTTGCCTCCAATCTACTGGGTATAATCCAACAGTTTGTCCTGAACCGGGAATTCAAACAGTACGCCCCAGTAGCCGCAACATGAGCGAACCCAACGAAGCGATCGAGGTAACCGCCCCCAGCGTCGACGAAGCGATCAAGCAGGCGCTCGAACAGTTGGGAGCCTCCGAGGACGATGTCGTTATCCAGGTGCTGAGCACGCCGCGCTCCGGCGTGCTCGGACTGGGCGCTCGGCAGGCCCGCGTCCGCGTAGAGCGCCGCGCGCCTGAAGGCGCGCGAAGCGGTGTGATGTCGCCGCCGCCCGCACCGCCGCCTCGCCCTCGTCCGCCGTCGGAGCCCACGGCAGCAAGTGCGGCCCACAGCGGCGGATCACGGGCAGTGCCGCCGCGATCGTCTTCCGCAGCGCCGCCGCCGCGGCCGCGCGCTCAGGAACGCGACCAGAATCAAAACCAAAATCGAGATCGCGCTAGAGATCATGATCGAGACCGCGCCCAGCCGCCGCCGCGTTCATCACCCGGCCGCACGGAGCGCCGCGCCGAGCCCTCGCCACGCCATGAAGAGAATGCGGCCGCTGACGACGAGGGCGACGCGGGGCGCAAGACCGTCGGACTCGACGACCAGGCGCGCGAGGCGACTACGATCCTGTCGCAGATCCTCGAGCTGATGGGCGAGCGGGGTGAGATCACCACCACCGAAGAAGACTCGGAGGGAATCGAGCTCGCAATCAAGGGCGATGGGTCTGGGCTTCTCATCGGACGCCACGGTCAGACGCTGGATTCCCTGGAGTACCTCGTCAACCGCATCCTGGCGCGGCGGCTCAAGGACGCCGTACCAATCACGGTTGACACCGAATCCTACCGCGAGCGACGGCGCCGGCAACTCCATCGGATGGCGCTCTCGATGGCCGAGCAGACCAAGCGCGAGCACGCGTCGGTGACACTGGATCCGATGCCGCCGCGCGATCGGCGGATCGTGCATCTCGCGCTCAAGGACGACCCCCTGATCACGACCCGCTCGACCGGCGACGGCTTTCTGCGCGTGGTCGAGATAATTCCGGTCGGTGAGCGCCGCGAAAGCGGCGGCGCTCGCGGCGGCCGGCCGCGTGGCGGAGGTGGCGGGGGCGGGGGCGGCGGTGGTGGCGGCCGCGAGCGCGAACGTGAGCCGGAGCCCCAACGCGAACGCGATCAGCCGATCGGCCAGCAAGGTGGTTTCAAGCACGGCCAGAAGCGGATGTTCTAGCAGCTGCCGTAGTTGACCGCGACGCGGCGCGCTAGCCAGCGCCTCGACGAAACGTAGCGACGGCGCCGGATACGCGATAATCGCGCGTCCGGCGCCGCTCTAGATTCGGGCGTCAGCTGGCCGACGTTACTGAGACGCGCCGCCTAGGCGTTGGGATCGAGTCCCCACTTGCGTTTGTTTTCCGCGACCTGGTCGGAGGTCGGATGCTCCGTCTGGGTGAAGGTCTTTACCTTGAACTGGTCGGCCAGCTCCAACGTGGCGTGGTTGAGCGCGATGTCGTCCTTGAAAACCTCGGGCACGGCCGGCTCTTCGAAAATCGCCTGCCAGGGGCACTCGGGCTCGCACGCGCCGCAGTCGATACACTCGTCGGGCTGAATATACAGCATGTTGGGGAAGCGCTGTTTGTCCTCGCCCACATACTCGTAGATGCAGTCGACCGGACACACGCTGACACATCCGGTGTCAACGCAGTCTATGCACAATCGGGTTATGGTCCAGGGCATGTTTCGTCATCCTCTCCTATCGGGCAGCGGCGCCTTCCAAATTATAACGGCCGAAGGGTTGGGCCGAGGAGCCGCCGCGCCCGTGGCCTTGGCTTTCGTTCAGGCGCATCTTCTATAGCATAGATTGTCCGGCGGCAAGAAAGAAACGTCACCCGCCTGTGAGCGCCGCGGCGGCGTATGCGATGCGCCGGCGGCGGAACAGGTAAGGAGCAACGCGATGGAGATTAACGGGGTCGCCCATGTGATGCTGACGGTCAGCAACTACGAAGCCTGCCTGCCGTTTTACGAGAAGCTGCTGCCGTTTCTGGGATTGACCTTCGTGGTGCGCAAGACCGACTCGCAGTTCTATTGTATCGGCGGCCGCACCGGGATGGGCATCCACAAGGCCGGGGAGAAATACCGCGGCGAGCGCTTTGCGCAAGGGCGCGCCGGGTTGCATCACGTCTGCCTGCGCGCGCGCGAGCGCAAGGACGTCGACGCGGTCTACCAGTTCCTGCTCGGCATCGGCGCCACGATCATCCATCCGCCCGACGAGGGCACGTGGGCTGCGGGCTATTACTCGGTGCTGTTCGAGGACCCCGCCGGCATCCGGCTCGAAGTCAATCACATCCCGGGCAAGGGCCTGCTCGCCGAGCCGCCGCGGTAGCGCGCTTTCATCCACAGAAGGAGCGGACAGGCGCGAGCCCTTGGCTGCCGACCTCGCGCGTGGTGGACGCAGGCGCACGCCCCTTCATATCTGTGCTCCGTGTTTTGTTGCGCTCTGGCGATGTCGAGATTCCCGCCTTTATTTGGACTTCCAGACTGCCGCAAATGTCGTTGGAGCTTCACGCCGTTTGCCGCGCATGGTCGCGCGTTCCAGCGAACACCTTAATCATCTCCCGATTGAACGCTGGGATGTCGTCGGGCTTGCGGCTCGACACGAGGTTGTTATCGACCACGACCTCCAGGTCGATCCACTCCGCGCCGGCGTTCCGTAGATCAGTCTTGAGTGACGGCCATGAGGCTATCCGACGTCCCCGCGCCGCCCCGGCCTCTATCACGGTCCACGGGCCGTGGCAGATAGCGGCCACCGGCTTGCCGGCGTCGAAAAAGCCCTTCACGAAGGCGACTGCTTTCGGCTGTATTCGCAAAGCGTCCGGGTTCATAACGCCACCGGGCAACAACAGCGCGTCGAAATGGCGCGGCAGGGCTTGGTCCAAGGCGATATCGACCGGTAACTCGTCGCCCCATTCCGTGAATTTCCAGCCTTTGACGCGTTGGTCTCTGGGTGAAACAATCCGTGTTTCGGCGCCAGCTTGATCGAGAGCCTTCCGAGGTTCGACGAGTTCAACCTGCTCAAAACCGTTGTCGACCAGGATCGCGACTTTCAGTCCGTTGAGATTTTCCATTGTCCTCCTCCTGTCGTAAGCCGCGTACTGTTGCCTCTGCTCGAAGCATCGCAGCAGCCGGCGATCAAGACCTTAAGTTTGTCCGCCTCGACGGCTCAATTCCTCGCGCAGCGTTTGTAAGTAATATCGTTTCGCTGATTTGTCCGATCGCTGCGGCGTCTGGACCTAAATTGCAACGCCGATGCCAAGGAGTTCTTAGGAGGTATCGGGCGTGGCGGCCCTACATTTTCAGCCCAGCCGAGACTACTCTAATGAGCGTCCGGTGTGGACTTCAGTCCACACAAAGTGAGGCGCCTGACACTGATGGTTGAGGACTTATTAGGTTGGTCAGCAAAGTAATTCACTCGATGCGACGCAATTAAGAAGCGGGTGAAGGCGCCTCTCTGCTCAAAGACACGATCCAGACTTGAGCCGGCGCCGAAACTGCGAGTGCGATGGGCTCGGCCGTCCAGCCCGCGCTTCTCGGTCAAGTCGCGCGCCCGCTGTCCTGGCGCTGACGTTCGGCTATTATTGCCAGCTCAGAAACGTTCGGGCCACTTCATCGCGCCGTGGAGCACTCGCAGCACGGTCACAGTATCGCGCTCATGAATGTAAGGTACGACGTAGGGAAGTCCTGTGACCGCAAGTTCGCGTGTGTCTTCAAGGCGACCCGGTCGTCCGATGCCCGGATGCTCGGCGAGCATGCCAACCTGCTGGATTATCTTAAGACCGTATCGACAGATGCGCCAGGATTGTTGCGGCCTATATACTCCGTGACAAAATCAAGGTCGCGGCTAGCGGCGCGCGTCCATTTTACCCGCACGTTTTCGTTCCCACTGCCGCATCACCGCCTCGTGCTCGACGACTGCGCCGGCCCGCACTTCCTTGAGCGCCTCTTTCACCTCAGCGACAAACCATTCCTCGTAGTCAATGTAGCGTTCAACAGCCTGATTGATCACCCATGCGCGCGAACGGCTCATCGCCCGGGCGACGCCATCGACCCGCTTAAGCGTGGCTCCGTGCATACGGATCGTAGTTGTTTTCTCGGAACTCATATCCAGAGAGAATACATTTGCATACATTCCAACCACAACGCTTTTAAGGACCGATCGGCGCATCGATCAGCGGGCGGCGGAGTCTTTCAGCCTGAAGTTCGGGTCCCAGCGCAGCTCGTGGCGCGCTCTGGCGGTCGATACGGCGCCGTCGTCCTCGGCGACGTTGTAGATTCCCGGCGCACCGCCGATGATCGCGAGCATCGCGGCCTGCGCCGCTGCGTCGACATGCACAGCCGGCTTGCCGGGGGCCGTCTCGAACCCCGTCCCTGGGCCGTAAAACATCCCGTAGCGCAGCACGAGGCCGTCTAGCCCCGATGTCGTGGTCGCAAGCCGCTCCAGCGTCACGACCCCTTCCATCGTCGTTCGCCACGGCTCTTCGGTGGGCGAATTGAGCGCGTCGCTTTCGTCGTGCGGTTCGCGTCCCGGCGCGTAAACGAACGCGATGCTTTGGGCGACGAGCCGGCGCACGCCCGCGCCGAGCGCCGCGTCAACCAGGTTGCGCGTCCCCTCGATACGTACGCGCGCGTTGCGTATCAGGCCCTCGGCCATCAGCTCCGGCTTGAGCCCGTGCGGGAGGTCGGTGAGCTGATGGACGACGACGTCGGGCCGCGCGACGCGCATCGCGGCGCCGAGCGCGGCTCGGTCGTAAACGTCGACCACGGCCGGTGTGATTCCGACCGCGCGCAATTCTTCAGCTTTGGACGCGACGCGCGTAGTGCCGGTAACCTCGAAGCCGGCTTCGCGCAGGAGCGGCAGCATCCGCCGCCCCACCGCACTTGTCGCTCCAGCCAGGAAAATTCTCTTCGCCACTCGAGCACCGCCTTGCTCCCGCGTCTCGTTACCCGGCCGCGTAATGCTCTTCGAGCATGTATTTCACGTCGGGGCGATGGAGCACTTCGATGAAGCAAATTTGGCCGGCGGCGTTCAGGTCGACGATCAAGAACCCTTCCATCGCCTGCAACTCGACCGTGCTCGCGACCTTCACCTCCGGCGCGGTGGCGAAGCTCGCGCAATTCTCGTCGCCGCAATCGCAGATCGACTCGATATGCAGCGCACGTAGCTGGTCGCATAGCGGTTCGGCGCCGCGTTCGCGCAGCAGGAAAACCATCTCCTCGACCAGGTCGGGCAGAATTTCGCTAAGCAGCGGCTTGGGCATCGCGCCTAGAGCCTAGCCGCAAGCCGTTCCCCGATCAAAGCTGCGGCTCGTCCAGGTCGCTCGGGCGCGCGCCGCAGTATGGACATTGGGTGGTGAAATGGAACCCCGATGGCAGGCCGGGATTGATGAAGAATGGATTTCCGCACTGTGGGCATCGCGCCTGCCAGGCCTGGTACAGCAGCCATCCGATCGCGCCGGCGATCAGCACGAAGAGAAAATCAAAGGCGTCGAAGCCGCTGGTGCGGCCCGCGTATGTCAGAAACTCGACGATCCACCAGAGCGTGAAAAGCCCGGCGGAAATCATCAGGCCAATCCGGACCTGGCAGATTCTCGAGAACGCGGCCTTGGCGTCGGGTTTCGCCACGGCCTTCGTTTAGACGCCGCGCGCGTCGGGCGCCCAGATATGCTTATGCATCTGGAGTTGCATCCGCACCGGCAGACGATCGGCCAGGATCCATCCCGCCAGCAGCGCCGGCTCCAACCGGCCGAACACGCAGCTCATCAGCACCGCGTTGACGCGCGCCGCAAGCTTGTGGCGCAGGGTCACGTCGCGCGCCCACTCGTAGTCGGCGCGGTCGGCGATCACGAACTTCACTTCGTCGCGCGGTGTCAGATGCTGGAGGTTGCTCCACAGGTTGCGCGCCGCTTCCCCGCTGCCCGGGCATTTCAGATCCATCACCTTGATCGCGCGCGCATCGAGCCGGCTCACGTCGCTGGCGCCCGAAGTTTCCACCAGCACCGTGATACCCGCCTCCAGCAGGCGTGCGATGAGCGGATGAACCGCGGGTTGCAGCAGCGGCTCACCGCCGGTCACCTCGACCAGATCGCATCCATAGCCGAGGAGCTGTGCGGCGACCTCCTCGACCGCCATCGTGCGCCCCTCGTGAAACGCATACTCGGTATCGCACCACGAGCAACGCAGATCGCATCCGGTGAGCCGCACGAAGGCGCAGGGACGCCCCGCCCAGGTCGATTCGCCCTGGATGCTGAAAAAGATCTCGTTGATACGCAGCCGGTCGTCAGTCATCTCGGGAAATCTGCCTGCGCGCCGCGGCCTGGGCCTGTTCGAGGACCAGCCGGAGCGCGACGTGATGCTCGCGCGCGAGACGCTTGCAGTCGTCGTACTCCGGCGAGAGCGTCACCGTATCATCGCCGGCGCGCGAGACCTTCACCCGCACGCGGCCCCATCGCGTGTCCACTTCCTTGATTTCGCGCGCGAGCTTGAGCCGGGCGACCGGATGATACCGTAGCCCGATAGTCGAAGTTTCAGCGAAGAGCACTGCGGCGATTCGCTCGCGCGCCAAGGGCTCCGCCAGCACGGAGATCGTCACCGCGGGGCGGCCCTTCTTCATGATCGTTGGCGTCAGCGTCACGTCACGCGCACCGGTCTCGAACAGCCGCTCCACCACGTGGTCGTAGATCTGCGGATTGAGGTCGTCGATATTGGCCGCGATCTCGACCAGCTCGTCAGTTTCGTAGGTCTCTGTTCGTTCGCCGACCATCAGGCGCAGCACGTTGGGCCGATCGGCGAAATCTTTGGTGCCCGCGCCATAGCCGACGCGCTCGACGCGGAAGCTCATCGCGGGCGGCGCCGGGACGGCGAGCGCGCGCAGGATCGCGGCGCCGGTCGGCGTAACCATCTCAGAAGCGCCGTCGCCCATGCGCATCGGGAAGCCGGCCAGCAGTTCCGCCGTCGCGGGCGCGGGAACCGGGATGACGCCGTGTTGCGAACGGACGAAGCCGCTGCCCGCCGGCAGCGGCGAAACGAGCATTTCATCCAGCTCGAGCCGCTCGAAGCCCCAGGCCGCGGCGACGATATCTATGATCGAATCGACCGCGCCGACCTCGTGGAAGTGAACCTCCTCGGGCGACGTGTGATGGATTTTCGCTTCGGCCTCAGCCAACACGCCGAAAATCGCCATCGCGCGATCCTTGACGCTGGCGGAGAAGGCCGAGGCGCGCACGAGGATCTCGCGGATGTCGCTCAAATGGCGCTCAGGCTGCGGCGCACTGACTTCGACGTCGAACTTCAGCGCCGAGATGCCGCTTACCAGCTTGCGCCGCACGGCCAGGCGATAGCCGTCGAGCGGCAACGACGCGAGCGCCATCCGCAGCTCATCGAAGTCCGCGCCTGCGTCAAGCATCGCGCCGGCGATCATGTCGCCGCTGAGCCCGGAAAACGCGTCGAGGAAGGCTGCTTTCATATGCGAGAAATATAAAAGAGCGAAGGGCCGAATTCGAGTTTATGCCGCGGACTGTTTACATAACAGTAGGCCGTCAGTAGAATCTGAATTGTACTTCTAGCGCCCCGTTATTATGAGGCAAAGGGACCTGAATTTCTTCCGTCGCCTGCTCGAGGACCGCAGAAGCGAGATTCTGGAGGAAGCCGAGCGCGCGCTCGGCACGCTCAACACCAAAGCCCAGGAAGCCTGCGCCGACCCCTCCGATCGCGCCTCACTGGAATCCGACCGGGCCTTTTTGCTCCGGATGCGTGACCGCGAGCGCAAGCTTTTGAGCAAGATTGACGAGGCCTTTGCCCGCATCGACGGCGGCATTTACGGCCAATGCGAGGAATGCGGAGGGCAAATCGGGATCGAAAGGCTCAAGGCGCGCCCGGTGACCACCCTCTGTATCACCTGCAAGTCGGCGCAGGAAGCGCGCGAGCGTCAGGGCTCGGCGCGCTAAAATCCGGCGCGATTAAGAGCCCGCCCGCATATCGGCGCTGCATCATCCTCAGGCACTCCCACAGGCACCCCCGACTCTCGAGGCATCCTATGAAAGTTCGCAAGGCCGTGGTGGTGGCGGCCGGTCTTGGCACGCGGATGCTGCCAGCCACCCGCGTCATCCCCAAGGAAATTCTGCCGGTCGTCGATCGCCCCGCGATCCAGATCGTGGTCGAAGAGGCGATCGCCTCGGGGATCGAGGAAATCGTCGTCGTCGTGGCGCCCGGGCGGTCACTGGTGCTCGACCATTTCGCGCCGGTCCCCGATTTGGAGCGCCACCTCGAGGAGCGCGGCAAGGGCGACCTTCTCGAACTGGTCCGCTCGATCGCCACGATGGCGCTTATCACGCGCGCCGAACAGCGTCAGCCGCTGGGGCTCGGCCACGCCGTGCTGCAAGCGCGCGCGGCGATCGGCGACGAACCGTTTGCGGTGATTTTGCCCGACGATATTTTCGACTCTGAGCCGCCTTGCCTGCGCCAACTGATCGACATTGCCGAGGCGCGCGAGGCGCCGGTGGTCGCGCTGATGCGGGTCGCACCGCAAGACATCTCGAAATACGGGATCGTCGAGGCTTCGTCGGCCGGCGAGCGGTTGCATCGGCTGACCGGGATGGTGGAGAAGCCGGAGCCGTCGAAAGCACCGAGCGATTTTGCGATTGCCGGGCGCTACGTCCTCACGCCCGAGATTTTCAGCATGCTCGCCGAGGGCAAGCCCGGCGCAGGTGGCGAGATCCAACTGACTGACGGCTTGCTCGCGCTCTGCCGGCGCCGGCCGATGTACGGCTACGAGTTCACCGGCACGCGCTATGACCTGGGCGACCGCCTTGGTCTGATCACCGCGCAAATTGGCTTCGGCTTGAAACGGCCAGACCTCGCTGATAGGTTGCGGGCCTATTTGAAAAAGGCGATTTCGGCGTAAAATTCCCTTCTGCGGTGGGGCAGTAGCTCAGCTGGGAGAGCACCACGTTCGCAACGTGGGGGTCGAGGGTTCAAATCCCTTCTGCTCCACCATATTTCCCCTGTAAATCAAAGGGGTTTCTCGCGGGCGATTGCCCCTTCATGGGGCAAACGTGGGGCAAACTCCCCCTTGTTTGACGCTGATGGAGTCGATCTTCGCAAGCTCCAGAGCATCGGCTTGGCTCGCATGAATGAACCTCCCGTAGTGCGTTCGCAGGGTGCTCTCCATCACTCCGGTCTGTTCGGAAAGCCAAGTCAGGTTCACGCCTTTGGTCAGAGCGACCGAGACGTAAGTGTCCTTGGTCGCGTACAGATCGCGCAGCCGAATCCCGAGGACTCGCTGGAGGCCGCAGAAGATTTTGTAGAAGCTTCTTTGATCGATCGGATGGCCGAGGGAGTTCTTGAAGACATAATCGTCAGGCTGCGCGCGCAATTCGATCACTTGCTTCAGGACTTCAACGTTACGAGCAGTGAGCCGCACGACGCGAGCCGCGGCGGAGGTCTTGGGTGCCGACTCGCTCCGCAATGACCGCGACCGCTCGACGAACAGAGTTCCCGCTGCCAAGTCGAGAGACCTCACACGGAGCGCAACGGCTTCTGACGGTCGCAAGCCTGTATAGAAAAGCGTCAAGAGAAATGCGTAATAGGGGAAGTGAACGCCTTCGCGGTACGAGCCGAGATGCCTCGACCCAAACGCCAGCGCTTGCGCAAAAGGAACTCAAGAAGCCGGTCCCGCTCGCCCTCCGTGAATGGATCGGGACCTGGCACAATTCGCCTGGGCCACTCAACATCAGCGAACGGAAAGCCGGCTTGTACGCCGGCCTTTCGCGCATCACGCACCATCGCGCGCATGGAACCGTCGATAACGTTTCTTACGGTCTTGATTCCCAGATGATGGTCGATCTGAAGCCGCGCCCTGAGTTCTTCGAGATGCCCGAGCGCTAAATCCTGCAAGGCCACGTCGGCGAGGTAAGGGAGGATGTACGTGCGGAAATGATTGCGATAGTCGCGAGCCCTTGAAGGGCGGACTATCGGTGGCACCCTTCGAGCAACCCAAACTGGGTAATACTGGCCGATCGTAGGCGCGGCATCTGGTTCCACCGACTGCGGAGACTGCGGTCTCGGTCGGAAGTAGGCAGCCCTGCTGCCATTCGGAAACCAGCTTAGGTAGTCGAAACGATTTGCCGCGATTTCGGCGCCAACGATCGCTGCTTGCTTCAAAGGGCGGCGCGATTTTCCGGCGTATCACGAAGCGTCGTGGTCTCTGAAAACTTGTGAAGACCAGTTGCCGTGGGTAAACGCCAGCGGAACCGCAAGCGCAGAAGGCCGCTGCCTGTTGCCTCAATCCAGCAACCTTGCCGGCGCGCTTTCAGCTTACGAGGCGCCATTCAGGAACCCTCCTCGCTGAAGCGGTATTCCGGTCTGGTGCGGAGCGTCACGATGCTCAATGAAGCCGACAATCGCCTCCCACTTGAATACGGGCCTCCGTCCCACATGAAAGAAGTGTTCGCTTTCACGCAGGATACCCTTGGCCATCATGGTCCGGATGGCCTGTTCGGTCCACGGCGTCAGTGCGGAGAGTTCGCGGATCGATACGTAAGGCTTGGGTTGGGGCGCAGTCTGGTCTGGAGCCATAGCTAATACGAACGACAGGGTTGTGCGGAGTGCGCATAGTCGGCGCCTACCTGTCGTCAAACTGACCCTAGCTCAATGGTAGCGTAATTGTCAAATACCATAATTGTATTATATCGGACGGATTTCACGCTTCGGTCAGCAGGCCCAAACGCAGGAGCCGGACCCGTGCGGCCTGTTCAGAGACATGGCAACGCCGCATAATCCGCGCGATCACGGAGCGGCCGGGCTCCGAATCGATGTCCAGGGGGAACTTGCTCTCATCCCGCATCGCGATCTCACCGGCCATCACGAGCACGTACGACCGCGGCATCAGCAGCGCCCCGCTGATGTAGGCTGCCTGCCATTCCATCCAGTCGTTCTCGGGAGCGGTCACGATGGTCTCGCGTTCGCAACGCCATGATCGCGCACCGGGACGACGGTCCGAATCTGGCCCGGATTTTCTCCACAGTGGAGCGTGAAATTTCACGTGTCCGAACTCGTGGCCCAGAGTCATCCGCAGCCGGTTCTCAAAGCGGGGCGACGATAGCCGTTCAGAAATCTTCACCGTGGGGTTGCGGTCAGCAAAGTAGTCTGTGTATCCGTCCACGCTTTCAGGGAGGTCGGCATACAGGTCGAGGTCGTCGGCTTCGGCCTCGATCATGCGGATTATGTCGTCGGTGGGGAGCGGCAGCCTGAAGCCGCCGGAGCGGTGGTCCATGAACTCAGCGACGATTCGCTCGCATCGCTCGTCAAGCTCTTCCGTCTTGAAGTAGAGACGCTTGATCGGGCGTCCGAGTGGATCACGAAGCAGCTTCATTTTCGCTTGCCGGTCGGTTTTACTCCCAGCGCGCTGCGGAACGCGCGATAGGCGGCTTCGACACGCTCCTGGTTGGCCTCGGTTTTAACGTCCGGGGGCTGGCGGTTCGCATGAAAATACAGCACATCGGGTGAGATACCGACAATCTTTGCCATCTGCTCGATCAGGTAGTCCTCTGGCGGATAGCGGTGATCATGTTCGACCGCATTAAGATATGGAGGGTCCACTGGACGCCCGTCCTCGCGCTTCATGCGCGCGGCAAGCTCTCTCTGCGTAATCCCGGCCTTTTTCCGAGCGTCTCTAAGCACTTGACCGAAACTCTTCATTCAAGTTCATCAGCGCCAGCAACCGCCGCTCGCCGCCTCCTGCCGCTAAATATTATCGGAATCTGCAGGAGATGTCATCGAAAGCCACAATCTCAGAATTACAGAAATCCACAATGGCGGACCAACCACGCCGGCATGATTGCGTCCGCTTCCCCGCAGGGGCAGGACGCGCTTCTGTTCTCCGGGTTGCGCACTCATTTTGAAGGCGCGCGCCCTTCACTCGAACCTGCGGGCGCGCGCTGGATTCCGAGACGCGCGAAGCGGAACGCTGCATGGCGTGACAAGCGAAGCGCCCGGCGCCAGCCGGTGGCGCGCCGTGCCGGTGGAGCGAGCGCCACCGATTTTCTCGGGGAGCAGCAGATTGATCACCTTCGCACGCCGTGGCCCCGATTAAGAGTGTGCCGCTGCTCATCGGGCAGGACCGTGAACGCGCAGTGGCGAACGCCGATCTGATGCTCGATCGCCATTGATTTCTCGCGGCTCCTACTCGCAGCGCGAGGGAGCTGAGCGCGGTCGTCGGTGTAAATTGCGAGAGATTTTCGCGCGCGGCTGATCGAGACGTAGAACTGCTTGCGATTGACCAGTTCCGGCGACAGGCGCGTGTCGACGTCCACAATGACGCGATCAACGGTTGCGCCTTGCGCGGAGTGCGACGTTGAAGCGTAGCCATGATCGATGTGGCGCAGACGGTCGGACGCGAAGCTCACTTCCTTGCCGTTGTCAAAGCGCACCACGGCCCGATGAGAATCGATGTCTTCGATTGTAGCGCAATCGCCATTGGCAACCCCGAGTGCCCGGTCGGGTGCGCGGAACTGTATCCGGTCGCCTCGTGCGAGGATCCTCTGTTCCTCGCGGAAGACTTCGACGCCGAACAGCCGGACCGGATTGTACTGGATACGCCGCCCGTCCGGCGTCCTCACCGAAAGCAGGTTGGCCTCGCGATCGACAGCCTCAACTCGAGCGTAATCGCCTTTGGCAATCGCGAACTGTTTGCTTCCGCGAGTGAAGCGAATCACGTCGCCTTCTTCATAATTGTAGGCCATCGCGCGCTGCGCGCCAGAGAGGCCGCGATTCACCAAGATGGTCTCTTCGGTTCCGAGAGGGGATACATGACCTCGGGCGATCAGTTCTGCGCGGATGGCTTTGTTCAGTTCGCGGCGCTCGTCGTTTGCTGGGCTGACGACGAGAACGCGTTGGCCCGACGTGTGGGCGACAACGTATTCTCGCGCTATCTGCCCGCGGCGCTGTTCGATGTCGATGACTTCGCGGATGTCGCCGCGATGCTCAAGGATCGCAAGAGCCTCCGCGATTTCGCCTTTGGCAGCATGGGTTACTGCCGCGCGGAGATCGGGATCGCGCTGGCGGCGAATGGTGTCCAGGCGGGCAACGAGCATCCCCGCCTCTTGCATTTGATAAATTGGCCGCCCCGCTTCGATCGCATGATGTTGGCCTTGGTCGCCGACGAAGACGATCCGCTCCACGCTTTGCTCGCGCGCCTTGTGGAGGAGCCGGTTGACCTGCCGCGTGGGGAGTAGGCTCGACTCGTCGACGATCCAGACCTCGTTAGAGGCATCGCGTGCTGATTGGCTTTCGAGGAGGCTGGCAACTGTACTGGCAGAAACACCTACTTCCGAAAGCGACTTGACCGCGCGGGTGGTCGGGGCAAATCCGCGTACCACATATCCCTGGTTTTCCGCGAACTCGCGTATCGCGCCGACCGTCGTGGTCTTCGCAGCGCCGGCGCGGCCCTCGATCGAAGTGATCCAGTCGGTGGACGCAAGCGTGAGTTCGGCGACGGCAGTTTGATCAGGCAGCAAGTTGCGCTGGCTCGCCCATCGGCGAATCTCGTTCGAACTGCCGATAGCGGCTGCCGTGCCTTGGCCTGCGCGCACAAGTTCGATGTTCCCGCGTTCAAGGGCGAGCATCTCTGGCGTCGTGTAGGCGCCTCGCGGTGAGTTCACGGAGTCGCCGGCGACGATCAGCCGGCCGATTTGCTGGAATCGCTCGCTCTCCGTTCGTATCTGATCCAGTTCGACACTTCCCATCGCATGTTGAAGTGCCTTCGCTTCAAGGGCTCGGCGATCAATGACCGCCTCGCGCTCGCTGTTTTCGTCGATACTCTGTCGGATGGCTTCTCCCGCCTTTTCCGGATGCCGAAACTGGATGGGGACGCGTTCGCGCGATCGCAACAAGTGACGCTCGACTTCGATTCCGTACTGCAGCGCGCGTGAGCGCCATTCTGTCTTCAGACTTTCTTCGTCGCGGTGATCTTTAGACAGCCGCGTTCGATGGGCGATGTTCTGCGCCGCCTCAGCGCCGGCCAATCCTTCGCGCACGAGAGTCTGCTCGATGTCCTGGCGACGACGAGAGAACGCCATCACCTGCTCGCGCGAGTAGCCGTGAAGCTCCCAGCGTCCGTCTCGTCCGGCGATCCTGATTTCGTATCCAAGCTCTTGAACCTCTCGGGCTAGTTCGGAGCGGTAAACTGCGGTCGAGAAGCTCTGCGCGCGATAGATTTCAACGGGATCGAGGCCGCGCCACTGTCGGTCCGGTCGGCGCGTTATGTTGGCGATCACGACGTGCGTGTGAAGATGAGGGTCGGGGCCGTAGCCGTCTTTAACTCCGCTGGCTGGCCGAGCGGCAATGTGATCGAAGCGCGCGGCTACGATATTGCCGGTCGCGACCCATTCGCTGCCGCCTCGGCGGCGCGAGAGCGCATAATATTCGAGCTCCCCCAGTGCGCGACTGACTGCCTTCCTGTGCGC
>CAWENP010000016.1:0-13878 GCA_963810495.1 uncultured delta proteobacterium
TGTGATTGCTGAGCCAAACGAAACCGCTCGCGAGAATCAGGCTCAGGAGCAGGAGACCGCCAGCGGCGATCTGCCAATTGCGTTTGCCGAGAACGAGGTCGGCGTATCGTTCGTCCCATTCGCGACGCGCTTCCAGATATGGGTTGCTCTCCATGCGAACGCCCTCACCGTGAAAATCTGGAATTCATACATCAAAGTGCAGCTCATTGGATTTGTTGATTGAGCAAGTTCCTTGCCATGGCGGGACATAAGCGCGGCCGAGAGAGAGGACGCGAAGGAACTAGTGCTGTGTCTAAACCGTTCAGCGCAGCAACGAGATCAAATGTTTCAAGGACACGAATACTCCAAGCGAGAGACTGACGTGCTGGCGAGATCAGTTTGGGGCGAGCAATAGGACAATAGCTGCTGGAACTGCGCCCTAGGCGAGAGGTCACGCACGGCGAGCGCGGATGTCTAAACGGTGAGAGTCGCTCAGATAGCAGGCTGCGCGCAGGTGCGGAGGGCTTCGTTTATCCGGGTTCGAACTTGGGTGGCAAAGCGGCGGGCATCTGGAAGATTGCCGTTGTGAGGCCAAGCGAATTGGAGAGTAACGCCTGGCCGAACCTGGAGAGACTTTCTCTTCGTGCGCGTGAAATTCTCTTCCAGTGTTGGGATATCGCTGGAAGAAATCAATTTTAGTTTTCGCAGTCTTCTGAAGAATGAAAGAAAACGTGATTTGTCTTTGTGTACGGTCTCTATCGGCAGAACGTTACTTTTCCAAAACCGAATGTATTCTCCAATTCCCATAGGGGCGTCGATCCAGCAGAGCCCCCCTGGGCCAAATCCAAAATGAAAATTCGGGTAGACGTCCCATCCCTTCTGCTTCAAACGACCGATCGCCTTCTCGTCCGAAGATGGGTAGAAAGCCTTGGCTTGACTCGGTGTATCGGCTGGATGCAACGAGAGCAGGAATATAGCTTGCCCTTCGTCATTCCGATCGACTCGCAAACTCGCCCTCGCGACAGCTGGGCTACTTAGCGAAATGTAATACCTGTTGAGTCCGTCATGGGTCACGGCACCTGGAGCGACCAACCGCATTACTTTTCGGCACCAACGGTCAGCGTCTTGCGCTTTTTGCAAGGACGCGCCGCCCCCGAATCCCGATGGCGGTTTGTAAATCTGGTCGCATAGACGAAGCCATGAGTCCGTTACCGGCTCTGACTCGAGATCCTCGATGAATTTCCCCGCTGACGCCACGACGCTTGGATCGGTTGTCTCAACAACCGCTTCACGAAGGCGGCTTTCGGAAGAGGAAGAGACGTTGGTGCTGCCGATGATTGCGGTATTGCCAAATACGAACACTTTGGCGTGGAGGTTTGGAGCCGTGTACAGTTTTACGCCTTTTCGGCGGTACGCCCGAAGTTCATCTGGGTTCACTTGACAGGACATGATGTTGACCTTCAGAACGTCGGCCGCCTTGAGCGGCAACATCCGATTCGCTTCACCGTGAAGGTATGGAACCGCGACGTGGATCCGTGCGCTCCGTTTGGCCAGAGTCGTGATCCGCGACCACGGCTGATCGCCAAGGAACTTGTTCATCGCCCCTTCAATACATCAAATCCGGGACGCCATCCAAGTCCCAGACGAGAGGTTCAACATCAGTGGACCAAATCCAGTTCAATCGTGAGCGGACGAACCGGGCGTGAGAATTTTTGTCGCGCCGAAGGTGTCCAAACCGTGCCGTCAGTCAGTGCCCACTTAGTGCCCACTTCGGGCTTTTTCAGCGTGATCTGAGATTATATCCACTCGCTGAAAACCCTTATATTTCCTGCACTATATGATCTGGGGTTATCTGAGAAAACGTCGTGGACAAGTTTTCAAGACCGGTGCCTTCAACCGCTCGGCCACCCCTCCGTGCTCGCGCGCCGGAGCATCCATAACGTTAGCGGGTGGCCGTATCGTACGGAAAGTGCCTTTTTCGCTTTCACTGATGAACCCTACGCACGGAAGCGCCAGGCGCGGCCGTCGCCCACGCCATCCACATTCAAGGCCTACTCTTTCACCGGATGCCAGGCGACTTCGAACTGTCATCTCGAGCGGCCGCCGCGGCCATCAAAACGTCACAATCGCGCCGGGCAGTACCCGGATCCAAAAACGAAAACGACCCGCGTACTCTCGCGGGCCGTGTCCGATGTTGCTATCGGGCAGCACCACTTATCGCGTTGCGCAGGACCTCTCCTTACGACTTGACACCGAGATTGACAGCGGTGGTGCAATTCACCGCCCATCCGCTCTTTACTCCGAAGCACCACAGCACTTCGTTGTCGAGTTGGGTGCGATAGATCGGCAGATCGCCCTTGTCGCCGTGGCACGCGCAGCGGCCGCAATACTCTTTTCCGCAGCAGTCGCGATAGGCGATTATGTAGTCCTTGCCGTCGACCGGATGCCGACACGTCCCGACCCATCCGGTGGGCGACATGATCGATCCCGCCGGGCACTCGGTGAGCGTTCCACCGCAGCATCCGCAAAGATTTCCGTCAAAGCCGCAATACCGCCAGTAGTCGCAGCTCATCTGGTCTCCCGGCTCGTTGGCTGAATCCGCGGCCTCGGCCGAGCGCGCGATGCGCTGCACCGGCAGCAGAGGCAACGCCACGCCGCCGAGCAGCGCCGTTCCGAGCATCCCCAGCAGCCGCCGGCGAGAGGTATGCGCCGCAAGTTTACGCGCCAGCCGTTCCACCAGGTCGTCCATTATCCATTCCTCCTGCGATTGCTTGCAGCGTCCGGCTACGGGCCGAACATGTTGGCCGGGAAACCGCCCATCTGGTCGATCTTTCCCAGGTATCTGCCGTTTTCCGCCGATAGTATCTGGAGCGTCCACGGCGGCGCGCCAAGTTGCAAAATGTCGGTGGAGGTTGCGGCAAAAATCAGTGGCTTGTCATCCGGGGATACGAAGATCGCGGCCGCCGGTTCGGGAAGCGTAAGGCGCTCGACTCGTTTGCCGTCCTTCGCACTGAATACCCAGATCTCGGAACCGGGCTGCTTGTGCGTCCAGTCGCCGCCCTGATGCATCAGGGCGTATAGGAGACCATCCGCCGCATGACCCCAGATTGGCTGGCTGCCGCCGGGTCTCCATCCCGCCGCCCGTTCCTGATCGCTGGTCAGCGACCACGTCGAACCGGGGGTTGGTGGATCGGTCGACATATCAACCGGATGTACTACTCCATGATAGGTGACGTAGTAATTTTCGCTCTTGATAATCGCCGGCGCCGCGTAAACGGGATCCTTCTCGGGCTCGAAGAACACCGGGCTGCGTTTTTCGTCGACCGACTTGCCGCTATCGTCGAAATTCACCATCAGCAGCGAGCCGTCGCCGCAGAGCGAGGCGAATTGCCGGTTGCCGGTAAGCTGGAACTCAGCGCATCCGGTTATCGGAATCTCGCCGAGCACCTTGGACCCCGCAATATCGATCACCGTTACCGAGGTCGCCGGCGTCATGTTGGCCACCAGCAGCAGATGCCCGTCGGAGGTCGCACCGAGCTGCAGGTTGTCGGGGCCGGCAAGCTGGCGCTTCGGCGGTATTACGACCTCGCTCACCGGGTCGAGGCTGCTCGTGTCGTAAAAGGTGATGACGTCAGTCCTGCTGCCGCGCGTGCCGCGCGAGAAAAACGTGTCGCCGGTGAAGATGCGGCTATGGTCGGGCGATATCGCGGCGGTCGAGATCATGCCGGTCGTCACCATGCCGACAATTTTCCTCGAATCGCCGTCGACCACGTAAACCTGCGAGACGATGAAGTTGCCGTAGAGCGGGGCGTTGATCAGCACCCAATGCGGATTGGGCGCTGGCATCTTGCGCACTCCGACGCCCTCGGCGGGCGGTTGAGTGTATGGAAACTGTAGCGTGGGGCTGCTGGGAACCTGGGCGAAGGCCGGCCCGGCCAGCAGCACGAACAGTGGGGCCAGTTGAAGTAGTCGCCGCCGTAAGCCAGTCACCATCCGGTCCTCCCCCAAAATTTCTCTCCGACGATTCGGTCGAATCAATCCGGGTCCGATTTATACTGACCACCCTTCGAGCAAGTCAAGTTGCGCGCCCTAAGAGCGAGTGCCAACGGCGCACGACACACGGCCGCAGTGCAAAACGCAGCGCGGCCACCGATAGCCCCCCGCGGCGCTTTTCACTGTTCACTTGTTCAGTCGGTCACCGCCCCGACGGAGGCCGACGACACCTGCGCCGCGTACTTGGCGAGCACGCCGCGGGTGTAGCGTGGCGCAGGCGGCTTCCAGGCCGCACGCCGGCGTGCGATTTCATCCTCGGGCACGTTGAGTTGCAAGAGGCGCTTGTGCCCGTCGATCGTTATCGAGTCCCCTTCCTTTATAAGCGCGATCAGCCCGCCCACTGCGGCCTCGGGGGCGACGTGGCCCACCACCAGCCCGTAGGTTCCGCCCGAGAAGCGCCCGTCAGTGATCAGTCCGACCGAGTCGCCGAGTCCCGCGCCGATGATCGCCGAGGTCGGCGACAGCATCTCGCGCATCCCGGGCCCGCCCTTGGGCCCTTCGTAACGGATCACGAGGACGTCGCCTTTTTTGATCCTGCCCGCGAGGATCGCATCGAGCGTATCCTCCTCGCGATCGAAGACCCGCGCCGGCCCGGTGATCTCGTGATGCTTGATCCCGGTGACCTTCGCCACCGCGCCCTCGGTCGCGAGGTTGCCGCGCAGGATCGCCAGATGGCCCTCGGCGTACATCGGATTGTCCCACTGGCGGATAACGTTCTGATCCTTGCGCGGCGCTTCGGGAACCTCGGCCAGATTCTCAGCGACGGTGCGGCCGGTAATGGTCTTTTCGCCGCCATGGAGGAGTCCATGCGCGAGCAGCATCTTCATTACCTGTGGAACGCCGCCCGCGCGATGAAACTCGGTGGTCACGTAGCGTCCCGAGGGCTTGAGATCGCACAAGACCCGGGTGCGCTGGCGGATGGTTTCGAAGTCGTCGATGCCGAGCGGGACGTTGGCGGCGTGCGCGATCGCGAGCAGATGCAGCACGGCGTTAGTCGATCCGCCAACCGCCATCACCACCGCGATCGCGTTCTCGAAAGCCTTGCGCGTCATGATCTGACGCGGCAGCAGCTCGCGATGCACCGCCTCGACCAGCACTTCGCCCGAGCGCGCGGCGCTCTCGGCCTTCTCGGCGTCCTCCGCCGCCATCGTCGAGGAATACGGCAGGCTCATCCCCATCGCCTCGATCGCCGACGACATCGTGTTGGCCGTGTACATCCCGCCGCACGAGCCGGCGCCGGGGCAGGCGTGGCGCTCGACTTCGAGCAGCTCGGCCTCGCTGATCTTGTGCGCGCTGTACTCGCCGACCGCCTCGAAGGCGCTGACGATCGTGAGGTCGCGGCCGTTCAGATTGCCGGGCTTGATGGTGCCGCCGTAGACGAAGATCGCCGGGATGTTCATCCGCGCGATCGCGATCATCGCGCCCGGCATGTTCTTGTCGCAGCCGCCGACCGTGACCACGCCGTCCATCGACTGCGCGCCGCAAGCGGTTTCGATCGAGTCCGCGATGACCTCGCGCGAGACCAGCGAGTATTTCATTCCCTCGGTGCCCATCGCGATCCCGTCGCTGACCGTGATCGTGCCGAACATCTGAGGCATTGCCCCGGCGCCGCGCACCGCGGCCTCGGCACGCTTCGCCAGCGTGTCGAGTCCCATATTGCAGGGCGTGATCGTGCTATAGCCGTTGGCGACGCCGATGATCGGCTTGTTAAAGTCGCTGTCGCGAAAGCCCACCGCGCGAAGCATCGAGCGGTTGGGCGAGCGCTGCATGCCTTCGGTTATCAGTTTGCTGCGCAGCTTTTCGGCCATCGGTCTCTCTCCCTGGACTAACGAATATTCAAGTGCCCCGATGTCAGGTCGACTGAGTTATCGGGAGTCTATCGCCGATACGCCGCCGATGGGAAGCCGCATCGGAATTGCGCACGGCGCCGGCGATCGCGAACGCCGTCCAGCGCTAGGTTTGCGCCGGGACGCGTCTCTTGCGCCGGCGCTTGATGCGACGCGGCGCTTTGGCTCCCGCCGCCGCGGCCGGCTTCGCGTCGACGTCCCGCCAGAGCTTGATTCCGCCGAGCAGCCCCTCCACGTTGCTGACGATCTTCACCCCCTCGGGCGGCTCGAAGCGAATGAACTTGGCGTCGCCCCCGCCGATATAAAGCCGATCGTAGTTGAACGCGGTTTTGAGATCCTCGATCGCCTCACGCAGCCGCTTGTTCCACCACTTCTTGCCCTTCTTGAGCAGCATCCGATGGCCCAGCTCGTCCTCGTAAGTCTTGCCCTTATGGAACGGGTGATGCCCGAGCTCGAGGTGTATGCGATTGCCGTTGACGAAAACCACCGAGCCCACGCCAGTGCCGAGCGTGATCACAAGTTCGACACCGTGACCCGTGACGCTGCCAAGGCCTTGCACGTCCGCGTCGTTGGCGACGCGCACCGGACGCCCCAACGCGCGGCGCAGCTTTTGCTCGAGCGCGAAATTGTTCCATCCCTTGCCCAGGTTGGGCGCGGTATAGATGACGCCGTTCTTGGTCACGCCGGGAAACCCCACCGAGACGCGATCGAACTTGCCCTCGCCCGCGGCCAGCTTGCGGATGATGGCGATAACCTGGCGCGGCGTGGCGCCCTTGGGCGTCGGGATGCGCGCACGATCGGTCAGCGGGCGGCCGCGCTCATCGAGCAACTCGGCTTTGATGCCGGTGCCGCCGATATCGACGCAAAGCGTGCGCGGCGCTTTTTTTTCTAAGCGGTGGCCGGGGCGCGGCGGCGCCGATGCTGGTTTCGGATTCTCCATCGGAATTTCTCCGGCGCGATTCTCGCACCATCCGCGCCGCGCTGCCAGCGTTGATGAAAAACGGCCGCGCGGGATATAGGGTGGGCGCGCCCGGCGACGCATCCGGCGGGTGCGCGAGGGAAGGAGCGCCATCGATGGAGCAAAGACTCGCCGCATTCTTCGGCTTCGAAGCCGCCGGCACCAACCTGCGCCGCGAGGTGCTGGCCGGCGTCACCACCTTCGTCACGATGGCGTACATCGTCGCGGTCAACCCGGCGATCCTGAAAGCGGCGGGCATCCCGGAGGGGCCATCGATGGTCGCGACCGTGATGACCGCGATGTTCGGCACGCTGGTGATGGGGCTTTATGCGAACCGGCCGTTCGCGATCGCGCCCTACATGGGCGAGAACGCTTTCGTCGCGTACACGGTGGTGCGCGTGCTGGGCTTCCGCTGGCAGACGGCGCTCGGCGCGGTGTTCATCGCGGGCGTGCTGTTCACGCTGCTGACGCTCGCGCGCGTGCGGCAATGGATAGTCGAAGCGGTGCCGCCGGGGCTCCGCTTCAGCTTCGCGGCCGGGATCGGGCTGTTCCTCGCCTTCATCGGGCTCAACGAGGCGGGCATCGTGACGCTCGGCGTCGCCGGCGCGCCGGTCAGGATCGGCGCGCTCAACTCGGCGCCGGCGATGGTGGCAATCTTCGGCTTCGTCGCGATCGCGATGCTGACGCTGTGGCGCGTGCCCGGCGCGATCCTGCTTGGCATCCTGCTCGCCTCGGCGGCGGCGTTCGCGCTTGGCGTCGCCAGTTTGCCGCCTCGATGGGTCAGCGCGCCGCCCAGTCCCGCGCCGATTCTCTTCAAGCTCGATCTCAGCGCGGCGTTCGGATGGGGCTTCTTCGGCGTGCTGCTGACGATCTTCGTGATGGCGCTGGTCGATACGATGGGCACGCTGGTCGGCGTTTCGGAGCGCACCGGCCTGCTCGACGACCAGGGTCATCTGCCGCAAATCGAGCGGCCGATGATGGCCGACGCACTCGCGACCACGTTCGCCGCCCTGGTTGGCACCACCACCGCGGGCGCATTCATCGAATCTGCCGCCGGCGTGCGCGTTGGCGGGCGCACCGGGATGACCGCGGTGGTGACGGCGATGCTGTTCGGCGTGTCGCTATTCTTTGCGCCAACGGTGACGGCGATTCCGCCGCAGGCTTATGGTCCGGCGCTGGTGATCGTGGGTGCGATGATGATCGCGCCGATCCGCAAGATCGACTTCGACGATTACACCGAGCTGTTACCGGCGTTCGCTATAATCGCGCTGATGAGTTTTACTTACAATATCGGGGTCGGCATCACCGCCGGCTTCGTGCTCTATCCGTGGTTCAAGGTGGCGGCAGGCCGAGGGCGCGAAATCCGCCCGGGTCTGTGGGTGCTGAATATCCTGTCGATTCTGTTTTTCGTGTTCTATCCGTACTGACTAATTGAACCGTCACTCACTAATTGAACCGAATCATCCTGCTCTGGCTCTTGCATTTTGCGTTTTGGCTTTTGTGTCATCCTGAGAAGGCTGCCGAAGTCGAAGGATCTCGCGCGGTCCTCCGCGCGTAAGTCCACGATTTCGGGATTTTGTTGATTAGTCAGATCGACCCACGTCGCGCTCCGATGATCCGTTGACGTGCAATCATCTCGGTTTGACGCGCGGAGGACCGCGCGAGGTCCTTCGACTACGCTCGCAGGCTCGCTGCGCTCAGGATGACAGAAGAGGCACCCGCGGCTTACCTTCCGGCGCTTTCTGAATAGTTCACAAACCCTCAGGATGACAAGCTTAGTAGCAATATAGTTAGTGAGCGAACACCCTAGTGCCAAAATAAAAACCGCCGGCCGCGATGTCGCGGCCGGCGGTTTGAGATCCTACGAGACGATTTCCGCTAGTCCGCGGCGGCCGTCTTCTTGTTGTGATCCCCGTCCTTGGCCAGCTCCTGATCGATTATGCTAACGAAGTTCTCCGTCGGCTGCGCCCCAACCACTTCGCGCCCGTCGATGAAGAAGGTCGGCGTGCCGCTCACATTGAGCTTATGGCCCTCTTCCAGGTCTTTCTGGATCGCCTCGCCGTATTGGTTCTTGTCGAAGCAGGCGTTGAACTTGGCCGTGTCGAGCCCGAGCGTCTTGGCGGTCGCCTTGAGGTCGGCGGGCTCGAGCTTGGACTGATCGGCAAACAGCGCGTCATGGAATTGCCAGAACTTGCCTTGTGCCTCGGCGCAGCGTGCGGCGTTGGCGGCCGGCATCGCATGCGGGTGGAAGCTCAGCGGAAAATCCATGAACACCAGCTGAATCCGGTCGCCGTACTTCTCATGGATGGCTTTCACCGCGTCCTCTGAGCGCTTGCAGAACGGGCATTGAAAGTCCGCGAATTCAATCACCGTGACCGGCGCATTTTTGGGGCCGAGCGTGGGATGGCCGGCGGCGCTCAGGTTGACATTGATGCGCGGCGGCGCGAGCAGGATCTTGGCGCCGCCGTCCTTGCGCAGCCGGGCCAGGAGCTGCTCGTGCTGTTGCTGGGCGTCGCGCTGGCGCAGTGCTGCGATCAGGCGATCCTTGATCTTGTCGTACGAGCCGGCGGTCTTGAGCACCGGAATCTTGTCCTTGTTCTCATCGTAAAACTTCTTGGCCGTCGCGTCGTTGATATCGGCCACCGCCTTGTCGTCGACTTCGCGCTTGACGTAGTCGGCGACACTGAGCTTGTCTTTTTTGGCGGCCTGCTGGAGCAGATAGTCGTCCACCATCTGGTCCAGCGCCTCTTTGCGCGCGTCGTAGAGCTGGATCTTTATCCTGGCATCGACTTCCTGCTGCGTGATCTTGTGGCCGCCGATCTGCGCCAGCACCGGATCGGAGCCCGTCGCCGCGGCGCGCGCAGGGCTCGCGAGCGCGAGCGCAACGGCGATCAACGCCGTGGTGGACGCGACCAGTGCCGCGGTCAAAAAGATACAGCCGCCGGGCGGCACTGCCGTCGTGGAAGTCGCAGTATGAATGATCTGTTTACGCACTTAACCTTCTGGTCCTTTTCGCCAAGCTAGTTGGCCTAAGCTCGATCCGTTCAACACTACCATTCCGTCCGGTTATCCGCGACGGGGTGCCGGCGGCAACCGCTCAGTTGCGCCGCTGAACAAAACGGCTATCTTGGACCAACCACGCCCGATGCGCCGCCGCGCCGACTATGATCGATTCATCCAATTCCGCCGTCCACTCTGCGCACGCCCCCGGCCGCGGATGCCCAGGGCCGGACAACGCCTTCACCCCTTTCGAACGCGGCGAAGTGGAGCAGTCGATCGCCACCCGCTTCGAGGCGCAGGCGGCGCGGCGGCCGGCGGCGCTCGCGCTTCGCGACGGCGTGCACGAGTGGAACTACGTTGAGCTTAACGCCCGGGCGAACCGTATCGGCAGGGCGCTGCTCGCCGACGCGCCGGCGGCGAACGAGAGCCCCGCCGCGCTCCTGTTCGAGCACGGCGCGCCGGCGGTCGCGGCGATGCTCGGCGTGCTCAAGGCCGCGCGATGCTACGTTGCGCTGAACCCGACCCATCCGGCCGCGCGGCTCGCCGCGATCCTCGAAGATTGCGGCGCCGGCGTGATCGTCACCAACGATCGCAACGCCGCGCTTGCCCGCGAGCTTGCGCGCGAATCGGTGAAAATCATCCCCCCAACGATCAAGTCACCAACGATCATGTCGATCGACCGGCTCGGCGATCGGCTCTCGGCGGAAAACCTTGGCCTGGCGATTCCGCCCTGCGCGATCGCTTACATCCTCTACACCTCGGGATCCACCGGCAAGCCCAAGGGCGTCGTCCAGAGCAATCGCAACGTCCTGCACAACATCATGAAGTACACCAACGGCGTCCACCTCGACGCCGCCGACCGCCATGCCCTGCTGCCGCTCTATGACGTCGGCGCCTCGGTGTCAGACATCTTCGGCGCGTTGCTGAACGGCGCCTCGCTGCATCCATTTGACCTGCGCGCGGGGGGATTCGACAGGCTGGCGGACTGGCTCGCAAGCGAGAGAATCACCGTCTACCATTCGGTGCCGACGGTGTTCCGCCGCCTCGTCGCCGCGCTGCCCGAGGGAGCATCACTGCCGGCGCTTCGCCTGCTCAAGCTGGGCGGCGAAGCGACCACGGTCAGGGATGTCGAGCTTTTCCGCAGGCACCTACCGACGACGAGCATCCTGTGTGCGAGCCTCGGCGCCACGGAGATGAACAGCATCCGGATGTTCTTCATCGACGACGCCACCACCTTCAACGGATCGATAGTTCCGGTCGGCTACGAGGTTGCCGATACGGAAGTCGTCGTGCTCGACGAGGAAGGCCGCGAGATCGCCGATGGCCGCGCGGGCGAGATCGCGATTCGCAGCGAATATCTTTTTTGCGGCTACTGGCGCAATCCCGAACTGACAGCGGCGGTGCTCTCGACCCGTCCCGACGGGAGGCGGATGTTCCGCACGGGCGACCGCGGAATGATCCTGTCCGACGGATGCCTGGTTCATCTGGGCCGCCGCGAATCGGCGGTGAAGGTCCGCGGTCAGTACGTGGAGACAGCCGAGGTCGAGGCCGCGCTCCTGGCGAACCCCGCGGTCCGCGAGGCCGCGGTGGCCGGCCGCCCCGACCGCTGCGGCGAGACTCGCCTGGTGGCCTACGTGGTGGGCGAGGCCTCGCCTGCCGCGCTGCGCGGCCAGCTTGGGCGCACGCTCCCGGCGTCGATGGTGCCGTCGGCGTTCGTGCGGCTCGATTCTCTGCCGCTCACGTCGAACGGAAAGATCGACCGCGACGCGCTGCCCGATCCCGAGCCGGCGCGTTCAGGCGCGCATCCGCCGCGCGACCGGCTGGAACTCTGTCTCGCGACGATTTGGGAAGAGGTGCTCAAGCTTCGGCCGGTCGGTATCCGCGACGACTTCTTCGAGCTGGGTGGAGACTCGATTCTCGCGCTGGAGCTGGTCAGCCAGGTCGAGAGTGTATGCGGGCAGCGGTTGCCGATCTCGGCATTGCTCGAGGCCCCGACCGTGGCGCGGCAGGCGGCGACCCTGCGCGACGCGAGCTGGTCGCCGGCGTGGCCGGCGATCGTGGCGTTGCAGCCGCACGGCGATCGGCCGGGATTTTTTTGCGCGGCGGGCGCCGGCACCGACGTGCTCTCGCTGGCCGAACTGCCGCGCCATCTGGGACACGATCAGCCGTTTTACGGCTTGCAGCCTCCGGGGCAGGACGGCCAGCGAGCGGCGCTACGCACGGTGGATTCGCTCGCCGCCTATTTCGTGCGCGAGATGCGCGCGATGCAGCCGCGCGGGCCGTATTACCTGGGCGGCTCGTCGTACGGCGGTATCGTGGCGTTCGAGATGGCGCAACAGCTGGTGCGCGCCGGAGAGGAGGTCGGCCTGCTGGCGCTGTTCGACACGCGCGCGCCCGGATATCCGACGTTACGCCGCAACGCGCCCGCGCGATTTCACCTGTTCCGCCTGGTCGGCAATCCTTTTCCGCAGCCGCCGGAGCGCCGATGGTCCGAGATGCGCCGCGAGATGTTCAAGCTCTGGACGCAGCGCCTGGAGATCCGCTGGCGCAAGCTCGCCGGCCGCGAGCTCTCGCAGGAAAGTCTCTACTTCGATTTTCTCACGGTGGCTTTCGCGGCCAAGCGCCGCTATCGCCCGCTCCCCTATCCGCGCCCGATCACGTTATTCCGAGTGCCCGCGCAGCCGTCGAACGAAATCTACGCTACCGATCCGTTGCTCGGATGGAGCCGGCTTGCGGCCGGAGGCCTTGAAGTAATCGATGTCGAAGGATTTCACGGCCAGCCGATGTTTCGCGAGCCATACGTGCGCGGGCTCGCCGAGAAACTCCGCGATCGCCTGCGCGCGGCGCAGGCGTCCGCAGGCGCGAATTCGAGCGCCTTCGCGAGCGAGCTAGAGCGTCCATCGCGGAAGGACGGCGTACTGCCAATCAGCGCCTGAACGACCAATAGTTGAAAATCTGGCCTCTTCCCCGGATCGCACCGGGTGTGCATCGCCCGCCATCGCAGACCCATCCATCAGGCTCGGCGCTGGTCTGTCTCCCACAACGCTTGGGCCTCGACGAAGGTCATTTTCGGCTGGCTGCGCCAATGCGGCTCCAGCCGATCCAGCCAAAGTTTCAAATCGGCGATGCACGACGAATCGGACTCGCACGCCAGCGCCTCGATAAAGTCGGCCCGCGTCGCCAAGCCGGTTCGCACGAGAAGTTGATCTTCATCCTTCGTGGGTGCGACAGATTCCTTGTACAGGGTGATCAACTCGGCCGCGCGCCTCTGTTGTTCGTTAAACAACTTGTGCTTCCAGGTTCCGTCTACCGCCCGGTATAGTGAAATTACTCGCGACTCTTTGGTCGCTGCATTTGCGACCTTTGGGTTCCGCTTTTTGGCGAACGTCTCCATAATGGCTTTGCATTCCGGCATCAGCATCTTCAGTGTCATGAGCATGAGCCCGATGCAGGCGCGTTCGCCCTCGGGGTCGTCAGTGGCGATCCCGATTTCTGGGAAGTCGCTTTTCAGCGAGACAAACAGTTGGTCTATGTCGGGGATGCTCGACGACTGCTCCCGTACGCGGTCGATTGCGGCCCGGATTCGGGTCTCGATTGTCATATCGTTTCTACCAGCCTACATACCGCCGGACGCATTCAACGTGCCAAAGCGCATGCGAAGGCTAATAAATTCTTTCAGTCGCGGAACCTAGCTATGTCGGCTGAGTGCCGATTCGCAGTTGCGCCGCCGCAACACTTGGCTTCGAAACAGCGAGACTTTTTTTTCCGCGAATTACGGCGCCACGTGTCGGGTCGTGAGGGCGTGGGGCAGCAGGGTTGGCTAAACGAGGGGCTTGCCGCTTTAATACCGAAGCTTCACCGCTTCACGAGGAGGGTGAAAGATGGCCGAGATGGCAGGCATGAACCCACGTGACGCCGCCGCTGCGTCGCGAGCGAGCTAGAGCGCCCGTCGCTGGACGGCGCACTGCCAATCAGCGCCTGAATTTCCTATATTGATGGCCACTCGCGCGAGAGTGGCGGAATGGCAGACGCGCCGGACTT